>NZ_AQOV01000001.1:2400000-3000000 GCF_000365425.1 Methylomonas sp. MK1
CATAACCCAGATCGCAAAGCACCAACAAAATCGGCTTTGGCGACTCCAGTTTGCTTTGCACCCGCAAGGCGTATTTCAGTTTTTCCGCATCGATCAGGCCCTGACCAACCAATAGGCCCAAGAAGTTTTCTGTAAAGCTTTTACCGGAATCGCCAGTGTTCGTGTCGCTTATGTTCATTATCGCGTAATCGTTGTTGTCCAGCGGAGCGAAAAGGAAAGGGGCATGTTATCAAGAGATGCTGGGGGACGGACTTAGTCAATACAGCGCTAGCTAACCGAATTTTAAGCCGGCGATATAGTCGCCGTGCCTTATACCACCCTGGGCGCCGGTTAGCAGCAGACTAACAACAAACACGTGGGGGAATATCGAAAGAGCACGGGAAATCGAGACAAGAAAAATCAAGAGATCTCCCGCCTGCGCCGTCTGATACTTTCGTCCTTGAACCGAAGGTTCAAGTGGAAACCAAATCCAGTCAATCAGGCTTCCTGAATAAACAGGCATGCGCACCATGAATGGCAAAAAGTTTCCGGGGTAAAAACAGGTTCAGGAAACACCCAGTACTGCTCGAACGCCGCAGGAGATTGGACTTATAGTCTACCGGGGATTTACGGGTTTTCCAAAACGTTTTCTATTTTGTTGCGCAAATCCGCCAAACGCGCACATATGTCGATGCCGCCACCGCTTTCGGTTTTATTGGATGCCACCAAGTCGTGGGCCAAGTTCAAGGCGGCCAGTACCGCGATGCGGTCCGTACTGCTGACCTTGCCGGTGTCGCGAATTTTACGCATTTGCCTATCCAGCTCACGAGCGGAACTGATCAAAGTCTCTTTTTCGTCGGCGGCGCAGGCGATTTTGTATTCCTTATCCAGGATATTCAGCGAAACAGGCTGGACGGCTTTACTCACGAATCGTGCTCCATGGCTTTCAAACGGGCAATCATCGCTTCCACTCGGGTTTTAGCCAACGTAGTTTTTTCCAGCAATTTGGCTTTTTCTTTAACCAAGGCATCCTGCTTAACTTTCAAGGACTTATTCTCGCTTTTGACTTGATTGAACTGGGCAATGAGCGTATCCAGTTTCGCTTCCAATGCTTCGAGTTCGGTTGACGGATCTTTTTCTGTTTCAGACATAGCAAGAGTATGGGCCGATATGACGTTATAATCATCGTAGATGGCTAAGAATGTTAGCATAAGCCATGTTATTAAACAGCTTTAATAGGAAACACAGCCCAGATGACCTACCGTTCGGTTGAAGCAATTTTAGAGCAACAAGACGCCGATATCGGCGCTGCCGAGGCGCACGGTATCGCCACCGGCATGCTCTGCGTCGAAATCCGCGCCGACGCCGAAAACTGGCTACGCGAACTGATCGACGACGAGCAACAATTGATTGACGAAGACAAAGCGCTACTGCATGGCGTATTCGAAAAAACCCGCGTATTGCTGGAAAATCAGAATGAGGATTTTGCCTTCGACTTGCTGATGCCTGAAGACGACGATCCACTGGACGAACAAGTGGAAGCACTACGTTGTTGGTGCCAGGGCTTTTTGTTTGGCGTGGGTTACGCACAAACCGGCGCCGACTGGCCGGGCGATACCGCCGAAGTGATGCGCGACATGATAGAGCTCACCAAAATCGACACCGATGTCGGCGACGAGGACGACGAAAATGCCTTGGTAGAACTGCGCGAATATGTGCGCGCCGCCGTGTTTACCGTCCGCGATCAATTTGCCGAACTCGGCCATTCGCAAACGCATTAATCAGGTAGATCGACCATGAAACAAAGCGAATTCAAAAAACGCCGCGCGAGCCTGATGAAGCAAATCGGCAAAGGCAATATCGCCATCATTGCCAGCGCGCCGCAGCGCACCCGCAATCGCGACGTGCACTACCCGTTCCGCCAAGACAGCGACTTTTATTACTTAACCGGCTTTAACGAAGCCGAATCCATGGCCGTATTCATCCCCGGCCGCGAACAAGGCGAATACATTCTGTTCTGCCGCGAGTTCGACGAGAAAAAAGCGCAGTGGGAAGGCGCCCACGCCGGCCTGGAAGGTGCCACCAAACACTACGAAGCCGACGATTCCTTCCCGATCGACGATCTGGACGACATCCTGCCCGGCATGCTGGAAAACAAAAGCAAGGTGTTCTACCCGATGGGTAAGGACAGTGATTTGGACCACAAACTGCTGGAGTGGATCAACCACATCCGCAAGCAGTCGCGTACCGGCGTCACCGCGCCGGGCGAATTGGTGTCGCTGGAACACATCGTCCACGAGATGCGCTTGTTCAAAAGCACGGAAGAACTGAAATTGATGCGCCGCGCCGGCGAAGTATCGGCCAAGGCGCATATTCGCGCCATGCAGGCCTGCAAACCCGGCTTGTACGAGTATCAAATCGAAGCCGAATTGATCCACGAATTTATCCAAGACGGCCTGCGTGCAGTGGCCTACCCATCCATCGTCGCCGGCGGCAAAAACGCCTGCACGCTGCATTACGTGGAAAACAAAGACAAACTCAACAAAGGCGATTTGCTGCTGATCGACGCCGGCGTGGAATGCGACCATTACGCCGCCGACATCACCCGCACGTTCCCTGTATCCGGCAAATTTAGCGAACCGCAAAGGTTGTTGTACCAATTGGTGCTGGATGCCCAAGCCGCCGCGCTGGCCGAGATCAAACCCGGCAACCCTTGGAACAAAGCCCACGACGCCTCTGTGGAAACCCTGACCAAGGGCCTGATCGAACTGGGCCTGTTAAAAGGCAAACCCAAAAAACTGATCAAAGACGAAAAATATAAACAGTTTTACATGCACCGCATCGGCCACTGGCTGGGCATGGACGTACATGACGTCGGCGATTACAAGATTAAGGACGAATGGCGCTTGCTGGAACCCGGCATGGTGTTAACCGTGGAACCCGGCCTGTACGTGCCGGC
The DNA here is from genome assembly GCF_000365425.1 of Methylomonas sp. MK1. Lineage (NCBI taxonomy): Bacteria > Pseudomonadati > Pseudomonadota > Gammaproteobacteria > Methylococcales > Methylococcaceae > Methylomonas > Methylomonas sp. MK1. The sequence goes on from NZ_AQOV01000001.1 coordinate 2,402,939, forward strand.
CGACTGCGAAACAGTGGACAAACAATGGCGCGGCATCGGCATTCGCATCGAAGACGATGTCTTGGTGACTAAAGACGGCCACGAGATACTGACCGGCGGCGTGCCAAAGTCGATAGAAGCCATCGAAGCGTTAATGCAATCGAGCTAGCAAGGCGGAGATATTCGATATGCCAACCATCAGCATGTTTTATGGCATCGTTGTTTGTATGTATTTCTTCGACGATGAGCGTCATAAACTTCCGCATATCCACGCCAAATATCAAGACTACAATGCCTCGTTCTCCATAGCCGACGGCGCATTACTTGGCGGCGACCTGCCGGTTGCCAAATCCAGGCTGGTGCAGGCCTGGATTGAAATTCATCGGGAATCTTTGTTAGCCGATTGGAACTTGGCGATCAATGGCGAAAAACTCTTCCCTATCGATCCTTTACGCTAAAGGAAGGTCATTATGGAATCCGTGATTCAAGTGCTACCTAAAGACAACTATAAACTGGAACTTTGGTTCGATAACGGCGAGCACCGCTTGTTCGACATGTCCCCTTATCTGAACAAAGGCGTTTTCATTCAGCTTAAGGACCGCTCGCTATTCGATCAAGCCTATGTCGGACTGGGTACCGTGTGTTGGCCGGGTGAGCTAGATGTCGCGCCGGAAACGCTTTATGATCGATCAATAGCGCTGGGCTAAAACAAATGCAGCACGATTTCGACCTGATCATCGTTGGTGCCGGCCTAGCCGGTAACTGTCTGGCCCTGGCGCTGAAAAACAGCGGCTTAAAGATAGCCTTGGTCGAAGCCAATAGCCGCGAACAACTGCGTCACTCGCCGGCCGGCGACCGCGCGCTGGCGTTGGCGGCCGGCACCGTTGAACTGCTCAATGACTTAGGCGCCTGGCGCGGTGTCGCCGATAAAGCCACTGCCATCAAACATATTCACGTCTCGGATCGCGGCCATTTTGGGAAAACCCGGCTAGCCGCTGAAGATCAGGGCGTGGAAGCCTTAGGTTATGTGATCGTCGCCCGCGACATCGAACAGCACATGGCCGACCTGGTCGAGAAAACCGACACCGTTTGCCTGTATCAAACCCGAGTCGCCGGCTTGATGTCCGGCCGTGACGCGGTGAATGTCAGTTTGAAACAGCACGACGGCAGTTCCTTGAATGTCAGCGCGCAATTGTTGGTCGGCGCGGACGGCGGCAACTCCACCGTGCGCAAGCTGTTGGAAATACCGCAGCAAGTCACCGAATACGGCCAGACCGCGCTGGTCACCACCGTGCAATCGGCCCTGCCGCATCGCAACATCGCCTTCGAACGTTTTACCGAATTCGGTCCGCTAGCCCTGCTGCCGGTTGCGGGTAAACAATCGGCGGTGGTGTGGACGCGCACTCACGAGCAAGCCGAAACCTTGATTAACGTTAGCGACCGCGAATTTCTCGCCGAGCTGCAAAACTGCTTCGGCTACCGCTTGGGCGAACTAAAACTGGCCGCACCGCGCCGGGCATTTCCGTTAAGCCTGATCCGCGCCGAAAGCATGGTCTCCGGCCGCACCGTCATCATCGGCAACGCCGTGCATCAACTGCATCCGGTGGCCGGCCAAGGCTTTAACCTGGGGATACGCGATGTGGCCTTACTGGCGGAAATGCTGCTCGACCAACAAGAGAAACACGGCGATTTGGGCGACGCCCGCCTGCTGAAAAACTACAGCCGGCAACGTCAGCAAGATCACGGTAAAACCATCGGTTTTACCAACAGCGTGGTCAAGCTGTTCTCCAACGACAACCTACCCCTGGCCGCCGTCCGCAACGCCGGCCTGACCTTGCTGGACCACCTGCCGTTTGCCAAACAATTGCTGACGCGGCATGCGATGGGTTTGGCGGGGCGGTTGCCTAAGATCGGCGAACGCAAATAAACCCAAATCGCGCCGCCTCACTCAAAGAAACTTAGCCAAATCGCCGCCACCAGACTGGCTAAAGTCAAAGCAGCGCAGATAACTCGGGCAACGGGCCTGGGACGTGCAGCAGTCCATACCAACTGCGTCGAATACGCCGCGGCCGGCAGCAAGAAGCTCAGTAAAATCATCATTAACGCCCGCCACGGCGCACAAGCTTCGTTGCAGATTAATGTCCACTGTTTCCACAAGCCGACGTCCAAAGCGACTGCGAGAATTACACCTGCCAGGTGCAATAGCCATCTGAAACCGATTTGACCCTCCCCGAAAAAAATGTCGCGCTTGATACCAACATGGAATGCGGCTTTCGAATTTCGTGCAAATCGTAGCCGTAGGTCACATTGCCGCGTAAGCGGTTATGTGACATTTCAATATTAGCTTTTGGATATGACAGGGAATGTTAACGCTCACCATGAGCTACCAGGCCAACCGGCGCTGCGGGGCTTTATCGCGCAGCGTCCAGCGACCGAAGGGAGCGAGGTTGAGCACCATGTTAGAAGTCATTCGTCTATGACCACAGTGCGTTTCACTGACATTGAATGTTTGTGACCTTCGACGATGTTTGATCTTGTTCGGAATAGCATCATGGCAACTGCTACCAATGTGATGGTGCCGATGACAGCATGTTTCCCGGAAACACCGGATTTCAAGTCAAACTCGGGCAATACGGTCACTATCAGCGGTAGCCATACGGCAAGAGTGAACAGGCTTACCCATTGATTGATCTGCGAAACAGAGAATGGTGCAGGCCCTTCAATTAAAGATAAAACGCCCTTCGCTTTTGGCCTGTGAAGAACGGTCTTATATAGAGGGCCGGTAGTTCCATCCTCAAGCATGTCAACGTGGTTTTCCCAGTTCTCTTGCCAGTACTTGCTCCCTCTGTTTGTAAGAAACCAAGCAAGAGAGAAGATCAAGCCCACGCAAGCGAGTACGTAGGCATTAAATTCCTTGTCTTTCATGTGCTCGGCAGATAACACAGCGAAGTACCCTGCGAACGTGGCTGCAATGAGCGTCCAGAAATACGTGGCGCGTTGCCAGTACAGGGAAATTTCAAATTTTCTGATATCGAGGGCGTGCTGAAGTGCGCTATCGGTTTTCTTCGGATCTGGAGTTGTGCCGAGACCGAACGATTCTTTGTATTTTTCTTCCGAAGTCACCAAAGCCTCCTATGAGTTCTAACAAGTGATTATAAAGTTTCCGTATATCACCCAAACACATGCTTAGCAACTAGCCCGCATGAAGTACAATTCGATCTAGGTTATTCACCGAATCGCCCCCTGGATTACGCTTCGCTTCATCCAGGCTACATTAGACTAAACCCTACGCCGCCTCAACACCATCCAAAACCCACCAACCATCGGCCAAAACATCCCCGGCAAGGGCACGGCGGCGGCAGTGTTGACGTTAAGCGGCGCGGTGTTTACCGACAAGCCATCCCCGCTGGCATCCGCCAAACTGTTAATCAGTAAATCAAGCTGACTGCTACCCCCGATCAGCACATTGAAGCGGATGATTGCCAGCGTAAAGCTATCGGCTTGCAGGGTTTGTAAATCCGCCGCGTCGTCCAAGGACGACTCGAACAGGTTCAGCACGCCGGGCGCAAGCAAATCGGCGGCGACACTGTTTCCACCCAAATCAAACACATCCAACTCGTCACCCAGAAGCGGGTCGCCGAAAGCCACGCCGGCAAACGCCAAATGCGTCGGATCGAACTGAATATTAAAGTCATACGTTCCTAACGCAGCGTCGCCCAAGCCGGAAATGCTCAGGCCAATTTCAATGGCTTCGGCGGTTTGGTCAAGCGGCACAAAATGTAAATCAATGGCAGCATCGGCGACACCACTGGCCGCGTATAAAGCTATGCCGGCCAGGCCGGCTTTGAATTGTTTCATCATCGTTGTTATTCCTATATTCGGCATCCTGGATTCCCGCGTGCGCGGGAATGACGGGATACTTTCGGTTCATTTAGCCGGGCAGGTGTGTCGATGGCGGGCCGACTGGCGCCGGTCTGGTTACACAGCACAGCGTGACCGCGTACACAGTAAAGTCAGCTTGCGCACATCCAACGCATTGATCACGCCGTTTTTGTCCAGATCGCGCGGGTCGTTTACGCCGGAAGCCGGTTTGTTGCGGGCAGCAATGACCACGTTCAAATCCAGTTGATCGACATCGCGGTCGCCGTCCAGATCGCCTTTTACCGCGATGTTCTCGCAGCTATCCGGTAGATGATTCAAATTGGTATCGCCGCTAACGCGGTTTTGAATATCCAGCACGTCCGACTTGCCATTGCTATTGCAATCCGGAAATACGTTTAAGTAATACACATCCTGCTCGCCGTGGTAGGTGGCAGTGTAAGCAATGTGTGCGCCGTTGGCGTCGGAGACTAACTGGGTGTAATCGCCCATTTTGTCGCTTTGCCGCTCTTCGCCGTTCACGATGTTATACGGCAGATGCGTATTGAACACGGGCGTGACCGCCTGGTTTTTGCTCCAGGTTGCGCCGCCATCCCAGGAGTAGGCGTAGTAAAGTTGGGAATAGCGGTACGGCGCGCTGCCGCTGCCGTTGCGGGTGTCGTACCACACCGCGTCGATGCGGGAATTGGCCGCCACGCCTAGCATCGGAAACCATTGATACGCATTGGCGCCGGGAGGGTCGTCATTCACGCGTACCGGTGCCGACCAAGTGGCGCCGCCGTCGCTGCTGCGCACGAAATGTATATCCTGCGGATCGTCGCCCGCTTGCCAAGCGTAGGACGTGACGTGTGCCAGCAAATAAATATTGCCGCGCAACGGCCCGGCCGATTGATCGGCAGCGATTTGCACATCACCGTCGCCGCCCAACGGATTGGGTAACTGCAAACTCGGCGACAGGAACATCATGCCGTGGCCGCCCATATCGACTTTTTGCGCGCTAAAGCTGGGCGAGGTATTAGGATCTTTGGCATCAACCGATTTCAGGAAATAATGCCCGCTACGCACTATGCCCAAGGCACTGACGGACAAAATCGTTTCATCGACGCCAAATAAATAAACCTCGCCGTCCGGGCCGATGGCCAGCCGGCCGAAACCGAAGTTTGCCACCGGCAATGCCGCGTCCGGCTCCTGGTAACTCAAACCACCATCTGTGGAACGGCTGAAATATTTGGGCACATAATGTGGGTCTGGATTGCTGTCGGCAGGCCGCCGCCAGGTGCTGTAAATATGCCCGCCGCTGGGACCGCCGGTTTTATCGATGGCCAGCCAGTTCTTGTCGCCTTTAAACTGATACACCGGCTCCGACCAGGTCACGCCGCCGTCGCCGGATTTAAACACCGACGTGCTATCCGATATTGCCAGGGACTGGTAATAAAAATTCCCCTGGCCATCGACCTCCAACACCGGATCGGTGCGGGTTTGCAGCGGTAAGGCCGGCAGCATACCGGTAGTCCAACTCGCGCCGCCGTCAAAGCTATAGGCATAGCCGCCGTGTTTGACAGCAGTGGGCGGTGAATCGAACTTACGCCAGCCCACGACAATATTGGCGGGATTTAGCGGGTTCAGGGCCAGCGTTGGCTCGTTGCCTTTGTCACCGATGATGTTTTGCCCGCCGGCATCGACATTGACCTGATGACTACGATACTGTCCAAAGCTTATTACCGGGGAAGGCCCTGCCTGCGCGGCTGTCGTCAATGTCAAACCGACGCCTACGCCTGCCGCGATTTTTACCAGCCTGACGTTACGGAAAAAGGGTATACGCCATTCGCCAGGCTCGGAGCACACAGCAGTTCGCGGCCGAGTCAATCCTGTAACTTCATCCTGTTTCATCAGACGATCTCTCTTTTAGAACGACCATTCAGAACCAGTCCAGCCAAACCACTGGCAAACAGCCATACCGTCATCGGCACCGGCACTGCCGCCGGCAGTTCTCCGGACACCACCGTGGTTTGAAAGCTGAAGGTGCCGATGCGGGTATCGCGCAAACGGGCGTCGCGAGCGCCCAGATGATCGAAGCCCCACCCTAAACCCAGATTGCCGTTGAGACTTAAAGTATCCCCGACTATTGCGGTGGTGACATCAAACAGCTCAAAACCGCCCGCATCGAAGCCGATGTGATTGGTAATCACCCAACCGGAACGCCCGGGCGTAGCCGCTTCCAGAGCAGGATCGTATTCCAAGGTCATGTCGCCCAACAACACTCTATTAGTTGGTGGCTCGACGTCCACTCTAAACCGCATGACGCCACCCAGACCGATACTACCGCTGGCAGTGCCGAACAAATTGCCGGGTTCGAACTGGAAAGTGGTATTTCTGTTCTGCCGCCCGCCCGGATTAACTATCGGACTCAACCCGTTGACACTAAATTGCAGCCCGGTCGCCGGAATTTCATCGGATACCAGATCGTATAAATCCGGAGCATTGCCGTCCCGCAACTGTACAAAGGTTTTTGATGCGGCCGAAGCGTCGTAAAACTCTTCCAGATAAATAGAAGGCCGGCAGCAAATCGGAAAGTCGGCGGTGGGTGTGTCCGGATAGTCATTCACATCGACGCTGGCGATTAGCACATCGCGGTTTAGGTTAAGGACCAGCGCACCGCCGCTTACTGTCGCGGCGTGGACATGGCCGGACATTAAAATACCGCAAACCGCCAGTAGTAACCCGGCTCCTAAATAGCGTCGTTCCGGTGCAGACGGCGGTTGAGCGACTGTAGTGGATTCCAACCTGCACGGGAATGGCGAATCCAGGGAATTTAATAGTTTCGCGGCCAACAGCATGCCGGATGATCGATGATTATTGATTTTCATAATGTCACACTCCTTGAAAGATATGGCCTACGGCCTATGCCGATAAAGCCCAAAAAGCCGCTACCGAATAACCAGACCGCAGCGGGCAGCGGCACCGCCGATACCTGACCGCAACCGGCATAGGCACCCGTGCCCAAACAGAAACTGCCGACATCGACCAGTTGCACGCCTTGCAACATGCCGGCGTTTTCCGGCGACATCAGTAAATCGCCGCTAAACTGCCAGTTTTCGGCGTTGGTAAAGCTCAGGCTTAGGTTGTTTAAGTCGTACACCGCCATCGTGAAATAAATGTTATTGGCTAGGTACCAGCCGGTGCGGCCCAAAGTTTGCCGGCCGGCATCGTATAGCAGCGAAAAATCGCCGTTGACCAAGCCGGCCCCGCCGGGTGGCCAGTTGGGCGCATAAAACCCCTGCACGCCGCTCATACCGACTTGCGCCCCGGCCATACCGGCCAGAGTGCCGGTATCGATGGCAAACTCGGCTGACGTCGCTTTGACATGACGCTGACTGGCTTGCGGACTAGGATCGTTACCGATAGCCGTCAACTCGAACACCTGATTAAGTCCGGAAATCTCGGTGTTGTTGAGTTGGCTAAGCAAATGGTCGCCGGTATTGGCCGGATTATCGGCATTGGACGTTGCAGTACTCCAAAACGTCGACAAGTAATAACCCCCGGCGTAAGGCGCCAGCGCATTGCGGTCCAGGTTCATCGTAAAAGTGCCGCCGGATGGCGCATTCAATATCGCGGCATCGGCGCTTGGAGATACCATCCCCATGCCGATAGCCAGCACGGCCAAAACGGGATAGCCGTGGTTTTTGTTGATCTTCATAAAAGCCCTACAGCGGATAGTCAGAATAAGCCCTCTCCCTGCCTGAATACGCAAACAGCCGCAGTGCACGGCATGCTGGCAAGAAGAAGGATTTATTTCAATAAGCTAAGGCCCGGAGCGAATCTTGGCGACCGCCCCAAGCCCACTTTCGAGTTAAGCCGCGACAGAGGCTTTTTTGCGACTTGCACCCAGCAAGCCCAGCAGACCGCTGCCGAACATCCAGACCGCCGCCGGTACCGGTACCGCCGATGGCGCAGTACTGGGAGCCAGACTAAAAGTACCGACCACGGCATTGGTATTGGCACCAACCAAACCGGCCCACAACCCGGTCCATTGCAAATCGCCGCTCAGTAGTAATTCGCCATTGCTGTTCAACGACTCGGCGACGTTGGTCAGCTTCAAGAAATTTTGGTAACCGAAACCGGTATCGAAGGTTTTTATATTCCAGGTGCTCCCGGTTTTTACCAGGCTAAAGTCGTAGGGCGTCAAAATGCCGCTGCCGCCTTGGCTGGTCAACAACCAGGCGCCGCTCAGACCGATTTGACCGATCGAGGTGTTGCCGGCGTCCATCGTTGTGGCTTGTTCGGTACGGCCATAGGGGCCGGCAGCCGGATAGCTGTTGGTCGTGGTGTTGCTGTTAACCGCAAACGACATCGCTGTGCTAGCGGTTGCCGATAGCGCCGTTCCGCCGTTGGTTGCGCCGGTAATGCCGAGTAAATTATCGCTGGCGCCCCAATGTTTCGCGACAATCCAGCCATTCGGATACCCGCTGCCGACATTGACAGATGCCGCCGCAAAAGCGGCATTGTTGATGGTGATGGTGGCATCGCCGCTAACTTGTGCAGCGCTCGCTGTTGCAGGCGCTAAAACGGCGGTCAATGCGCTGAAGGCTAACAGGCCGGCGCTTGCCAGTTGAGTGCGGTTGTAGTGCAAGATTGTCATTTTTTATTCCTTAATAAATTACGGTTAAAGTTAATCTGCAAATCGCCAACCCGAATTTAGGGCATTTAACTTGCAGGTAACCCGGCTGTCTTAATCTCCAAGACCCGTGGCTTTCCGGCTCCGTCTCGCGGCGGATGTGGCATGTTTGTCGCGGTCCTTACGACATCACTCTAAATCCCTGAGTGAGGTGCTCCTGAAAAACTCCTGTGGCAAATAGATAACGACGGCATCAATACTTGATCGAAAGACTCAGGAATCCCGCGCGGCCGGGTGCCGGCGCCACCCGGCCCTCGAAATAGCCGTAGGGCTGAAAATAATCCTCATCGCTGAGATTCTTGACGGTAGCCGCCCATTTGAAACTCCCGGTTTCGTAAGCTAACGCCGCGTCGAAGCTGTGGTAGCCGGCGGTTTTGAAGCGGTTGTCGTCGGACAAATACGCCCCGGCACGGGCATAAACGCCGAAACCCAAGCTAAAGCCTTGCAGCGCATCCTGCTGAAAACGGTAATGCGCCCAGAGCCGCCCGGCATCCTCCGGGACTTGGGCTAAGCGAGTGCCGGCAGCCACCCCGGCTTCGTCGTCCATGAACCGGGCGTCGGTATGCGCATAGTTCGCCAGCACGCTGAAGCCCTCGACCGGTTGCCAGAGCAAATCCATTTCAACACCACGCGAGCGTTGCTGGCCGGCGGCGACCGAACGCCGCTGAAAATCGCTGCTGTCGGTGACCGCGACCTGGCTGCGCTCGATTTGATACAGCGCCAGCTGGCCGCTGAATTGATGTGAAAAATTGAATTTCAGGCCGGTTTCCAGATGACTCGACAATTCCGGCGCCGGCGTATCGACGAAATTCACAAAGGGTTGGCCGCGCATGCCTTCGCTGTAGGAAATAAACCAGGAAACCTCGTCGCTCAGATCGATCACACCACCGAGTCGCGGCAGCCATTTCAGCGTATCGGTTTTAGCGTGTACCCCGGTTTGGGCATTATTAAAATCGATGCCAACCTTGCCCAGCCTGACACCGGACAGCCAATGCAAACGCCGGTACAGAGTGCTTTGCCACTGGAGGTAAGCGCCGTAAGTGATGTTTTCGATGAACTGATTTTCCAGGCCCGGCCCCGGCACAGCATAAGGGGTGTCAAATATCGGCGCCCGCAGATCGACCGTACCGACACCCAAACCCAAGGGGCCAAAATCGCCCTCGATAAAGCCTGCATCGCACAAGCGACTGTAATCCGCGCCCAGCAACAGATTGTTTTCGCTCGGACCCAGCTTGAAATTACCCTGCAAATTGCCCAGCACGCTGCGCTCTTGCTGTTGTTGAAACAATTCGGCATTGACCAATGCCCAGCTCGATGCCGGTAGCAAGGGCCGGTCCGCGATGAGGCCATCGCTGCCGAACAGGGTCTGAATTTTCTCGTCGAATTCCGAGTGCGCATAGCGCGCCTTCAGGTTTAAGCGCCAGCTCCGATTGATGCTCCTTTCCAACGAGGCCCACACCGCATCGGCATTCGAATGACTATCGGGCAGATTGGCCGGCCCCAAGAACAGGTCGGGCCGGGTAGCAAAATCGCCGGCAATGCTGCCGGTGGCGGGTAAGCCCTGATACTCCGGTTGCTGCCAGCGCGACAGTTTGGCTTGGAGCGTTAAACGGGTTTTGTCGTTATCGGTCAGCGTCAGCGCCGGATTGATGTTGAAACGCTGAGTTTCGATCATGTCGATGTTATGTCTGGCGTTGGTGTACTCGCCAGTCATGCGCAACAGAATATTGGCGTTTAGCGGTTGATTGACATCGAAAAACGGCTGATAAAAGCTGTGACTGCCGATTCTAAAACCCACTTCGCCGAAGGCTTTGGCCTGCGGCAATTTGGAAAGCAGATTCACCACCCCGCCCACCGGCGAACCCGAACCGCCGCTGTAGAGCAAGGCATTAGACCCCTTCAGCACCTCGATTCTCTCGATATTAATGGTGCTTTCCCGGTCGCCGGGGTTGTAGTACTGGGTAAAGCCGTCCATCAGTTGTTCGGAACGAAAACCGCGAATCAATGTACCCTCGATAACCGGACTGTAGAGCTCATTGCGCGCCACTATGCCGCTGACATTGACTAAGGATTCGCTGACGTTGATCGTTTGCTGGTCGTCTAACAAAGGGCGGTTAAGCGCATGCACCGACTGCGGGATTTGCTTGATTGGCGTGTCCGTTCCGGTAGCGCTGGCAATATGCCTGACGGCATAGGTCCGCGCCTCGTCAAGCATCGGCTCGGTGAGGATTTCCGCACCGGCCTCCCTTGTTTTCAAGCCCACGACAGTCATGGCATCCAGGGTAACGGGCGGCAGGTTAGATGACTCCGTTGCCGTCAGGCTGCGTTCCAAAGTCACCGTATCGGCATCGATAAAACGGTAGGTAAAGCCGCTGCCATGCAACAAGTGTGTTAATGCCTGCTCCGCCGACATGTCACCGCGCAGCTCGGGACTGGCGAGCTCACGCAACATGTCCGCTGAAAAAATCAATTCCAACTCTGCTTGCGCGGCAAATTGAATCAACGCGTTATTTAAGGACTGACCGCTGATGTTGAAGTGACGGATAACTTCCGCGGCAACCGCCTGGCTGCTGCTCAATTGTCCGCCGGCCGCCACCAGCCCAATCAACACCCAGGTATCGACGCCGACACGGTTGCCGTTCAGCGCATAGCAAAGATATACGGCTGGCCGATGCCATACGCCGACTGCAAGCTGGTAGCGAAAATCGTTAATCCGTGCTTTCAAGATCCGTCCTGTCCGAAAAAAAATGTTTCTCAACATAGAAGTCGTTTCAGCACAAAAATCGATCACAAAAATTTAACTATTTTCGAAATGAGGGAGTCGAAGCGGACGGTTTGAGCTTATGCGCTCGAGCTTTCGACTCCAAATTAAAGCCGCATCGTCGTTCCCGTCTGTGCGGGAGCGACGATGTTCAAGGGCTGGGTTGACGAAATATGCACGCAGGGTTTCCGCGCCAAAAACTCAGCGACGCAATAACACCCACCAGGGACCGATACGGGTTTCTTGCAAACCCAGCGCTATGCGCACCGAGGACAGCGCCTCATCGGGCGTATCCAGAGAAAACACTCCGGTCACCCGTAGATTTTTAAGGGCTGCATCGGCCAGAAATATCCGTCCGAAGCGATAACGCTCCAACTCGCTGATCAATTCGGCTAAAGGCCTATCGTTGATCACCAGCCGATGTTGCTGCCAAGCGTACTGTTCCGCACCCACGGCCCGCGGATGCGGTAACGGCAATCCGGGTTGATAGACCAAGCCCTGCCCCTGGGCGACGGTAACGTCACTGTCGAGACCCGCACTGCTGACCGCTACAGCATGCTCCTGGACAGTCACCTCGGTATGATCCTCTGCGGTTTTATACACTTCAAACACGGTACCCAACGCGCGTACCGTCAAGTCGTCGACCACCACTTCGAAAGACCGCCGACTATCCTTTGCCACCGTAAACTGCACTTGGCCGTGGTGCAAAACGATACGCCTGGCCGCGGCGGTGAACGCTACCGAAACCGCGCTATTGGTGTTCATCAGCAAACGGCTGCCGTCGCTGAGCTGAATCTGGCGAATTTCGCCGGTTTGCGTGCGGTAGTCGCATAAATAATCGCTAAATAAGCGCGCTTGCTGCGGCATGATCAGACCAATCGCCAGCAGCCACATCGCAGCAAAGGCAAGCCCGGCAGTAAACCAGGGCCGGCGCGATTGGGGTTTGGCTGGCTTGATTTTAGCGGCGCGGAATGTCACCGGGGCGATTTGCCGAGACGCTGGTTGTTGGGCCTCGGCCTGTCTGGACTGGTTGCCGGCCAGCACCATATCTCTGAACAAATTCTCCGCCTCGGTAAACGCTTCGGCATGCAAGGTGTCGCGGCTCAGCCAATCGGCGAACGCTTCGAGTTCCGCATCGCTCAAACTGTCGTCGCGCAGACAAACCAGCCAGGCGATGGCCTGATCTTGCAGACTTGTATGAGCGGATTTGTCGGACGGCGCGGGCATGCGAGCTCCAATTAAGCAGGGGTATTATTGATAAAGACGTGCCAGGCACGAAAGCGATCATAGCAAGACGGGCTTTGCAAACAAGCGGCAGGCGTTAACGGCATCGGTGTGAAGCAGGTTGCGGAAAAATAATGCGGGCGTTTTGTTCAATCGGCCAGTTGCCGGGCGCAATGCGCCATGGCTTTGGCCAGTAACTTATTGACCTGGGATTTGGAAATCCCCAAGCGTTCGGCAATTTGCGTATAGGTCAGGCCATCGACCCCATGTAGTAAAAACACACTACGGCAGGCTTGCGGCAACTCGTCCAGCGCCTGTTGCAATGCGGCCAAACGTTGTTGACTGATCAACACCTGTTCCGGTGGCACGGCGTTACCGGGAATAGTTTCAGCCAGCGCATCGAAATCTTCGTCAGCGCCGTAACGGTCCCTGACTATGGTTTTGCGCTGATGGTCAATGGCAAGATTGATCGCGATCCGAAACGCCATGGCTCGGGCATTATCCGGCTGACTTTTCTCGGCAATCTGCCGTAACCCCAGATACGTGTCATGAGTTAATTCAGCGGCAATGTCCGGGCATTTCAAGCGTCCGGTCAAAAAACGCAATAACTCATCGGCCAAGGACTCGGTCCAGAACGCGGAAATATCGGTCAATGGCTGTGCACTCATGCGTATCGAAAATATCCAAAGCTTTATTCAAAAACAGCGACTGGCTGATACCCCACCAAAATGTCGCAGCGCAGCCTTGCGTCAGAGCGTTTGCAATAATTGAACCAACGACAAATGCTGCTTGGCAGGCCCCACCATACATGCAGCCTGGCTTTGAACCTTGCTTGCTTGCAATCCGGGAATGCGGCAAATAACCCGCGAAATGGCCGGCAGATAACATAGTTTTATCGAGAATCGCCGTCTGCCTCACCGACTTTGATTTTTAGCGCGCGCCAAGCCTGTATAATCCCCGCAAACCCACGTTTTTATTCACTCAGCTTAACCATCTCCTGTAATGCGCCCCACCCATCTTTTGTTCTGCCTGGTTTTCATCGTTGTCGTTCACGGCGCTATCGCCTGGAGCCTGAATCGCCCGCAAGACGCCGGGGTCGATGTACCTTCGGGTAAATTGCGCAGCTTGTCGTTTGCGCCTTACCGGGACGGTTTTAGCCCGATAGACGAAAAATTTCCGCTGCCGGAACATATCGACGCGGACGTGGGCTTGATTGCGGATAAAACCCATACCATCCGTACCTACTCGATTCTCGGCGGTATGCAGCCTACTCCCGAATTTGCGCGCAAACACGGCGTGGAGATGATTCAAGGCGGCTGGCTGGGCGACGGCCATGCCAGTAATAAAAAGGAAATCGCCGCGCTGATCGAAGCGGTGAACGCCAATCCGGATGTGGTGAAACGGGTGCTGGTCGGCAACGAAGTCCTGCTGCGCAAAGACATGGATGTAGACACGCTGATCGGTTATATCCGCCAGGTCAAACAGGCGGTGAAACAGCCGGTATCGTATGCCGATGTCTGGTCGATTTATCTGAAATACCCGCAACTGATGCAGGAAGTGGATTTCATCACCGTACACATTCTGCCCTACTGGGAAGACGAGCCGGTGGCTATTGAAGATGCCGCAGGCCATGTCGAGAAAATCGTCCAGCAGATCGAAGACAAAGCACATAGCATGGGCCTGAACAAACCGATTCTGATCGGCGAGTCCGGCTGGCCCGCCGCCGGCCGCCAACGCGGCCGAGCCATTCCCAGCGTCGTTAACGAAACCCGCTTCATACGCAGCCTGATCGAAGTCGTGAACCGGCACGGCTTGGACTACAACATCGTCGAAGCCTTTAACCAGCCCTGGAAAAGTCATAACGAAGGCGTGGTCGGCGCGAATTGGGGCTTGTTGACTATCGACCGCGAACCGGTATTTCCGTTGACCGGCCCGGTTTACGAAAACCCTGACTGGTTGCTGCATTTTGCCTGGGCGACCGGCCTGTGGCTGTTGCTGGTTGCGGTCTACTTCAAGAAATTATCAAAGCTGTCGCTGCCGCGCCTATTGGTGTTTTTAGCCTTGGCCCAAGTGTTTGGCGCTTGCCTGGTGACGCTGGCGGACTTTCTGTGGTTTACCAGCTATAGCATCTGGCAACAGGCTTACACCATTTTGCTAATAGTAGCCAACACCCTATTAAGCGGCTTGTTGCTGCAACGCGGTTATGCGATTTTAGCCAACCAAGCCGCGCTGCCGGCCCTGGCAAACCGCTTGAGAAGCGCCTATCTGTTTTTCGTGGTGCTGGCGCTGTATAAAACCTACAGTCTGGCATTGAACGGCCGGTATCTGAGTTTCCCTGTCGAACAATTCGCGATTCCGGCCATTGGCATCTGCGCTTTGAGCGTTTGCCTATACCTGGCTCAACGCCGGCTAAACTGGCAGATGCTGCGCTTCGACAGCCTGTCCAGCGGTGATTCACAAACGCCGCGCGACCGCTTGTTGGCGTATTTTTTAAGTTTCGGCACTGTCGCCGTGGTGATAGGTGAGACGCACGAATTCATGGCTGCCTACGACTTTATCCAAGCGCATCCGGGCTTTAGCGAAGGTTTACCGGTAGCCCTGGGTTACACGTTTTACAATCAGCAACTCATCGCTTGGTTGCTGTGTATACTGGTGCTGTCGATCCCGTTCTGGCCCCTCCGCTCAGGCAAAGCCAAGATTTAGCACGTACGATCAATGTTGCTCAAGCGGCTGGCTCCGGCAACGCGCCTATCGGCGCGTGCCCCAAGGCTAATTTTTCGGTAATCAACACAAGGACACCCCATATGTGGCTGCGCACTAGTTGCGAAATAACCTTCGATGTCAGCATCGAGACTCCGTTCATTTTGATGCTGCGACCGCGCAACGGCGCCAATCAATGGGTAGCCCGCGAGTCGTATACATTGAATCCGACGGTGCCGGTATTCGAATATACCGACTACTACGGCAATCTCTGCCAGCGCCTGATTGCGCCACCCGGCGAGTTTGCCGTGCGCACCAGCGCCGATATTCATACTAACGAGCATATCGACGTCTGCCCCGGCGCACCGTTTACGGAAGTGCAGAGTCTGCCCGATTCGGTACTGACCTATCTGATCCCGACCCGCTATTGCGAATCCGACCGGTTTATCGATCTGGCCCAGGAAATCGTCGCCGACGCCTTACCCGGCTACGACCAAGTCGCGACGCTGCATCGCTGGCTGCGTGACAATATCCGTTTCAATCCGGACTCGCCGCATTTCCAGCTCTCGGCAGTCGAAACCAATATGGCCGGCGAAGGCGTCTGCCGCGAACTTGCCCATCTGGGCATCGCTCTGTGCCGGGCCTTATGCATTCCGGCACGGATGGTGGTGGGCTATCTATACGGCTTGCAGCCTATGGATTTTCACGCCTGGTTCGAGGCTTATGTGGGCGGTCGATGGTATACCTTCGACCCGACCCAAGCCGAACCGTGCGGCGGTAGGGTCATCGTCGCTTACGGCCACGACGCGGCGGATGTGGCGATCTTTACCCAATTCGGACCGGCGCTTTATCCCATGCATATGGCCGCCAATGTCGAACGCCTGCCTGGCCCGCCGGATTAGCGCGCGCCCGGCGGCGCCATCACACATCGAGCAAAGGTGCGGATTCCCGGTATAATGGCCATTCCGCTGTAATCAACGCTTTATTTATGAGTAATCTTGTTCTGGTCGCCTGCGCCTTGTTGCTGGTATTTCTAAACGGCTTCTTTGTTGCGGTCGAGTTCAGTCTGGTCAAACTACGGCAGACCAGAATCAAGACCATCGAACAAACCGAAGGCTGGCGTGGCCGGATTCTCGCAAAAGTACACAAAAAACTCGATGCCTATCTATCAGCCTGCCAACTCGGCATTACCCTAGCCTCGCTGGGGCTGGGATGGATAGGCGAACCGGCTTTCGCTGATCTGTTAATACCGCTATTTGCCAAGGCCGAAATCACTTCCCCGGAAATCATCCATAACGTCTCGTTTGCGTTTGCGTTTTGCACGATCTCCTTTCTGCATATCGTCGTTGGTGAGCAAGCCCCCAAGTCGCTGGCCATCCGCAATCCGGAAGGCATAGGCCTGTGGAGCGCCGGACCGCTTTACGCGCTGTACTGGTTGATGTATCCGGCTATATGGTTGTTGAACGGCAGCGCCAACCTGGTGTTACGCATCGCCGGACTTAGCGATGGTCACAACCTGGACAGTCATTATTCCAACGAGGAATTGAAACTGATTCTGCGCTCCAGCCGGGCCGGCGAGAACCTGACCAGCGACGAATGCAACGTGCTGGCCAAGGCGCTGGATTTCGGCAAGTTGGAGGTCTCTGATCTGATGCGGCCGATTCACGAAATTACCGCGCTGTATCAAGGCCAATCTCAACAACAAATGCTGGAAACGGTTTATAGCAGCTGTTTTAGCCGTTACCCGTATTTCGACAGTAACGGTATCGATGTGCTGGGCATTATCCATTTAAAAGATTTGTTCTTGGCGCAACAACACGGCCAGCAAATCGACGATTTGGAACCTTATTTACGCCCGATTCAACATATCTCCGCGCATATGCCGGCCTTGGAATTATTCCGACGCTTTACTCAAGGCTCGCCGCATTTTGCCGTCATCGGCCAGAAAGGCCACAAGCCGCACGGCTTTATCACGCTGGACAATTTGTTGTCGGCCATGGTCGGCGAAATCCGCGACGAATTTCGAAAAACCGAAAGCGACTGGACCCGTCAAGACGACGGCAGCTTGCTCGGGAAAGGCAGCTTGCCGATTTTCTCGCTGGAGCGGATTCTAGGTATCGATGTGGAAAACGAAGAACTGGATCTTGACGACGTCGATTCCGTGGGCGGCATGATCCTGGCGCAATTGCGCGACATCCCCGAAGCCGGCGAGCGCATCGCCTTTAACGACTTTGAAATCGTCGTCAAGGAAATGAGCGGCCCACGTATCGAGTGGGTGCAGGTTTATCCTAAGCAATAATGTGAAAAGCTCACAGTGTAGCTAGCGACTCAGCCACCCCTTGTAGCCGCGATTAGCAAAGCGTAATCGCGGGAATATTCAGTTGTAGTTGGATTGCTGCGCCCTTGGATTCTCCCCTCTAAACTAATCAAAACTGAAAACTTGGTGAAACAATCCTAGACGCCGTTTTCCGTAAGACTCAAGCCTGTATTGCTACCTCTCAATTTGATTCTAATAGGAGCTTAGCCGTTGCTCTCGCAGCCCATCCACCACGATACCCCGTTCCCGTTTTTTTATGACCATTCCGCATTTTCTGCGGAGCAGTGCGCTGCGCTTGAAGATTTATTTTTGCAAGACGGTGATTGGCAGCATCGGGATGGGGCGTTTTATCGCTGCTCTCTCAAGGACGTTACTGAGAACATTCCCGCCGCTTTTCAAGCAGAAGTCCTCGCTAGAATGCGCGAGATTACCGGATTACCACTCACCAATCGTGTTTTGGTCACGGCGCAACGGATGCTGCCTGGACAAGTGATTGGCATACACAGCGACCGGCCACTAGTCGGTTATGAGATTGCCCGACTGGTCGTGCAACTGAATAAGCAATGGCAAGCCGAGCATGGCGGGGTGCTGGAATTATTTTCTTCGCCGGAGAGTGAAGCGGTTTTTAGGGTTAATCCAGAGCACAACAAAGCTTTCGGCTTTCTGCTGCACGGCGATTCATACCACGGCGTCACGGCGGCTATTCAGCCGCGACAAACCGTGGTCTTCAATTTCTGGCACGCGGCCAATACACCCGAGCTTGCCGAACACGTGCAAAGTTTGTTTGCCGACATGCATTTTTCCGAGCTACCGGCAACACTTAACCCCGTAGCCTCGGCTGCCGAAGCGAGTCTGCCCGAGGATGCAACATTTCATGCCGGATTGGCTGCGCTTGCACTCCATCGCTGGGGCTATGACGAGACTACCGTTATCGCGGGCTACCGGCACAGCGCCGGGCTTTCTGTCTGTGACACCAACGCTGCCGAGACCTTTTCAGCCGTGCGGCTGGCGGATTGGGTTGCGTCTTTGTATCGGGATTCGTTTGATCTGGCCCGTTGGCAAATCTTGCAAAACGAGCTTGAAGGAATGGAAATGTTTACACGCCTGAAGCCTACATGGCAGCATTGTCTGCCGGAATAGAGATGGCTTGGCAATGGAAAGTCTGCCACCCATTCCCGTAACGGATTGTCGCAATCGACCCACAAGCGGTCTTTCGTCTATCTCAGTAACCTATCTCTGCATTAATTCAATTCGCCGACAGGCAAATATTATCCCTTAAAACGGCGCGGCGGCTGCGCAAAGCCCATAGGCCATCGGTGGTTTTCCTATTTTTTGAAACCGCGATAGATTTTAGTTCGGAAAGAATTGACTTCGTCACCACGATACGAAATTACACATTCCATAGGATTATTTGTTTCGTCACAACTCAAGGCGAATACCTACCTCAATCACGCGTTCGACCGGAATTTTGAAATATTCGATAGCGCTGGATGCGTTGTGGAGCAAGAATCTAAATAGCGCCCTGCGCCATTTCGGCATGGGGCTTCTCCGGCGAAACGATATTCTCTCGTTACCGATGAAAAACGATGCAGCTTTTTGATCAATTACCAGTCCCTCATGGCTGCATAGCTGGAGCGCGCGACGCACATCCTGTTCTTCCTGAAAGCCGAAATACATCTTCACCCTATAAAAATTGCCCTCGTCACCGAAAGCGCGAATTTTGATACGGTGAGACTCATCGACGTACGGCTCGTCTTTGGTGACTATCGTCAGCACAATCATTTGCTCATGCAGCGCATGATTGTGTGCCAAATTGTGTAGCAGCACCTGCGGTACGCCGTGTAGATTTTTGGCTAAATAAATCGCGGTACCGGGCACTTTGGCTAGCTTCTGGCCCTGAACTTTGTCTTCCAGTTCTTCAAACATCACCCGTTTTTCATCCATATTTCTGGCCAGTAACTCGCGACCTTTAATCCAGGTGGTCATGATCAGGAACAATACGACACCCACGGTCAAAGGCAACCAACCGCCCTCGGGTATTTTCAGCGTGTTGGCCAAGAAATATAAAATATCCAGGGTCAAAAAAATTGACAGAAAGTTGATACTGGTGACTTTATTCCACCGCCACAATTCCGAAATGACGATAAACGCCAGTATCGTGGTGGTAATCATCGTGCCCGTTACCGCCAAGCCATAGGCAGAAGCCAATGCGGTGGATGATTTAAAACCTGCTACCAGAATAAATACCGATGCCATCAACAACCAGTTCACGGCTGGAATATAGATTTGGCCCATTTCGTCACCCGAGGTATGCAGAATATTCATGCGTGGCGAATAGCCCAACTGGATAGCCTGTCTGGTCAATGAGAATGCCCCGGAAATAACCGCTTGCGAGGCAATCACCGTGGCCAATGTCGACAAAATCAGTAGCGGGTAAAGTGCCCAGTTTGGCGCGAGCAGATAAAACGGATTTTCAATCGCGTCGGGATGGCCCATCAACAGCGCCCCTTGTCCGAAGTAATTGAGCAGCAGGGCAGGAAACACAAAACTAAACCAGGCATACCGAATCGGCTTTAAACCAAAATGGCCCATGTCGGCATACAGCGCTTCGGCACCGGTAATGGCCAACACCACCGAACCCATGATTAAAAATCCTTTCCAACCCAATTCACCTAGTAGACTAATCGCGTAATACGGATTGATAGCCTGTAATACTTCAGGTTGCTGGACAATATTGACTAGGCCCATGATCGCTAAGACCGCAAACCAAACACACATGATAGGCGCAAACAATTTGCCGACCGCCTCGGTGCCCCTGGCTTGAATCAAAAACAAGCCCCCCAATACCGCAAAGGTTATCGGCAACACGTAATGCTCCAGCTTTGGCGCGATGATTTGCAGCCCTTCCACCGCGCTCAACACCGATATAGCCGGTGTGATAATGCTGTCGCCATAAAACAGCACCGCGCCAATCAAGCCGGTAGTGACGATGAAACTGGTTTTTTGCGGATTGTCCTTAGCAGTTTGTAGGGCCAAAGCCAGCAAAGCCATGATACCGCCCTCGCCCTTGTTGTCGGCACGCATGATGAAAATCGCGTATTTGGTGGTGACGACTAGCGTCAGTGACCAAAAGATCAGTGACAGCGCGCCAAGAATGTGGGTGGTATCCGTCGTTAATCCGGCATGAAAGACTTCTTTAACGGCGTATAGGGGGCTGGTGCCTATATCGCCAAAGACGACACCTATCGCGCTCAGCGTTAATCCGGTTAATGGTTGAGATTTATTGTCAGCAGACATTACAAAAAACCTGTGTAGATCAGGAGAAAATCAAGCAGACCGTTTTTGGATCTGAATCAAATGAAAGGCTCGAAACAATTGGTTTAGCAAACCCGAGTCTTACTAGGAAAAGCGCGCGACTATACGCAATTTCATCTAAAAAAATTGTAAAAATTTGCCCTGTAAATTCGGAAATTTTCGATTCTGACGCTCAAATTGTTGGTTTGGAATCAGTATTTGGCTGCGGTTACGCCAACGGTTTCACCAATATCGGGAAAACAGCGCCCAATCCTTTAGTAATAAACTCCACGGCTATCGACAAAATGATCAATCCAAAAACCCGTGTAATTACATTCATGCCGGTTCTGCCCAGCAAATGGGCTATTTTCTCGGCCATTAACAAGCATGTCAGAACGATCAAGGCTATGGTGGCGATGACGCAAACGGCCAAGACGTCATAATTCCAGGACGGATTTAGGTTATGGTTGACGATCACGGTACTCA
Source organism: Methylomonas sp. MK1 (assembly GCF_000365425.1). Taxonomy (NCBI): domain Bacteria; kingdom Pseudomonadati; phylum Pseudomonadota; class Gammaproteobacteria; order Methylococcales; family Methylococcaceae; genus Methylomonas; species Methylomonas sp. MK1. The sequence goes on from NZ_AQOV01000001.1 coordinate 2,424,254, forward strand.
TTGCGCCGGGCCCACTGAGCAAGGGAATGGCCATTGGCACGACCGCGATAGACTCTTTATCGACAGACTCGGCCCGTTCCTCCGGCGTGTTTCTGGATCGATCATGCGACGCTTTGACCATGGAAACGCCCATTAACATGATGACTATGCCACCGGCAATTTGAAACGACGGAATGCTGATCCCAAAAAATGCCAGCCAACTATTGCCGGCAGTGTGTGCAAATAGCAGTACCGCGCCAACCGACAAAGCACAAACGCAGGCGATACGTCGCCTCTCCTCAGAGCTGCGGTGATCGGTCAAGCTGATGAAAAGCGGGATAGCGCCGATAGGGTCCACTACCGACAAGAGTCCCGCAAGCAATTTGATGTATTCATCTACTTCCACAATCATGGTTCTTTCACGGTAGATTTTGGCCTTTTATCAGGATGTCATCGATGGGAATATGTGGGGCAGTGAGTTTTGCAGTCATGATCTGAAGTTCGTGCAACAGTGCCGCCATCTTCTCATTGCTAATGCCGGACAAAGGTAAGCGGCATCCACCCACATTAAGACCCAAATGATTCATGATGGCTTTAATGGGTGCGGGATTCGACCCTGACTTTAACAATGCCCGGCAAAAACCATGAATGGCTTGCGCAATAAATTTCGATTGATTTAGTTCCCGGCGCTCGAAACTGGCGACCAGTTCGTTCATCACGCTAGGCATCACGTTGGCCGCCACGGAAATGACGCCCACGCCACCCACCGCAAGAATCGGCAAAGTCAGCGAGTCGTCACCGGAAAACACCGAGAAAGGCCGGTCAAGTTGATAAGACCGGTAGACAATTTCGGTGATTTGATCGAGATTACCATTAGAAGCTTTTAATCCGATAATAGACGGGCATTTTTCGCAAAGCGCCATGATCAGCTCGACGCCCAACTCGACACCGGTTCGGCTGGGAATATCGTAAAGAATGATGGGAAGACCCACTTTATCCAGTTCTTGATAATGCGCCAGTATCCCCTCCGGGCTAGGCCGGTTGTAATACGGCGTGACAACCAGGCAAGCATCTGCACCTAACTTGGCGGCTTGCTCGGTCCGTCGCACGGCTTCTCGGGTACTGTTCGAGCCGGTGCCCGGAATGATTTTGAGAGAGGTAGACCGGGCGGCTTCGATTGTTGTCGACACCACAGTTGCCCACTCGTCGTCCGACAAAGTCGGCGACTCGCCGGTCGTGCCGCAAGGAACGATGGCCACCGTGCCACTGATGGCGTGGAACTCGATTAATTCGACAAGTTTTTCCCGGTTGACGGATTGGTCGTTATCGCCATGAAAAGGGGTAACCAGCGCTACAACGGAGCCGTTCAATAGTTGCATAGTGTTTTTATCCTCGATTGAGGTGTTACGAGACTTTCAGTCGATAACCGACACCGGACTCAGTCAGTAACAATTTTGGCTGGGTGGGGTCTGCTTCCAGTTTCTGGCGGAGTTGACTCATGTAGATGCGCAGATAATGGGCGTTCTCCTCGAAAGAAGGCCCCCAGACGTCCTTAAGGATTTGCTGATGGGTCAGGACTTTGCCGGCATTTTTAACCAAGACCGTTAGCAAGCGGTATTGAATCGGGGTGAGGTGAATTTCTTGGTCATCGACACTGACCACGCGATTGAGTAGGTCCACTTTCAGATTGCCGGTGCTGAACACATCAGACTGACTTTGTTCCTGCGGCCTGCTCGCATGCCGCAGCGCCACGCGTATCCTGGCTAACAATTCGCCAAAACCGAACGGTTTGGTCAAATAATCGTCGGCCCCGACATCCAAGGCGTCGATCTTCTGCTGCTCGCTGCTCCGCGCCGATAGAATAATGATGGGCACGGCTGACCAGGCGCGAATAGCCTTGATCACCTCGACACCATCCATATCCGGCAACCCCAGATCGAGTATCAGTAAGTCGGGCTTGCGCACACCAACCTCGACGATACCTCGTTTGCCGGTATCGGCATCAAATACGTTAAAGCCGTGAGTACTGAGACTGGTGCGCAGAAAACGCCGAATGGAGGGATCGTCTTCTATGACAATAATGACAGGATCGGTTTTAGCCATAACAAAACATCCTTAGCGTGGGCATTATTCTTCCGGCTCCACTGTAGGTGGTGTTTGATCCAGCGGCAAGGTAAAAATAAATACCGCCCCGCCGTCAGCGCGGTTACGCGCCACAATCCGGCCACCATGCACCTCTATGATAGCTCGACAGATTGCCAAGCCCAGGCCTACGCCACTTTGCGCGGTCTCATGACGGGTTTGGTAAAACTTCTCGAACAGCCGCTCTTCCTGGCCCTTGGGGATACCGGGACCGTGATCGGCAACCGCTATTTCCACCGAAGAATCGTTTATCTCGGCAACAATCTCCAAGCCGCTGCCTGGCGGTGTATAACGCACAGCGTTTTCCAACAGATTAATCAGCACCTGTTCGATCATCACCGCATCGGCCAGAATCATCGGTATGCCTTCCGGCAATTTGACTTTCACGGGTCTGCCCAGCAGTTGCGTGTGCAACAGCGTCAACACCGTGCCGATGATTTCCTCGAGCGGATACCACTGCTTGTTCAATTCCAACACACCGGCTTCCAACCTGGCCATGTCCAGAATATTGTTGACCAGATTCGACATACGTTCCGCTTCGTCAACAATGCCTCGGCTCAGATCCAATTTATCTTGCGGTTGCAATTGGCCCTTGTCTTCCACCAGCGCACTGGCGGAGCCGATAATCGTTGCCAACGGGGTGCGCAAATCATGGGAAATCGCGCTAAGCAGGGAGTTACGCAAGCGTTCGGCTTCCATTTGCAATTGGGTGGAACGGGCCTGTTCCGAAAAGCGTATCCGGGCCACCGCCTGGCCGATCTGGCGCAAAAAAGTTTCCAGTAGTTTCTGTTGCTCAGGTAGAAAAACCCGACGCAAATTGACCGGCAACAGCGCCAACACCCCTAACACTTTGTCTTCGTTATGAATCGGAAAATAAACCGCATCGGCGCCAGGCAAGGTGTTGGTACCATGCCCGGCAATTTCTTTGTGGTCGAATACCCATTGGGCAACACTCAGATCGGCGCCTCTTAATGACACGGCAATACCCGGCTTCCGGGGAAAAACCACCCGGCCATGACTATTGGGAAACAAGATCACATTGGGACTGCTGAATTCCGAGTACAGATGTTTGACGGCGATACGCACGGCCTCGTCTTCCGACTGGATGCTGCTCAACTCTTTACTCATCGAGTACAGCGCCGCCGCCCGTCTTTCCCGATGCGCCGCTACTTTGGCCTGCGAACGAACGTTAATCATCAGGTTGCTGATGACGATACCGACCACTAGCATGGCCAGCAAGGTTATCAGGTACTGACTGTCGGACACGGAAAAACTGTAATAAGGCTGTACGAACAGAAAATCGAAACTACCGACGCCCAATAACGATGCCAGAATAGACGGTCCGCGCCCGAAACGCGTGGCCACAAACACCACGCCCAGTAAATACACCATCACCAGATTGGCCAACTCAACATGACCGAGCAGCAAACGGCCGACGGCCGTGCTCAATAGGGTGACCGCCACAGCCCAGAAATAACCGCCGTAGCGTTTTTTAGTTTTGGTCGGTATGCGTTGCTTCAACCCCGGCAAAGAGGTCTTTCTTAGTAAGGATAACTCGGACTGTAATTCTGTGGTGCGCCCCCGGATTTGAGGGCTACCCAATAGATAAATATTGATGTTGTGAGCATGTGCAATTAACACATCGACGACCGAACCCATTAGCCAGCGCCGCCAGCCCCGCCGACTCGGCTTGCCGATCACAATTTTATTGATGTTGCGCTCGCGGGAGAAACGGATCAGCGCCTCGCTCATCTCCGGTGCGCTGAGGGTAACGGTTTCGGCGCCGAGTTGTTCGGCCAAGCGTAAAATCCGCAAGATGCCGTCGCGCTTCACCGCCGGCATGCGTTGTAATTGCGGTGTTTCAACATACGCGACAATCCATTCGGCACGCAGACTAGTCGCCAAACGCTTACCGGCCCTTACTAATCGCTCGGCCAAATCATTGGGGCCGATGCAAACCAAAATGCGTTCGCTGACCTGCCATACTTCGCGTATCGCATTGTCTTCGCGATAATCCAGCATCTGCGCGTCAACGCGATTGGCCGTTTGCCGCAAAGACAATTCTCGCAAGGCAATCAGATTACCTTTACGAAAGAAGTGATTGACCGCTTCCTGGGCTTGTTGCGGCAGATACACCTTGCCTTCTTTCAGGCGCAGCAACAATTCGTCCGGCGGCAAGTCCACCAGTTCCACTTCGTCGGCTTCTTCAAATACGGTATCGGGCACGGTTTCCCAAACCCGTATGCCGGAAATCTGACCGATGTCGTCATTCAGGCTTTCCAGATGCTGCACATTGAGCGCTGTGTAGACATCAATACCGGCCTCTAGTAGTTCGTGTATATCCTGCCAACGTTTCGGGTGCCGGCAACCCGGCGCATTGGAGTGCGCCAACTCATCAACCAAAATGATGGCTGGCCGGCGCTTTAGCGCGGCATCGATGTCGAATTCCTGCAGCACGGTGCCTTTGTAATCGATCTTCCGGGGCGGCAGAATTTCCAGTCCATCCAGCAAGGCTTTGGTTTCCTTCCGACCATGGGTTTCCACGACACCAATAACCACGTCTAGGTTCTCGGAACGTCGCTCTCGCGCCGCCAATAACATCGCGAAGGTTTTGCCAACGCCGGCAGCAGCGCCGAAGAAAATCTTCAACCGGCCGCGTTTAGCTTTGGCCTGATCCCGCTCGACGCGGGCCAGGAGTTGGTCGGGATCGGGTCGTTCTGCATTCATCGTCGCCTTCCGGTGTTAGCTGCAAGTTGGATGTCGGTATAAAAAAGAGCTATCGCTGGTGGAAATTTAGCTCACGTATTTCTGATGGCGCAGCAGGAGTTCTGTTGTGTTCGAACCGCGTCATACCGACTCTTCAATTGCTTCGCCGATGGTCCGGCTAGCCGTTTTGGTATGGCCGGCATTGTTCACCAATAACTTTTGCAAGACTTCCATGCGCAGTTGCAATTGGGCCAATTCGTCGAGAATCAGCTCATGGCTACCTTGTAAACGGTTGCTCTCCGCTTCGCGTCCCAACGGAAGGCTACCCAAGATATCCTTATTTCTGCCGATTAAAGTCACCGAGACCAGTGCGGTGAACAACGAAAATAACACCATACCCAATAAAATCAATCCCGCCGCCAATACACGACCGAGAAACGATACCGGCACCACATCACCATAGCCGACATGAGTCATTGTTACCCAAGCCGACCAAATGCCATCCAGCGGCGAATGTATATTGACGTCGATCAAAAATAGCAGCATGCCGACCGTCAAGGTCGCAGCCAACGCCAGCAGCATCAGGTAACCCAGATGTTTGGATTTGAACAGATCGGCGCGTAGGTGATTAGCCCAATGTAGCGCTTGATAAAAGTCGCTTATTCCACTCATGATTTTTCTCTCGATATACGGACAGTGATTCTTCAAATAACGCCATGATCAAATCATGCGTTCGGCGCAGCAGGCCAGCAGATAAGCGCGACGCGAATTCGCCTGAAATGCGGGCGCTGTCGATTCTGTTGGCAACCAATCCAGGTGCAGTCTTAAACCGGCATTGGACATCAACACCACTTCGACGCCAGCGATACCGCTGATATATTTCACTACTTCGAAAGCATGCGGATTCGTCGGGTTCAAACAGATTTTCGGCCTGTCGCAACGTTCGTTAATGAAGCGCACCAAGGCTTCGAGTTCGGCGGGAGTATGCCCGTACGGTCTGGAAAAAATGCTTTTCCCCTCGCACCACAAAACCACTATCCACTCGTTTTTATCCGTGTTGTCGATACCTACGTAACTTCGCTCGTTCATGGGTTACCCCTGGAGTTGAAAACGTCTACAGTTTATGAAAAAGCTCGTAAAAAGGTCGTTAATATTCAAAGCATAAACATAAAGAAAATATAAAAATTCGCGGGATGAATGCTGAATTCAATGGTTTCTGGCATCCCAATTCGAAAAATCGACCAGCATGACGCCGTTGCCAATTCTTGAGGCGGCCTCCGGCCCGCGTCACATAGCCGAAACTTGTTAAGGGGAAGTCGGTACGACATCGATAGGTGGGGGCTTGGAGGTTATCCGCCTTGTTACGGTCTCCCCGAGCTAGGACTATTGAGGATTTAGACCTTCTTGACCTCTTTTCCAAAGGCCTAGGCGCGGATCACGCTCCTACGACTGTTTGCAAATCGGAAACAATGCGTTACACCGTGGTAGGCATATCTTAACGAAATCTTTATCTCGGAAAATTTACTATTCCCTCGCGCCGAAATCAGTCCAAGCGATTTTTATAGCTCAAAAAAGCCCGTCAGTCTCGTTAATTTCAGAACTTATCGCATTAACGATTTCAGCCGTCAAAATATCCATTCATGCCTAATCGGCTTAAGTGGAAAGTGCGATCCTTTTTATTTATCGGCAAACCAAGTGAAAAAATCTCGGATTATCAGTTTCTATCAATTTATTCTATTAACGTTAGCACTCATTATTCCAGAGATAAGCTTTGCCCAAGAAACAGCTGCGGCAAATCAATTGGATTTGAAGGATCATTTCGTGGGTTACTTTGCGGTTGCAGTCACCGTTATCGCTTATATATTGGCGATGACGGAAGATTTACATCAATTGAGCAAGGCAAAACCGATGGTTTTAGGCTCGGCTTTAATTTGGTTTGCAATTTTTATTTATTATTCATCCGAATATGGAACGGCAAAAAATGTCGCCGCTGTTTTTCAAAGTAATTTAACGGCTTATGCGGAATTATTTCTGTTTATCACGGTGTCGATGACTTTTTTAAACTCCATGACAGAGCGGGGTATTTTCGATGCATTGCGTATTGTATTAGCCAATAAACAGTACAGTTATCGGCAATTATTTTGGATTACAGGTGTATTAGCCTTTTTACTGTCTTTGGTGATCAGCAGCTTAACGGTGGGCTTGCTGATGGGCTACATCATCTTACAGATAGGAAAAGGCCAGCCCAAATTTGTGGGCTTAGCCGGCTTGAGCGCCGTGATCGCTGCCAATGCCGGTGGCACGATGAGCCCATTGGGAGGTATTTCTACATTTTTCGTTTGGCAACAGAATATGTTGCATTTTACTGATTTTTTTATTCTGACTATTCCGTGCATTGTGAATTTTTTTGTGCCGGCAGCGATTATGCACTTTGCTGTCAGCAAAGAAACGCCTAGTTTTTCTAAAGAAACCCCAGTTTTAAAACGCGGTAGCAAACGGATCATTTTTATATTTATCCTCACCTTCAGCATAACCATTTTATCGAACGTCTTTCTTGATATGCCGGCAATAGCAGGGATGATATTTGGTTTAGCGTTATTGCAATTCTTTGCGTATTATTTAACTAAGTCTGAACATAAATCCGAAAGAATTCATCATTTTTTAACAGACCATGAAAAACAGGATTATATTGAATCGCAAAAAGGTTTCGATGTTTTCAAGTGTATAGCCGGCGTCGATTGGGATACTTTGTTATTTTTCTACGGCGCGATGATGATCGTTGGCGCACTCAGTTTCCTGGGTTATTTGGATGCAATGGCCCATTATTTGTTTACCCAAATTAGCCCGACCCTTGCCAACGTACTAATCGGTCTGTCATCGGCCTGTATCGATAATGGGACATTGATGTTTGCGGTGTTAAATATGCATCCGCCTTTTCCGATGGGTCAATGGCTGTTATTGACACTGACATTGGGCGTCGGCGGTAGTTTGCTGGCGATCGGTTCGGCGCCTGCTCTGCATGTCCTGGGATTGATGAAAGGCAACATGGAAGAAGGCGAAGGTTACACATTTACCCTTCATTTACGCTGGATGCCTGCCATCTTATTGGGTTTTATCGCCAGTATTTTCACCCTTTATATCATCAACGGCGGTCAATTCTAGACCTGAGCCCTTGCCGAACCCGGAAATGAAAATGTTGTTTTCATTGTTACTATTGAGTCTGATTTTGCTGGGTTGCAGAGATACGCCGCGCGAGGCTGAAGTCTCCGGCGATGCCCAGGGGACGACTTATCACATTAAGCTAGTTTTAAACGAAGGCTCCGCTTCTTTGGAGGAAGTTAGCCATCAAATCACCGCGGTGCTGGCTGAAATAGACGCTCAAATGTCCAATTACCGGGAGGACTCTGAAATCTCGCGGCTGAACGGCCAAGAGAGCTCCGACTGGTTGTCGGTATCGCCGGAGATCGCCGGATTGTTAGCCATTGCCGATCAGGTTTATCGGCGCTCCGAAGGCTGTTACGATCTGACGGTAAAACCGCTATTCGATCTTTGGGGATTTTCCAAACATGAAAACCGGGTGCCGACCGATCAAGAAATTGCCGAACTGATCCCGCATATCGGCATGCCCTTACTGGAAATCGATGCGGCCGGGCATCGGATCAGAAAAATAGACCCCAAACTCAAAATCGATCTATCTTCTATCGCCCAAGGATACAGCGTCGGCATGATTGCTCAGCGCCTGGATGCTCTAGGGATTGAACATTATCTGGTCGAAATAGGCGGCGAAATGCTGGTGAAAGGCCGCAAAGCGAATGGCGACGATTGGCGTATCGGCGTCGAAATGCCCACATCCCCTACTCGGGATCTACAGAAAATCATCGACATCAAGGAAACGAAAGGCACAGCCATCATGACCGCCGGCACTTACCGGAATTTCTTTGAGGACCAAGGACAAAACTATTCTCATATCTTGAATCCAAAAACCGGCAAACCCGTGGACCATCATTTGCGTTCTGTGACCGTCATTCACGACAATCCAACCTGGGCCGATGCATGGGATACTGCCTTGCTCTGTGTCGGTGAAAGCAAAGCCATGCAAATCGCCGAAGCTGAAAACCTGAGAGTGCTGTTGGTCTACAAGAACGACAACAAGTTAAAGGAATACACCAGCAAAGCCTTCGATGCTGCGCAATAGCCCGAACCTACAATGATGAAGACCCGGCGCCAGGACATCGCAAAAGTTTTCGGCAATTTGCTGGTTAGCTTGGCTACGCCGCTGTTGTTGACCCTGCTCGATTGGCCGTTCAGACATGTCCTCAAGCCCAGCAATATTTTGTTGATTTATTTGCTGGGGGTGTTTTTTGTCGCCTTGCGTTTTGGCTTATGGCCGTCGATGTTGGCATCGTTGACCTGTGCCGGCGCCTTCGCCTATTTTTTTGCCCCGCCTATTTTTTCGTTTGCAATCGCCGATCAAGACAATCTGCTCGGCTTAGCCGTGATGTTGGTTATCGGCACCGTAACCAGCAAACTCGCCGAAACCGTGCGTGTGCAGTCTCTCGCGGCGACATTAAGAGAAAAACGCGCCTCCGCGCTGTATCGATTAAGCAAGGAACTGGCAGAAGCCAGCTTGGAACGGGACATAGTCGAAATTGGCGTGCGCCACATCCATGCCGAATTCGGCGGCAAAAATACGCTACTGTTGGCCAATCGCGCTGGGGAACTATCTTATCCAACGCAAACGATCTGGCCTATTTCCTTGCGCGGCACCAATTTGAACGTAGCGCGTTGGGTTTTTAGCCACGGTAAGAGCGCGGGCCATGGCAGCGACTATTTTGCCGAAGAGAACGCCGTTTACTTACCTCTCAAAGGCGCTATCCGCAGCATCGGCGTATTGGTTTTAGAGCTATCCGAAGCAGAGAAACTCGCACAAGAGGAGCAACGCTTATTTTTGGATACGTTTATCGGCCAGATCGCAAATACCTTGGAAAGGGCTTATCTGGTCGAACAAACCAAGGAAGCCAGCTTAAAAATTCAATCCGAAACGCTGCGTAATTCCTTGTTGAGTAGTATTTCCCACGACCTCAGGACACCGTTGGCGACCATCGTCGCTGCTGCCAGCACCCTGGAAACCGACAAAGAACGCCTGCCGGATAGCAGCCGAACAAACCTGGTAAGGACGATTAGCCGCGAAGCGCATCGCATGTCCGATCTGACCACCAAAATCCTGGAAATGGCGCGTTTGGAAGCCGGCGAAGTCATTCTCAATCGGCAATGGTACGAGCCGGAGGAGATCATCGGCAGCGCCTTACGCAGACTGGACAAAAACCTAAAAGTGCGTCCGGTCAATATTCAAATCGCCAATAACCAGGCCCTGATCCATGTCGATGCGGTATTGCTGCAACAAGTCATCGTCAACTTGCTCGATAACGCTGACAAATATTCGCCAAGCGGCAAACCCATCGACATCTCGGTCGAAACCAGCGCGCAAGGCGTCGGCATTCAAATAGCGGACCGCGGGATTGGCATCGGCAGCGGATACGAGGAAAAAATTTTCGATAAGTTTTTCCAAATTCATCCCGAAGGTGCACAAAGCGGCGTTGGTTTGGGGCTATCCATTTGCAGGGCCATTATCGAAGCCCACGGTGGGGAAATTACCGCTAGTCGCCGCCAAGGCGGCGGCTCTATTTTTCGACTCTGGCTGCCGTATTCCGAATGTCCTCCGACTATCGTCTTGGAAGAGAATGAAGGGGAATAAATGAAAACCGATAAGCCCAGAATCTTGCTCATCGAAGACGATCCGCCTCTGCGTCAATTGTTGACGACGACACTGGAGAATCAAAATTACGCCGTGTCGGCGTTCGCGAGCGGGCGAGAAGGGCTCAACGCCGCGCGCAACCAGCATCCCAGCCTGCTGATACTGGATTTGGGCTTGCCCGATCTCGACGGCCAGGAAGTCATACGCCGGTTACGTCTATGGTCGAAGTTGCCCGTCATTGTGCTGTCGGCACGCGATCAGGAAAATGACATCACGCAGGCCTTGGATAACGGAGCCGATGATTATCTGACCAAGCCATTCGGCAACGCCGAACTGCTGTCGCGAATCAAAGCCTTGCTCAGGCGCGTGACTGCGCCCGCCGCTAATGAGCAGATGTCTTTCCAAGCCGGCGACCTAATAGTAGAACTGAGCAAACGCCGCTTGTTTGTCGGCGAACGCGAAGTGCATTTAACGCCACTTGAATTTCGCTTGTTGGCCGAACTGGTCCGCAACGCCGGTTTTGTCGTCACCCATCGGCAATTGCTGGAAAAAGTGTGGGGACCGAGCTATGTCGAACACAGCCACTATTTACGTATTTACATGGGGCAATTGCGCCATAAGCTGGAAGCCGACCCCACCCGCCCCCGCTATTTGCTAACCGAAGCGGGGGTTGGTTACCGCCTGAACGACGGGGAAAATTGATGTTGCGCTTGGGCCGGTGCGTTTGTCCGAACTGCGGAAGGGAAAACCATGGCGAGGGACGATTAGGGACAACAAGCCAATGTCCATGCGGCTATGGGTTTTCCCAAGCGGCGCTGGATAAAATAAGACATTATTGGATATTTCAGATTTGCATTTGTTTTTCGCTGGCTGCGCTGTTCTTGTCTTTGGCGACATTTTTCGCAGTGCTGCCCGTCGATCCTTGGGAACGGTTCTTAAGTCCGATCCTGCAAGTTCCCGCTTTTACAACTTTCGTAGTCAGTCATCACGTGTTGATTCGGCATAAACGAAACTCTGCCGGCGATGGGCAATTGTTACGCTATTTTGCTTGGGGCGTCTGCCTAATGACTGTCGGTATTATTGCGTCATTGTTGAAAGCCAAATTGGGATGACTGGGCTTTAGGGCTTCTGATTAGCCGGTTATTTGCCGACTTGAGCACAGCCGTAGCCGTCCGATCAGAAGCTTATCAATTCACTTCGAGCGATTGATCGCGAACAATTTGTCCGTTAGACAAGTCGCATATCACAGACCATTCCGCCCCGCCACGCATCTGTATTTTGTAGCGAATCCAGAAGCTTTTCGGTTGCGGTAACACCCGTAATTCATCGATCAAACCCGGATGCAATCGCAGCGCTTCGTGTTGGCAAGTTTTTAGATGAACCTTACTTGGCGGTAAGGCATAGCTATCAGTTTTACCGACGTCGGCGTTAACGACTTGCACTGATGCAAGTAGCATTAGCCCGCTCCAACTTAATTTCATAACCCAGCCCGGTAGGATGCGGTAAACAGCGTGCACCGCATCGATCACGATTAGTGCGGTTCGTAACCTCACCCTACGCCTGCTTTTGGCAAGGACATTTGCCATTGACACTTTTGCCGGTTTTTGCCGCTCAACTTTGCCCATATAGGCCATCTTGTTCATGGATAACTCCCAGGCTGTATCAACTAGCGGCCTGCTTGATCCAAGGCCAGATTCAACTTCAAGACGTTGATTCTAGGTTCGCCAAACACCAGCCATTGCCGGCCTTCGGTATGGGCATTGACCAAGTCTTGCAACTTGGCTTCGTTGATTTTGCGCACCTTGGCGATGCGTTTGATCTGGTATTCCGCGGCGGCGATACTAATGTGCGGATCGAGACCGCTGCCGGAGGCGGTAATCAAATCCACCGGCACCGGCGCTTTATTGTCAGGATCGGCATCTTTTAAGGCTTGAATACGGGCCACGACGGCGTCGGTCAACGCCGGATTGGTCGGGCCCAGGTTGGAGCCGCTGGAGGCAGCGGCGTTGTAACTGTAGGGCCCGGTCGCCGACGGCCGGCTCCAGAAGTATTTCGGCTCGCTGAAGGTTTGGCCGATCAGTTCCGAACCAATCAGTTGGCCTTTGTCATCCTGGATCAAACTGCCGTTAGCTTGATCGTTAAACAGCATTTGGGCTAAGACAGTGACCAGGGCCGGGTAAGCGGCGCCGGTGACCAAGGTCAACAGGAATAACATCATCGCTGCGGGTTTTAAATAGGTAGACATATTCGTTCCTTACACCAAATTCATAGCAACCAAGACTAAATCAATCGCCTTGATACCGATAAACGGCACAATCAAGCCGCCGACACCATAGACCAGCAAGTTGTTTTGCAGCAGCTTTTCCGCCCCGACGGGTTGATATTTGATACCTTTCAAAGCCAATGGAATCAGGGCGATGATGATCAATGCATTGAAAATCACCGCCGACAGGATAGCGCTGGCTGGTGTCGCCAAGCCCATCACGTTCAGCACGTTCAAAGCCGGATAGGTAGTGGCGAAGGCCGCCGGGATGATCGCAAAATACTTGGCGACGTCGTTGGCAATGCTAAACGTGGTTAATGCGCCACGGGTCATCAGCATTTGTTTGCCGGTTTCGACGATTTCGATCAGCTTGGTCGGATTGGAGTCCAAATCGACCATATTGCCCGCTTCCTTGGCGGCCTGGGTGCCGCTGTTCATCGCTACCGCGACGTCGGCTTGGGCCAATGCCGGAGCGTCGTTAGTACCGTCACCGGTCATCGCCACCAAGCGACCATCGGTTTGGTGCTGGCGGATCAGGCTGAGTTTGGCTTCCGGTGTGGCTTCTGCCAAGAAGTCATCGACGCCGGCTTCGGCGGCGATGGCGGCGGCGGTCAGGCGGTTGTCGCCGGTGATCATGATGGTTTTGATACCCATCTGCCGCAGCTCAATGAAGCGCTCCTTGATGCCGCCCTTGACGATGTCTTTCAGTTCGATCACACCCAGGGCGCGCGTACCATCGGCGACGACTAGCGGCGTACTACCGCGACGGGCGACGTCGTCGACCAGCGTTTTCAATTCCGGCGGAAATTTGCCGCCTTGCTCTTCGATATGTTGTCTTATCGAGTCAGCCGCACCCTTACGGATTTGCCGGCAAGGCTCACCGATTTTGCATTCCTCTCCGGGTAAATTGACACCGCTCATCCGGGTTTGGGCGCTGAAATGCACGAAAGTGGCGCCCAAGGAGTGAATATCGCGTTCGCGAATACCGTATTTTTGCTTGGCCAAGATCACCACGCTACGACCCTCCGGGGTTTCATCGGCCATCGAAGCCAATTGCGCGGCATCCGCCAGCTCGCGATCCGTCACGCCTTTGACCGGAAAGAAACCGGAGGCTTGGCGGTTACCCAGGGTGATGGTGCCGGTCTTGTCCAGCAGCAGTACATCGACGTCGCCGGCTGCTTCTACGGCGCGGCCAGAGGTGGCGATAACGTTTTTCTGCATCATCCGGCCGATACCGGCCACACCAATGGCAGACAATAAACCGCCGATGGTGGTTGGAATCAAACACACCAATAAAGCCACCAACACTGTGACGCTGATCGGGTTGCCGGTACCAGCGGTTTGCACGCTATACAACGAAAACGGCAGCAAGGTGACGGTCGCCATCAAAAACACCAGTGTTAACGCCACTAACAAAATGGTCAAAGCAATCTCATTGGGGGTTTTTTGCCGTTTGGCGCTTTCCACCATGCCTATCATGCGGTCGAGGAAGGTCTCGCCGGGATTGGTAGTAATGCTCACCACCAGCCAATCGGACAGCACCCTAGTTCCGCCGGTCACCGAACTGAAGTCACCACCGGATTCGCGGATCACCGGCGCGCTTTCGCCGGTAATGGCACTCTCGTCCACCGAGGCCACGCCTTCGATGACTTCGCCGTCGCCGGGCACGAAATCGCCGGCTTCGATCAAGACCACATCGCCTTTGCGCAGGCTGGAGCCTTCGACTTTGCTGTAATTGCTACCATATTTGGGTTCATCGAGCTTTTTGGCAGCAATGTCGCGCTTGGCGCTACGCAGGAACGCGGCCTGAGCCTTGCTGCGGCCTTCCGCCACCGCTTCGGCGAAGTTGGCGAACAATACCGTGAACCACAGCCACAGCGTGATGCTCAGAATAAATCCAGCCGATTCTTCGCTGTTGCCACTCAAGGCTTGCAGCCACAATACAGTGGTGAGCAAACTGCCCAAGTAGACCACGAACATCACCGGGTTTTTCCATTGCTGCTTAGGCGTGAGCTTGGCAAAAGCGTCTATGAACGCCTGTTGCAAAATTTGCGGATCCATTAAGGATGTTGAAACGGGTTTGCTAGTCATAGGATTACCTGTCCTGAAATTATTGATGACCGATCATTTGCAAATGCTCGACGATAGGCCCCAAAGCCAGTGCCGGGACGAAGGTCAGTGCGCCGACCATCAACACAGTGATGATTAATAAAACGGCAAACAATGGGGTATGAGTCGGCAGCGTACCGGGACCAACCGGCACAGTCTTTTTAGCCGCCAAGGAGCCGGCAATCGCCAATACCGGAATCATCAACCAATAGCGAGAGAACAGCATCGCCAGACCCAGCATGAAGTTATAGAACGGTACGTTGGCTGACAGACCGCCAAAGGCGCTGCCGTTGTTGTTGCCCGCCGAGGAGTAGGCGTATAACACTTCGCTGAAACCATGGGCGCCGGGGTTGAAGATGGAGGCTTTGCCGGCGTCCAGCATCAGTGTCACTGCGGTACCGCCCAATACCATCAAAGGGGGTATCAGAATAATGATGGCGGCCATTTTCATCTCATAGGCTTCGATCTTTTTACCGAGGTATTCCGGGGTGCGACCTATCATCAAGCCGGCGATAAACACCGCGACGATGGCAAACACGATCATGCCGTACAGACCGGAACCGACACCGCCAAAGATCACTTCACCCAATTGCATCAGCCACATGGGTACCATGCCGCCGAGTGGCGTGAAGGAGTCGTGCATCGAGTTAACCGATCCATTGGAAGCGGCCGTGGTTGCCACCGCCCACAAGCCGGAGTTGACGATGCCGAAGCGCGCTTCTTTGCCCTCCATATTGCCGCCGGGCTGCTGTGCCGATACAGTTTGATCAACACCCAAGGCAGTTAACGCCGGGTTGCCGCTTTGCTCGGCCGGTACAGTGACAAAGATCAAGGCGACAAACACCAGCGTCATGGCACCCAATATCGTCCAGCCCTGGCGAGTGTCTCCCACCATCAGCCCGAAGGTGTAGCACAGCGCGGCCGGAATCAGCAGGATCGCCAGCATTTCCAGAAAATTGGAAAGCGGTGTGGGATTTTCATACGGATGAGCGGAGTTGACATTGAAGAAACCGCCGCCATTGGTGCCCAATTGTTTAATAGCGATTTGCGATGCAGCAGGTCCCAATGCCAAGGTTTGTTGTTGCGTTTGCAGCGTTTCAGTCACCGGCTTGCCCTCGGCATCCAACAAGGCCTTACCGTCAGCATCCAATTTCGGCGCCGAGTAGCTGACTGTTTCTTGCAAATTAACCGTTTGGTAGGGATTAAAAGTTTGCACCACGCCTTGTCCGACCAATACCAGCGCCAACACCAACGACAACGGTAGCAGGATGTATAACGTACTGCGTGTCATATCCACCCAGAAGTTACCGATGCTGTTGCTGTTACGGCGCACGAAGCCACGAATCAGAGCCACCAGTACCGCCATGCCGCTGGCGGCGGAGACAAAGTTTTGTACCGACAAACCCAGCATCTGGGTCAGATAACTCATCGTCGCTTCGCCGCTATAACCCTGCCAGTTGGTGTTGGTGGCGAAACTGACGGCGGTGTTGAACGAAGAGTCCGGCGTCACAGCCGGCAGCGTTTGGGGGTTTAGCGGCAACACGTCTTGGAAACGTTGTAAGCAATAAACCGCCAACAAACCAAACAGATTGAACGCCAGCATCGCCAGCGCGTATTGGGTCCAACGCATCTCTTGTTCGGGTTTGACGCCGCTCAGACGATAGAACAGTCGCTCAATCCCGGCGAACCAACGGTTCAATCCCACCGATTCGTCTTGATAAACCCGCGCCATATAAATGCCCAAAGGCTTGGCCAGCGCCACCAGGGCGATGACGTAAATAGCAATCTGTAAAAAACCTTGACCAGTCATCAGAATTTCTCCGGATAAAACAACGCGACCAGTAAATAGACGAACACAGCAAGAGTCAGTCCTCCGCTCAAAAGATAAATCCAGCTCATGATTGCCCCCTTAATGCTTCGCAACCAGCGATCAATAACGCCGTCGCGACAAAGAACGCCGCTGTTAATAGCAAATACACCATGTCCATCTACATGACCTCTTGAAAAAAGTGAAAAAACTCAACCTTGCAATCGCCCCTGATCGCCAGTTAAACAATGTACAGATTGATCGATAAAAAAGTCGTAAAAATATCCATGCCCGATATAAAGGAAATATAAAAATAAATGTAGCCGAAACTGTGGACAGATTTTCAGGACAAAAAAGGCCCCTTCACCTAGGAAAAGGGGCAGAGGTCAATCCGCAGTGTTGCTGCTGACCGACAAGCAGGAGCCAACATGAAATCAGGAACGTGAAACCTGTGTTCCAGGTGAAAAGCAGTTTGTGATCAAGCCAGACCACCATCAATAACCTGTGAATTGTTGTGATGTTTACGTGATCATCCCCAACGCTGTCACGCCCCTAACTGCTGCCATGAATAGCAAAAAAACGATATTTACTCGCAATACCTATTTTTGAAAGTTAATAAGGCGCTCTGCTAAGTGATCTGGTCCCGCCTATTAAAATAGCCTTCAATGAATTGATTACGAGAAAGCTTGCCGCGGCAATGCTGTTACCAAATGGCATTACCTAAGGGTTAACGATGTTGAGCATGACTAGAAGTCAAGCGCGGAGCGATGAACCGAAATCGAGATTACTGGAGATGCTAGCCAGACAAAACAGCATGGTAGAAATAATGAATTCGCCGGACATAAACACAAACATACCCGCTGTAAAGGTAATGCCGGTAAAAATGTCTCTGTATAAATTGTTCGATTTGTTCATTTTGCCCCCTAAAGGACCACCGCCGTCGATAATAGAACACAATGTTCATCGATAGCAGTTAGTAAAATATAAAACGTATCCCTTCACCGATTTAAGCAATTGTCCTTAATTGCATGTTGCTTAATTTACAGAAAGACGAATAAAAAGATCGTAAAAATCAGTAGCTTGCTTATAAAGAGAATGTAAAATTTGATTGACTGCTGTGTTCTTTGCCTACCAATGCCAATAAAACCGTTCGCCTAGTTCGCGTGTACCCGATTGAAATTTAGGGCATGAATTTTTGGACTTCGACTCTTGGGTTGTTGGCAGAGTCGCAGAGCATATGGTCCTGGAGAGAGTGAAATAGAGTCTTGAATATGCCGAAATGGCCGATCCGAGGCATTCAAAATCTAGCTGCCTTTGTATCGGAATGGGTGACGGGTTTTATCGCAACCGGTATCAACAAGCGAAAAATCACTCGTTACCGAGTTTCTTGACAATTTGCGGCTTAAAACAAAGGTGGAGCAGTAACAGATTTTGACTGCGATTGATCAACCAAAAGCCCGCCAGCAATGTTGTTAACGCCACTTCGGGTAGGTAATCGGTATTATATGGCTCGGGTAGCCAGGCTTCGGCCAGGCCCACACCAACCAGCATAAAAACCAACGGCACCAGGTAGAGTAGCAACGATGTGAGCAGCAGTTGACCATCGTCTATCGCCACCATCACATGATCGCCGGCTTGCAATGTTAAATCGCAATCGACTGGAAACTCGCGTTTGGGGAGGACTTTTGCCAGCGTGGCCGTGCCGCAGGACTGATGTTGCGCACAGCCGCTGCAAGCACTGGTTTGCAGACTTTTAATCCAAGTGCGACCATCGCTAACGCGGGTAACGACGGCCGCTTCTTCGATCATGGCTCGCCTATCAAGCCCAGGCGGAGGAAATCGAATCCAGCCAAGCGCTGAGCCTGCCTTCGCTCAGTTCTTTCTGGTTATCTTCGTCCAAGGCCAAACCGACGAATTGGTCGCCCAACAGCGCTTTGGACTTTTTAAAGGTGTAACCTTCGCTGCTGGTCATGCCGACGATGGTCGCGCCAGCGTCGGCAAAGGCGTCATATAAAAAGCCCAAGGCATCGACGAAATTGCCGGGATAACCTTCCTGGTCGCCCAAACCGTAAATAGCCACGGTTTTGCCGGAGAAATCGGCGCCAGCCAGCGTTGGTAAAAACTCTTCCCAGCTCTCGTTATCGTGTCCGGCGCTCATGCCCGGTAATTCGCCTTCACCGTAGGTGGGCGAACCGACGATCAATACATCATAGGCCAACAAATCGTCCACGGAGGCTTTGTTGATATTGACCGGTTTGTCGGCTGCATCGCCCAACTTCGTAGCAATGGTTTTGGCCACTTTACGCGTGTTGCCGGTATCGGTTCCGAAAAAAATGCCTACTTTTGCCATAGTGTTGTCTCCTTGTTAACTAGATCAGATTTGAATTTGCAGTAAGCCCGGATTGGCCGCCGGCTGGAGCGCGGCCCAAGCTTCAGGCGTATGAGTCTTCAGAGTGACGGCATGCAAACGGCCGGAAGCCAGCGGCACGCTCAAAGTCGCCATAACGCCTTGATGTTGTTTGATCATAGGTTGGTCAGCGAACAATTCGCTGACCACTGTGATGTTTAAGTCGCAACCCGCACCTTCAATGCCTATGGTCGCTCCCGGATAAGAGGCCAGAATCAAGGCTTCCACTTCGGAATGGGTAATGGTTTGACTGGCGTCCGCATTCTCGGCGGGCTGCACTGTCGCTTGCAACAGCGGTAACAGAGTTCCGTCCTTGTACATGGACTCGACGATGTCGGCGCCGCCGACCAATTCGCCTTTGATGAACACTTGCGGAAACGTCGGCCATTTGGAAATGGACGGCAGTTTTTCGCGGATGAACGGCGCTTGCAAGACGTTGACATAAGCGTAAGGAATCTTGGTTTCATTCAAGATGCCGACAGTCTTCGCGGAAAAACCGCATTCCGGAGCGCTAGGCACGCCTTTCATATAAATAATCACCGGATTTTCGGCAAGTTGTTGCAAGATTTTTTCTTTAACGCTCATAGTAGGTTTCTCGATTAACTAAAACTTTTCAATGCAACGGCTGGGCTTCAGCTTGCGCAGCCCGGCCGCCAAAATTATTCCCCGCCCGATAAGCGTTTCAAATCATCACCGTCAGTAGGTTTGTCGCGCGGCACCACTTCAATTTCCGCTTCACCGCGTATCACCTCGGCATTCACGATGCAGCGCTCGACGTCGGGCCTGGAGGGTAAATCGAACATGGTGCGGCGCAAAACGTGCTCCATGATGCCGCGTAGGCCTCTGGCGCCGGTGTTGCGGGCGATGGCTTTTTCGGCGATTTCCGCCAACGCATCCTGGGTGAACTCCAGCTCGACATCGTCGAAGGCAAACAGATGTTGGTATTGTTTGACCAAGGCGTTTTTCGGTTCGGTCAAGACTTGAATCAAGGCGTCCACGTCCAACGGCTCCAACGGTGCCAGTACCGGGAAGCGGCCGATAAATTCCGGGATCAAGCCAAAGCGTTTCAAATCGTCGGGCTGCGTGGCGTTTAACATCGCTTCCAGCGTCGGTTTGTCGTCGGGATTGCTGACTTCGGCATGGAAACCGATAGCGGTTTTCGGCGGCAACAAACGTTTTTCGACATGCTTTTCCAAGCCCGGAAACGCCCCACCGGCAATAAACAATATATTGCTGGTGTCGATCATCACCGAGTCGTTACCGCTGTGATCCTTACGCCGGCCCTTGGCGGAGACTTTGACTTGCGAGCCTTCCACCAGTCGCAACAAAGCTTGCTGCACGCCCTCGCCGGAGACGTCGCGAGTACCGAAGGCTTGCTCCGGGCTGCGGGCAATCTTGTCTACTTCATCGATGTAAACCATGCCCCACTCCGCTCTGCTGATCTGGCCGTCGGCCACGTCCAGCAAGCGCACCAGGATATTTTCGACGTCGTCGCCGACGTAACCGGCTTGAGTCAAGGTCGTCGCATCAGCGACGGCAAACGGCACACCGACAATTTTTGCCAGCGTACTGGCCAGCAAGGTTTTACCGGTGCCTGAGGGACCGATCATCAAGATATTGGATTTACCGATTTCCACGCTGTCATCGGACTCGCCCAGACCGCCGGCTTTGCGGCTGACGTTTTTCAAACGTTTGTAGTGGTTATACACCGCTACCGACAAAATTTCCTTAGCCAAATCCTGACCGATCACATACTGATCGAGCATGGCTTTCATTTCCGCCGGCTTGGGCAGGGGCCCTTGCATATCGGCTAATTCTTTTTTCTTGCCCCAGCTGGATACCACCTGGCTGGCCAACATCACGCAAGCTTCGCAGATGTAGCCTTCCGTGCCGGCGATCATCGGCACTGCCGCCGACGCTTCGATACCGCAAAACGAACAATGCTTGGGTTCTTTTACCATGTTAGGCACTCCTGTTGACTGCGGGCAGACTGGCCAGCCACGTACGCTGGCAATTTCTGCGGTAACGATCCTGCATGATCTGCTGAATCTTCGGTGTCGCTTTTTTTAAGGACATGGTTTCGGCGAGGATTACTTTCATGCAATGAATCACATGAAAGCCCATCTCGGTTTCCACCACATCGCTGATGGCGCCTTCTTTCAAACTGAACAATACCGCATCCAGCTCCGGAAACAAGGTACCTTTGGCTACTGTACCCACTTCGCCGCCCTGCACCGCCGTCGGACATTCCGAATATTTCAGCGCCAGATCAGCGAATTTATGCGGCTTACGCTTCAAGGTGCCGGCGATCTCATTAATTCGCGCCCAGGCTGCCTCGCGGGTATTGTCCGGATAATCCGGATTGATACTGATCAAGATATGTCGGGCCTGACGCGTTTCGGGTTTGTGAAATTTTTCCGGGTGAGAGTGGTAGAAAATCCCGATTTCCACCTCGTTGACCTTGGGCGCGCGAGCCGCCACTCTATCCATCACCGCATCCACTTTGCACTGCCGATATAAGGCGGCTTTGAGTTTTTCAATATCTAAATCGTTGGCGCTCAGCGCCGCAAGAAATGCATCTTCGTCTTCGAAGCGGCCGCGCACTTCCTTATAAGCTCTGTCCAGTTCCGTATCGGAAATCACCACACCAGTCGCTTCGGCCGAATTCAATACTCGGCCTTCGATTTCGTATTCGTTTTTGGCTTGCACTTCCACCTGGCGCAATTGCAGTTGCTCCAACTCGGCCGGCGCCTTCTGGAACAGGCTCAAGGCGGCGCGCAACAGGGTGTAAGGCTCTATCGACGTCTGGCTCATCATTATGCCTCCGGTTCTTTAAACGTAGCCGGGTCCGCCGGCTCCAGCACGCTCTCGGGTACCTGCATGGTTTTACCCGGAAAACGCACGTGGTAGAGCATGGGATCGCTGTCCCGCAATACTTTCAGGATTTCACCTTGGGTGCCGGCGGGGTAACTGCCCTCTTGGGTGGGGATGTCTATCGTGCACACCACCTGGTCGCGGAACTCGAAACGGCTTGGGTTCCAGGGCGCATCGGCCGGGATCAATTCTTCGGCCCGGCAGCCTACCATGCGTCCCGCATCCAAAAAATGTACGGTGTAGATCACTTGATCTTGCAAGAAAGTGCCCACTTCAATCACGTTGCCGACACTACCCCGGCGCAGCAAAAAGTCGCCGACATCCATGCCCGGATAGGTGCCATCGTTGCGGACGTTACGTGTCAGCCTAACACGCTCGCCGAATTCGAAGCGCTCTTCATCGTAACGTTCGTCTATCATGTTTTAATATCCCCTAGGGAAACAAACACGGTTTGCGGCTCCATCATCTTAAAGACCTTAAATACTTTTTCGGTCTGTGCGTCGGAGTCCACGAAGTCGCTGTAAGCCCGATGCAGCAGCTTTTTGTAGACTTCCCGTTGCGCATCTTCGTCTTCCGGCATGTTCTCGCCGGCTTGACTCAGATAATTGTGGAAGCGCTGCAGGATATGTAGCCGGTTGACGTGGACGACGGTAGTATCGTATTCCAGCTCGAAATACCGCAGAAAATCTTCCGCGGCCTCCAGCTCTTCCATATCTTCTTCTAAACTCATCGTCATTACCTCATCATCAGGTGATCAAGATTGGCAGGTTGTTCTCCCAATGCGTACACCACTAATAAAACCACCAGCATCACAGCTGTTTGGGCCAAAAATGGATCGGATTTTTGTTTCTTCATCATGGCGATCACCTTTAGGTTAATTGCGCGGAACAACAAACATCACTTATCGTTTGCATCTGACTAGTGGGCGATGCCTACCCGAAAACTTCCGGCATCCGGAAAATGCCTTCTGCCGCTTCTTGACGACGCACGACTAACTCCAGCAAGCCGCGTGCACCGATCCGGTCTTTGTCATCCAATGACACCAATTTTTCAAAAATCGCCTTGCTCAGTTCCAGGTTCTCCAAACGCATGTTCAAAAAACCGATCGATTTCAACGTAAACAAATACAGCCTGATCCGGGTCAGCAAGTCTTTCGGCGCTTCGCTGATATGCTCTCTTTCCAATTGCCGCCAATCTTCCGGGAAATCGATGCCGGGGCGAATCAGCTCCAACGCTCTCTCGGAAATCAACAAAGCTTCGGCCAAGCGATGCTGGTAGTAATAAAATCGATTCAACGACACCAGCACATTCAAGGATTCCGGTGCCCGCAAGTAAGCTTGTAATAGCGGCAGTTCCGCTTCGCCCGTGGCGTAAAGTTCGGAAGCGTATTGGATCAAGTCCTCCACTTCTTGGCTGTCGGCCTTCTCGTAGTACAGGTCCTTGGCGTCGAATTGCAACAGATCCATTTCCATCACTTACCGCCCGCCGCTTGTTTCAGTACCACTAGATCTTCACCGTGACAGACGCCTTCCGCTTCGCAACTGCCGCAAGTCTCTTCCGCCACTACAAAACGTTTTTGGTTACTTTCCAGCTCATCCAGGCGGTCAACTAAACAACTCAGCGCTTTTCCGACCGGGTCCGGCACCAGATGGTGATCCAGATCGATACCGCGCGGATCTTGAATCTTCAAGCCTTTTTGCTGAATGATCCGGCCGGGAATACCGATGACGGTGCAGCAAGGCGGCACGTCTTTTATCACCACCGAATTCGCGCCGACACGGACGTTGTCGCCCAGCGTGATCGCGCCGAGTATCTTGGCGCCGGCACCGATTAACACGTTATTGCCCAATGTGGGATGGCGTTTTTCCTTGTTCCAGGTAGTGCCGCCCAAGGTGACCCCGTGGTACATGGTCACGTCGTTACCGATCTCGGCGGTTTCGCCGATCACCACGCCGGCGCCGTGATCGATAAAAAAGCGTTTGCCTATCGTCGCGCCCGGATGAATATCGACATTGGTCAGCCAGCGGGCAAAAGCCGCCAGTAAACGCGCCGTCAACTTCCAATCCGCATGCCACAAGCGATTGGTTACCCGGTGCAGCAACACTGCGTGCACCCCCGGATATGCCAGTAATACTTCCGGCAAACCGCGTGCCGCCGGGTCTCGGGCAAACACGCAGGCCACATCGTCGCGCCAGTCTTGCCAGAGTCCAAACGCAACGCTTGGACGCGACGGCGAGAAGAACATCATTTTGCCAAGCTCCAGGTGGTTTTGCCGGGCATCGGCACGCCAGGCACCCGGAAGAAAGTACCGGGATAACGATCATCCTGCAGCTCGTTTTGAGCCGTATTGTGCTGTGGTACGTCTACTTTGGCAGTGCTGGGCACGGCTGGTTTTTGACGATTGCTACTCATCGGACACCTCGCTATAGGCTATGTAAAAATTGATTTAAATCGGTCGATTGCGGTGCGCGTTTGTTAAGACTGACAAACTCGCGAATCAGCGGCAGCAGGCGGCCGGCCTGCCAGCGGTTAATTTGGATGCCCAGTTGTTTATAAGCGTGCATCACGCCCTGACTGCCGGAATGCTTGCCCAGCACCAGTTGGTGGCTGCGGCCTACCAGAGCAGGATCGACGCCTTGATAATTGTTGGGGTCTTTCAGCAAACCGTCGACATGGATGCCGGCTTCGTGGCTGAACACATCGCGGCCGATCAGGCTTTTTCGGCTACCTATCGTGTCGCCGGAAGCCGTGGCTACTTGATGCGACAGCATTGGGAAATTACGCAAATCCACGCCGGTTTCGAAACCGTACAGTTGCTTCAAGCCTACGACTACTTCTTCCAAAGCTGCATTACCGGCCCGTTCGCCCAAACCGTTTACCGTGGTATTAACATGGGTCGCGCCGGCGAACGCCGCAGCCAGCGTGTTGGCGGTTGCTAAACCCAAATCGTCGTGGGCATGCATTTCGATGTCCATATCGGTGACGGCCCGCAGTTTGCGAATGGCTTCGAATACACCGAACGGCTCCATGATGCCGACCGTATCGGCAAAGCGGATCCGGCAGGCGCCGGCTGCTTGCGCGGCTTCGGCCATCAAAGCCAGAAAATCGCTGTCGGCGCGGGACGCATCTTCGGCACCCACGCACACCTGCATACCGGCATCGACCGCAGTTTTCACACAGCGTTCGATGGTGGCCAGCACCCAGGCCCGGCTTTGTTTGAGTTTGTGTTGAATGTGTTGGTCGGAAGCGGAAATGGACAGATCGATACTGGTTACGCCCAAACCCAGACAATGCTGCAAATCGTCATCGCGCATTCTGGACCACACCAATAAATTGCTGGGCAGTTTTAACGCAGCGATGGCTTTGATTTCGTCCCGTTCCTGTGCGCCCATGGCCGGAATTCCAATCTCCAATTCAGGCACACCCAACGCGGACAACTGTGCGGCAATCGCCAACTTTTCCGCCAGCGAGAACGCTACGCCGGCCGATTGTTCGCCGTCGCGGAGCGTAGTGTCGTCGATGATGATGGTGCGGGAGTTGCTTTTCATGGTGGAACCTTGAGTCGCAAAGTTAAATACTTGAAAACCGGTGCGTGAATAACGCCTTCGATAGGACTAATGCAAAAGACTTGCCAACTGAAAAACTGCGGAGATTTAAGGGTTGGAACGAGGGGTTGGCGCAATGCCGACAAGACAATCCCAATAGTTGAAGACGAAATTGTCAGAAATGCGACAATCGATCAACACATAGGCAAATCCGTCGGTCCACATGCACAAGAAAAGGCCCGCAACACGGCTAAAGCGTTAGAAGTTGCCGAGAACGCTAAGCCTGGGTTACGCTGGCACCGTCTCAATTCGGTGGCGATTGTTGAGATAGCGCACAAGGTACCGATTCGGGCGTTTTGACGGAACGCGTACCTTATTTAAAGCGCGGAGAAGCACGCCAATGCACTGCTACAAACGCGACTTAAACATATTGAGCTTCCCGGATCTTGGCTTAAGCAGCGAGGGGCTTTATTTACTAAGTCTTGTAGATTCATACATAACTCACTGGAGATAGACATGACGAAGAAACCCTATGCTCTCGCGCTATTTTTCACGTTTTTCCTGGCAAGCAGCCAAGCTGGCGCTACGCCTTTTGCAAATATATTCGTTTTCGGGGATAGCCTCTCCGACAGCGGATCTAGCGCGTCCTCGGTATTGAGTGCTTACAATCTGGCCGGGCAATGCGATCCGAACCACCCATGCCCGACCTATTATCAAGGGCGCATTAGCAACGGCCCGACCGCCGTGGAGTATTTAGCCAACTCGGTTCTTTCGGGTGGCGGGAATGCCGGCAATTTCTTTAATTTCGCGGTCGCCGGTTCGACCACGGGGATAGGCAATGAGGGCGATGGCGGCAGCCAAACCAGCTTAGGCACGAAATTCGCGCCTGGCATGACGCAACAATTAGGCCTTTTTTCATCGAGCTATACCAACGCCGTCACCCCTGACTCGCTGTTTTTTGTATGGGCTGGAGCCAATGATTTTTTGACCGGCGATTCCGCGACATTGGCAGCACGGAATATCGCCGGCTACGTCGGCGCGTTAATCGGCATTGGCGCGCAACACATCGTGGTGCCGAATTTACCGGATTTGAGCATTACACCCTTTGCGCAATCACTACCTCCAATCGCCACAGCGGCAGCACAAAACTATTCCCTAGAATTCAACCAAGAGTTGGCGGACAAACTCGGTACCTTGTCCACGCTGTTCCCCGACACGCAAATCGTGCAATTCGATTCTTATAGTTTTTTTAATAATCTGGTTCAGAACCCGACCGCTTACGGATTTACTAATAGCACCGAAGCCTGCGTAAGTTTGCCGGATGTTTGTGCCGATCCGGCTGGCCGAGTGTTTTGGGACGATTTCCATCCCACTACACAAGTGCATGCGCTATTTGCCGGCGCGGTAGTCAGCCAGGTACCGCTGCCTGGCTCCATTGTGTTCTTGATCAGTGGAGTAATAGGCTTGCTTTTCGGCAAACGCCGTCCGGCGTAAGTCAAAGCGTGGGGAACGCAGCCAATCCTTTCGCTGTTTTCCCCTTTTCCAGTGTTTGCAAACCGGGAAAATATTGGCGTGTTCCGGAAATAGCGTTTAATCGATGCAGTCGAAATATTGCCCCTCGCCAACAGTGTCAGCTTTATTTACATAACCCGGCCTTTAAAGTACCTACGTATAGAATTTCGACAGAAAGCCGCCACTAAGCCGTTGAATAAAACCAACATTAAAGAAACAATTAAAAATGGCCCGTTGTTTGCTGAACTGTTTAGTGAACCAAAAACTGTGCCTACTTTTGCCGGATTGCAGTGAATCGATAGACTTAACTTACACAAAGATTGAAGGAGTTTTTAGATGTTATCCAAAAAAATTTATCCACTCATTCTGATTGCCGCCGCATTTGACTCTCAGGCAGCCATAATTAATTTCGATGCCTTACAGCCCTTTAACGATTATGATCCAATTCTTGCTGGATATGGCTCTACAGCTGATGTGACAGTATCTTACTCAAGCTTGAACCCGGACGGCTCGGTGGCCTATGCAGATGTTTTGTTGTGGAATGACGGATACGCAGACCTCAATACCGCAGCGTTTGCCCATACCAGCGGCTTGCTTTTAAGCATCACGCTGACTGCGGTTAATCCTAATCAATCTGTAACCCTTAATAGTTTCGACGTTGCGGCATATCCAACGGGAGCCGTTAACTCCACATTGACTGCTACTGATTTCCGAGTGGTCGATGGCAATGATTTTTCCAATATTCTGGTCAATTACGGGCCCTACGAGGTTTCTCGTTTCGCTGCACAGACTTTTTCACCCAACCTGACCGCACATTCGCTAAATATTATATTGGGAACCGACTGGAACAACGGCATTAACAATATCAACTTTACCGTTGCCGCCGTTCCTCTACCAGGCGCCGTGTGGTTGTTCGGCACCGCATTAGCCGGTCTGGGTCTTACCAGAAAAACCCGGAAAGTTTGATCAAATAGCTCGTCCAAATCCAGAAAAGGCGGTTAAACAACCGCCTTTTTTGTTAACCGTCTAGGGAGGCGTAGCGCAACAACCACAGCTATTCCCATTTAGTTTACGAGCGATAATTATATTATAAGCTATTGATATTAATCTTAATTTTTTTTCATACCCAGTATGCTTTATGAATTCATTCCAAATAAAATGCCTTGCCGTGTTTTCCTTGTTTGCAATCATAGGCTTCGGGCCCGTTTCACCGGGTTGCTTGATAGGTATGTATGTGGTTGCGCTGCGGCCGCGCTGGTTTAGGACCTTAATTGAGAATATATACGCCAACGCCGGCGCACCCGCCGATATATTCCCGACCTATTCCGTCGAACAAACCAGACAGAGCAGAACCAAGTGCTTTTTAAGCCTATTGGGATTATTCATTGTCGATATTGCGCCGGTACCGGTGACACCGGTTGTCGCATTTGTGATCATCCTGAGTAGACCGCAGTGGTTTTACCGGATAGTAAACAGAGTTTATGGCGGGCTTTAAACAAGACGCTCCCGCAAAAGCGGGAGCGTCGATTAACTGCAAAGATCTTTACGCGTACGTGGGCTGGAAAGCCTGCTCAGGGTCGGCAACCGGGCAATTGTTCACGCTATCCCAATAAGGCGACAGTTTCCGCAAAGTGGCGACAATGCTTGGCATCACTTTCAGCACTTCGTCGACTTCGCTCATAGTGTTATAGCGCGAGAAGGAAAAGCGGATAGTACCGTGCGCGGCGGTGTAAGGAATGTCCATCGCCCGCATCACGTGCGAAGGCTCCAGAGAACCCGAGGTACACGCCGAACCGCTGGAAGCCGCGATTCCCGCTTTGTTCAACAGCATCAAAATCGCTTCGCCCTCGATATATTCGAAAGCAATGTCCGTGGTATTGGGCAAGCGGTTGTTCAAATCGCCGGTGATAAAGCAGTGCGGCACGGCGGCAATGATACCTTGCTCCAGCCGGTCGCGCATGGCTTTGACCTGCACGTTTTCGTATTCCATGTGCTCCAGCGCCAGTTCGCAGGCTTTACCCAAGCCGACAATCGACGCGGTATTTTCAGTACCGGCCCGACGACCGCGCTCTTGATGACCGCCGCGTAATAACGGACGAAAACGGGTACCGCGGCGCAGATACAACACACCTATACCTTTCGGTGCATGCAATTTGTGGCCGGAAATCGACAACATATCGATCTTGGTGTCTTGCAGCATCATCGGAATCTTGCCAACCGCCTGCACCGCATCGGTATGGAACATCACGCCGGCCGCATTGGCCATTTCGGCCATTTCCACCACCGGAAAGATGGTGCCGGTTTCGTTGTTCGCCCACATCACCGACACAATCGCCACTTCGTCGGATAACAGGTTTTTGTAAGCTTCCAGATTCAAGCGGCCGCATTTGTCCACCGGCATGCGGTGTATCGTGTAGCCCTCTTTCTCCAGGTTTTCGCACAAAGCCAAAATAGCCGGATGTTCCACCGAGGTGGTGATGATTTCCTTACGATTGGGCTGGGCCTTGATCGCCGACAAGATTGCCGTCGAATCGGATTCCGTACCGCAGGATGTGAAAATAATCTCCGAATCGTGCTCGGCACCAATCAACTCTTGTACTTGCGAGCGCGCCTTCTTGATGGCTTTGGCCACGCCGTCGGCAAAGCGATGGATAGACGATGGATTACCAAAGTACTCGGTAAAATAAGGGATCATCACATCGACCACCGCGCTGTCCACCTTGGTGGTCGCGTTGTTATCCAGATAAATATCAGGCATGACTGGCCTCCTCAATCGTGACCAGTTTCGGCATTTGCGAGGCCGGCACGACTTTAATGAATTCGCCCATCACTTCCATCAAACGTTGCTGAATGCCGGCAATGGTCATGGCAGACATTTGGCAACCGTTGCAAGCGCCGGTCATGTTGACGTAAGCGGTTTTGTCGACCACTTCCACTAATTCCACGTCGCCGCCGTCGGCCATCAATTGCGGACGGAAGGACATGATCACTTCTTCGATTTTCTTGATGCGTTGCAGGTTGGTCAGCGGGCCTTTGGCAACCACAGGCTCGGGTTTGGCGACCGGCGCCGCATTCGGATCGAAAGTCTCGCCGCGCTCTTTCAGAACTTTTTCCAGGATTGCTTCGATGTCTTCGTGGCAGGCCGCGCAACCGCCGCCGGCTTTAGTGTAGTTGGTCACGTCTTCAACAGTACGCAACTTGTTGGCCCAGACCATTTCTTCGATCATCACGGCATCGATGGCAAAGCATTTGCAGACCAGGGCGCCTTCTTCATGGTCGTCTTTCCATTCTTCGCCGCGATAGTTGGCAACAGCGGCTTGCAGCGCTTCGCGCCCCATCACCGAACAGTGCATTTTTTCAGGTGGCAGACCGTCCAACTCGGCAGCAATGTCTTGGTTAGTCACTTTCAAAGCTTCGTCCAAAGTCAGGCCTTTGATGATTTCGGTCAGCACTGAAGAAGACGCAATCGCCGAGCCACAACCGAAGGTTTGAAAACCGGCATCTTCGATCACTTCAGTGTCGTCGTTGACCTTCAAGGTCAAACGCAAAGCGTCGCCGCAACTGATGGAACCCACTTCGCCAATGGCATTAGCACCCGCAACCGCGCCGGCATTTTTTGGGTTGAAGAAGTGATCTTTTACTTTATCTGAATAATCCCACATAGCTATTTCCTCGAATTCTTAAGAACAGGTTTTTGGTGTACCGCCGGCGTCTCCGGTGGTAAACGATGATCCGCAGGCACAGCTTTTAACCGCGTTGGGATTGGTAAATTTGAAGCCCGAACCTTCCAGGCTATCGACAAAATCGATGGACATGCCGTCCAGGCTGGGCAGGCTCAACGGGTCCACAAACACTTTGACGGCGCCACAATCGATGACAGTGTCATCTTGATTTTCTTTTGCTTCCAACTTCATGCCGTAAGACAAACCAGAACAACCGCCATCGGTCACTTCGATGCGCAGCCCACCGGTCGGCTTGTCGGAACTGCTGATAAAACGGCCCACGGCTTGAATGGCGCTTTCGGTTAATGTAATCATCTTTAAGTCTCCTGAACGGGTTTGGCATTGATTTTGTAAACAGATAAAGCAACCAGCATGCCATACGCGAAAATTTCGGCTAAGCCGCTGAAATTGCTCACTCGCCGGCAGATGGCCAACCTTAATCGGCACGCCGTTTCACAACAAACCGAGAGCGTTTGTCGGCTTTACTACAAAACTCTCACAGGAGCACAGCATGAACGTAGAAGATTTGGATTTGGGCGACGTGGTGTACGCCGCGCATACGATTGTTGACGATGGCAGTATGCCGGACAGCGAAGAAGGCGAAGTGCTGGCGCAAGAAGGCGCCCGCGGCGTGATCGTGATGAAAGGACATGTCGAGGAAGATCCTGGACTCACGGTTTTTTTAGTTCGCTTCGAAGACCAGGATCTAAATCTGGGCCGGCCGATAGGTTGCTGGACCGAAGACTTGATCGTCCCGGAAAACGAGTTGGTTACCCATTAACCCGATTCCGCCCACCATTAAAAAGGGTGATTTAGCCGCCGAGCGTCTCGTCCCGCCGAGGTATTGGCGGTTTGCCCTGGGCCAAGTGGCGACTGGCTTTGTAACATTCCTACGCTCTCGCGTGGGAATGCCGTGCCCGGCCCACCAATGTCCCGCCGCGCAGCCTTCCAACAAGCGTCAGGAATCGCCGCAATCAAAGGTTTGCATGCGCCGAGGCATGGTGTGTGCTTGAATGAATATACACTCAGCTTAATTAAGGCCAACTCATGCCAACTCCTTCCGAGTCCGTTATCCAATACCACAACCGCACCAAACATCAATTAAATGCCTACGCCAAAGGCCCGGAATCGTTGGATTGGGACGACCAACCCAATCCGTTTCGGCGTTTTAGCGGCTGCGAAGCGGTGAAACTGCCGCCGCCTGGCGCCGAACTAAGTTGTTTGTTCGCTGATTTGGACAAACCGGAACGGATAGAGCGGCTGCCTTTAAACCTGACCAATTTGGGTCTGTTATTGGAATTGTCTTTCGGTTTGTCGGCCTGGAAGCAATTCGGTCCGGACCGCTGGGCCTTGCGCTGTAATCCGTCCAGCGGCAACTTGCATCCGACCGAGGCTTATTTGCTTTGCACTGACCGGGACTTATTACAACCAGGCGCGTATCACTACGTTAGTCACGATCATCATCTGGAACGCCGCAGCAGGTTTATGGCCGATACGGCGACTAAGGAAGTTTATATCGGTCTGTCATCCGTCCACTGGCGAGAAGCCTGGAAATACGGCGAACGGGCCTTTCGCTATTGCCAACATGATATAGGCCACGCTTTGGCAGCGTTAAGTTACGCTGCCGCTTGCTTGGGTTGGTCGATAGAGTTGCTCGGCGAGACTGCCGATGCTGACATCGCCACCTGGCTGGGACTGGACCGCAGCGATGATTTTGTCGCTACCGAACACGAAGCACCGGATTTGTTCTGCCGATTGCATGCGACCCAAACTGCCGACGGCGAGTTTTCCACCGCACATTTGCCGGAGCTTGCCCAAAGTGCGGAATGGATTGGGAAAGCCGAGCGGTTGAGCGGCCGGCATTTTTATCGCTGGCCGATTATCGACGAAGTTGCCGCCCAGGTCATCAAGCCTGCCACCGTTGCTGAACGGTTAGCGCCGCCGAGTCTGGATTTACCGGCGCCCAGCCACAACCTCCCTGCCAGCAGCCTGATTCGCCAACGCCGCAGCGCCCAGCACTTTAATGGCAAATCGCCGGATCTACCTTTGGCAGATTTTCATCGAATGCTGGCGGCGCTGCTGCCTAATACCAAGCCACCATTTACCGCCTGGAATTGGGATGCACAAGTCAATATAGTCTTATTTGTGCATCGGGTGGATGGTCTGGAACCGGGCCTTTATTTACTACCGCGTACCACGGATGCGGCGGCGGAATTAAAACAGGCTTGTTCTGCCGACTACGAATGGCAAAGGGTGGAGGCACCGTTCGAATTTTATCGGCTGACGGCCGGCAACGTCAGACAAGCCGCAAAAACCTTGTCCTGCCACCAACCCATCGCCAGTGACAGCGCGTTTAGCTTAGGCATGTTGGCGCATTTTGCCGAGAATGTAGAAGCCGAAGCTTGGCGCTATCGCCGGCTATTTTGGGAAAGCGGCCTACTGGGACAGATTTTGTATTTGGAAGCCGAAGCTGCCGGCGTGCGCGGCACCGGCATCGGCTGCTTCTTCGACGATGCGGTACATGGCATATTGGGTTTAAAGCATAACGACTGGCAAAGTCTGTATCATTTTACTATCGGCGAACCGCTGGAAGACAGTCGTTTGCAAACGTTTCCGGCCTATACGCATTTGAGCTATTAGGTCGCGAACGCCCGATTAGCTTGGGTTTGGCGAGCGGGCGAACCGCGTTGAAATATTTACGAAACAATCCCGCCAACAATGTTTAAAATCATGACTTTATCCCTGCCACCATATGAAGGCCCGCCATGAGTTTTAAATCCAACGTGATCCGCTTTATCATCAAATTAACGCCCAACGCCCTGATCATTTGGGGCGCGAACATCATCATGAAAGGTATCGCGGAGTTAACCCAATTTAATTTCGATCTCGATGCCCGTAAGGTTTATGTGCAGACCCGGCTTTACGGCGAGGAGCACACCATAGAAGTCACGCTGGAAGACTTTGCGGTATTCAACGACGGCGAGTCCTATCGTTTTATTATTCACCGCGCCAATTCCGACCGGCTTTGGCTGAACAACATCCTGGCCAAATTCACCGGCAAAGCCTGGAAAATTCCAACCCTGCCGCTATTTGCCGCGCAACTAGAACTGGTTGCCGAAGTATTTAGCGCCAAGCCGGTGGTATTGGAACAAATTGATTGATCCGGGCCGCGCCAAGCGCTTATTTGCCGATACAAAAGCTGGAAAAAATTTCGCCTAAGAGATCATCCGAGGTAAATTCGCCGGTGATGGCGGATAAGCTGGTTTGCGCCTGGCGCAGTTCTTCGGCAACCAGTTCGTGGGCTTGATGCTGCAATTGCTCGGCGGCGCGGTCGACGGCCTGCGCCGCCAGTTGCAGGGCTTGGATGTGGCGCGTTCTAGCGACAAACACGTTATCCGCGCTTTCGGTGAAGCCCATGCTTTGCTTCAGGTGTTGGCGCAGTAAGTCCAAGCCCAGCCGGTGTTTGATGGACAAATGGATTTCCAAACCTTGCTGGGTTTCCACAATTTGCGGTTGACTGCCGACCAAATCGATTTTATTGAAGACTTTGGTGACCGCTATATTGGCAGGCAGACTGGCGTCCAGGCTGGCGCTGTCCGGATCTGTGCTGTCTATCAGCAATAAAATCCGGTCGGCTTTGGCGATTTCCTGGCGGGCGCGGCGAATGCCTTCCTGCTCGACCGGGTTGTCGCTGTCGTGCAAGCCTGCGGTATCGATAATATGCAAAGGCATGCCATCCAATTGAATCCGCTCGCGCAGCACGTCGCGCGTGGTGCCGGCTATGTCGGTGACGATGGCGGCGTCGTGACCAGCCAAAGCATTTAGTAAACTGGATTTGCCGGCATTCGGTTTGCCGGCCAGCACCACGGTCATGCCGTCATGTAACAGCCTGCCCTGCTGAGCGGTTTTACAGATTTCGGCAAGTTTGCTTTGCAAGCGCTGGATCCGCCCGGCCACGACGCCATCACCGAGGAAGTCGATTTCTTCATCGACAAAATCGATGGCGGCTTCGATAAACACCCGCAGCTCAATCAGTTCGTCGATCAGTTCGTTGATTTGCTCGGAAAACACGCCCTGCATGGATTGCTGGGCAGAGCGCACGGCTTGTTCGGTGCCGCTGCTGATCAGGTCGGCTATGGCTTCGGCTTGAGCCAGATCGATTTTGTTATTTAGAAAGGCTCGCTGGCTGAACTCGCCTGGGTTGGCCAAGCGCGCGCCTAGAGCCAATACTCGCCGCAACAGCATATCCAGCATCACGCTGCCGCCATGCCCTTGCAGTTCTACTACCTGTTCGCCGGTAAACGAAGCCGGCGCAGCAAAATACAACAACAAGCCGCTGTCGATTACCTGGCCATCAGCATCAAGGAAATTGGTATATTGTGCGTAGCGGGGCCTGGGCAGCGTTTTGCCGGTGAGGCTTTGCGCGATTCCGGGCGCGGATGGCCCGGAGATGCGGATGACGCCAACGCCGCCGTTACCGGGCGGCGTGGCAATGGCGGCTATGGTGTCGCCGTCAAGCATGGGTTTTAGTGTGCGTGATTGTCTTCGGCAAGCACGTGTTTGGTGATGTACCACTGTTGGATGATCGACAAGCTGTTGTTGCAGATCCAGTACAGTACCAAACCGGACGGGAAGAACAGGAAGAACACGGTGAAAACGATAGGGAACATTTTCATCACCTGGGCTTGCAGCGGATCAATAGGCGCTGGATTCAAGCTTTGCTGAATCTTCATGGTGATGCCGTACAGGATCGGCAACAGATAGAATGGGTCTTGCGCGGACAAGTCATGTATCCACAAGGCAAACTCGGCCTGACGCAATTCCACCGTTTCGATCAATACCCAATACAGGGAAATGAACACCGGAATCTGCACCATGATCGGCAAACAGCCGCCCAAGGGGTTGACCTTTTCCTTTTTGTACATCGCCATCATTTCGGTGTTGAACTTCTGGCGGTCGTCGGGATAACGCTCTTGCAGCTCTTTCAAGCGCGGCTGGATTTTGCGCATTTTTGCCATGGACTGGAAGCTGGCTTTCGACAGCTTAAAGAACAGCAATTTGATACACAGAGTCACACCCAAAATTGCCACACCCCAGTTTTCGACATAGCCGTAGATTTGGTTCAACAGCCAGTAGATAGGCTTGGCGACCACGGTCAACCAACTGTAATCGACTGTCAATTCCAGACCTGGGGCAATGGCTTCCATGACCGGCTGAATTTTGGGACCAACAAACAATTGCGATTTAAGCACCGCTTCGCCATTGGCCGGCACGCTGACATCAGGCGAATAGGAACCGATGACATAACGGGCATCGTTCAGGGCTTTGGTGTAAAAATGATTTTCCTGATCCGCTGGCGGAATCCAGGCAGCAGCGAAATAATGCTGGATAAACGCGCTCCAACCGCCTTGGCTAACGACGTTTAAGGTGTCGTCTGCCATGTCTTCGTATTTAACTTTTTTGTACTTGTCTTTCTCGGTGTAAACCACGCCACCGGAATAGGTTCTGATGAAGTTGTTATTGCTTTTATCGCTGTGCTCGACCCGCAACAGTTGGTCGTATTGTTTGCCGACCCAAGGGTTAGCGGTTTGGTTAGCGACTTTTTGCTCGACTTGCACCAAATAGCTGCCGCGTTTGAACGTAAAGGTTTTGGTGACCTTCAAACCTTGCTGATTAGTCCACGTTAACGGGATGCTGATTTGCTCTTGACCGTCTGCCAACTCATAGGACGTTTGCTCGGCAGTGAACACCGCGTGATGATCGGGAGCAGCAGCGGAATTCTGACTGGCGACTAGACCAGTTTGCGCCAAAAACATTTTTTCCGGACTGCTATCGAACAGCCGAATCGGCGATAAATCTTTCGCCGGCGCTTGCATACCTATCAAGGCATAAGCCGCGCTGACTGCGGAATTTTCTTTCTCGTGCGGATATTGCAACAAATCCAGGTTGCGTAAGGTACCGCCTTCGGTATCGATTTCCAGTGCAAACACATCGGTTTTGACTTTGACGACTTTGTCGGCGGCAACTTGCGCAGCAGCAGCCTGACCGGCAATTTGTTGTGTACCTGGCTGGGCGGGATCCGCATTAGCCACAGTCCCGGCATCGCCGGCTACAATGGGCTTGTCGGAGATGATGGCCTGCGGCTTGGGACCGTAATCAATCTGCCATGACTCCCACAACATGTAGGAGATCATCAACATCGCCATGACAAGTACAAATCTTATGTTATCCATTGTTATTTACTCAATTTTTCCGGAACGGGATCGATGCCACCTTCGTGGAACGGGTGGCATTTCAATAATCGTCGAAGCGTGAGGTAAGAGCCTTTGAAAGCACCATGAATCTGGATTGCCTCTAAGCCATAACTTGAACAGCTGGGAAAAAAACGACATCTGGGCCCCAGCAAAGGACTTATGAAGTATTTGTAAAGCTTGATCAGGGTTATGAGCAGGAATCGCATCGATCTACCAGTTTATGCCAATGCCTTTCCAATGACTTCCTCAATATCGGCGAGGCTGCATTTGCTGCATCGCCTCGTGCCAAAACAACAATATCAATGCTGACGATATGTTGACGCTGTAATCTAAAACTTTCCCTGACAGCCCTTTTTATGCGGTTCCGTGCGACTGCTTTTTTTATAGTTTTTTTTGCGATGGCCAAACCCAGCCGCGGATGCGGCAGGATATTGCTCGTCGCCAATACCGTAAAATATTTATCTGTGGACTTTACGGGATTGGTAAATACTTTTTTATACTCAGCGGGCGTCCCTAGCCGATACTGATCGGGAAAGCCGAAATCTTCCGCCGACAATTAAACCGTCAGCGAAGCGCGGCCTTTGGCTCTGCGCGCATTGATCACTTTGCGGCCACCTACGGTAGCCATTCTGGCACGAAAGCCGTGAGTTCTTGCGCGTTTAATTTTGCTGGGTTGATAAGTTCTTTTCATGTGCTAGTGCCTATGGTGATAAAAACGGATAAAAAAGGCTGCGAATCATACGTGACAGGCTTGCCAGTGTCAATTTGACTTGTAAATTTCCAAAACAGTGCAAAATGAACTACTCTCTGGAACACTACCGATGCATTCAGCATTATTGAAGGAGACTTATTATGCATAAATTACCGTTTAAATCGATTTTAGCAACCAGCTTGTTAGTCGCGGGTTGCGCCACCACCACCGGCTGGACTCCCACCGTGGACACCTATAACGATCCCAATGCGTTCCGTTTGAATCAAGACATGCAGGAATGCGAACAGTTGGCTTCGCAGTCGGCCAGCACGGTTAAGGACACTGCGACCGGTGCAGCCGTCGGCGGCTTGATAGGCGCGGCGGGCGGCGCGGCAATTGGCGCGGTAGTCGGCAACCCTGGCACTGGCGCTGCCATTGGCGCCGCGGCCGGCGGTATTGGCGGCGGCGCTCAACAAGGCATACATTCCAACGACAGCTATAAAAATGCCTACCGCAACTGCCTCAGACAACGCGGTCACAACGTCGTCAATTAATCCGCATTAACCCGTCGCTATTTTGGAGGCATTGGTTCCGTTTATCGGTGTTGCGATCATCATTGTACTGGTATTTGATTACACCAATGGTTTTCATGATGCCTCCAATATCATTGCCAGCGTCATCGCCTCCCGCGCGATGACGCCGGCTCAGGCGGTTATGCTGGTTGCAATCTTCGAATTCCTGGGACCGCTACTGGGCGGAACTGCTGTCGCCAATACAGTAGGCACCTTGCTCGACCTTTCCTTTATCCCCAAAGCCGATGCGCTGTTAATCGTGGTGTCAGGCCTTTTTGCCGCGGTGTTCTGGAATTTGTTTACCTGGTGGCGCGGCCTGCCATCCTCCTCCTCGCACGCACTGGTAGGCGGCTTGATCGGCGCCACGCTAATCGGCATAGGCAGCGAACCCATCGCCTGGGGATTCAACGAATTAAGCGACGGCCGAATACATGGCTTCAGCAAAATTCTACTGGCTTTATTGCTCTCGCCCGTCTTGGGCTTTCTGGTGGGCTTTGTAATTCAGCGGATGACGATGTTCTTATTGCGGTCCGCATCGCCAAGCATTAATCGGCAGCTTCGTAACGTCCAGTGGCTAACCGCCGCCGCGCTGGCTTTTGCTCACGGCGCCAACGACGCGCAAAAAAGCATGGGCGTGTTGACCTTGATTTTGTTACTTAGCGGGGAAATCGACAGCTTTAAAGTGCCAGGCTGGGTGATGTTGTTTTGCGCTTGCGCCATGACCGCCGGCGTGCTGACCGGCGGCTGGCGCATCGTGCGGACCTTAGGTTTTGCCATCTATAAAATCCGCCCGATCCACGCCCTAAATGCCCAACTGAGCGCATGCCTGACCATTTTCGGCAGCTCGCTGATGGGCGCACCGGTTTCGACGACACACGTGGTGGCGTCTTCGATTATGGGCATAGGCGCTTCTGATCGCCCAAGAGCGGTGCGCTGGGGAAAAGCCTTGGAAATTTTGCGAACCTGGCTGATCACC
The DNA here is from genome assembly GCF_000365425.1 of Methylomonas sp. MK1. Taxonomy (NCBI): domain Bacteria; kingdom Pseudomonadati; phylum Pseudomonadota; class Gammaproteobacteria; order Methylococcales; family Methylococcaceae; genus Methylomonas; species Methylomonas sp. MK1. The sequence continues at coordinate 2,463,568 of NZ_AQOV01000001.1, forward strand.
ATCCCCGGCTCGGCAATGATCGCCTGCATCAGTTTTCTGATATTCGATTACCTTCTTAAATAGCCACTGCAATCTTCATGTCATCTCCCAAGCTTTCACTGGCCTCACGGCTGTTCCAGAGAATATTCCCCAAAACCGCAGACTTTTATCTGTTACTGCACCAACAGTGCCAGCAGGTCTGCGTCACCGTCGACAATCTGGTCCGCTTCATGGCTAGCGAATCGGTGGAAGCCGGCAAGATGCTGAAAGAAGACGAGCACGAAGCCGACCGGATCCGCATTCACAACCTGCACGAACTAAACAGCTCGTTTGCCACGCCGATAGACCGCGAAGACATTTATCGCGCCATCGCCTCCATGGACAGCATCGTTACCTATTGCAAAAGCACTTATAACGAGATGGAAGCACTGGAACTGAACCCCGACAGCCATTCACAGGCGATGGTCATCGAGCTGCAAGTGGGCATCAAAGCGCTGGAGCGCGGCTTCGCAGTCTTGGGCAAACATCCTTCCGAGGCCGAACAACACGCCTTTGCCGCCCGCCATTCGGAACGCCGTATCGAGAAGATGTACCGCAAGGCCATCGCCGACTTATTCCAAGGCGAAGACTACTTAAACATGTTTAAACAACGCGAGCTTTACCGGCATCTGTCCAATGCCGCCGACAAGGTTCATGCCACCGCGAATGTACTGGAAGACATCATCGTCAAACTGGGCTGAATAGTGCGACAAGCCGTTTAAAATAGCCCCGTGCAGCCCGTTATTTTCAACGGGCGAATGCGTCCGGCATCGCCCCCAAAAGCCCTATCATCCATGCTACAATCTGCCCCGGTTTAAATCCTGTTACTCAAAGAGGTTCACTTCGTGGCAAACATCACCAGCCGAAAATCCGCAATGACTCTTTTTTCATCGCCAGCCTGCATAATGAGCCACTGCGCCAGGCTAGTTGTATACGAAAAAGGCGTGCCAGCGGAAGTTGAGTTTTTCGACCCGAATGACCCGCCCGAAGACCTGCTGGAACTGAACCCCAACGGTAATGCCCCGACTTTCGTGGAACGCGACTTGGTGCTGTACGACGCCCGCATCATCATGGAATATTTGGATGAACGCTTCCCTCACCCCGCCTTGCATCAAATGGACCCGGTCTCCCGCGCCAACGCCCGGATGCTGATCAAACGCATCGATCAGGAGTGGTATCCGCTGCTGGATGACGTTCTCGTCAACGGTGACAAAAAGGCCGCCAAAGCTAAAAAACAGCTCCGGGAAAGTTTGATGGCTGCCGCGCCGGTATTTGAAGCCACACCGTATTTCATGAGCGAGGAGTATTCTCTGATCGATTGTGCGATGGCGCCGTTCTTGTGGCGACTACCGAGCATCGGCATTGATATTGCCGGCCTAGGCAAAGGCATCACTGCCTACGCCAACCGACTTTTCTCCAGACGGGCTTTTCAAGAAAGCCTGAGCCGCGAAGAAAAAGACATGATGCAAGCCCCAAGCAAATGACCCCACTAAAACCCTATCTGATTCGCGCCATCTACGAATGGATCGTCGACAACAGCCTGACCCCCCATCTGTTAGTCAATGCCGACTACCCCGGCGTAACGCTGCCGGGCGACTTCGTGGAAGACGGCCGAATCGTGCTGAACATGCGCCCGGAAGCCATTCAAGGCTTGGTGCTGGGCAATGAAGAAATCCAATTCAACGCCCGTTTTTCCGGCAAACCCATGCGCATTATCGCGCCGTGCAAAGCGGTGTTGGCCATCTATGCCAAGGAAAACGGCAAGGGTATGATTTTCGACCCGGAAGAGAATGATGACGAAACCCCACCGACACCGACAGAACCCAAACCTCCGCAAAAACCGCAATTAAGAGTGGTTAAATAGCAGACGTATGCCGAAAGGAATGCCTCGGTACCGAGGCATTCTTCAGCCAGCCTAAGCAAACCTGTAAAAAAGCCTCCTCCAGTTACCGACAATTGGCACCGAAACCCAGCCAAACACCTGTACACCTTAAAGACACCGACTAAACTGTGCGATAGAATGCCGAGTCATTTCAATCCGGGGGATAAACGATGTCGCACGATACTGCCAAGGTCTATAGTGAGACCGAAATCGCCGAGCGTTTAACACAGGAACTGCCGCACTGGTATTACGAAAACGGCTGGATCCGCCGCAAAATAAAGACCAGCGGCTGGAAAGCGACTTTAATGGTTGTCAATACAGTCGGCCACTTGGCCGAAAAAGCCTGGCACCACCCGGATTTAACTGTTTCCTATGCGTTTGTGATCGTCAAACTGGTCACGCATTCGGCAAAAGGCATCACGGATAAAGATTTTCTGCTGGCCAAAAAAATTGAAGAAGTGTTGTTGTGGGATGCAGCGGAAACCTCCGCCGGCATCTTTGAAGGTACACCCGACGATCCACGATTCAAATACATTAAAAAAGATTGAGGACTTTTCTATGACTGAAATTACCGAGGTACCCAGCCCTTTTTGCGGCATTGGTACCGACGACCTGAGCATACGGGTGGACGGCACAACCTTGAAAGTGACCGCAAACGGTTGCTCAGTCAATAAACCGGCATTCGAACAGGCCATAGCAGACACCTCGCCGCGCATTGCCGGGCAGGCAGCGAGCTTGGAAGCGGCGGCCAGCAAAGCTGCGGAATTGCTACGAGACACTAATCAACCTGTGATCGGCGGCTGCGCGACCGATGTTAACGGCATGCGCGCCCTATTGGCTTTAGCCGACAAGAGCGGCGCGGTGGTCGATAACCTCAATTTTAGTAACGCCCGCCGCAATTTGCTGGCTTTGCAAGACTCCGGCTGGATGAACACCACGCTGGCCGAGCTGAAAAACCGCTGCGATCTGTTGCTGGTAGTCGGCACCGACCTGGAAGCCTTTGCCCCGCGCTTTTTCGAGAAGTATTTGTGGAATGAGGAATCAATGTTCCTCGACAGCACTGCCAACCGGGAAATTATTTATCTGGGTAAAGCCCCCTCAGGAAACGCCTCAACGTCTCCTACCGGCCAAAAAGCCAGAGTACTACCTTGTGCTGACGCCGACTTGCCGAATGTGACCGCCGTATTGTCAGCCCTGGTCAAAGGCCACATAGTACACGCGCAAAACGTCGCCGGCATTGCGATAGCTGATCTGCAAGCCATCGCGGACAAACTGAAAGCCGCCCATTACGGCGTAGTGCTATGGGGCGCGGCGGCATTGGCATTCGAGCAAGCCGAACTGACCGTACAAACTCTGTGTAGTATTGTCAAAGACCTTAACCAGTTAGGCACACGCTGCTCCGGTTTTCCATTGGGCGGCAAGGAAGGCGATCAAACCGCCAACCAAGTCTGCGGCTGGACTACCGGCTACCCGGCGCGCGTCAATTTTGCCCGAGGCTACCCTGAGTACGATCCTTATCTGTACGACACCCAAGCGCTGCTAAATAACGGCGAGGCCGATGCCTTGGTGTGGGTTCAGACCTTTAACAGCAGCGCACTGCCGCCAAAAACCGACTTACCGACCATCGTCATCGGCCGCTCAGGCATGAAGTTCGAGAACGAGCCGGATGTGTTCATTCCGGTCGGCACGCCCGGCATCGACCATGCCGGACACGCTTATCGCCTGGACAACGTGGTAGCGATCCGCCTGAAAAAATTGCGCGACTCCGGCCTACCCAGCACCGCCGAAGTCCTGACCGCTATCGAACAAGCACTTTAGGATCAAACACATGCTGATAAAACTTACAGGTGGAACCGTTTACGATCCGGCCAGCGGCATCGACGGGCAACAGCAAGACATTTACGTACAGGATGGCCGCATTATCGATGCGCCAAAAGACGGCAGACCGGTCGATCAAGAATACGATCTGCTCGGCAAGGTAGTCATGTCCGGCGCCATCGACATGCACACGCATATCGGCGGCGGCAAAGGCAATATCGCCCGCACCCTGCTGCCTGAAGACCATCGCCAGGACCCGGTGCACCGCACACCCATCACCCGCTCCGGCAACGGCCACGCGATGCCCAGCACCTATGTCGCCGGCTATCGTTACGCGGAAATGGGCTATACCGCCTGCTTCGAACCGGCGGTATTGCCGATCAACGCCCGCCAAGCACACATGGAAATGGGCGACACGCCGATAGTCGACAAGGGCGGTTACGTGATGCTGGGCAGCGATGACTTTTTACTGCGCATGATGACCGCCAACAAAGATCAAAAAGCCATCAATGATTACGTAGCTTGGACACTTAACGCCGCCAAGGGTATCGGCATTAAAGTGGTGAATGCCGGCGGCATCAGCGCGTTTAAATTTAACCAGCGCAAACTGGATTTGGACGAGCAAAACAGCCATTACGCTGTGACGCCAAGACAAATCCTGCAAACCCTAGCCAGAGCCGTGCAAGAGTTGGGCATCACGCATCCGCTACATGTGCATGGTTGCAACCTGGGCGTCCCCGGCAATCTGGAAACAACCCTAAACACTATCGAAGGCATCGACGGCTTGCCGATGCACTTGACGCATATTCAGTTCCATAGCTACGGTAAAGAAGGCGATTTCAAATTCTCCTCCGGGGCCGCGCAAATTGCCGAAGCGATCAATAGTAATCCGAACATCACCGCCGACGTCGGCCAAATCCTGTTCGGCCAGACCGTCACCGCCTCCGGCGACAACATGCGCCAACATGCCAACCATCGCTTCGCCAGCCCCAATAAATGGGTATGCATGGACATCGAATGCGATGCCGGCTGCGGCGTGGTGCCGTTTAAATACAAAGACCAAAACTTCGTCAATGCCTTGCAGTGGGCGATTGGTTTGGAAATCTTCCTGTTGGTCGAAGACCCCTGGCGAATCTTCCTGACCACCGACCACCCCAACGGCGCGCCGTTCACCAGCTATCCGCATTTGATCCGCTTGCTGATGGACCGCAGCTTCCGTAACGACATGCTGGCGACCATCCATCCGGAAGCGCAAAAGATGACTACGCTGGCCTCGATTGAACGCGAATATACATTGAATGAAATCGCCATCATGACCCGTGCTGGCGCGGCCCGCATCATCGGTTTGAAGGACCGCGGCGCCTTGAGTGCCGGTAACTTCGCCGACATCACCGTTTACACCGAAAACGCGGACCGTCAGACCATGTTTACCAAACCGGATTACGTGTTCAAAGACGGTGAACTGATAGTCAAAGACGGCGAAGTCGTGAAAGTCACCTGGGGCACCACCCACATCGTCAAACCGGACTACGATCTATCCATCGAAAAAGACCTCAAACCTTATTTCGACAAATACCTGACCATGAAACTCGGCAACTTTAAAATCAGCGACGATGAAATTAGCGAGGACGGGCGCGGCAGTTTGACGGCACATCCATTAAGAGGTGCAGCATGATCATTAACGGCGTAACCATCGATAAAACCTTCGCCGAAGCCTTCCCGATGAAGGCGACACGCGCCATCATCACCGCGCAAAACGAAAAATGGGCGATGATTTCCGCGCAAGCGATGACCGGTTTTGCCACATCGGTGATCGCTTGCGGTTGCGAGGCTGGGATCGAACGGGTGTTGAGCCCGAACGAAACGCCGGACGGACGGCCCGGCGTCGCCATCATGATTTATGCGATGGGCGGCAAAGGTTTGGCCAAGCAATTGGAAACCCGTGCCGGCCAATGCGTATTGACCTCGCCGACCTCAGCACTATTTGCAGGCATCGAAGGCGGTAAGCCAATTCCCTTGGGTAAGAACCTGCGCTACTTCGGCGACGGCTTTCAAATCGCCAAGAAAATCGGCGGCAAGCGTTATTGGCGAGTGCCGGTAATGGACGGCGAGTTCTTGACCGAAGCCACGACCGGCATGGTGGATGCGGTTGGTGGCGGCAACTTTCTGGTACTGGCGGAATCGCAACCGCAAGCCTTAGCGGCCTGCGAGGCAGCAATCGAACAAATGCGTAAAATCCCGAATGTTATCATGCCCTTCCCTGGTGGTGTCGTGCGCTCCGGCTCAAAGGTCGGGTCCAAATACGCCTCATTGGGCGCATCGACCAACGATGCGTTCTGCCCGACGTTAAAGGGCATTACCAAGACCGATCTTTCACCAGAAATCGAGTCAGTGATGGAAATTGTCATCGACGGCTTGAGCAAGGAAGACATCGACAAGGCCATGCGCGTTGGTATTCAAGCGGTTTGCGATTTGGGCGCCGCCAATGGCATCAAGCGTATCAGCGCCGGCAACTATGGCGGCAAACTGGGCCCGTTCCACTTTCATTTGCAGGAGATCATGGCATGAGCGCATTAACCTTTACCCTGAAACAGCCAACCGACCAGCGCATCGACATGTCTCCGCTGGTCTGTCAAAAGCTGCAAGGTTTGGATGTGGATGCGATTGCCGCTATCGAACTTCAAAACGGCAAGCGGCGGATGCGAGTTGATGAATTGTTTTATATAACCGGCATGAACACCCAGGAAATCATCATTGCCTACAGTGACGGCAAGTTGGACTTTATCGGTAAAGAACTGGACGGCGGCAGCATCAGTGTGCAAGGCGATGCCGGTGCTTATCTGGGCATGCAAATGAAATCGGGCACTATCAACGTTAGTGGCGATGCGGGCTTGTACGCCGCTTGTGAAATGAAAAACGGCTTTCTGCAAATCGAAGGCGATGCCGGAGATTTTCTGGGCGGCGCCCTACCCGGCAACAAACAAGGTATGAAAGGCGGCACGGTGCTGGTGAAAGGCAATGTCGGCCAGCGCGCCGGCGACCACATGCGGCGCGGCCAGATTCTGATCGAAGGCAATGTCGGCGATTATTGCGGCTCGCGCATGCTAGCAGGCACTATTGCCGTGATGGGTAACACCGGCCGCTATCTGGGCTATGCCATGCGGCGCGGCACTTTGTTGCTGTGGAATCAGCCGCAATTATCAGCGACTTTCAACGACTGTGGCTCACATACCCTGGCCTTCCTGCCCATACTGTTCGCATCGTTCAAATCCTTCAACTCCCGGTTTGCCGACAGTGGTGCGGCGTTTAACCGCGTGCAGCGTTACGGCGGCGACATGGCGGAAACCGGACGCGGCGAAGTGCTGATCCGAATCTAACCCATTGCCGCGCAAACCGATTACGGTTTGCGCGGCGCATCTCAAGTGAAGCCGATACTAACCACCACAAATCATAACCGCAACGTTGCCGGTCTGAAATATGTGTATCCGGTCATCTCGCGTCGTGCGGGCGGTTTGTCTATTGGGGTAAATTTCAACCCAAATAGTGCCTGCAACTGGCGCTGCATTTATTGCCAAGTACCGGAGTTACAGCGCGGCAACGCACCGGAAATGGATTTTGCATTGCTGGAGCAGGAACTGCGTTTCTTTCTGGAATACGTGCAGCACGGTGATTTTTTCGAGCAATTTAACGTAGAAATCAACCAGCGTGTTATCAAGGATATCGCCATTTCCGGCAACGGCGAGCCGACCAGCCTGATGGATTTCGATAAAGCCGTACATCTGATCGGCGAGATTGCCACAGAATCAGGCGTATTTCCTGCCAGCAAATTCGTCTTGATCAGTAATGGCAGCTTAATACACCAATCAACAGTGCAAGCAGGCTTGGCGGAATTCGGCCGGTATCACGGCGAACTCTGGTTCAAGCTGGACAGTGCGACCGAACAGGGCCGTAAACTGATCAACAACACCGGCCAGAGTCAGCACAAATTATTAGAACACCTAAAGATTGCCACCAGCCTTTGCCCAACCAAACTACAAACCTGCATGCTGCGTTATCGGCAAGCGTGGTCTGACAGTGAAAAACAAGCCTATTTAGCGCTTTTGCAGGAATTACGAGCTAGCAAGATTAAACTGCAAGAAATTATGCTTTACAGCGTGGCCAGACAATCGTTCCAAGCGGAAGCAAACGAGCTAGAAAGAATGAATATTGAAGAGATGAATGCGTTTGCCGCTGACATCAAAGCGCTGGGCTATGATGTCAGCGTTAGCCATTAGGCCATAACATCGAGAAGAGATCCGAGCATTTTTTCATGAGCCTTGATCATTTTGGCGCCAGCTGAGGTTTCCAACTCTGCTTCTTTCAAGCTCAACACCGGCTTAAATAAGTCAGCTGAACCGACATCTTTTGAACCACCGACTTCCTGAGCTTGCACCGGCAAATTCGCAATCGTTTGCGCGGCGGTACTGGCTTTTTGCTGAGCATTGCTGATCAGAGTGGTTGCGCTATTCAGTACATTGCTAATCATGGTACACCTCCTGCAAATCGAGTTTGCATCATACCGCTCAGGTTATCGGCTTGCCAAGCGCAGAGCTTTAACTTCTCAACACCGTTTTGCCTAGCCAGTCACACTTACTTAACTATTTGTCTTTCTTAACTATTTTTACGTAGAGATCTTTCAAAAACGGCAGACCTTGGCTCTGGAATATCGACCAGGCATAAACACCGGCTTGCTTCAGTAACTGAGCTAATTTTTTAACCGCAGCTTCCCCGCCAACCTGCTTAAATTTAGCTTCGACTATCGTACTCCACTGTGGTCTGGGCTGACCATCGGCATCCAGAAACACCCTATCAAACAACCACATTTCCGCCACGGACACCGTCCACATAAACGCAAACGATACCGCCATGCCACCACCCGCCACGATCACCAGCCAAGCGAAGATCGGATCCAGCTTCGTCAACCACCACGACAATATATCCACCAGTAAAAACACATACGGCATGCCGATAGCGATACATTTGTACTTTATGGTACTGGTTTCCGAAAAGCTGAAAATCAAGCCAACAAACATGAAGATAAAACTGATGCCGAACAAGTGAATATGCGAAACCCGCGTCAGAGAGCTAAAGGTGGCACCTTCATCTTCCTTGGTGTATTCCTTCAACACCTTGAAATCACTCAAATTGGGGATGGATGCATCCTTGTTATGGCACATCACGCAACGATTCTCGATGATTTTATCGACTCCGCGATCAACAAAATCATCCTGATCCGCACCATCGCGCACCCATTGGATGATGGCGAAACGCTCCTGCTCCGAGGCGTTTTCTTTCATAGCCCCGTTTAATTGAGTTTCCAGCATCGTTCCCGAGCGGTTGCCGTAATAACTGTAGACAATATCGTCTATCGACAGGCCAAACTTGCCGTCAGCCATACCGTGAGTAAACAGAATTTGGATCAAGGCCATCAGATAGCCGACCGCCACGGTAGTCAAATAGCCGGTAAACAGCACTTTGACAGGGGTATCCATTTGTTTTAAAGAAGAAAATTCGCGTGCCATGGTCAGTTACACCGAAAAGAGAGGGGTGGCTGCATTATAGCTTGGTTATATTACCGTTAACCGAAAATTCCATATTGTTGCGGGCATAAAAAAGGCCCTTGCAAGCAAGAGCCTTTTTACCCGTAACCGTTAACGCTTATCTGGGCAGGACATTCGCGGCAGTCAAACCTTTAGGACCGGACTCGATATCGAATTGAACCGATTGGCCTGGCGACAAGGTCTTAAAACCTTCGCCCTTGATAACGGAATGATGTACAAAAACATCTTCCTTGCCTTCGGAAGGCTCGATAAATCCAAACCCTTTGGTATTGTTAAACCACTTTACAGTGCCTGTTGCCATTTCTAAAACTCCTACAAAATAAAACTAATGGTTACGCAGACCGACAATATTGACAACCGGACCTGCTGACTAGCAATGGCCATAATCCCTCAACATCTGTTATCTGAGCGGCGACATTGTACTTTGAAACATTTATCAAGGCTACCAACGATGTCCATCTCAACCCGCCAAGCAATAGCAATAATTTCACCCAAAAAATAGTGGAATTATCCGCCAGTCCTCGCTTGAAAAGCGCTACGTAGCGCCCCATCTCTGCGGCAACACAATTTATATTCCAAATGAGGTACGCAACATGCGAATGGATAAATTAACCAGTAAATTTCAACAAGCGCTCAGCGACGCGCAAAGCATGGCATTGGGCAAGGATCACCAATTCATAGAGCCCGTGCATGTGATGTTGGCGCTGATCGATCAGGAAGGCGGCAGCATCAAGCCATTGCTGATGCAGGTCGGCATTCAGGTCAACGCGTTGCGTAACGAACTAAGCAAGGAAATCGACCGCCTGGCCAGCGTCTCCGGGTCCGGCGGCGACGTGCAAATTTCCAATGAGCTGTCGCGGATGCTAAATCTGACTGACAAACTGGCGCAGAAACGTAAAGATGCGTTCATTTCCAGCGAATTGTTTTTGCTGGCAGCCCTGGAAGCCAGCAGTTCCCTGCAAAAAATCCTGAAACAGGCCGGCGTCACCGCGTCGGCTGTGGAAAAAGCCATAGAAAACATGCGTGGCGGCCAAAATGTCAACGACGCGAACGCCGAAGATCAACGTCAAGCCCTGAAAAAATATACGATCAACCTGACCGAACGCGCTGAGCAAGGCAAACTCGACCCAGTGATCGGTCGTGACGACGAAATCCGCCGCACGATCCAGGTCTTGCAGCGCCGCACCAAGAATAACCCGGTCTTGATTGGCGAACCCGGTGTCGGCAAAACCGCGATTGTGGAAGGCTTGGCACAGCGCATCGTCAACGGCGAAGTACCCGAGGGTATCAAGGGCAAGCAATTGCTGTCGCTGGATATGGCGGCGCTGATTGCTGGCGCCAAGTTTCGCGGCGAGTTCGAAGAACGCTTGAAAGCTGTATTGAACGACGTTGCCAAACAGGAAGGCCAGATCATCCTATTCATCGACGAGTTGCACACCATGGTTGGCGCCGGTAAGGCCGAAGGCGCGATGGACGCCGGCAACATGCTGAAGCCAGCTCTGGCCCGCGGCGAACTGCATTGCGTCGGCGCCACCACGCTGGACGAATACCGGCAATACATCGAAAAAGACGCCGCTTTGGAACGGCGCTTTCAAAAAGTACTGGTCGACGAGCCCAGCGTCGAAGACACCATCGCTATCTTGCGCGGCTTAAAAGAACGGTACGAAATTCATCACCGTGTCGAAATCACCGATCCGGCCATTGTCTCAGCAGCTATGCTGTCGCACCGCTACATCTCCGACCGCCAGCTGCCGGACAAAGCCATCGACTTGATTGACGAAGCCGCCAGCCGGATCCGCATGGAAATGGACTCCAAGCCCGAGGCTATGGATAAACTCAGCCGCCGTTTGATACAGCTGAAAATTGAGCGTGAGGCGATGAAAAACGAAACCGACGCGGCCTCGAAAAAACGTCTGGAAATACTGCAAGTGGAAATCGCCGATCTGGAGAAAGAATACTCGGACCTGGACGAAATCTGGAAGGCCGAAAAAGCCGCGCTGCAAGGCACCGCCAGCATAAAAGAAAATCTGGAGCGCGCCCGCCTGGAATTGGAAGCAGCCCGCCGCAGCCAAGATTATGCGCGCATGTCGGAACTGCAATACGGCGAAATTCCTAAGCTGGAAAAAGAGCTGGACCTGGCTTCGCAAGCGGAAATGCAAGAAACGACCTTGCTTCGCAGCAGGGTGACCGAAGAAGAAATCGCTGAAGTGGTCTCGAAATGGACCGGCATTCCAGTTTCGAAAATGATGGAAGGCGAGCGCGAAAAACTCCTGCGCATGGAAGAAGAATTGGGCAAACGGGTGATCGGCCAAACCGAAGCCTTAAAAGCCGTCAGCAATGCCATCCGCCGTTCTCGGGCCGGCCTGTCCGATCCGAACCGGCCCAACGGCTCGTTCCTGTTTTTAGGTCCGACCGGTGTCGGTAAAACCGAGTTATGCAAGGCTCTAGCTGAGTTCATGTTTGACACCGAAGAAGCCATGGTCCGCATCGATATGTCGGAGTTCATGGAGAAACATTCGGTGGCCCGCTTGATCGGCGCACCTCCCGGTTATGTCGGCTATGAGGAAGGCGGCTATCTGACTGAAGCGGTGCGCAGGAAACCCTACTCGGTCATCCTGCTCGACGAAATCGAGAAAGCCCACAACGATGTGTTTAACGTATTGCTGCAAGTATTGGACGATGGCCGCTTGACTGATGGCCAGGGCCGGACTGTGGACTTTAAAAACACGGTGGTAGTCATGACGTCGAACTTGGGCTCCAGCGTGATCCAGGAACTGGCTGGCGAGAGTAATTACATCGAAATGAAGGATGCGGTAATGGACATCGTCGGCCAGCATTTCCGGCCGGAATTCATCAACCGGGTTGACGAAGCAGTAGTCTTCCATCCGCTTGGACAAGGTCAAATCCGCGCGATCTGCAAAATACAGATCGAGCTGCTACACCAACGTTTACAGGAAAAAGACATGGGCATGGAAGTCAGCGAAACGGCGCTGGATTTACTTGGCGAGGCCGGCTTTGACCCGGTCTATGGTGCGCGGCCGTTGAAAAGAGCAATACAACGGCAACTGGAAAATCCGCTAGCGAATGAAATTTTGTCCGGACATTTCATTCCTGGGGATGTAATTAAAATCGATGTCGCCAACGACGGACTAGCTTTTAGCAAATAAATGTAGTTCTGAGCGCCGGGTTAGACCAAGTCTAGCCCGGCTTCCGGCGACTACTCCTTCGCCCCAGCCTGAACCAAAATACTCTCAATTTCCTTATGCCCTCGTGTTCGGGCAAACTGCAACGCATTGGCTGTCGGCTTAGCGCCGTTGGCCAATAAAAGCTTGACCATTTCCAACTGCCCTCTACCGGCGGCCAATCCCAGCGCCGCTCCGCCTCCGGCATTCACATCCATGCCGGCGTCGAGAAACAGCTTTACGACCAACATGTCCCCAACACCGGCCGATGATGCGAATTGCGGCTCGGTATATTCGATGCCCATTTGTTGCAATTCTTTTCTGGCGGCTACGGCATCCGCGGCAAACCCTACTTCAGTTTGAAACAGGCAGGACACCGCCAGAGTCAAAACGACCAGGGCGCTAGCTCGGCGATTGCTGGGCAAGAGTCTATTGACCATTTTTGTCTCCGTGGAAAATGAACCGGAACACCCAGCGCATGTGGGGCTAAATCAAATTTTAATCACCCGCCCCTCGGCGGCCGATTGCAGCGCGGCAACAATGGCCCGGCAATTGTCGCGAGCGTCGTTGAACGACAATTGCGGATCCTTGCCGTTTAATACGCAATCGCTGAAATGCTCGACTTCCAAACGGAAATGATTGGCGACAGGCAAACGCTCTTCCGACTGCCGTCCGTCTTCGGTCCACCAAGAGATTACCGGGACATCCCCAGGTAATTGCCAGACCACGTGGCATTTGATTCCGCCTTGGGTACCGATAATTTCGTATTCGCAGCGCCGGGCGCGTTCGAAACTGAAATCGAAATGCGCGAACTTTCCGTCGCCAAAATCCAGAATGCCGCTGGTCGTAATATCGGCACCACTTTCAACATATTTGGATAAGGCAGTGACGGTACGTGGTGCTTGTTGAAAGAACATGCGTAACGAATGGATCGCATAGCAGCCAATATCCCACATCGCCCCGCCGCCGCGCGAGACGTCTTCGGCCAATCGATACATCCGCGCCGGACGCATCATGAACGAGTAGCTGGCGCGCACCGAGCGGATTTCGCCGATCAAACCGGACCTGATCAACTCCAACACACGGGCGTGCTGCGGATGGAAGCGATACATAAAACCTTCCATCACGGTCACCCGATAACGGCGCGCGGCGGTTTCGATTGCGTCAATGTCTTCTACCGTCAAAGCCATCGGCTTTTCGCACAGCACATGCTTACGGTGTTCAATGGCTCGCAAGGTCCATTCTGCGTGCTCATGATTGGCCATCGGCAAATAGATAGCCTGCACGTCTTCGTCGTTTAGCAATGCATCCAGATTGTCGTAACTCTGTATTTCCGGATGGCAAGGGGCGTATTGGGAGAGGGTTTGTGCTGCGGCACCGGCCCGGCGGCTGGCTATGCCGACCAGCTTTGCATTGGACGCTTCGACTATCGCCGGCAACAGGCGCTCGTTGATACGGGCAGCACCGAGAATGCCCCAACGAAGTTTGGCTTGGTCTTGGTTATTCATGACAGTACCTTAGACTGATGAGCTGAGAGCTATCAGATTAGCAGCTTGTCCGCGCGCCGCAAGCACCTCAACCCAAAAAAGTTACGAAACGTAAGGCGCAAGCCTACAAACCAGAGAGGCGGTTATGTGCGCAATATGAAAACGCCGCGCATAAAAAAGGCCCAAGCAACATCTGTTGCATAGGCCTTGTTGATCTATCGACCTACTGTCGAGATCAAGCCATCGCGCGCAATCTGTCGTTAAGTCTGCTTTTGCTGCGAGCAGCTTTGTTTTTGTGGATAAGGCCTTTGTTAACAGCCGAATCGATTACAGGAACAGCGGTTTTAAACGCGGCTTGAGCTTGCTCTTTATCGCCTGCTCTAACAGCGGCGATCACTTTTTTAACGAAAGTGCGTAAGTTGCTGCGCTGTCCGGCATTGCGAATACGGCTTTTCTCAGCCTGACGCGCTCTTTTTCTAGCTTGTGGTGAATTAGCCATAGTCTATCAGTTCTTTTGAGTTAATCTGGAACCGCGTATTATCATTTTGGATGCTATGATTGTCAAATTTTTAGTGTTTCCAAACCCAATCTGAGGCCTGCAGTGAGCAAGCAGCTGTTTAAATCCACCGCAATCGTTAGCAGTATGACCATGATTTCGCGGATCATGGGTTTTGTAAGAGACATGCTATTTGCCAACATTTTCGGCGTTAACGCGGCAACCGATGCGTTTTTCGTGGCCTTCAGAATTCCGAACTTTCTACGCCGCTTATTCATGGAAGGCGCGTTCGCGCAGGCATTTGTGCCGACCCTGGCCGATTATAACGAAAAAGGTAGCCGCGAGGCATTGCAACTGTTTATCGACCGCACTGCCGGCACGTTGGCAGTCTTGTTGATGCTATTCACAGTGGCGGGCGTCATTGCCGCCCCATTGCTAATCCTGCTTTTTGCGCCGGGCTTTCTGTGGGAAGGCGGCCAGTACGAACTGGCTGTGCAGATGCTGCGCATCACCTTCCCGTATTTGTTCTTCGTTACACTGGTTGCATTCGCCGGTGCGATTTTGAACGCACACGGTAAATTCGCAATTCCGGCCCTGACCCCAGTATTTCTGAATATTTGCATGATAGGCGCTGCGGTATGGATTTCGCCGCTTATGGAGCAACCGATCATGGCGCTGGCGTGGGGCGTATTCGCAGCCGGCGTGGTGCAACTGCTGTTTCAAATTCCCGCACTAGCAAGGCTCCGCTTGCTGCCTAGGCCGCGCTGGGGTTACCAAGATCCGGCAGTGAAACGCATGCTAAAACAGATGCTACCCGCCATTTTTGGGGTATCCGTGGTGCAAGTTAATTTACTATTTGGCACTTTGGTCGCTTCCTTTTTGACATCTGGCAGCGTTTCCTGGTTGTATTATTCGGATCGACTGGTGGAGTTTCCGCTCGGGATTTTGGGTGTAGCGTTAGCGACAGTAATTTTACCCAGACTATCTGAAAATCATGCCGCCGACGATGCGATGGCCTTTTCCAAAGCTTTGGACTGGGGCTTGAAATTGGTGTTATTGATCGGCCTACCAGCCACCCTGGGCTTGACACTGCTAGCCGAACCCTTGTTATCGACACTATTTCAATATAACGAATTCGGCAGCGACGATGTGCGGATGTCCGGTAAAAGCCTGATGGCTTATGCACTAGGCTTATTGGCATTTATGTTGATCAAGATCTTGGTTCCAGGCTTCACCTCGCGCCAGGACACGCAAACGCCGATGCGTTTTGGCATGTATTCCATCGTCGCGAATATCGTGTTGAGCCTATTGCTGGCATTTCCCTTCGCGCATGCCGGCATCGCCCTGGCAACGACTTTGTCGGCATACCTAAACGCGCTACTCCTGTTGCTTAGACTGCTAAAAACCCGAACATACCGTCCCAGCGAACAATGGCTGTCATACATTCTGCGGATTGTGGCAGCCAACGCAGTTATGTCAGGGTTCTTGTATTATTTTGTCGATGCCACGCTTTGGCTGGATTGGAACGCCTCGCAACGAGGATTGCATCTGGGAATGACAATCGGATTGGCAATATTGATTTATAGTTTGACGCTAGTATTGTTGGGCATCCGGCCCCGACATATCGGCTTGCAAAAATCCGTAACGACTTGAGATTCTCTGCGACGCCACCATTGTCATGTAGAATGCTCCGCAAACAGCGGTTTCCGTAACGATTCAACATAATAATCAGTAAGCTATGAAAACAAAAACAATCGGTTTTATTGGTGGCGGCAACATGGCGACCAGTCTAATCAGCGGCTTGATTGCCAGCGGTCATTCACCGCAGCAGATCTGGGTATCGGATACCGCGCCCGCCACCTTGCAGGCTCACGCCGATCAACTTCACGTGAATACTACCGCCAGTAATGAGACAGTCGTTAACGAAGTCGAAGTGGTGGTGTTGGCAGTTAAACCGCAAATACTGCGTGACGTTGCTTTGCAAATCGCCCCCTGTCTGAAGCAAAAAAATGTGCTGGTAGTATCGATTGCCGCCGGCATTTCCCAGCAAAGCCTGTCGAAATGGCTAGGCAGCGATGTGGCTATCGTGCGCTGCATGCCTAATACGCCAGCACTGGTACAAACCGGCGCAACAGCATTGCACGCCAACGCGAATGTAGACGACGAACAAAAAGATCTAGCCGAAAATATTCTGCGCGCAGTCGGTTTGGCGCTGTGGGTAAACGACGAAAACCAACTCGACGCCGTGACTGCGGTATCGGGCAGCGGGCCGGCTTATTTTTTTCTGCTGATGGAAGCGATGGAAAAAGCTGCCCTGGAATTGGGCCTGGACGAACGCTCCGCGAGACTGCTGATTCAGCAAACAGCACTGGGCGCCGCCAAAATTGCGCTGGAATCGTCCGAATCGCCCGCCCAATTGCGCGCCAGAGTTACCTCTCCGGGCGGTACGACTCAACAAGCTATCGAAACATTTATCCAAAACGGTTTTGTCGAACTGGTTGCCAAAGCCTTACATGCCGCAAAAGACCGTTCGATTGAAATGTCAAAACAACTGGGAGCCGACTAATGGGCAGTAATTATATGACCGACCCGATAGTGTTCCTGATCGACACCCTGTTTTCGTTGTATATTTTGGCGGTGGCATTGCGCTTTTTGTTGCAATGGACCCAGGCCGATTTTTACAACCCGGTATCGCAATTTCTGGTGAAAATCACCCACCCGCCATTACGGATTTTACGCCGTTTTATTCCTTCCATCGGCCGCATAGATAGCTCTTCCCTAGTGCTGGCGTTGTTGCTGCAAATAGTCGCCAACTTTTCGATACTGGCTATTAAAGGCTTATCGGTCAGTTTTGTGGCATTGACGCTATTGTCGTTTACCGACTTATTGAAAATGTTGATCGATATTTTCGTTTACGCCATTTTTGCCGGCGCCATCCTGAGCTGGTTCGCACCAGGCAGTTATGGCTCCGCCTCGTCGATTTTGTACAGTTTGACCGATCCGCTGTTGAATGTGTGCCGCAAGGTTTTACCCGACCTGGGCGGGATAGACTTATCGCCGCTGGTGGCGCTGGTATTGTTGCAACTGGCAAAAATGATGATTTTGCCGCCCCTGCATCAATTGGTTAGCCTACTGGGTTAGGCCTCGGCTGGTATTGTCATGCGACATATCACCTTCAAACGAACATCATTTGTCGCTCTAGCTTTGCTATTGGCAATGGGCGAGCCGGCATATGCAAAAAAAATGTATCGTTGGGTGGATGAAAACGGTAACGTCTATTTCTCCGATCAAGTGCCACCCGACCAGGTAAAGCACAAACGGGAAACATTGAGCGAGAAAGCCCGCGTGCTCGATGTGCTGGAAAAAGCCAAAACCGCCGAGCAAATCGCTCAACAAAAACGGCTGGATGCACTACGTAAGGAACAGGAAAAGATCATTGCCAGGCAAAATGCCAATGACAAGGTGCTGTTAAGCACGTTTCGTAGCATCGACGATATGAATAAAGCCTTGAGTAATAAAATGGCGTCCTTCGATGCCGGGCAAAAAGTGATTGAAGGCAATATCGAACGCATTCAGCAGCAATTGCAGCAGCAACAGCAACAAGCCGCCAATCTTGAGCGTGGCGGCAGCAAGATCCCACCGAAATTACTGGCGGATATTGCCGCCAGCAAACAACAGATAGAAGCGGGCAAACAAGAACTTTTGCGTCACCAACAAGACAGACAAAACAGCGAAAAAGAATTCAAAGCCGACATAGCCCGCTTTCAATTCCTCACCCAAGCCAACAGCAACGACGGAAAACCGGTCAACGGCGACAGCTTAGCGGCCAGTAACGCCAGCAACGAGCTAGGCCTGTTTGTTTGTCAAGACGCCGGGCAATGCGAAAAAGCCTGGAAAATCGCCGGCGAGTTTGTCGCGACTCACTCCACCACCGGTCAAGACGTGGAAAGCGAGAAGCTGATCATGCGCGCAGCGCCACAGAAAGACGATGATTTAAGCTTGTCGGTATCGCTGCTGGAGCGTAACAACACGTTGCAGATATTTCTGGATATCCGCTGCCGCCAATCCAGTATGGGCAACGAATTATGTTCAGGAGCAAAGGCGCAGAGCATTCGCCAGGCCTTTGCCCCTTTTATTCAATCCAGCTTAGCGGCGCAGCAATAAAGTACCGACGCCCTGATCGGTGAACAGTTCCAGCAACACCGCATGCTCGACCCGCCCGTCAATGATATGCACACTGGTCACGCCGCCCTTCAACGCATCAGTACCGCAGCGGGTTTTCGGAATCATTCCCCCGGAAATAGTGCCGTCAGCGATCAGATTATCAATATCGGTTAAGGTCAGGCCAGTCAGCAAATTACCCTGTCTGTCCATAATGCCTGGGATATTGGTCAACAACATCAGTTTTTCGGCTTTTAATACTTCCGCAACCTTGCCGGCCACCAGATCCGCATTGATATTGTAGGAGTGCCCATCCTTACCCACGCCAATCGGCGCGATCACCGGAATAAAGTCGCTGTTACCCAACATCTCCACTACCGCAGGATCGATGCTACTGACTTCGCCGACATGGCCCAGATCGATAATTTCCGGCGCATCCTCCATGGTCGCACCGGCCTTGGTCATATTGATCTTGCGGGCGTGGATGAAATTTCCGTCCTTACCGGTCAGCCCCACGGCCTTCCCGCCCTGCATATTGATCATATTCACGATCTCTTTATTCACCAGGCCACCCAGCACCATTTCCACTACATCCATGGTTTCGCTGTCGGTAACGCGCATGCCGTCGATAAACTCGGAGGTTTTTCCCAAGCGTTTTAACAAGTCGCCAATTTGCGGACCACCGCCGTGCACCACGATGGGATTAATACCCACCAACTTCATCAAGACGATGTCACGAGCGAAACTGTGTTTCAACGCATCGTCGACCATCGCATTGCCGCCGAATTTAATCACAACGGTTTTGCCCTTGAATTTTTGAATATAAGGCAAGGCTTCGATAAGAACGTGGGCAATCTGGTGCGCGTTTTTTTCTTTCATGATCGCTAACAATTAAAAAGGGAGTTTGATGTCGGGTTTGATTTGCAGCATCAGCTGCCTGAATTGAGTTTGAATACGCTGCATCGCGTCCTGGCTATCCGCCTCGAAACGTACGGTCAATACCGGCGTAGTATTGGAGGCCCTCACCAGCCCCCAGCCGTCGGCAAATTCGACACGCATACCGTCGATATTGATAATCTTGCCATCTTTGAATTTGGCCTGGCTAAATAGCTGCTCCACAAAGCGAACGCCCTCGCCTTCGGCCATCGGCACATGCAGCTCCGGCGTGTTGATACTATCCGGCAGTTCGGCAAATACATCGCTGCTACTACGCATATCGCCAGACAAAATTTCGATCAACCGCGCCGCCGCATACAATGCATCGTCGAAACCAAACCAACGGTCATTAAAGAAAATATGCCCGCTCATCTCGCCTGCCAGTGCCGCTGCGGTTTCCTTGAGCTTGGCTTTCATCAGGGAATGACCGCTTTTCCACATCAAGGGCCGCCCGCCGCGCTTAACGATTTGATCGTGCAAATGCCGCGAGCATTTCACGTCATAAATAATTTCCGCTCCCGGTTTATTCGCCAGCACATCGCGGGCATACAGCATCATTTGCCGATCCGGCCAAATGATTTTGCCGCCGGAGTCGACCACACCAATCCGGTCGCCGTCGCCGTCGAAGGCTACGCCAATATCCGCCTGGTAATGCTGCACGGCCTTGATCAGATCGGCCAGATTTTCCGGCTTGCTGGGATCGGGATGATGATTGGGGAAGTTGCCGTCAATCTCACAATACAACTCGATCACTTCACAACCCATGGTACGCAACAAGATTGGCGCCAACTGTCCGGCTGCACCGTTGCCGCAATCGACAGCCACTTTCATCGGTCTGACCAAATGCACGTCGTCGGAAATCATGCCGATATATTCGTTACTGAATAGGCTGTTTAGCTCGATAGATCCAGGCGCACCTTCGCTAAAATCGCCGGCTTCGATACGTTTTTTTATCTGCTGGATCTTGTCGCCGGATAAGGTTTCGCCGTTCAAAACCAGTTTAAGGCCGTTGTAGTCAGCCGGGTTGTGGCTACCGGTAATCATCACACCACTGCGGCCTTCGCTGTGCTGGGTGACAAAATACAGCAGTGGCGTCGGCACCAGGCCGATGTTCAACACATCGCAACCCGCTTCGGTGATGCCTTTTGCCAAGGCATCCGCCAACCCCGGACTGGATAACCGGCCATCTCTGCCCATGACGATAGTCTTGATATTCAACTGCCTGGCCTCGCTACCCAAAGCCCGACCGATATTTCGCACAGTTTCCGAGGTCAATCCCTTGCCGACGATACCGCGAATATCATAAGTGCGGAAAATATCGGCAAATGACTCCCCCGCCGTCGGCACGGCAGCGGGCATCGCTACGGGTGCCGATTTCTCGGCGGGAGCCGCCGCACTAAGCGGCACCTGCTCGGCCATGCTGATAGGCACCGTGCCCAGATTCACCGGCACACTGGCATATTGTTCGGCTGTTTTAGGTGACTCTTCGATAAAATCGATGTCGAACGACTCGTCGAAAAAGTCATATTCACCCACTTCGTCAGGTGCTTTATTCGGAGTTTTTTCTTGTTCCAAAATGCGTTTGAACTGCGCCAAAGTCGAAATAATCGGCCGCATTTCATCGAGCTGCACCGGATAGTGACCAACCTGCTTGCCGGTCATCATGTCCTTGGCGGCTTTTAAAATACTGCTTTGATCGTGGTGCAGATAATCGGCCAATTTACGATAACCGATAAAAAACGCCAGACAACCCAACAAGGCGGGGATCAGGATAATACAGGAAAATAAAATGATGTCGCCGGCACTGGTGCCGCCACCGATCGAGAGCTCCAACGACCATCGGCTGTTAGTCAGCGGCATCACTTGCGGCTCGTCGTCCTTCAACTCCGCCATACCGACACTGGCCAATACGGCCTGCTCTTGCTTGATCTCCACATAGCCATTACTGACGGTAGTCTTGGTAATCAGCTGTTGCAACAAATCCGGCTTTAAACTGACCAAAATCACGCCGATTACCTGCTGGTTTTGACTGACCGCAGCCGTCATTGCCAAATGCCGATGCTCGCCCTCGCCTTGCACGAAGGGCTTTTGCTTGGCGGTGAGCGTGGCGCGCACCATCTCCAGATCGGCAAAGCCCATATTCGGCACTTGGGTAAGGTCCGGTTCGCTGACCGTGGCCGGCAGCAAACGCACACGCATCGCTTGCGGAATCGTGTTCTGCAGCCTGATAGCGACGTTATCCAGCGCCGCTTGATTGTGACTATCGCTGGCAAGTAGCGCCACCACATCCGGCGCCTGCGCCAGACCATCGATAACCCGCTGTAAAGTCTCGATCTGACTAACGATGCTGACCGTCATACCGCTGGCAATCGCCGTGGTACTGGTTTGCTGGGTTTCCCTAACCTGAGCTGCCGAAAACCAATAGGCGCCGCCGCCGGCCAATAACACCATCAGCGCCGCGATGCCGGCAACTATGCTAAATATGCGTCCCATCCGTCGCGGCTCCGCTTAGTGCCGGCCGCTGTGCCCAAAACCGCCGCTGCCGCGATGGCTTTCGTCGAACTCGGCCACACACTCAAACTCGGCCTGCACCACCGGCACAAACACCATTTGCGCAATGCGCTCGCCTATCTCGACGGTAAAAGCGCTATTGCCGCGATTCCAGCAAGAAATAAAAATCTGTCCCTGATAATCCGAGTCGATCAAGCCCACCAAATTACCCAGCACGATGCCGTGCTTATGCCCTAGTCCCGAGCGCGGCAGCAATACCGCCGCCAAATGCGGATCGTCGATATGAATAGCAAGACCGGTGGGTATCAAGGCCGTTTCGCCGGGTTGCAAGGTCAAAGCCTGATCAAGGCAAGCGCGCAAATCCAGTCCCGCAGAGCCATGGGTAGCGTAGGCGGGCAAAGCAATCTCCTGGCCCAGGCGCGGATCAAGAATTTTTAACTGGATTTTTTTCATGCAATTTCTCGGCTATCAATTTAAGCAGCTGTGCGGCTAAGGTATGTTTATCGGTCATCGGCAGGATTTGTTGACCGCCCGGCCAAAATACTTGCAAGGCGTTGCGATCACTCTCGAAACCGCCTTCGGCCTGCCCCACCCAATTCGCGGCGATCAGATCCAGGTTTTTGCTTTGCAGCTTGTGTTTGGCGTAATTTTCCAGATCGTCGGTTTCTGCGGCAAATCCCACCACCAAGGGTTTTGGTTGCAAACCAGCCACAGCGGCGATGATATCCGGATTTTTTACCAAGGCTATATTGCTGGTGTCGCCATCCTTTTTTATCTTGCCATCAGCCAGTTGTTGCGGCCGGTAATCCGCTACCGCCGCCGCACCAATGTAAATATCCGCCATCCGGCAATGCACCATCACCGCATCATACATTTGCAAGGCGGTTTCCACCGGAATAAGTTTGACTCCGGCCGGTACGCTTAGATTCACCGGACCGCTGACCAGTGTCACACTAGCGCCTGCTGACAGGGCTGCGCCCGCCAAGGCATAACCCATTTTGCCTGAGCTACGGTTGGTGAGGTAACGCACGGGATCAAGCGGCTCGCGGGTCGGTCCGGCACTGATCACTATATCGATGCCCTTGAGCAAACCGGACTGCCCATATTCCAGCACTTGCCGACAAATCTCGGCCGGCTCGACCATGCGTCCCAAGCCTTGCTCGCCGCAAGCCTGCTCGCCGACAGCTGGACCAATGCAATGAATGCCGTGGCTTTGCAATCTGGCAATGTTCTCTTGGGTTACCGGTTTACGCCACATCGCCTGGTTCATCGCCGGCGCAACGAATACCGGACATTCGGCCGCAAGATACAAGGTGGATAGCAAATCATCCGCCAAACCGTGGGCCATTTTCGCCAGCGTATCGGCGGTCGCCGGCGCAATCAGCAATAGGTCGGCCCAGCGCGCCAAATGAATATGGCTCATGGCCTGTTCCTGCTCGACATCCAGCAAATCGCTATGCACGGCATGGCCGCTCAAGGCCTGAAAGGTCAGCGGCGTGACAAACTGACGGGCGGCGGCGGTCATCACCACGCGAACTTCATGGCCTTGCTTACGCAACAAGCGCACCAGTTCCGCCGCTTTATAAGCCGCGATACCACCGCAAACCCCCAACAAAATTCGCTTGTTAATGTTCATGCCCCAAAAAGATCAGTTCTTGGAATTATGGCAAACTCGACCTTTGATGTATAGGAACAGCTTATTTTGCAATCAGTCCATGCCGCCGAGACTTAAACCGTGGATTTTACAGTTGCCTCACTTAAAACCTGCCTCCCGTTTTGAACCTTTTAGCCGCCACACGGAATACACCGCGAAATAAGTTGCGCCGTTGAAAGAGGCAAATAGCACGACCTAATAGGATTCGCGCGGCTTATTCAACAAAACCCTGATTACTTATAGAGACAGATTTTAAAAGGCAAAACCATGAAAATTACGCGTATTCCCCTGATCGCCCTTAGTTTGAGCGGAGCGCTTGTGATACCCGCCGCACAAGCTTCCAATATATCCTTAAACAGTAACACCTGGACGGCAAGCGGCGCAGCAGGGCTGATTTACGGGGACAACACGGTCAATAATTCACCGACGGGAAACGCTCAGTTCGGTTACGTGTCGACATCTGGCGGTGTCTATGATGTTTCGCCTTTGGTTCTGAGAGATGAAGGACGCGGCACCGAGAACCAAACCAATGGCTCGAAAATTCAATCGAATGCTTTCAATGCCAATGCAAATGACACTTTGACTTTACAATTCAATTACATTTCAACCGATGGTCGCGGTTACGACGACTATGCCTGGGCACGCTTGGTCAATGCGGATACTAACAATACAGCCGCCTGGTTGTTTACAGCGCGCAGCACCAATTCCGCTAACGGGAATGTCGTACCGGGTAATGTGTTGAACCGTCAGGTAGATAACAACTTACCGGATGAACTCGATGCCGTATTGAATGACGGTAACACCATTGGCTTTGCTGTAGCTGGCACAAATTGGACCCCATTGGGTGGCTCAAGCGGCGTTTGCTGGGATAACGCCAACACCTGTGGCCCGACCGGCTGGATTAAGTCTGCTTACTCGTTCACCGCAACGGGATCGTATTTTCTTGAGTTTGGGGTAATCAATTGGGGCGACGAAGCGTTTGACACTGCACTCGCTTTTGATTTTGGCGGACTACAGCAAGTGAATTTCAGCGGTGTCACAATAGTACCGCCACCAGCGGCTGTACCTCTGCCTGGCGGCTTCCTGCTGATGTCTTTGGGCATGGGCTTAATGAGCGTACTGTCTGGCAAAAATAAATTTACCAGACAGTCCTGAAATAATCGGCGGCAAGTTTGAAATCCGCAACAGACAAATTGGATACTTACTTTGGCGAATAGCACAGTCGCTCCGGGCGAATACGTACCGCCGATAGACGGTCCCCCGGTGAAAAAACAGGGGGCCGAGAACCAGGAGCTAAATCAGGCGCCGCGCCTAAGAAGCCGCCACAACCACATCAAAAACAACAGTTTAAATCGCCGTAAACTCAACCCTGTGATATATTCGCGCCACGCTCACCTGCCCATATGGGCAATATAGCCTCAGCAAAACAGAGGGTATAGTGCGGACAACCTTGAAGCAGTTCCGGTAAAGCTAACACCCTCAGCGGCGCCGGAACTATTTCAAGGTTTGCCAGCATCCCGCGGGATGCAATCAAGCGCAATTGCACGGAAACTCGGCCATATGGGCGATCAAGCACTTGCAATGTATACGGTAGCTGGAAGCTTGGAGGATTGACACTTCGA
Source organism: Methylomonas sp. MK1 (assembly GCF_000365425.1). Lineage (NCBI taxonomy): Bacteria > Pseudomonadati > Pseudomonadota > Gammaproteobacteria > Methylococcales > Methylococcaceae > Methylomonas > Methylomonas sp. MK1. The sequence goes on from NZ_AQOV01000001.1 coordinate 2,488,935, forward strand.
TCCTTTTCCGGCCGGGTTTGGAAGAGCCTAGTCTCAGCAATACAGAACGAGAATTTTATGAACTTGAAACGCCAATCGCTACTTGCCATGTGCTTAGGCTTCGCCGCCCAAATCGGCAACGCCCAGGATGCTGCACCAGTTAATCTGGAACAAATCCGCAAGACCGCTGCCGATTTCGAACACGGTCGCACTGTCAAACAAGATTACCGTCAAGCATTTGATATGTACTGCAAAGCCGCGCTGCAAGGCGATGCAGAATCGGCTTACAGCATCGGATTTATGTACTTCAACGGCCGCGGCCTAACCCGTAGCATTCCGCTAGCCAGTCATTGGTTTAAATTAGCCGCAGAGCATGGCGACACGCATGCGCAACAAATGCTGACCCGTTTTGGCGATGTCAACCCCAGTGAAGACCCAGCCTGCCAACCACCGGCACCGGAACCTGAAGTTAAACTGGTTGCCGAACCCAATCCTAAGCGCGAACTGGTCGAAGCCTGGGTTAAAGAGATTGCGCCGATTTACAGCATCGATCCGCAACTGATCATGGCGGTGATTCAAGCCGAATCGGCTTTCAACCCCAGCGCACTGTCCGGCAAAAATGCCCAAGGTCTGATGCAGTTGATACCGGCAACCGCAGAACGCTTTGGGGTAAAAGACAGCTGGAATCCGATTCAAAACATCAAAGGCGGCACCGCCTACCTGCATTGGCTGTTGAGGCATTTCGAAGGCAAAGTAGATCTGGTACTGGCCGCCTATAATGCCGGCGAAGGTGCGGTGGAGCGCTATCAAGGCATCCCGCCGTATCAGGAAACCCGCAATTATGTTAAGCAAATTCTGGCGGCGTATCAAAAACCAACCCATCCGGTACCGCCGCAAGAACTGCAAAAAAACTTGGTTATCGAACAAAAAACCTAAATTATCGCCAATTCACCTACGCTACCCAAGCTTAGGAATACGGTATTTCGTAATATTGACGAAATACCGTCTGCACTTAGCCCCAACACCTCGCATTATCCAGCTCCTCTCCCCTTTTTTCATTCCTCCTAAACGCCTTCAACAACAGGCAGTTAGCCGACAACAACATTAAAACCAGCGCGTCTGGCACAAGAATTGACCGTGTTAAGCCAACAAACCTCGGTTAACGAGCTTTCCGGCCACTCAATTCATAAAGGTTATTGTCATGAAAATTGATAATTCGATCTTATTCATCGCGGCGTTGACTGCCATCGATTCAGCAGCTGCCCTAATGGAGGTGCTGTGATGAATAGCCGAATCAGACACCAGCCCGAGAAGCAAAGCCTTATCTCATCGGTTGTCGCCCAACGCTGGCTCAGCCAAACTCCAGAATGCGAAAGCAACAGCGAATGCTGTCAGTTAGAGCAATCCCGTGCGGAGATTGTCGGATTGGAACGCGCATTGGCGATTAGTCAACAGCAGTTGGCCGATGCCCGCCGACAAATCGAATCGCTTGCCGCGACACGCAAAACCTTGGAACAGCAGCTGCTGGAAAGTAACGAGAATTACAGACACGCCCTGCATTGCGCACATCACGACGAGTTAACCGGCTTACCCAATCGCGTTTTGTTGCTAGATAGACTGCAACAAGCCATGGCCCAAGCGGATCGTCAGCAACGGCCGGTCGCACTATTGTTTATCGATCTGGACGAATTCAAAAACATCAACGACGAACTCGGCCACGCGGCCGGCGACCAATTACTCAAAGAAGTGGCGGGGCGTTTGTCGGCTTGTCTTCGCTGCGGCGACACTGCTTGCCGCTACGGCGGCGACGAATTTTTGGTGCTGCTTGGCGAAATCGATGCTGACCGCAGCGTGGCGGCGGTGATAGAAAAAATCCAGTCGCAATTGGCAGAAGCTTGCAGCATTAATGGCAAAACGGTTGCTATCAGCGCCAGCATAGGCGCGGCCATCTATCACCACGACGGCCAAAGCAGTCTCGACTTACTAAACCGAGCCGATAGCGCGATGTACCGGGCGAAAAAACTGAAACTCTCGCAAGAAATTGAATGACCTCGGAAAATAGGATTAGCGGCGGCTGCTATGCGACGTTTTATAGCGGCCGACGCTAGCCAGAATTTCCTGCCGCGCATCTTCGATACCGCCCCAACCTTCCACGCAGACCCATTTGCCTTCCTCCAGGTCTTTGTAGTGTTGGAAAAAGTGGGTGATTTTGGCCAGCTTGTCCGGTTGCAAATCCTTGTAATCGGCAACGTGATTGTAAAACGGTGTCAAGCGCGATACCGGCACCGCCAGCAGTTTAGGATCAGGGCCGGCTTCGTCTATCATCTTTAGTACCCCTACCGGCCGGCAATTGATCACACAACCGCTTAGCAAAGGTGCCGGAGTGATGATCATTACATCCACCGGATCGCCATCCTCGGACAAGGTTTGCGGGATGTAACCGTAATTGCAGGGATATTGCATGGCGGTGCCCATGAAGCGGTCCACTGTTAGAGCGCCGGTATGTTTATCCACCTCGTATTTGACCGGATCGCTGAAGGCGGGAATCTCGACCACCACATTTATTTCAAACGGAATATTGCCACCAGCAGCAACTTGCATGAATGACATCGAATCCTCTTTGAGTACGCTGGAAACGCTGTCATTATAGCCGCCGTTATTAAGCTATCGGGATTAAATCAAGTGTTAGGCAGTCTGCAAAAAATGACCAGCGCGTTGGCCGAGCCAGTGCAATACCGCTTGCCGGTCGGCGCACAAGCAATCGAATTGAACCCGCTGCTGGGCAAACAACTGTCGTTACGCTACACCGGCCAGATTTTTTGCGTCCATTGCGCGAAAAAAACCAATAAAAGCTTCAATCAAGGCTACTGCTACCCCTGTTTCATCAAGCTGGCGCAATGCGATATGTGCATCATGAAACCGGAAACCTGCCACTACGCTGCCGGTACTTGCCGCGAACCCAGTTGGGGCGAGGAGTTTTGCTTTCAACCGCATATTGTTTATCTGGCGAACTCTTCCGGAATTAAGGTCGGCATCACCCGCCAATCGCAAACCCCAACCCGCTGGATCGATCAAGGCGCGGTGCAAGCCTTACCCATTTTTAAGGTCGTTTCCCGCCATCTGTCGGGTTTGATCGAAGTCACCTTGGCGCAACATGTCAGCGATAAAACCAGCTGGCAACAAATGTTGAAGAACAACACCGTGCCCTTGGATCTGGCTGTAATCCGCGATCAATTGCTGAAAGAATGCGCGGATCAGTTGCAAGGCATCGCCGCGCAATTTCCCGACAGCCCGCCGCAATTGCTCAGCGATGCCGAATCCCTGACGCTGGACTATCCGGTGCAGCAATACCCTAGCAAGGTAAAATCGTTTAATTTTGACAAAGAACCGCTGGTGTCCGGCATCTTGGAAGGCATCAAAGGCCAGTATTTGATCTTCGACAACGGCGTGATCAATATCCGCAAATTTGCCGGCTACGAAGTAGAAGTGTCGTTATGAGACAGATAAACCTTGCTCAATTACTTGCACCCGTTGGGTAATCCCGCAGAGCAAGGTATAAGGAATAGTGTCGGCATGGCGGGCGATTTCCTCGACCGGCAGTCCATCGCCCCACAAAGTGACGGGGTCGCCGGGTTGCGCATCCCGCTGACTATTCAAATCCACGGTAATCATATCCATAGACACTCTGCCGATCAGCGACATCCGCCTACCATTAACCAGTACCGGCGCGCCGCTTTTGGTGTGGCGATGATAGCCATCGCCGTAGCCGATGGAAACCACCCCCAAGCGCGTCGCGACCTGGCATTGCCAGGTGCTGCTGTAACCCACCGTTTCCCCGACCGCCACATCCTTTACCGCAATCAACCTTGAATGCAGACTCATCACCGGTTTTAACCCAAAATCCGCACCGGTCTTGCCGGCAAACGGCGAGCAGCCATATAACATCAGCCCTGGCCTCACCCAATCGCTAGCTCTATCCTGAGTTGAACCGAAACGGACGTTGGGCCAACCGATAATCCCGGCAGAATTAGCGATGCTGCATTCGCCGGGATAGTCTTTTACCGCGTCGTTGAACAAATCGATTTGCCGGCGGGTTTTGTCGTCCAGCAAGTCGTCTGCGTTGGCAAAATGGGTGATCAGATTGATCGGTTGCTCGACTAGCGCGCAGCCCAATAACTGCTGATAAGCAGCGCTGAAGTCCGCGCCCTTAAAACCCAGGCGGTTCATGCCGGTGTCCATTTTCAGCCAGACGGCAAGCTTGCCTTCGGAGTCGGCTTGCTGTTGCAAAATAGCGATTTGCTGGGGAGTGTGGATCACCGCCGCCAATTGATACTTCAACAACTGCAACAACTCATCGACGCAGACAAAGCCTTGCAACACGGTGATGGCTTGTTTAAATCCGGCTTGCCGCAGCCTGACGCCCTCGTCCACCCTGGCGACGGCAAAGCCGTCCGCCAAGTCCAAAGCGGTGGCTACCCGCGTCATGCCGTGGCCGTAGCCGTTGGCCTTGATCACCGCCATGATTTTTTTGTCCGGCGCGTAACGCTTCACTTGCGCCAAATTGTGGCGCACGGCGTCCAAATCCAGATGCACAAAAGCCGCAGGCGTCATTCATAATCCTCGGGGCCGTTATAGACGCCGGCAAAGTTTTCGAAGCGGGTGTATTGGCCCAGGAAAGTCAGCCGCACCGTCCCCAAAGGGCCGTTCCGCTGCTTGCCGATAATCACCTCGGCGATGCCTTTGTCCGGGCTGTCTTCGTGATAGACCTCGTCCCTATAGACGAAGATGATCAAATCGGCGTCCTGCTCGATCGCGCCGGACTCACGCAGATCGGACATCACCGGCCGCTTGTTGGGGCGTTGCTCCAGATTACGATTGAGCTGAGACAGTGCAATCACCGGTACATTGAGCTCTTTGGCCAGCGCCTTCAAGCCGCGGGAAATATCAGAAATCTGTTGCACCCGGTTATCGCCGCTGGCCGGCGATTGCATCAACTGCAAATAATCCAGCACGATCAAGCCCAGCTGACCGTGTTCGCGGGTCAAACGGCGGGCGCGCGAACGCACTTCGGTCGGCGTCAAGGCTGGCGTGTCGTCGATAAACATCTTGGTTTCCGCGAGCAGGTTGATCGCTGAGGTCAGGCGCGGCCAATCGTCGTCGTCCAATTTGCCGGTACGGACTTTGTGCTGGTCAATGCGGCCCAGCGACGACATCATCCGCATCGCCAATGATTCGCCCGGCATCTCCATACTGAATACCGCGACCGGCATGCCGCTTTTCAGCGCGACGTTTTCAGCCATATTCATCGCGATAGTGGTTTTACCCATCGACGGTCGGCCGGCGACAATGATCAAATCGGCGGGCTGCAAACCCGAGGTTTTTTCGTCCAGATCGGTGAAGCCGGTGCTGGCGCCGGTGATGTCGCCATCGAGTTCGTAGAGGGTTTCGATTTTATCCACGGCTTTGGCCAGCAAGGATTTGATCGAGCTAAACCCACCCTGCCCGCGCTGCCGCTGCTCGGCGATTTCGAATACCTTGCGTTCCGCATTTTCGAGCAAATCGGCGGTCTCGCGGCCTTCGGTGGTAAATGCCGAATCGGAAATTTCGGTACCGACATGGATTAGTTGCCGTAAAACCGAGCGATCACGGACGATGTTGGCGTAGGCCACGATATTCGCAGCGCTGGGCGTATCTCGCGCCAGCATACTTAAATAAGCCAAACCGCCCACATCTTGCAACTCACCGGTAGTTTCCAGCACCTCTGACAAGGTCACCACGTCGAACGGATCTTGCTTCTCTGCCAACTGGGCTATAGCACGGAAAATCAATCGATGATCACGGCGATAAAAGTCTGTCTCCACCACTTTGTCGGCGACCGAATCCCAGGTTTGGTTATCCAGCATCAAGCCGCCCAGCACCGACTGCTCGGCCTGAATGGAATGCGGCGGTACTTTTAGGGATTCGACGGCTTGGTCGGGGGTGAAATAGTAGTCTTCGGACATGGCGAACAGCGGTTGCAAACAATAGCGGCGGATTATACCCGGCTATGCGGTAATCGCGGCAGCGTCGATTTCTTTACCGAATGCCGGTAAACCAGACAAATCAACTCTACATGTCATCAAGCCACAGAATTAACTCACTAGTTATCGATTGCCTAATTACCTTATATTTCGTACCATAAATTTTGGCGTCTATCCTGGCTTTTATCGGCTTGTTGCCGGCCATGACGCTTCGCTCCATCCTCTTTTCTTAAAATAATTCTAACTATCCGCCTGCCCTACCCGGCTAACCGACACCATAAACGGGTTGCGGCAAATTGTATTTCTTGACTCCCTAAAGGAGGTTTCTATGAACGGAATTAAACGCAAAACCCTATCTGCCACTGCATGCTTGCTGGCTTTGTCGACACCTGCCGCCAGCCAAGCTGAAACCGGGAATCTAGTGTTGTGGAACAAATTGGGCAGTGATGCTGAGATTGCGAATAGCGAAGTGGGGCCTGGAGGCCAAAAAACAGCTGGGCATTTCGCACCAGGCCCTTTTGCTAATTTTGGTCAGTCTTTTGTGAATGACGTTGGGAACTCAAACGAGTTTGCCCTAACTTTTCCTGCCACATCCGTTGTGTCAAAAAGTAAGGGAACAATAGAATTCTGGGCAAAACTCAGTAATTTCCCAAGTAATTTTTTTGATGCAGTGACTATGATTTTTTACGTGCCACCACCTAATTTTCCGATATTTCACTGGAGAATTGGTTTTGGGTCTAATAACGGTTGCGGCGGCTTCGGTTTTTACGGGACAGTGGGGGTTGCGACTGACGGCTATTGTAATGGGTTAGTCGACACTGCAACCCAATCCGGAACATTAGATAGCATTCTTGGTAACCGTTCAGCCTGGCACCATTATGCGATGGTATGGAATGAAACAGGTATTGCGCAATTTGGTGGACGTAAGCTTTATCTTTATCTTGATGGAAACCTTGTCACAACACAGCGCTACCATGATGCCTCGCCATGGGGTGCCATACCTGATGGCTCACGCCTTGCTCTCGCCTACTTTTACAATATCTCAGGCGCGAGTGTTGCGATTGACAATTTAATTATTTGGGACGATGTTAAAACTGATTTTTCTGACCGGTTCATAGAAAACCCAGTGGTTTGTGGAGTAGGTGAACTTCCTGAGTTGTTTGCATCTATAACCGCTAAATCGGGTACTCAAATAGAACGCCGATGGACTATCACCCTATCAAACAAGAGCGGATGTATCGCCGAGAATACCCAGATCGACGGCTTAACCCTTGCACAAACCTCCGGAGCCACTTGTACCCCAGTCATTACAAGTCCCTTATCTTTTCCGTTAGGCGTCGGCAACATCCAGGCAGGGGCTAAAGTGAGCGGCACCACCACAATCAATTTTAGCGGCTGCCCAAATAGCGCCAGATTTAAAGCTGTCATCCCCTTTAGCAGCAATAACGGCGAAGTAACCGGATCAAAAACCTTGACCAACCAATTCCGCTAGACCTTATTAAGGAGATATTCTCATGATCAAACAACTTATCCTGTTAGCCAGTTTGCTGTTTATTCTTCCCTCTAGCCAAGCCGCAACCTCCTTACAATTAGAGCCGACAAACGGCTTAATCGAAGGCGTTGCAGGCGATACCGTGGGCTGGGGCTTCCTGCTCACCAACACGCAAAACTACCTAGTCGTGACCGGTGCGGAATTTCAGTCCTCAACCTCCTCAGGCGTATTCACGGACTTTATCAGCGCACCCGACAATTTCTTCGTTGTAGGACCGGGCTTTGGCGCCAGCACCGTCTGGGGACAAACGTTCGATGCCGCCAGCCAAACCGGCATCGGTAGTTTTAGAATTGCCGACAACGCCGCGCAAGGCACTGTGTTCGGCCAAATTGTACTGACTTACGATTTATTCGCCCGCAGCCCGTTTAATCCCTTGTTCGATCCGGACACCGACACCCTGTCCAACGGTAATTTATTAACCGCAAATGCCTCGATCAAAATCAATACCGTGCCGTTACCTGAGGCCGCCTGGTTGTTTGGCGCGGCATTGGCGGGATTGGGATTTGTCGGACCACGCCGCATCTGAAATACGAGGACTCAAGATAAACACCGCCTGCAAAATTGAGGCGGTGTTTTCGCAAAATATTCTCCACAGCAAGGCAATCGGGAGCATTCATTAAATGCTTGTGCTTAAGACGCACCCATACAAGTTCTGCAACCATTCGAATTCACCGCAGCATCTTTAAGCAAATGAGCGAGCAATTCGCTCTTTTGATGCCGCTATTCAGCTCTGTTAGGTTTTCATCCCGCTCAACAGCGGACTCGGGAGGGCAGTAATCCATACAGACCTAAGCGTTCTCGCCAATCCAATCGCTCCGTCCAAACCGTCCGCCATGACAAAATTGTCATGGCACGAACGGACAATTAAACACAGTTACATACCTGGATACACTGATCACCAGCTGATTTGCCGCACACATCCTGTTCTGCGTCCAATCGCCTCCGATAAATTTCCATTCATTACTTCTGAGTACTTGCCATGAAAACGCTATTGACTGCTTCCATCCTATTATCTTCGGCCCTGCTCACTTCCTCCGCCTTTGCGTCCAATGGGTTTGAACATGAACACGACAACGATTCCAGACACGGTGGCTGCGGCAACCAAGCGTCTTGCGATTTAGAAAAATTGAGTCTGACTTTATCCGGCGGCAGCAACGGCACGCTAATTTCGAAAGCAGATAGCGATACCAGCAATAATAGCTACACCCTTAACTTCGACTATCAACTGGACACCACCTTTATCAATAACGCTCTACTGAAAATATGGTTGCGTGATGACTCAACATCGGCGGACGATTCCAACTCAAATGGCCTGATAAAAGATAGAAACGAATACGCCCGTATTACATCGATTAACGGCTCCAACGTTTCCACAAGCTGGACCGAAGTCGATGGCTACAAACAATATATTAGTTTGGATGTTAGCGATTTTCTTTCCAAAACCGGCTTCGCCTCATTGACGGCCGTATTGGGCGTGAAGGATTCTGGTAGCAAAGATTATTTTTTCAAAGCGGCAGAGCTCTATGTTGAATATTGCCTAGACAACAATGGCGGTGGTCCAATTACCTCGGTACCGGTTCCTGCCGCAGCCTGGCTGATGGGTTCCGGCTTACTCGGTTTGATGGGCTTTAATACCAGAAAACAACGCCAAGCGTAATCAGCGGTTTAGTTCGCTGTCGCTAAAAGCCGGAGGCGTGTATTGATGCCTTCGGCTTTTGTGTTTTCGGCTGCGAGCGAATATTTTTACAAGGCCCAGACCTATATGTCGCGGACAAGCACAGTGCTTTGGCGGCCGGTTTAAGCCATTGATCAATTGCCTTGCGCCAGTTCGTAATAAACGTCCGCATTCTCGATCAACTTAGCAACCACCTCGCCATCCAATACGCCTTCAGCCACGCGTTGCCGCAGATGCTCGATAATGTCCGCCAATAACATACCCTCGCGATAGGGGCGGGACTGCGCCAAGGCCTGAAAAATATCAGCGACGCTGATAATCCGACACTCCAACTCCAAAGACTTGCCGATAGTCTTGAACGGATAGCCTTCGCCACGCAGATTTTCGTGGTGCAAGCCAGCCCATTGCGGAATCTTAGAGTCGGTAAATACCCGCTGCAAAATTCGGTAAGTATCGTAACTGTGCCGCTGCATGCAGGCCCGTTCTTCAGGGGTCAGGCTACCCGGTTTGTCGATGATGTCTTCGGAAACCCGCAATTTGCCAAGATCGTGCAATAAACCAGCAATTTCCACCTGCTCCAGATCGCAACCAGTCACCCCCAAATCCAATGCCAATTGCCTGGAGATTTGCGCAACCCGTTCAGAATGCTGCTCGGTGTACGGGCTTTTCGCATCCACCACTCGCGAAAATAGCCGCGCCATTTCCCGCAGCGAAGGATAAGCCAAGTCTACCGTCGGCAAGTCGCGCCCCAATTCGCGTAAATCCTCATCCAAATAATCCGGATCCATCGCCAGCCAAAACGCCTGGCTTTTCGCCAGTTCCGCAAACGCAGCCAACAGCTCAGGCGCAAACAGCGATCCCGAATAGCTCAGTAATCGCTCCATTATTTTGGGCGCGGCCACCAGAATTTGTTCGCTGGCCAAATACGGGACTTGCAACACATCAATCCGATCAGCCAGAAACAACAGATTGGCACGCAACCGCACCCGAGGCGCCAGCGGCAACTCAACTAATTGCTCCCAGCGCGTGTGATGGTAGCGAATCTCCTCTGCCAGATAGGCCAGCGGTGGGCAGGCTTGTAAGTATTCCGCGCCGCGTAAGCAATGCGCCTCGGCGCCGTCCCACTCCAACGATTCGGTCAAATGCCTATGCTCGCGAACCTTCGCCACCCCGCAATCGTGCAGCATGCCGGCATATAAAATGCTCAATCTATCGACAGCTGACCAATCGAGCTTACCGGCAATATGCCAAGCCATCATCGCGACCCGCTTGCCGTGTTTCACTTCGTCGATACCGACTAAATCCAGCGCACAACTCAGGGAGATGATGGAGCGGTGCAAATCGATATGTTGACTATCCATTAGGCTGGACTCCAGATTGAAGGTGTTAGTACGATGCTATCGTACTTTGAAAAGATCGGCAAAGCATCGCAAACATTCCCACTCGTTAACCAAGATAACAAGCTACAACTTCGCGCAGCTCTCTTATATGCCTCGCATGACAGCGCCATGCCAGCCTGCCAAAACTGTCGCAACATCTGCCCCGGCTGTCAGCTGCTTAACTGAAAAATTACTACCAAATCACATTTAAATAATTGATTGGATTAATTTAAATTAAGTTGGCACCACTAATGCTTGAATAGAGTGACGCACTATGCAACCCAATCGATTGCAAGCGAATCACTTATCTTTCAGCCACTGACAAAAAGGAATCGACATGAATTCTGGAATGCCGAAAATGCCCTTATCCGGATTAATCCTGATTTTAGCCTTATTCACTCAAGCCGCCGAGTCGGCAACAGTGATCGATAATTTTGCCAACCGTCAATCCACCACTAACACCGTCAACGGCCCAGTTAATGTATCCGGATCAAATCTAAGTAATTTGCAACGAACATTAAATTCCAGCCCTACCCCAGGCGGTACCACCAGAATTTTTGTGGAAGATGGCTTGTTGACGGTCGGTAACAGTAGCAATTCAACCGGTACCGCCAGCATCTTTTACAATTTCGCTGCCGTCGACTTTACTGCTTTCGCTAACGCAATACTGCTAACGACCGAATCTAGCGATGCCAGTTACCAAATTCAAATGATCGCCAACGGCACTTCGATGCTAAGTTTTCAGAATTTGGCCAGCGTTGCGATCGGTTCGCCCAGCACTATTAGATTCGACTTCTCACAATTCTCGAATCCCGCGGCTTTCAAGAATCTAAACAGTCTGGAGCTGAAATTGCGGGGTACCAATGCCGCTTGGGACGCTGACTTCAGCCAGTTATCAACGGTCCCCGAACCTTCCGTCACCGCTTTATTGATCATAGGCGCTTTGGGCATTACCGTAGGCAAACGCCAAAAATTAGTAGCCGTTTAACGCCTGCCGTCAAAATCTTCTGATTTCCAAATTTCAATTCTGATCACGGATAATTCACATGAATGCTAAACATTTTCACAAAAACCTCGCGCCTTTGCTTCTAAGCCTGGGCTTAGCGCTATCCAGCCCAAGCCAAGCAGGTATACTGACGATTGATAATTTCAGCCATTCTCAAACCGTATTCGACGACGGCAGTAGCTCAGGCTCTACCAGCGATACAGTATCTGTTCTTACCGGCACGGACCTGAGCAATGCCTCAAGGACCTTTATCGCCGAAGCCTCGGGAACCGCGTCAGCCAACACCACGGAAATCGTTTCCGGCGGTAACCAGCTGATCATATCAAATGACGGCCGTTCAGCCGGGAGCGCCTCCATTCTGTGGAATTTCGACCCACTTGATTTAACCGCTCACGGCAACGCCATCCTACTTGAGGTGTTGGCAATCGACCTGGGTGTCAATGTGGAAATGGTAGCCAACGGCAGCTCAAGCTCAGGTATCAAAACGTTTACCGGCAACAATAATTACTTGGTAAGTTTCAGCGACTTCACCAATCTTGCGGTGTTTACCAACCTGCATAGTTTTCGCTTGAACTTCACCGGCCCGGCAAAGTGGGATGGACAGTTCAGGCTGTTAACCACCACAACCCCAGTTCCTGTGCCTGCGGCCTTTGGCTTAATGGGTTCGGCATTATTGGGTTTCATCGCCGTATCCCGCAAAAAATCACTTTCCTGATTCTCAAAAATCTACAACGCTCACCTCCGCCTCTAGTGCGGAGGTGATTTTTTAAGCACTATTCCGCTCGGAAAACACCGCAGAGCTAGCGCTTCTTTCTCCCCGCATAGCCGGAGGCGGCGTATCAACATGGACCAATCCTGACCGACAAGGCACAATAGCCCGCTATTTAATCCCTTTCGTCGCTCATGCTCGCACTTCTGGTCCGTTTTTCCATCCGTTATTCCGGCATTGTCGTAGCCTTGGCCCTAATGCTATTCGCTTACGGCATTTACCGTCTGGCGAACGCCGGCCTGGATATTTTCCCGGAGTTCTCGCCGAAGCAAGTCATCATCCAGACCGAAGCTCCCGGCCTGGCCGCAGAGCAAGTGGAAGTACTGGTCACCCAGCAAATTGAAAACAGCATCAGCGGCCTGATTGGTCTGCAAAACTTACGTTCGCAGTCTATTCAGGGCTTGTCAATCGTCACCGCGACGTTTAACGAACACAGCGACGTGTATCGCAATCGGCAATTGGTCAGCGAACGCCTGAACAGTCTAAGCCAACGCTTGCCGGCCGGCGTCGGTATGCCCGTAGCGGTACCGCTGTCGTCCTCGTCGGCCACAGTATTGACGATAGGCATGCATTCGGATAGCAAGACGCTGATGGAACTGCGCAGCTTGGTGGACTGGAGCTTAGTGCCACGCCTGCTGGCTGTTCCGGGCGTGGCCGATGTGAATGTGTTCGGCGGCGACATCCAGCAACTACAGGTGCAGTTACAACCGGCGGCCTTACAGCGCTTCAATCTATCGATAGACGACATTGTCAACGCGGCGGCCGGTGCGGCGGAAATGAACGGGGCCGGCTTCATCGAAAACGCCAACCAGCGTTTTACACTGCAAATCAGCGGCCAGCCGGCCAATCCCGAGCAGTTCAAACAACTGGTCGTCAAACGCCAGGACGGCATGAACGTGACCTTGGGGGATGTCGCGCAGATCGGTTATGGGCCGGAACCGCCCATCGGCGCGGCACAGATCATGGGCAAGCCTGGGATCGTGATGATGGTGATCGGCCAGTACGGCGCCAACACCTTGTCGGTGTCGCGGCAGGTGGAAACGGTGTTGGAGGAGTTTCAACCGATTTTCAAACAACAGTCCGTGGATTTCTATTCTCACTTGTTCCGGCCAGCCGATTACATCGAAACCTCGGCGCATAATTTGTCCGGACATTTACTGATCGGCGGTCTGTTCGTACTGGTGGTGTTGTATGTGTTCTTATTCAATCTGCGCAGTGCCTTTATCGCCGCCACGGCCATTCCGTTGTCGCTGCTGACCGCCGCGATAGTACTCTTAGAATGCGGCGTCAACTTAAATATTATGGTGCTGGGCGGGCTGGCCATTGCGTTGGGCGAAGTGGTGGACGACGCCATCATCGACACCGAAAACATCTTTAGACGCCTACGCGAAAATCGTTTAAAAATCTTCCCCGATAGCGCTGAAACGGTGATTTATCAAGCTTCGTTGGAAGTACGTAGCTCGGTGGTTTACGCCAGTTTCATCGTCGCCTTGGTATTTGTACCCTTGCTGACCTTGGATGGCGTCAGCGGCCGCTTGTTCGCGCCGCTGGGCGTGTCTTATATTCTGGCGATTTTGATGTCGTTGCTGGTGGCGTTAACCCTGACACCGGCTCTATGCCATTTACTGTTTCGTAACAAACTGCCGGACGACAGCGATCCTCCCTTGTTGCGCCGGCTTAAACCACTGTATGCCAAGCAATTACTCTGGGCTATTAGGCACTTCAAAGCCGTGATGGCGATAGGTGCGGTAGCCTGCCTCATCGGCGTGGCCGCGTTTCTGCGTTTGGATCATAAGTTTCTGCCGGAACTACGCGAAGGCCATTTCATCGTCCACACCGCCAGCGTGCCGGGTACGTCCTTGCAGGAATCGATTCGCGTCGGCAGTTTACTCACCGAGCAAATCACGGCTATCGACGGCGTGGAATCGGTGTCACAATGGGCTGGCCGCGCCGAACGCGGCGCCGATACCTACGGTAGCCATTACAGCGAATACGAAGTGCGCTTAAAACCATCATCCGGCCAAGAACAACAGCAGGTGCAGGACCGCTTACGCGAGGTTTTGGAACAATTCCCCGGCATCAATTTTGAAGCCAATACCTTTTTAACTGAACGGGTCGACGAGACCATTTCCGGTTACACCGCGCCGGTGGTAGTCAATATCTACGGCAACGATCTAACCGAACTGGACCGCAAGGCCCAACAACTGGCTGCGATCATCAATACGCTTCCCGGCGCCGAAGACGTGCAACTGCGCTCGCCGCCGGCCACGGCCATGCTACAAGTCGAACTCAATTTGGAGCAGTTGAAGTTTCGCGGCATCAGTCCGGCCCAAGTGATGAGCGCCCTGCAAACCGCTTACGAAGGTCGCATCGTCGGCAAACATCTGCAAGGCAACCGAATTTTCAATGTCGCAGTAGCATTGGCTCCGGAATGGCGCAGCCAACCGGATTACCTGGTTCAGCTACCGTTAAAAAATACTGAAGGCCAGCGGGTGCTGCTTGGCGAAGTGGCCGAAATCCGCTACGGCGAAGGCCGCTATAACATCCTGCATCAAGGTGCACAGCGCATTCAGACCGTTACTTGCAAGGTGGAAGACAGGGATATGGACGCCTTCATGATCGAATTGAAACAACGGGTCCAAAACGAAATGAGTTGGCGCGACGGCAGCTACCCGGAGTTCATCGGTGCGGCGCTGGAACAAGCCAAGGCCCGCGAAACGCTGATCATCCACGCCCTGCTGGCCGGCGCCGGCGTGCTGATTTTCGTGTTCATCGCCTTGGGTAGCCTTCGGCACATGCTGCTGACCTTGTTAAACCTGCCCTTTGCCCTATTGGGCGGCGTGGCGGCGGTCGTGATCACCGACGCCACGCTGTCGGTCGGCTCTTTCGTCGGCTTCGTGACCTTGTTCGGCATCACCGTGCGCAACTGCATCATGCTGATCTCGCATTACCGCCATCTGGTCGAGCTGGAAGGTCAAATCTGGTCGACGGAGACCTTGATTCGCGGCGCCCAGGAACGCCTGCCGGCCATCCTGATGACTGCGTTGGTCACGGCACTGGCGATGCTGCCGATTGCGATAGGCAGCGATAATCCGGGCCGGGAAATCATGGGACCGATGGCTGCGATCATCATCGGCGGTTTGGCATCTTCCACAGTGTTGAACTTACTATTGTTGCCGGCGATTTTGCAGCGTTATGGCCGGTTTGAGGTGGCGTTTGAGAAACAGATTTAGCGGAAAGAATAGGCTCTTTTGTTAACCTTTCGATACTCCCGCGATCACCGCCTGTCCCAGAGCCAACCCGCCATCGTTCATTGGATAGCGTTGCGGCGACAATACGGTTTTATCGTGCTGGCGCAATTGCTGGCTCACGGCTTCCAGCAACAAGCGGTTTTGAAATACGCCGCCGCTCAAGACGATACTATTCGCGCCGGTTTGGCCGCTCAAGCCATTCAACACATCGACCGTCGCGGCGGCGAGACTATGATGGATGCGGGCAGCGATGCGAGCCTTCTCGGTGCCGCTTTGCAGGTCATTCAGCACCGATTGCCATAAGCCTGGCCAACTTAGCACAGCCAAGCCGGTGCAGTTGGCAATAGCGCAAGCTCGAGGGTAAGGCTGTTCTTCGCCAAAGAAAGGAGTCGCCAATACTTCCATCGCAATCGCTGCCTGTCCTTCATAATCGACCCGTTCGGCATGCAAACCCAACGCGGCAGCGAAAGCGTCGAACCAGCGGCCACAGGAGCTGCTGAGCGGCGAGTTGAGATTTTTTGCCAACATCGTATCCAGCGTCAGCAAGGGTTTTTCGGCTAGTAACTGAATGATGTCCAAATCCGCATAATCGCGTGCCAAAGTTTGCCAGTCGAAATAATGCCGTAGTTGCGCATAAGCGTTACGCCAGGGTTCGCGCATCGCTTGCGCGCCGCCTAGCATTGCGATGGGCTGAAAATGTCCAAGCCGGGTGTAGCCATTGTAATTTCCAAGCAGAAATTCGCCGCCCCAGAGCTCACCGTTCTCGCCCATGCCCAAACCGTCGAAAATCGCCGCCAATACCGGCGGTGCATCCAGACCAACGCCCTGTTCGGCCAAACAAGCCGCTAGATGGGCGTGATGATGCTGGACGCTACATAACTCGATGGATTCCGTTGCAGACAAAGTCTGTCCGTATTGGGTAGACAGGTAGCCGGGATGAACGTCTACAACTATCTGATTCGGACGAAAATCGTTAAGTTTTCGGTACAAATCCATAGCTTGCCGGTAATCGTGTTGCACGACGGCATTTTCCAAATCGCCGATATGCTGACTGACAATGGCTTGGCCGTTTTTCAGTAAGCAAAAACTATTTTTTAATTCCGCACCCATCGCCAGAATATTGCTTGCGTCGTTAAAACCGGTCGGCAACCGCAAAGCCTCCGGACTGAAGCCTCGCCCCCTGCGCAACATCCGCATCTGTCCATCCATCAAACGCACCACCGAATCATCCAGACGATTGACAATCTCGCGGTCGTGCAGGAGCCAATAATCGGCGATGCCCGCGAGTTTTTCCCGTGCTTGGCTGTTATCGATACATTGCGGTTCGTCGCTGATATTGCCGGAGGTTAAGACGATAGGACTGTCCAGTTCTTGCATCAACAAGGTATGCAAAGGCGTATAAGGCAACATGAAACCGAGCTTGTCGTCACCCGACGCGATACCGGGAGGAAGTTGGTCGCCTCGGGCTGACAACAGCACAATCGGCGCAGCGCGCTGCTGCACGGCAGACAGCTCCAGTTGACTTAGGGAAGCATAACGACTAACCATAGCCGCATCCCTCGCCATCAACGCAAACGGTTTGGCATAACGGCGCTTACGCTGCCTGATTCTATCGACAGCCTCAGCATTACTCGCGTCGCAAGCAAGATGAAAGCCTCCCAGTCCTTTGATGGCGACAATATAACCTTGGCGGATCAATTCGGCGGTACGGCCAATCGGATCATCAGCTGCCAAAGTCTGCCCTTGATGATCCTCCAACCGCAATGTCGGCCCACACACTGGACAACAATTGGCCTGCGCGTGAAAGCGCCGGTCGGCTGGATCGTTGTATTCCTGTTGACACTGCGGACACATAGCAAACGCCGCCATGCTGGTGTTTTGGCGGTCGTAAGGCACGCTGCGTACAATCGATAAGCGTGGGCCGCAATGCGTGCAATTGGTGAAGGGGTAGCGATAACGGCGATTATGCGGATCGGCAATATCCGCCAAGCACTCCGGACAGGTCGCGGCATCAGCGGCGACCGGGGTATCGATGCAATTGTGACTGCTAACTACAATCGTAAATTCATCAGGCGCGATGCCCGGCAATTCATCAACTTCCAAACTATCCAAACGCGCTAAGGGCGGCAACCGCAGGGCAATTTGTTGCAAAAAGTTGCTCAGATCTTGCGTGTCACCGAAGGCATGTATCATCACCCCTTCGCCGTCGTTCCATACCGAACCGGTCAAACCGTGCTGGCGCGCCAAATGCCAGATCGTCGGTCGAAACCCGACGCCCTGCACCACACCGCGCACTCGAATGGCCTTGCCAGGCATCAGCAGATGCGCGGTAACTGCTCACCGACCGGCCAATCGACGATACGCCGTCCGCCGAAAGCCGTGATCATCTGCACGAAGCCGTGCGGGTCGGCAATGACTTCGCCGATGATAGCCGCATCTTGGCCCAGAGGGTGCTGTCGCATCGCCGCCAACAAGTCGTCGGCGGCAGCGGCGTCGCAAATGCAGACTAATTTACCTTCGTTGGCGACATATAAAGGATCGAGGCCGAGGATTTCGCAGGCGGCTTTGACTTCGGCTTTGACCGGAATCTTGGCTTCGTCGATCACCATACCCACGCCGGACTGTTTGGCTAACTCGTTCAATGCCGTCGCCAGCCCGCCACGCGTCGGGTCTCGCAAGCAGCGTAAGGCCGTTGGTGCGGTTGCCACCAAATCGGCGACCAAACTATGCAAGGCCGCTGAATCGGAAACGATAGTGGTCTGAAATTGCAGATTCTCGCGACTGGCCATGATCGCCACGCCATGATCGCCAATCGATCCGCTAATTAAAATCGCGCAACCTGGCTCAGCGCGGTCGCCGGAGATAGTCACCCCCTCAGGCACCAGACCCACACCGGTCGTGGTAATGAACACCCCATCACCCTTGCCGCGTTCCACCACCTTGGTATCGCCGGTAACAATCGGCGTGCCGGCAGCCTTGGCAGCGGCGGCCATGCTGATAACGATTTTTTCCAGATCGACCAGCGGCAAACCTTCTTCCAGGATAAAACCCGCCGAGAGATATAAGGGTTTTGCACCGGACATCGCCACGTCGTTCAGCGTGCCATGCACCGCCAAAGAGCCGATGTCGCCGCCCGGAAAAAACAAAGGTGAAATCACATGACCGTCGGTGCTGATCGCCAAGCGCCCAGCCGGTAAATTGAATAAGGCTTGATCGTTATGCTGGCGCAGCAAGTCGTTGTCAAAATGCTTGATGAACAACTCATCAATCAATTGCGCCATGGCGCGACCCCCACCACCGTGACTGAGATCGACGTGGCCGGATTTTAGATTTAAAGGGATTGCATAGCGGTCTGGCACGGTTCAGGTCTCGTTTTTGAAAGAAGTCATTGGCGGACAAACTTGTAATGGCATGCACCACAAACCACTTAAAACACACACAGCACCGCGAGATGTTTGCTTCGCATTTCAGGCTGTGATAGAAAACTTCCGCCGGTGAAAAAATCATCAGCACCATCGGTTGGCTCCGGATACTGATGTCAAACAGTGTTAGCGCTCACCGCTCGGTAAAATAACTACAATCACGAGGAAACCACAATGAAAACTAAAATTTTTGCACTGCTGGCGATTGCTTCTGTTGCTTTAATTCCTTCCCTGTCCGCAGCGGGCGAAGCGGACACCTGCAAAGGTTGCCATAACGGCTCCGTGGCGCCGGCTGTTGACGCTTTGAAAACCAAATTCAAAACCGCTGACGAATTAGTGGCCGGCGCGAAAGCCTCTAAAAACGAGATGATGAAACCTATGCAAGGCAACGAAGCCAAATTGAAAGCCGCTGCTGCAGAAATCTATAAATAAGCCCTGCCCTCTCACCCCAGTGCAACCTGGTGTGATCCAGGTGGATACTTTACGGTGTCCACCTTCTTATCCCCTAAGCTTGCCGCAGCCGGCCATAACTCCAATAAGCGGCACACGCGCCTTCCGACGATACCATGCACGAGCCCATCGGGTTTTCCGGGGTGCAGACCGTACCCAGCAATTTGCAATCTTGTGGTTTTTTCGCGCCGCGCAGGATGGCTGGGCATTCGCAGCCTTTCACATCGCTGGCTTTGATAGCCGGCATCTCGAAGCGCTGTTCGGCGTCGAAGTTGGCAAACCCGGCTTGTAATTTCAATGCGCTATTCGGAATCAGTCCCAGACCGCGCCATTCAAATTGCGGACGTAGCTCAAACACCTCCGCCATCAAGGTTTGCGCTTTGACGTTGCCGTCGCGCGTCACGGCCCGGCTGTATTCGTTTTCCACTTCATGCCGGCCATCGTTGAGTTGCCGAATCAGCATCAGTGAAGACTGCATCACGTCTAAGGGCTCGAAACCGGCAATGACGATGGGTTTGGCGTAATGTTCAGAGAAGGTCTCGTAGGGTTTGCTACCGATCACGCTGCTGACGTGTGAAGGCCCGAGAAAAGCGTCGATAGCCACAGGTTCCGGCGCATCCAGAATGGCCTTCATTGCAGACGGGGTGAGTACATGGTTGCAAAACACCGAAAAATTAGTCAGCCCTTCGGCCTGTGCCTGTTTAATGGCAACGGCAGTCGGCGGCGTAGTGGTCTCAAAACCAATCGCAAAAAACACCACTTGCCGGTCCGGGTTATCCCGGGCGATTTTCAAGGCGTCCTGGGTAGAATAAACCATGCGAATATCGCCGCCGGCCGCCTTGGCCTTCAGCAAACTCTTCCGTTCGGAAGCGGGCACCCGCATCAGATCCGCATAAGTGCAGAGAATCACATCCTGCTGTTCCACCAACTGCATCGCGTTGTCGATGCGTCCCGTCGGCAGCACACACACCGGGCAACCGGGACCGTGAATGAACTCGACATTGCTGGGCATTAAATCCTGTACGCCATAACGAAAAATCGCATGGGTATGGCCGCCACAAAACTCCATTAGCCGGTAGTGCCGATCAGGATTAACGGTTTGGGCAATGACCTGCGCCAATTGCTTTGCTACATCATGCTGACGGAATTCGTCGATGTACTTCATGATGCGGTTAGCCCCGCTTCGGCAAACAATGCCAAGGTTTTCAGGGCCTCGTCCTCGTCGATCTTGTTCAGGGCGTAACCCACATGCACCAGCACATAATCACCGACTTTCACGTCATCCACCAAAGCCAGCGACACTTCGACCTTGACGCCGTCTACCGACGCCGTCGCCATCTGCGTCGCAAAATCGATATCGGTAATTTGGGCAGGCAGGGCTAGGCACATAGCAGTATTAAAAGTGGCGGCAAAGTTGCTTAAGCATACGCGATGCGCTGCAAGGCCATCTCGGCGCGCAGCCACGTTAGCCAGTTGTCCATGCCTTCGCCGGTTTTGGCCGATAGCGACAAAACCTTGATGCGCGGGTTAACTTGTTTCGCGTATTGAATACATTGGGCGCTATCAAAGTCCAGGTAAGGCAACAAATCGGTTTTGTTTAAGATCATCAAATCGGCGGCGTGAAACATATCCGGGTATTTGATCGGTTTATCTTCGCCTTCGGTGACCGACAATATCACCACTTTATGCGCTTCGCCCAAGTCAAAAGCCGATGGACACACCAAATTGCCGACGTTTTCGATAAACAACAAACTATGCTCGGGTAGATTCAAACTTTCCAGGCCATGACCGACCCGATGCGCGTCCAGATGACAGCCCTTGCCGGTATTGATTTGTAGCGCCGGCACGCCAGTAGCTCGGATGCGGTCGGCGTCGCGGGCGGTTTGTTGGTCACCTTCGATCACCGCGATGCTCAACTCGTCTTTCAATCGCAGAATGGTTTCGGTCAGCAGCGTGGTTTTGCCGGAGCCGGGACTGGACACCAGATTCAAAGCCAGCATCCCGCGTTCGCTGAAATAGTGGCGGTTTTCGTCGGCGTAGCGGTTATTTTTGGCCAGAATATCCTGCTCGATCTGCACCATCCGCGCCTGAGTCAGACCGGGAGCATGTGAATGTTCTGCAGTATGTTCGTGATGATGGTGATGTCCATGCTCGTGACTGTGGTGGTGATCATGAGCATGCTCGTGATCGTGTGGTTCGTCGTGCGAGTGGGTATGGCCCTCGCCGCAGCCGCATACGCCGCACATTACTCTACCTCCAGTTCTTTAATTCGCATTTGATCGCCATCGACGATCTGTAATTGATGACTGCCGCAGTGTGGACATTCGTCGTATAACTGTCTCACCAGCACCTCACAGCCGCAGGGCATGCACCAAGCCACACCCGGCACGTCGATAATTTCCAAGCGGGCCTGGTCGGCCAGAGAACCTTGCATCACCACTTCAAAACTAAACTGCATCGCCTCCGGCTCCACGCCCGACAAGGCGCCGATCTCTAGCCACACGGTTTTGACTTTGGCAAATTGCTGGGCTTTGGCCTGTTGTTCGATAATCTGTAACACGCTCTCGCAGAGCGACATTTCGTGCATGATGATTGCTCTGTAAATTTCAGTTTTCCGGCATCAAAATCAGTCGGTATTGCACGCAAGGATCGACCGCATTTATCAGCCATTCCGCCTGCTGCCGCAAACCATCGACATCGTCCGCTTGCAAAGACTTTAAATCTTGGGCCAGCACGCCATCGGGGTGAAAATTCCATTCGGTCGGCGCCACTATGCGGTAATCGTACACCCGGCCCTGACGTAAGGCCAGGCGATGAATCAATAAGCCGCGCGCGGCTTGCAGTTGTGCCAGACCAATGCCATCGGCGGCACACGCCGACATCGTTCCAAGCGATGGTTTTAAGCCCTGCGGGATAGCAGCCACTTCTAATAACACGGCAACAAAGCGCAGCAGCAAACCATTCCCGTAGCGGCCGTGCAAATCCGCGAGCAAGGGTGACGCTTGCTGACGACTCAATGGCGTCGTCTCAAAACAGCGGCCCTGCCACTGTGGCGTCCGACAGAAGGCCAAAGGATCTGTGTTTTGCATCTGCCTGTTCAGTTCGGCCGGATCCAATTCCGGCAAACCCAACACTGGACTGTTCCCCAGCAGCGGCCAATCGCATTGATATACAGCATTCAATAGTTGCGCTGCCAATCCTGTATTACTGTCCAACCAGTCGCGCAAATGCACTTCGTCCGAAATCGCCAGAAACCCGCTGCGGCCTCCAGCAAAAATCGCTTGATCGATTAAGCTGGTCAATTCAACAAGCAAAGTCTGCAAAAACGGTCCGTCGATCTGCAACTGGCTATCCAGCTTAAACGCCTCGCCATCTTTGAATAAACACGGTTTGAACTGCCTATCCAATTTCAATAGCGCCGCAAGCGCGAGCTTATCGGCAGGCTGACCCAGCAAAACCGGCCAATCCAGCAATATCCGCCAAGCATGTTCGCGGACCGTTTCCAGTTGCACCAAGCATTCCCGAGCGGCATCCGCTTCCAGCTCGGCGTCCAAGCTCAGCGCGGCGCGACAAGCCAGTAATGCGGCGTAAGCCTGGGCATTGCTACATAGGGAAAACAGCAGCGGCACCATACTCAACAGCTGTTCCGGGGTTTTGCCGCGAAACACCCGCGCCGCTTCGGGCCGAGTTGAGTCTATCTTCACCGCACCGACCTGACCGGCGCGATGCGTCAGTTCGATAGTAATCTCGCCCGCCGGCGTCACTTAAGGTCTTACCAAATTGCCGCGCAACAAATCGCGGCGGCTGATGGCTCGTGGCACGGGAACGGCTAGCAAAGCTTGCAATGCACTTTCTGCAGCCGCCACGGCCGCCGCCTGATCGGCAAATTGAAACATCGGCGAAAATAGCGAACATTGCGCGTAGCGCCCCAATTGCCCTTCGTCAGCGACGACAAATTCGAAACTGCCGTACGGAAAAGCCTGGTCAAACTTGCTTCCTGGCGCTTGCGCCGGCCATTGGCTATCCTCGACTGGCAGCAGTAACAGATTCATAAACCAGGGCGTAATCAACACCCCCACCCAATCGGCGTTGTAGCGGTTAAACCCTAGAGCGCGCACCGCTAATGCCGGATTCAGCACCGGCATTTCGCGCATCCGTTGGGCCAGGATATCGTTAAACACAGCGTCCAGCATTTGCCGAATCTGCTCACCGTCCTGCCAGTGCATACTTAGTCGTCCAGCACCAAAAAGCCTTGTTTGGGCGCGCCGCATTGCGGGCAACTCCAATGCTCAGGCAAGTCGGCAAAGGCGGTACCGGGCGGCATTTGCCAAACGGCATCGCCCTCGGCCGGGTCGTAGACATGCCAGCAAATCTTGCATTCCAGCTTGGCCTCGGGAGGCAAGCGCGAGGCATCGCCACCGTAAGCCCCGGCAAAGAAGTCTTCGCTCACAAATACACCTGCAAAATTTCCTGCAAACGCTGGTGGCTGTCGGCAATGTCTTCCGCCGACGCGCACGCCACATTCGGCACGTCGCTAACTTCCAGGGTATTGAGAATCAGCGTGTCTTGCGAATTAAAATACCGCACCCACCAGACGTTGCGGGTGGCGGTAGCGTCGATCCGGCAGTTACCGTAACCGCGCGACAAAATCGTCACCGCCCCCTTGCCCAAGCGTTGCTCCAAAAACACCAAATCCTGCTCGGTTTGCGGCAGCAAACTCAAGTTGATGATATGCGCTTCGGCACCGGGATGATACTCGGCGATCTTGGCATTCAATTCCGCCAACAACGGCGGTGCGTTCATCACCCCTTCCGGCAACGCGCTCATGTCAGTATCGATATGCTTGGCGGCATCGGCAAATGCGGTTTGCAGGATGGCTTGGGGAATGATGCCGACTTCCAATGTATCGGTAACGATCTGCTTTTGCGCGTCGAGGCGTTGCGAACGCCAGACACCGGCCAGCACCGATTCCTGAATCCGCAGAGTTTGCGCGCCTTTACAGAGCATGCTGACCTCGCCTTCGCCGAGCAGTTCGTCTACGAACTGACGATTGGTTTGGTCCAGGCTTATCAAATCTATGGTTTGGCTGTTTGCCGGGAACGTTGCCAAATCCTCCTCAAGCTGCTGCAACGCGGTTTTGGCCTGCGCCAGATCAGCCGCGTTCAAGTCCACCGAAATCGTCGGCATCCGGTAGGTGGCCATTTCTTCCGGCATTGCCAGATAGTCGAGTTCGACGCCGTCTTCCTCGGCGGGTTGGCTGCCTTGGCCGAAAATTGGGAGAGATATACTGGTCATTTTTTGGTGGTTTGTTGAATTAAGTTTGTTGGCTGGATAAGCGAAGTGCATCCGGCATTGGGTTGTTGGTTTATTTGGTGTCGCTATCGCGGTTTATTTTGATGTCTGGTCTCGGCCCGACAGCCGAAATACTTTCTTTTGCGTGGCCAAAAGAAAGTATTCAAAGAAAAGGCCACCCGACATTCCGCCTTAATCCTGCGCTTTACGAAAACCATCCATGGTTTTCGCCCTTCGGGCCAGCCTATCGGCTGTTCAAATTTGCTCCAGGCAAATTTGTCGCTTTTGGCGAGGGTTTTCGGAAGGGCCATCCCTGGCCCTCCGAAAACGAGCGGCATCCCTGCCGCTCCCCTATCGGGCTAATCTCGCCAAAAGCTGCGATGCTCGGGGCGAAATAACGGGACCACCCCCCAAAATCTAAGGAAATGAATGTGAGCAAATGGAGCTGCAGCACACGAAAGCATACGAGACCTGTAAAAATAATTGGCACTCATTCGATTAAAGCAGGCGATGCAATATTAAGTTCTAACACCTTGGAACTTTTGTTTCAATAATTCAACACTCATCTCCAACTCCTCTTGTAAGTGCTTAGGGAGAGTTTGTTGAGTATACGGCGGCATTTGCAAGAGCTTTCCAGCCGAAAAAACAGAATGATGTGAATATTGGTTAAACTCCACCACTTTTTCAAAGAACCCACAAAAAGTCTCTACCCCTTGCACAACCAATTCCACAAGAGAATCAATATCTTTTAAGGTTAAAATCCATATTGGCAACGGATCATCATAGTCCTCAATTAACGTTTGCACATCACCAATCCACAAATCGTCATTTGTAACAATAATTCGAAAGCAGATAGAATTTTTAAAAACAGAGAGAGCTGCGCATTTACTTCTTGTACTATCAAGCTGATTCTTAGCTTTAAGTATTGTGCCTTTCAATTTAGCTTTCAAGGTTTCGGGAGCAGAGTCAGTTGGAATTGCTTTCGTTAGCGATTTATTTTTTACTTCAAATAATAAATACGCTTTAGGCTCTATTATCATGAAATCGCATACCTTAAGATCTTTTCCAATTAATTCTTGTATTTGAGATTCGTTAAGATAACTCGCTCCGCTTCTTTTAAAGCCAAAGTCAACATATCTAGAAATTATCTCGTCATAGCTCTGTCGAAGACTAATATCTTAATTTTCTAGCCAATCTCCCATTAAGTTTTCAAAATACCTTCTTAAACAAGGCCTTCCAAATGGAATTACTGCATTTTCATGGCTAATACAGGGCGTCTTATAAAAAGGTGTCGGCTGATACCATTCGTCAAGTTCAATTATCCGTTGAGACAAAGCTATATGTAAATTTTCTTCTGTCAAAGCTATTGAACTTAAAAAAATACATAACTCATCTTCCGAATAAAATGGTTTAAGTTCTTTAAAATAGTGATAATTGAACCATGGCGTTTCACTAATTGAGCGAGACCAAAACATCAAGCCAATTTCGCAGTACTTATCGATTGGCATGCCAGCTTTTTTATCAAGAAATGATAAGAGCTTGCTATTTTTCTCAAGTCTTTTAATTAAATAAATCTGCAAAATAAAAGCATGATGATCTAGATGAGTTTGCCATGGCATTTGCGGCAAAAAAATCTGCCTCACAAATAGCTTTACTGACTTAATATTTTGATTTTTTGAGAACAGATCGTCTATAGAATTCCATGCAAAATTTGCAAGTATTTTTACGTCTACTTCATTAGCTGATTTCTCACCATAAAAACAAGCCTTGTCAGACAAAAGCCATATTGCCAACCTCTCTACTACCCAAGGAAGACCAGATAAGTCTTCTACCATCTCATTCGAGATAGGTCTATTTAAATAACGTAATATCGCATCAAGTAATCCATTAAAATTAAATTGACGCATTTTATTTCGGATTGGTTTAATGGCCTGAGCATATGAGCTATCAATTGGACGTTTTCCAATTTCCATAATCAACAACTTCTTATAGGTTTGTGGGAGTTCACTAGACTGGGCAAAACAACATGAAACCCAGCAAAATAGGCCAAAGCTGGGTTTACACTACCGTTCCAACCCAGCCTACCAAAAAATCTTTGCTGCGCACAATAACCGTTGGAGTGGACTGTTCCCGTTATTCCGCCCCGAGCATCGCAGCTTTTGGCGAGATTAGCCCGCAGGGGAGCGGCAGGGATGCCGCTCGTTTTCGGAGGGGCTGGGAAGCCCCTTCCGAAAACCCTCGCCAAAAGCGAGAAGCGCAGGATTAAGGCGGAATGTCGGGTGGCCTTTTCTTTGAATACTTTCTTTTGGCCACGCAAAAGAAAGTATTTCGGCTGTCGGGCCGAGACCCGACATCAAAATAAACCGCGATAGCGACACCAAATCAATCAAAACCCCTGAAACAAAAAATCCAACGCTGCCCCAACCTCAAACCGCTGCGCTTCCAACGACATCACGGGTGATTTCAAAATCCGCGCCGGAACAGCTGCCAATTTCGGCGTTTCCAACACACACTCAAGACCATCGACCACCACAATCGGGCTCAAATTAATGGGTAATTTGACTGCCGGAAAGCGATCAAGCCGGCGCAGCGGTACGACGACTCGGCTGTCCAAAGAATTCAAGACATCGCTTTGCACATCCAGCAGATACGGTACGTCGTCGGACGTTGTACTGCTATTGCGGTAAACATCGAAACGCGCCATGTCAGAAAGACCGCCATTCGTCTAGCGGCAAACCGTCTTGCTCAATCGTTTGGTTGTAGGCTGCGATAAACTCGGCATGCTCTTGCTGCCAACGCCTTTCTCTTTCGCCGCGCACCAACTCGCGCAGGTGTCGGTCGCAGGCCTGCGAAATATTGATATTCAATGCCTTGGCCTCGGCCAGCACATCGGCAGACAAGGTGATATTGGTGGCTTTCTTTGTTGCGCTATTCGTGACTGCCATGATGTTGTCTCCATGAATATGGCTTTAGTATGCGCATTGTACTCCAACATAAAGACTGTTGGAGTACTGCGCAATAGTGACACCAAATTGTTAAAGAGCCGGTGAGAACTTAATCCTCGACCAAAAAGCGCGCTAGCCAGAAAACTGGCTTTTGGCTTCGAATGTTGGGTTACGCTCTATCGAGCTTTTATGCCCTCGGGTAAACCCAACCTACATTTTTTGAAAACTAAGCATGCCCAACCCCACAAACCTTCCCAAGATCAAACCCCGGCGGCTGCCCCGGCTCCGCAGCTAAAATCCGTGCAAACTCCTGCCCGTATTCCGCCCAATCCTTGATCCCGGTAATCACGCCCAAATACTCGCCGCCGCGCAAAAACACCAAGGACGGCCAGCTGGTAAATCTAAATCTGGCCTGCAACTCACGCTCGATGGATTTATCGATCAGCGCACCGTGTAAACGCCCAGCAAAGGCTTTTAACAACTCCGGCAAAATCACCGCCACATCATGACTTTCCGGAAACATCAGCGGATCGTTGGCAAAGAACAGTACGACAGTGTCATGCCCGTGCACGAATAAATCGTAACTGTCGGCATTCAGCAGCGGCAGGCCATGGCGGGTTTGCAGTTGTTCCAGCAAGGGCGTGCTCATGTTCTTAAAAACTCCGGCAATTCGGGTTCGCGGTCAACCAGATCGGCGAATAAATGATCGAAGTTGGTTTCGCCTTGCATCGCCAAGCGCATGGCTTCTAAGGCATCGGCGATTTGTGCGGCTCTTTCGGCGGAGATGACTTCCCGCGCTGCGTCCAAAAACACCAACAACCAAGTGCCGGGGGCTTGTTCGCCGACCAACATCATATCGATCAGGGTGGTTTGGCCGCGATACTCGCACAGTGCAGAATCGCCGCGCAGCTCGATAACTTGCATGGGGATGCCGATACACATCAGTATTTACCCCGGTAATCGACATCCACTTGCAGACTAGGCAGGTCGGAAGCGGGCGGCGGCTTCACCTCAAAGGCAGCGGATAACACGATGCGTTCATCCCCGAGCCGACAGGCTTGTTCGGGCGAAGGTCGTTCTTGTTCGTAGCGTTGGATATTCAATATCGGGTCGGCTAATTCTGCTGGGACAGCCACAGCTTCAGCCTTCACACCAAACTCTTGTAGATAAGCCAAGGCCACATCGATAGCCGGTTGAATTTGTGCCTTGACGGCTGGCCGCAAGCTGCCGCCATAATCTTCCAGTTCCTCCGGCTGCACGCCGATCAGCAGTAAACGTTGGGGATATTGACCGAGCATTTGCGCCAGCGCCAATACTTCCTGAAAACCGGTTTGATGCAAACTCATTTTCTTGGCGCCCAGAAAATTGGGTACCTCGTCGTTTTCGACCCGTTTCATGGTCGCCGGCGGCAGACCATAATCGACCGCATCGAACACCACCAAGACGTCCGCCGCCTGCACATGCTCGATCAGATACACGCCCTGCGTCCCGCCATCGACAACCTGCACGTTATCCGGGAAACGGTAGTGCTTTTGCAGATGCTCAATGACGCGCACGCCGAAGCCTTCGTCAGCCCACAAAAGGTTGCCGATACCCAGTAACAGTATTTGCGGCGTGGCAGTCATACTCAATGCGCGTCGTCCACCGGCTTGTCGTCTTTAAAAGTGCGCCAACCGTTGACTATGGTGGACAGCATGCTTTGCCCGGACAATTTGTCTTCACGCACCGCGACGTAAATATGAATCAGCACGAAGCAGACAATGAACCACATCATCAAGTGATGCCAGGTATGCACGGTTTGGCTATCGCCGAACAGGGGCAGCAGCCAACTACTGAACAGCGCATACTGCCAACTGCCCTGCCCCTCGCCTTCGCCGTACAAGGCAAAACCGGTGAAGATCATGAACAAAGAGCCCCAGACCAACACAAAATGCATCGCCAAGATTGCCAGCGGGTTGTGACCAATGTAGTGACGCGGTGACTTGGTCAAAAACGCATACCACAACACTTCTTGCAAAACGCCATCCCAGAAATGCGCTTGCAACAAGGGCGGCAGAAAGATTTGCCGGGCATGTTCGTTGCCGGCAAACGCCCAGTAAATACGGCCTAGAAAGCCGATTAGCAATACATATCCCGCGGCAAAATGCGCGAAACGGATATAACCCATCAGATAATGCTCGCTGGCTTCGCCAACCGGGGACGGCAGCGGCGATGCGATCAAATAACCGCTGACCGCCAACACTGTGATCGCCAGCGCATTGATGGCATGCCAGAGCCTGACCGGCAGTTCGTAAACATAAACCGGAGCCAGCGGCGCGCTCATAACGGTCTCCGCCACCGACTAGCCCAGCAGACCGCTGCCGCAGCTATTACCAGCAGCAATAGGCTTCCACCCATGGCGTAAGGCATAGACAAGCCTTGCAGTAAAAACATATGTTCAAGGGCGTGCGTTAGGCTATCGATACCGGGATGGCTGTGCGCTTGGGCATTGCCGGCCAGCGCCAGCAGAAACAGAATCGAAAACAAATTTTTCATGGCTATTCCTTATCTGACTTGGACGCGGGTTAATTCGGTACCGTCGGGGCTGATCACATGCGTCGAACAAGCCAGACACGGATCGAAACTATGCAGCGTGCGCAAAATTTCCACCGGTTCGTCCGGCACCTCGACTTTGGTGTTCATCAGCGAAGCCTCGAACGCGCCGATATTGCCTTGCTCGTCGCGCGGCGAACCGTTCCAGGTAGTTGGCACCACGCATTGGTAGTTGGCGATTTTGGTGTCTTCGATTTTCAACCAATGACCCAAGGCACCGCGCGGCGCTTCGGTAAACCCCACACCTTTGACGCTGCTCGGCCAGGTTTCCGGGTCCCAACGCTCGACATTGGCAGTGCTTAAATCGCCGGTTTTCAGATTGGCGATCAGCTTGTCCATGAAATAACGCATCTTACCGGCTGCCCATTGCGCTTCCAAACCACGCGCGGCGGTTCTGCCCAAGGTCGAGAACAAGGCGCTGACCGGCACGTCCAGGGTTTTCAGGACAAAGTTGATTTGCTCGGTGATTTCTTTATTGCCTTGCGCATAGCCGATTACATAACGGGCTAAAGGACCAACCTCCATCGCGTGGCCGCGCCAGCGTGGGGCTTTGATCCAGGAATATTTGGCACTTTCGTCCAGTTCCTGGATATTGGTGCGGTCGCCCTTGGTTTTGGCGCCGATTTTATAGTTCGGTTCGGTGATGCCATCATAAGGATGCAAACCCAGCGCTTCGTCCGGGTATTTGTACCAGGAGTGGGGCACGTATTCCTTGATTTGCTCTGGATCGGTCAAGTCCACTTCATGAACTTTAGTCAAATCGCCGTTGATGATCGCGCCGCGCGGCATCAGCAAGTTGCCGGCAGAATAGTCGTTGGCTTTGTCCGGGATGTCGCCATAAGACAGCATGCTGGCACCGGCCAAACCACCGCCATACATCCAGCCTTTGTAGAACTGAGCAATCGCCAGTAAATCCGGAATATAAACCTGATCGATAAAGGTGATGGTGCGGTCGATGATGGAGGACACCAGATTCAGCCGCTCCATATTAATAGCGCCGACCGCGCCGACGCCGTCCAGATTGATCGCACACGGCACGCCGCCGACCAGCCAGTTCGGATGCGGATCTTTGCCGCCGAAGATGGTGCGGATTTTCATGATGTCTTTCTGAAAGTCCAGCGCTTCCAGATAATGGGTGACCGCCAGCAAATCGGCTTCCGGCGGCAGCAAATAGGCCGGATTGGTCCAGTAGCCGTTCTTGAACGGACCCAACTGGCCGGATTCGACAAACTTTTTCAGACGGTTTTGGGTGTCGCGGAAATAGCCCGGCGAAGACTTGGGATTGCTCGGCGAAATCTGTTGCTGCAAAGCCGAAGTCGCTACCGGATCGGCCTTTAAGGCATTGACCGGATTCACCCAATCCAAGGCATGCAAATGATAAAAATGCACCAAGTGATCGTGCGCTTGCAAGCTGAGCTGCATGATGTTGCGGATCGAATTGGCATTTTCCGGGATCTTGATTTTCAAGGCATCTTCGACCGCCCTCACCGAGGTCAATGCGTGGGTACCGGTGCAGACGCCGCAAATGCGTTGCACGAAAGCCCAGGCGTCGCGCGGGTCGCGGCCCTTCAAAATCACTTCCAGGCCGCGCCACATGGTGCCGCTGGAGATGGCGTTACGGATGATGTTGTCGTCGTCGATGTTGACTTCGCAGCGCATGTGGCCTTCGATGCGGGTAACCGGATCGACCACGACGCGGCGACCGGCATCGTTTAAGTTAAAACCGTTGGGGGTGTTTCGGACTGTCATTATTGCTGCGCTCCTGGTTGTTTATCCCCGGCTTGTTTGGCATTGTTTAAAGCGGTCAAACCGGCATGCGCGGCAACACCGGCCCCGACAATCGCTGCGGCGGTTCCGCCGACCACATCGGCGTTGGCTTCGATACCAAATTGATTGATGCCGGTGAGGCGATCGTAAAAGCTACCTTTGTCCCAGAAACCGTCTTCGGAACAGCCGATACAGCCGTGGCCGGATTGAATCGGAAAGGAGGTGCCTTCGTTCCATTTCACCGTGGAGCAGGCGTTATATGTGGTTGGCCCTTTGCAGCCCATTTTGTAGAGGCAATGGCCTTGGCGGGCCGCTTCATCATCCCATTGCTCGACAAACTGGCCGGCGTCGAAATGCGGCCGTCTATAGCATTTGTCGTGGATGCGCTGACTGTAGAACATTTGCGGCCGGCCTTGTTTGTCCAGCGTCGGCAGTTTGTCGAACGTTAGTAGATACGCCACCACCGCCGTCATCACTTCCGCAATCGGTGGGCAACCTGGGACTTTGATGATGGGCTTGTCAGCCAAACCGGGTACTTTGTGTACCGGCGTCGCCCGAGTGGGATTGGGTTTGGCAGCTTGTACGCACCCCCAGGAGGCGCAAGAGCCCCAGGAAATGATGGCCTTACAACTTTCGGCGGCGTATTTCAGCTGATCAACGAAGGGCTTGCCGCCGATGATGCAATACATGCCGTCCTCGGCCAGCGGCGGATTGCCTTCCACGGCCAGGATGTAATTGCCTTTGTATTTCTCGACGATCTCGGTAACGATGGCTTCGGCGTTATGACCGGCGGCAGCCATGATGGTGTCGTCGTAATCCAGCGACAACATCGACAAGATCACGTCTTTCGCTAAGGGGTGACCGGAGCGGATGAAGGATTCTGAACAGCAGGTGCATTCCAGACCGTGTAGCCACAACACCGGAATCCGCGGCTTGGTTTCCATGGCATGGGCGATTTTCGGCGCGAATGCCGGCGATAGGCCCAGCGAGGCGGCGGTTAAACTGCAAAATTTCAGAAAACTGCGGCGGGTGATGCCTTGCCTGCGCATCACATCGTAAAAGGTTTCGATCATGGATACTCCAGTCGTCGTTAAGGCTAAGCAAAGTGACTGGTTTGACGACACCGCGCGAGGTTAGGCGCTGATGGTTGTTATCCAGTAGCTTTAATAGCAGGTTTTCAAAGCCGCCCCCGCAGCTATGCCGGCCGGAATTCGCCGGAAGGTTGAAAACCTTTGCTTGTTATTATTTAGGTGACAACACTAAGAACCAGCGTTGCCCCGCCTTGCCAGAGCAACATCTATGCCGGCCATAGGGCAACGCTAAAACCTTTGCATTAGTGGGACTATTAGCGTTTAACGCGGCTTAGCCTCTGTCTGCTAACTAACAAACCCAACAAAACCACACAATGATTGCCTGAAATACGACATATGCATAGCTTTTAGAATGAGGCTTCGAAAACCTGTCAGCATGGTTGACAGGCCCAAGCGGTGGCTACTAAAGTGAATAACCGTCCTCGAAGCCTTTGAAGACGGGATTAACTCAAAATAATTAAGCGGAGACGGCACTAAAATCCGTTCCACCGCATCGCCGGGAGAGCTCTTATGAACCGCGTTATCGTGCTGATGTTACTGACTATTTTTAACACCAATGCCCCGGCGGATTGGGACCCGGAACTGGAAGCTCAAGAACAAGCGCAGCGCGAAGCTACCCAGCGCGCCGAACAAGCCAGGGCACGTGAGGCGCAAAAATTGATTAACGAAGCCAATGCCAAGGCAAACCGGGAGATGATGGGCAGTAAGCGTAAAAACCTGGGCGCGGCGGCCAAGGGCAAATCGGATGCAGAAGTGAATCGTCTGTACGACGCCAAGATCAAACAAACCACGGAAGACGCCACTCGCTTGGCTCAGGAAGCTCGCAGTGCGCTTAGTCAAGGCAAAGGCGCAGCTGCGGTAAAACAAGTGACCGGCAAAAGCCTACAAGAATTGGAAAATATGTCCGATGAGGAAGCCGAAGCCCTATCGCGGGAATTGGAAAAGAAATACGGGCAATGACGAATGCAGCCCGGCACGCTTGCAGTGCGGAAAAATCAAATGGGCTAAGCTAATCAACGCTGGATATTCACGTTAATCCAGCGCATGTTCTCGACCAAGGAATGCCCGCGCTTACTCACTCGCTGTCTATCTCTTGTTCCAGCAAAGTCCGCAGGCCGGCCGGCATTTCCAGCGTTTCCGGATCCCAGCCTTCCAGCTCCAGCACATCTTTCAGGCATTCTTCCATGATCAAATGGGCTTTCTGGGTAGCATCGGCGATGCGCTGGTGTACTCTGGTTTGCACCTCGCTGCCGCTGCGCTCGGAGCAATTGGCCTGATAGTCAAACAGCTTGCGCAAGCTATCGATTTGTCCGCCAACCTGCGACGGGCAGGAACACATATACAAAATGCCCTGAACGTTGATGCGTTTGAGTTGCTGATTGCTAAATTGGGTTTCCAGTTTCATGATGCGAGCTCTCGATTTTCTCGTTTATTATAATTATCGGGTTGGCGCCAACCCTGGCTCAAATTGTTTTCCGCCAAATACGCCGCTAAGCTTCGGCCGGCGGCATAGGCTATCAAGGCCACGACCAGTTATCAACTTTCGGCAAATTCGTTGCGCTCCAAGAGGCGAATTTCGGCAATCAATTCAACCTCAAGCCGGCGTGAAGCCGCTGTTAATCAATTGCCGGGTACGGGCATAGGTTTCCTGAATGATTAAGGCATCGGTACTGGCCCGATGCCGCAACAAGGCCATATCCTGAATCACTTGCCGTTTGGTTTGGGTCCAGATGTCCATTTGCGCTTCTTTCAATATCATTTCCAACGCGCTGAGGTAAAAGCCCGGTTGTACGCCGCAGCGAAAAAACAAGCGAGATAACCAAGGCTTATCGACCACCCAGCCGTCGCTATACACCGTTTTACCGGCTAAAAAATCATTCAATTCGCTGGCTACCAGAGCGATGGGCTTTCCATAACTGATTAAGGTCTCTCGACTGAGGCCGTGCACCCGTTCGGCCTGCGCGTCCCAATAAGTCCAGTCACTGGCAGGCTTGATTAGCGCGCAATATTTTTGCCCGTTTCCCAATACCACGCCTACTTCGATGGGATAACTATCGAAGCCAAACCCGGAAGCTTCGAAATCGATTACATTCGGTCTGATGATTTGCAACTGAGCATCCCTTTGCACATCGTAAAACGTGTAAGCCTAGCCTATATCGACGAATACGAACGACGTAAACGGGCAGATTTAATTTTATAAAACCAGCGCAAGGCCAGTAACAAAGCCAGTATCCCGCCGAACAGCAGCGGCCGGCTCAGATCTTTTTTTACTAGCCAGGCAAAATGCATCACGCCGGCAACTGCAATCGGGTAAACCATACGGTGCAAGCGTTTCCAATGTTTGCCGCCGAGCCGGCGCTGCATAGCATTCGTGGAGGTTACGGCCAAAGGAATCAGGAACAAGAACGCCGTAAAACCGACAGTAATGTAGGGACGTTTCAGGATGTCTTTGGCTATTGCCGACCAATCGAAAAACTGGTCCAAAACCAGATAAGTCAGAAAGTGCAGACAGGCGTAGAAAAAGGCAAACAATCCCAGCATACGTCTAAGCCGGATAAGCCAGCTTGCGCCGCTCAGTTGCCGCAGCGGCGTGACGCCGATACTTATCAGCAAAAACGCCAATGTCCAGTAACCGGTGTTATGGGTGATTTTTTCGATGGGGTTGGCACCCAATTCGTCTTGCCAAGCGGCCGTCAACAATAGCGCCATGGGCAACAAAGCCGCCAAAAACACTAGCTGTTTTAGACGCCGCAGGTGAGTATCGTCAAGCGTTTTCCAATTCACAGTCAAAAGTTTTTAGTCAAATCCATGCCGGCATACAAGCCGGCGACTTGTTCGGCGTAACCGTTGAACGGCAGGGTTGGCCGCTTTAGAAAATCGCCGAGGCGGCGTTCTTTGGCTTGACTCCAGCGCGGGTGATCGACTTCCGGATTAACGTTGGCATAAAATCCGTATTCGCTGGGGCCGGCCTGCATCCAACTGGTCGTCGGTTGCTGATTAACCAAGCGAATCTTAACGATGGACTTGGCGCTTTTGAAGCCGTATTTCCACGGCACGACGATGCGCACCGGCGCGCCGTTTTGATTGGGTAACACTTCGCCGTATAAACCAAAAGTCAGTAAAGCCAAGGGATGCATGGCTTCGTCGATGCGCAGGCCCTCGCGATACGGCCATTCCAGGACAGCGCGCCGCTGCCCGGGCAGTTGTTCGGGGTCGTGCAGGCTGACGAACTCCACATAACGGGCCTCACTAGTCGGCTCGACTTGTTTCAGCAACTCCGCCAAGGGATAACCTAGCCAGGGAATCACCATCGACCACGCTTCCACGCACCGTAAGCGGTAGATGCGCTCCTGCATCGGCGCCAGCTTTAGTAAATCCTCTATGGCAAATTGTTTAGGTTTACGGACTTCGCCTTCCACACTGACCGTCCACGGCCGGGTTTTCAGACGGCCGGCCATTTTGGCCGGACCTTCCTTGCTGGTATCGAACTCGTAGAAATTATTGTATTGGCTGACGTCTTCTAACGGCGTCAATTTATCGGTCAAGCCATACGCTTCGGAGAGGCTACTCGCTAATTTTTCACCGCCAAAGGCTGCGCCGGCAAGCAAGGCAGTGGAGCCGCCCAGTGCCAACTGCATAAAATGTCGGCGCTGGTAAAACAGCTCACGGGGGGTGATTTCGGAAGCGGGAATTGCAGGGATGCCGGGAAGTTTCATGGGGACGCCTCGTGAAAAGTTTAGAACTACTCGACCATAAACCGAGCAGGCAGTTCCGTTTGCTCCAAAGTCACGCCACGGGCTTTGTCGATTTGGCGATCCGCATCAGCTTAAACTCTATTTGCGCGGCTTTTTCTTGCTATCCGGTTTTTTGGCCGTCGTCTTTTTTGCAGACTTACTGGGCTTGGCTACTTTTTTATGCCCGGCTTTCTGCGGATTTTCCTCGGCAGTCACTTTCGCAGCGTCATTCTGCGCAGACTGCTCTGCCAGATCCGCGCTATCCGGCGGCAAATCCGGCATCGGCAATACGGCGGTTTCGTTGCCGTCATCAACGGCGGACCGGTCACAATCCGGTAAGTCTTGATCTTCAGGCGAGCAAATTACGCGATAGATGATTTTCCGGTCGTCGTTTTTGCCGGTTTTGGGTTCGAGCGGTTTAACAACCGGCGCGGTGTCATCAGAGATTGTCCCCAATAATTCGGCCGTTGCGCTGCCGCTATATACCCAGACGCTGAAAAGCACACTCAAATAGCACGCTTTGTAACTTGAGGGTTTGAAGCCACCCTTGCGCAAATTAGCCATTGTTCTGCAATTGCTTTAAGTGACGCTTGGCTTCGTTCCATAAGCCGTCCAGCTCCGCCAATTCGCAATCGCGCAACTCCCGGCCGGAGGCTTCCACCTGCTTCTCGATGTAATTAAACCGGCGGGTGAATTTTTTAGTGGCTTCGCGCAAGGCAATTTCCGGATTGACTTTCAGGTGCCGGGCCAGATTGACCACTACCAGCAGCAAATCGCCGATTTCTTCCTGAATATGCGGCTGATCGCCGGATTGCCAGGCTTCGTGGACTTCCTGGAGTTCTTCGCGCACTTTGTCGAATACAGGTTCCGCTTCCGGCCAATCAAAACCGTGGCTGGCGGCGCGATTCTGAATTTTCTCGCACTGCACCAAGGCTGGCAGACTTTGCGCAACGCCGGCTAACACACTTTCGGTTTGCTGCGCAGGCTGTTTCAAACGGCGTTCCTGAGCTTTGGCTGCGTCCCAGGCTTGTTGGCGTTGCTCATCGGTATCGAATTTGACATCGGCAAACACATGCGGATGCCGGCTAACCAATTTCTCGCTGATTGCCGCCGCCACCTGCTCAAAGTCGAATAAGCCGCGTTCTTCGGCAATCTGCGAGTGAAACACCACTTGTAACAACAGATCGCCCAATTCGCCGCGCAAATCGTCGAAGTCATTACGTTCGATGGCGTCGGCCACCTCGTAGGCTTCTTCGATGGTGTAGGGAATCAGGCTATGGAAATCCTGCTTGACGTCCCAAGCACAACCCTTTTCCGGGTCGCGCAAGCGGGCCATCAAAGCCAGCAGTTCCTGGGTTTTAGTCAAACTCAAAATGTCGAACCAAACGTATCCTGATAGCGTTTTTTGAACTCCGCCATCGTAAAGGTGTGGTTTTGGGTGCCGTTGTGCTCGATTTTGATCGCGCCCAACAAGGAAGCAATCCGACCGGTAACATCCCAATCGTAATCGTTAATCAAACCGTACAGCAGACCGGCACGATAAGCGTCGCCGCAGCCTGTGGGGTCCAACAATTGTTTGGGTTTGGCGGGCGGAATGTCGATGCATTCGCCGCGGGTATACACTTTGGAACCGTTGCCGCCCAAGGTGATGATCAGGGCATCGACTTTTTCGGCGATTTGCTCCAGCGTCAAGCCGGTTCGTTGTTGCATCAATTCCGACTCGTAATCGTTGAAAGTAGCGTAATTGGCCAGTTCCAGAAACGCCAACAACTCGTCGCCATCGAACATCGGCATACCTTGGCCGGGATCGAAAATAAACGGAATGCCTTGCTCAACAAACTGCTGGGCATGCTCCTGCATGCCTTGTTTACCGTCCGGCGAGACGATGCCGATGGTAATGCCAGAGTCGGCCGGCACGGTGTTTAAATGCGAAAAGCTCATCGCCCCGGGATGGAAAGCGGTGATTTGGTTGTCGTCTACGTCTGTGGTGATATAGGCCTGACCGGTGTAATGATCGTCCAGCACCTTGATATAACGACTGGAGATGCCGCATTGGCTCAGCCATTGGGCATAGGGCTCGAAATCGTGGCCGACGGTCGCCATGATGGACGGCTCTTCCTGCAACAATTTCAGGTTGTAAGCAATGTTACCGGCGCAGCCGCCGTATTCGCGGCGCAAGGCCGGCACCAGGAAAGACACGTTAAGCATGTGTACTTTCTCTGGCAGGATGTGATGTTTAAATTTGTCGTGAAACACCATGATGGTGTCGTAGGCCATGGAGCCACAGATCAATGCACTCATTATTATCCTTGTTTGACGATTTCAGCGGCCCTAAGGTAACGGATGTTTGAAATAGGCACAAGACGAAAGCGACAAAATCAGCCGCGCTTCGTCGTCTTTACCGCTTACAAAAGAATCAACGCCCAAGTCACGCCGGCCCAAATCAAGGACAACATGACCGCCGCCGAGCCTATGTCCTTGGCGCGTCCGGATAATTCGTGATGTTCGAAACCGACTCTATCCACTACGGCTTCCACCGCGGAATTCAACAGCTCCACCAGCAACACCAGTACCACGCTGCCGATCAACAAGACTTTTTCGATGGCGGTTTGCCCCAGCCAAATCGCCAACGGCGTCGTTACCACGAACAACGCGACTTCCTGACGAAACGCCTCTTCATGCTGCCAGGTGGCTTTGAAGCCGGCGACCGAAAAAAAGCAGGCATTAATCAGCCGCTTAAATCCCTTTGCATTTTGATTTGCCATTACTTATTCCTACTCCTCGATCAGGGTCCGATAGGCATCGGCATCCATTAATTGTTCCAGTTCCGCCGGATTATCGGCTTTGATGCAAAACAGCCAGGTTTGATACGCGCCGTCATTCACCAACTCAGGTTCATCCGACACCGCTTCGTTGACTTCAACTACGCTGCCGCTGACCGGGCTGAACAGATCGGAAGCAGTTTTTACCGATTCCACCACTGCCAGTTGTTCGCCCGCCTTCACGACTCTGCCGACATCCGGCAAGCCGATAAAGACGATGTCGCCCAACTCGGACTGGGCGAAGTCGGTAATACCGACGCGCACGACATTGCCGTCTTCCAGCTTGGCCCATTCATGGGTCTCGGCATATTTCAAATTTTCAGGTGTTTCACTCATTTGCATTTCCCTCAAGCCGTAACAGTAATCCAAAAGGATAACCGGCTATTTTTTTAACACAACAAAAAATTACAGCCCCCGCCAGCCCAAACTTTATAATCTTGGGCCATGCGGAGAGTACCTAACTTAAGTCCGGCCATTAAGGCGTCAAACTACATTCAATAAAATTCATGCGAATAGCACTTTTCCTCGCCGGCTGGCTTGGCGTTCTTAGTCTGATTCCGACCGCCGCGTTGGCGGACGATGACGACGCCCCCCCCTCAAGCACCGCCCAAACCAAACAGGCCAGGCCGAATGCCAACCCCGATGTATTACATCTGGACCGGGCGGCTCAAAAGTTGGCCGGTATTCAAACCCAAACACTCGTAACGGTTAGACAAACGCCCGAATTTACCGCATACGGCACAGTACTCAATCCGGAACCGCTGCTTAGCATCCGTCAGCAATTCCTGGCCGCCAGCGCCCAGCAAGACAGCGCGCAAGCCCGCTATAGCGAGGCGGCGCAAAACTTGAATCGCACCCGCGACCTGCATCAACAAGACATCGTTTCCACCCGCCGCCTGCAAGAACAGCAAGCGATCTGGCAGGCGGACAAAGCCAACCTGGCCGCCAATAGCTACCAGCAGCAACTGATCGCCGTCAACAGCCGCCTGGTCTGGGGCGACACCTTGAGCAGCTGGTTTACCAAAGCTCAGGATAAAAACGCCGCGCAATTGCTGGAACATCGCGCCCAGTTACTGCAAATTACCCTGCCCGCCAATAGCCGGCTCGATCCGGGCGTCAATATTATTCATATTCACGAACGTGGCCAGCGTCAGGCCGCTTTGCCAGCCGAGTTAATTTCCGCAGCACCACAAGTCGATCCGGTGTCGCAAGGCCTGCGTTATTTCTTCAAATGCGCGGACTGCCGCCTGCCGTTCGGCACCCATATCACCGTCTGGATTCCGCAGGGCGGCCAAGCCAATACTGGCGTCATTATCCCGCAACCAGCCTTGGTTTGGCATTTGGGTCAGGCTTTTGTGTTTATCAAAACCGATGCGGAGCATTTCAGCCGCCGGGCGCTCAAGCAATACAGCAGCACTAGCCAAGGCTATTTCGTGGCCGACGGTTTGCAGCCTGGCG
This sequence comes from Methylomonas sp. MK1, assembly GCF_000365425.1. NCBI lineage: Bacteria > Pseudomonadati > Pseudomonadota > Gammaproteobacteria > Methylococcales > Methylococcaceae > Methylomonas > Methylomonas sp. MK1. The sequence continues at coordinate 2,530,139 of NZ_AQOV01000001.1, forward strand.
AGGAAATCGTGACCACTGGCGCGCAAACGCTGTTATCGCAACAATTGAAAGGGCTGATACCCGACGAAGATAAGGATTAAGCCTGCTTAGTATTTTATCGGCAACACTTGCACCGACTCCCAAACCCGCTCGGTGAATTCCGCATCCATCGCTGGCATGCCGTCCTGAAGCCATTGCACGATTACTTTAGCGATATTGGGATAAGTGACATGCACCGCATGCGGATTGTGCAGCCAGTCCTCGATCACCGCATCGTCCAAATCGAACATCGTGTGACCGTAGCCCAGTTGCTTTAAAGCCTCGGCGTTGGAAATCTGCTCCATTTGCGCGTGTAAGGGCTTGACGAGAATCTTCTTGCCCAACTGCAAGGACTCGCTGGCCAACTCGAACCCGGCATTACTGATGATGCCGGCGCAATCGTACAAATCGCGCTGAAAACCTTCTCTGGACAGCTGTTTGCAAACGATGTGCGGATATTTCGATACCGCCGGTTCCGGCGCATAGACATGAAACTCGAAGTTTTCGAATGGACACAGGAGCTTAACCACTGCTTGCGGGTCTTCGAAGGGCAAATACACCACAATCTTATTGGCTTGGGTATTTTGTGGAAACGCCGGCGTTTCGATGATTGGCGGCAAGATCGGCTGACCGAAATGATGCCAGTGCAAACCGATGCCGATGTCGGCTGGCGCGAAATACTTCATCACCTGCTCGGCAATCGGGTCGCCGCCGGCGCGGGGAATTTTGTGTCTAAACGCATATTGATGACCAATACCCAGCACTTTTTTCTTTTGCCGTTTCGCGGCCCAAGCGGTAACGGGCTCGAAATCGCTGATCACTAAGTCGTAAGTGCTTAAATCCAGACTGTTGATGTCTCTGACAAAACGGATCGGGCTGGCATCCAACGCGGTTTTCACATAACTGACCTGGCCGTTGTGGGTATTAAAGGTCAAACCGGTTTTGACTTGATAGCCGTTAAACACTTCCATATCGAAGTATTTGTCCGCCGGCCGGCCGGTAAATTGGAAGGTGACATCAAACCCCGCCGCATATAGTTCTTTCGCCATCACTCTGGCGCGGGTGATGTGACCATTGCCCGTGCCTTGCACACCGTAAAAAATTTTCATCATAAAATGTAATCGAGACTAAAAATTGCCGTACTAACCCCCAAGACCACGCCCATCAGCGTATCGGTGGGGAAATGCACGCCCAAAACCACTCTGGAAAAACCGACCAGCGCGGCCCAAACATAAAGAACCGGCAGCAACGACGGCGCAAAATACCCTACCAAGGTTGCCACCATGAACGCGGCAGAGGTATGTCCGGAGGGGAAACTGAATTGATCCGATGGCGTAATCACGCTTTTGAAATCCGGTAACGCTTGCTGCGGGCGGTTGCGCTTAAAGCCTTTTTTCAGCAGCGTATAGACCGGCCTTTCGATCAAAAACGCCAGTATCATGGCCCGCAACAACGCATCGTTGATGCCTTGATCCCAGTAAAGCCAAGCCGCGAGAATAACGTACAGAAAACCATCGGCGGTGCGGGAAATCATGCGGCAAAAGCGCACTAAATAGGCATGAATGGCAACGCTGTTTAGCCAAGTAAACATCGTCACGTCGTACTTATGGATCGAGTAAATCAGCTTCATGGTCTGGCCCTCGTTGTTTGCCGCACGCGTCGACCGCGAGCTTCATGCAGCAGTTGAAAATCGTCGATTTTCCGTTTCACGTTTATCCCTGATAACGAGGCCAGCTTAGAGATGCTTTGTGACAACAATATGAAGCTTTGTTTAAGCTTATGTGACAGGCCCATTTCGGCGATTGTTTGTTACAATTGCCGGCTGCGGGGCGCTCGGCTGTTTGGTGCGCTCGACCGGCGATCCATAACAACACGGCAAAACCTTTTCGGTTTTAATCAGGGCACTATGCAACGTTTTTGCACTTTAGGGTTTGTACTCGGCCTGATCTTGATGGTCTTCGGCATCACTTACACGCTACCGATAGCCACTTCGCTGTACTTCGAGGATGGCATGGTCGATCATTTTTTGAACGGCATGTCGCTGAATATCGGGGTCGGCAGCCTGCTATCCGGCATAACCATGCGCTTTCGCGGCGAAGTAAAAACACGCGACGGCTATTTGTTGGTAGCCTCTTTCTGGATATTGATGTCTGCAACAGCAACATTTCCGTTGCTTTGGGGGATGCCGGGGCTATCGTTTACCGATGCGTTTTTTGAAACCACATCGGGGTTAACCACCACGGGAGCTACCGTTTTCGTCGGCCTGGATAATCTGGCACCGTCGCTAAACCTCTGGCGCCACGAATTGAACTGGATCGGCGGCCTAGGCATTATCGTTTTGGCGGTAGCTATCTTGCCACTGCTGGGAATCGGGGGCATGCAGCTTTACAAAGCCGAAATCTCCGGCCCGATCAAAGACAGCAAACTGACGCCACGAATCACCGAAACCGCCAGATTGCTTTGGATAGTTTATGCCGGCATTACAGTTGCCTGCATCGTATCCCTGAAATTGGCCGGCATGAGCTGGTTCGACGCCATTTGCCATGGCTTCGCGACGATGGGCCTGGGAGGCTTATCGACCCATGACGCCAGTGTCGGCTATTTCGATTCTCCGGCCATCGAACTCGTTCTAACCGTGTTCATGCTTATTTCGGCGATGAATTTTGCCGTGCATTTTCAAGCCTTGCATCAGCGCAGCGCTAAACCCTATTTAGAAGATCCGGAGGCCATTCCCATGTTGGGCGTGATTGCCGGCAGTATTTTGTTGTGTACCGGGCTGATCTGGTATCACCATGTTTATCCCGATTTTCTAACCGCTCTGCGCCATGTCACTTTCAACCTGGTTTCGGTTGGCACTTCCAGCGGCTTCGTTAGCGTCGATTACGATAAATGGCCGCCGTTTGTGCCTTGGTGGATGCTTTATTTGAGCTGTATCGTTGCTAACACTGGTTCAACCGGCGGCGGTATCAAAATGTTCCGTACCATATTGTTATGGAAACAGGCCGGACGGGAAATGTTCAGCATTCTGCATCCGCGCGCTATCAATCCCATACGCATCGGCGGCACTCCCGTTGCCAATAAAATTATTTTCTCGGTATTAGCCTTTATTTTTCTTTACTTCATTTCGATTGTAGTTCTAACTTTTTCGCTACTATTTTCCGGCTTGGAGCCGATTTCAGCACTCAGCGCGGTATTGGCCTGCATCAACAACGCCGGCCCAGGCCTTGGACAGGTAGGGCCTGCCAGCAATTACCAGGGTTTAAGCGATTTTCAGACCTGGATTTGTTCGATTGCAATGCTGTTGGGGCGCTTCGAAGTCTTTACTCTGATAATGCTTTTTACGCCTGCTTTCTGGAGAAAATAGTACAATTCTCATCCCTTTAAGCAGACAAACTTAGTTTTATTGCCGAACCATTAAATCCGGTCGGACCACAACCATAATTATTTATCAGGAACATTGGCATGACTTCCGCTTCACACATTGATTTTCTTAGTAAAAGAAAACTGGCCTTTTACTTTTCCGGCACTCTGCTATTGATTTCCATTGTTTCGTTTTTCGTCAAGGGTCTGGATCTGGGCATAGATTTTACCGGCGGCAGCGTCTACGAATTGCATTACAACCAAGCCGCCGATCTTGACAAGATGCGCAGCACGCTGGAGCAACAGGGCTTCGCCGATGCCAATCTGCAACATTTCGGCAGCGCGGCCGATGTGTTAATCCGCCTGAAACCGGTAGAAAACGTTAGTCAAAAAGAACTTAGCGAAAAAGTGCTAAGCGTCGCCAATAGCAGCCAAAGCCAACCTGGCGAACTGCGTCGCGTAGAATTCGTCGGCCCGCAAGTGGGGGATGATTTGGTCAACGATGGCGGTCTGGCGCTATTCTTCGCTTTTGTCGGCATCATGGTCTATGTCAGCATTCGCTTCGAGTGGAAATTATCCTTGAGCGCGATCGCGGCTTTATTCCACGACAGTATCATTACGATGGGTTTTTTCTCGGTATTTGGCTGGGAATTCGACATGACCGTGTTATCGGCGATTTTGGCCTTGATCGGTTATTCCATCAACGACACCATCGTCGTCTACGACAGGATTCGCGAAACCGTCCGCTCTAGCCGAATCAAGGAATCCATTAACGAAATCGTTAACACCGCGCTGAACGACACTTTGAGCCGAACTATCCTGACCTCGTTGACCGTATTTTTAACGCTGTTGGCTCTGGCATTCCTCGGCGGCAAAACCATCCACGGCTTTGCCATTGCGATGCTGATCGGCGTCGTTAAAGGCACCTACTCATCGATTTACATCGCCAGCTCACTCGCTCTGAGCCTGGGCTTGAGCCGCGACGACCTGATGCCGCCCGCCAAGGACAGCGTCGTCGACGATATGCCTTAACCCGAATTTTAATTTATCACTTCAAGCGAACGCTCACGGAATAACTTGATGACACAAAAGCTTAATACTCGCGACCTTACCCAACTCACCCTCGGCATCCCCGGCTTCGAATATAAAGATTTATACGATGCCAAACGTCTGTCTGATTTGTTGACAGTATTCGATCAGTCGGTACAGCAACACGATGCAGCCTTGTTTGCGGAAATTACCGCTTACCGCGCCTGCGGCGGCGAGGGCATGAAGCCGGAGGACATTTCCGAGTTATTGGTAAAGATGGCGCCGCTGGTCGGCACCTTCGTTGCGCGTTTATTCAATGTCAGCGATGTGCGCGAGCAGCAAATCGGCAATATTCGCGGCGAATTCGATGCCGTGTTTGTTTATCGGACCGAAATCGTCGGCACCTTGAACAAACTGTTCAAAGGCCAAACTATCGAAGGATGGGATATTGCCGCATTGCGGGCGCAACTGGATGGCTTGTTAACCGCCGCCGACAAACAGGATTTATTCCGGGCCGACCCGGAATTGGCGATCAGCCAACTCGGTGCCGATTTATGGCGCTTGTCGCAACAGGCAGAGATTACCGATGCCGGCGTTGCCCCGTTCAAAGACCAATTGACCGGTTACGACAGCACTGCCGCCTTGGTTGCCGGCTTGCTGGACATCGTCCGCCGCTGGAGTTTTGCCGCCCAGCAAGATCCTGAGTTGCAAGCCTATGTAGCCAAATGGCTGAGCTTCAAAATCCCGGAAAAAACCAATCTGGACAATCTGGTTGAACACGAAACCGTGTCGCCAAACGGTTTTGATGTTTGGGCTTGCGACGATCACCATCACCGTCGCCGCGACGGCTTTGCCTTGACCGACAAACGCTTCAAACAGCGCCAAGTGCTGTATGAAGTAGATCATTGCATTTACTGCCACGACCGCGATAACGACTCCTGCTCCAAAGGCATTAAGAACAAAAAAGACGGCACGTTCAAAACCAATCATTTGAGCGCACTGATGACCGGCTGCCCGCTGGAAGAAAAAATCTCCGAGATGCACGTCGTCAAACGCCAGGGCGACAACATCGGCGCATTGGCGATGATCATCATCGACAACCCGATGTGCCCGGGCACCGGCCACCGGATTTGCAACGATTGCATGCGCGGTTGTATTTACCAAAAAACCGAGTCGGTGAATATTCCGCAAATCGAAACCAATGTTTTGACCGACGTGTTGTTCATGCCGTGGGGTTTTGAAATTTACAGCCTGTTGACCCGCTGGAACCCGCTGAATATCAAACGCTCCACCACATTGCCTTACAACGGCAAAAATGTGCTGGTAGCGGGCATGGGCCCTGCCGGCTATACCTTGTCGCACTATCTTTTGAATGAAGGCTTTGGCGTGGTTGGTATCGATGCCTTGAAAATCGAGCCGCTACCCCTGCATCTGACCGGCGACCGCGATAACTTGCCCATGCCTATCATGGACTTTCAAAGCCTCTACGAAGACTTGGATAAGCGGGTTCTGTTAGGCTTCGGCGGGGTGGCAGAATACGGGATTACCGTGCGTTGGGATAAAAACTTTTTGAAAGTCATTTACCTGACCTTGCTGCGTCGTAATGCATTCAAATGCTACGGCGGCGTGCGCTTCGGCGGCACCATCACTATCGATGAAGCCTGGGAAATGGGTTTCGATCACATCGCCATCGCCAGCGGCGCCGGCAAGCCGACGGTGATCGATCTGAAAAACAACATGACCCGCGGCATCCGCAAGGCCTCCGACTTCTTGATGGGCTTGCAATTGACCGGCGCGGCCAAAGAATCCTCGCTAGCCAATTTGCAAGTGCGTCTGCCGGCCGGCGTGATCGGCGGCGGCTTGACCGCCATCGATACCACCACCGAATTACTGGCTTACTATCCTGGTCAAGTCAGCAAAATTCTACATCGCTACGAAAAATTAGTGGCTAAATACGGCGAGGCCTCAGTACGTAGCCGCTATGATGCCGAAGAGCTAGAAATCCTCGAGGAGTTTTTGGCGCATGGCCGTGTGATCGAGCAAGAACGCGAACGTGCGGCTGCCGCCGGTGAAATGCCTAATTTCCTGCCTTTCCTGAAACAGTGGGGCGGCGTAACGCTGTTCTACCGCAAAGGTATCAAGGATTCGCCAGCGTACCGGCAAAACCACGAAGAAATTCACGAAGCACTCTCGGAAGGTATTTACCTGGCCGAAGGCATGAGCCCATTGGAAGCTATCGAAGACCAATACGGCCATTTGCAAGCCGTACGTTTTGAGAGGCTGACCGAACAAGACGGTAAATGGCGCAAAACGGATGAAGTGGAAGTGAAGCTACGCGGCCTGTTTATCGCCGCCGGCACCGCTCCCAACACGATCTACCAGTCCGAGCATCCCCGCACGTTCGCGATGGAAGGCAAATTTTACAAACGCCACGAACCCGACTGGTTGGACGGCAAGGCGCAACTGGCGCCGATGGCCGACGAAGCGCAAGTCAAAGTGGGCAAACCGGCACCGTTTACGTCTTATGCTAGCAACGGCCGGTACATCACTTTCTATGGTGACAACCACCCGGTTTACGCCGGCAACGTGGTAAAAGCCATGGCCAGCGCGAAAGACGGTTATCCGTATATCGTTAAACTGTTTGCCAACGAGATTGCTGAATTGGATGCATCACAGCAACCGCAACGCGATGCTCAGTTACGCGACTTGCAGGATAGACTAGATGCGACTTTCCTGGCGCATGTCGTTGAAGTGAATCGCCTGACACCAACCATCATCGAAGTGGTAATCAAAGCGCCCGCCGCCGCGAAACATTTTGAGCCCGGCCAGTTTTACCGGGTGCAAAATTACGAATCACTAGCCCCTGTAGTCGAAGGCACCACGCTAGCCGCCGAAGGCTTGGCCCTAACCGGCGCCTGGGTAGACAAGGAAAAAGGCTTGGTATCTTTGATTGCCCTGGAAATGGGCAGCTCCAGCCGCTTATGCGCAACCTGGAAAGTCGGCGATCCCCTGGTGTTGATGGGCGTAACAGGCGCCCCGACCGAAATTCCAACCGGCAAAACCGTTTTGCTGCTGGGCGGCGGTTTGGGCAATGCGGTATTGTTCTCAATCGGTAAGGCCATGCGCAATGCGGGTAACAAGGTGCTGTATTTCGCCGGTTACCGTAACAGCGAAGACTTATTCAAAGTGCCGGAAATCGAAGAGGCATCCGACGTGATCGTTTGGGCTGTCGATGACCGGCCGGGCAACGACGCCATACCCGTCACCCGACCTCAGGATAAAACCTTCGTCGGTAATATCGTCGAAGCCATGGTGTCATATGCCACCGGAAAATTGGGGGAAACCAGCATACATCTGCAAGACGTCGATCACCTGATCGTCATCGGCTCGGATCGGATGATGGCAGCGGTAAAAGCGGCACGCTTTGCCGCATTAAAACCGTACTTGAAGGAAGGCCACGAAGCGGTCGGCTCAATCAACTCGCCTATGCAATGCATGATGAAAGGCGTCTGCGCCCAATGCTTATGCAAACACGTGGATCCGGAAAGCGGCGAAGAGAGCTTTATGTACTCTTGTTACAACCAGGATCAGGCGCTGGACTATGTAGATTTCCCGAACCTGGCTGCCCGTCTGCGGCAAAACACGGTACAGGAAAAACTGTCCTCGCTCTGGCTGACGTATTTGCTGGAAGCCCAATCGTAACAAGATAGGCTGACTTTAAGCCTAACCCCGGTAGACTATAAAATACGGGCATTCGAAGCCGAATGCCCGTATTTAGAAATACTAAACTAGACTCGCTGTAATGTTACAAACTTTGTAGCATCGTGAAGGCCAGGCCCGTAGCTATGCGGGCAGGGCAAAAAGCAATCACGGTCGAGGAACTCACCCCCTACCGTGACTGTCCAGCACCAAGTTATTGAAAGGAGTTCACCCGTGTTTTCGCGCATCCTTCTACTCATTTTACTCGCCTGCTCACCACTACTAGCTTGGGCAGACGCAGAACAAGCAGCACAAGCGCTTAATCTGACTAAGCATTGGGTGGGTTATTTGGCTATCGGTATATTTGCCGTTGCCTATCTGCTGGCAATGACCGAAGAGGTCACCGAATTAAACAAATCCAAACCCATGGTGTTAGCCGCAAGCTTGATCTGGGCCTTTATCGCCGGCATTTACGTGCATAACGGTATGAGCGAACAGGCCGGCCACGCATTCCGTGCTTGTCTGGAAGGCTACGCGGAATTGTTTTTGTTCATCATGGTGTCCATGGCTTATCTCAATGCGATGGAAGATCGCGGCGTTTTCGATAATCTGCGAGTTTGGTTGCTCAGTAAAGGCTTCAGCTACCGTAAGCTATTCTGGATTACCGGCATCATGTCGTTTTTTATGTCCTCGGTTTGCAACAACCTGACCACTGCACTACTGATGGGCGCAGTGATCGCGGCAATGGGCAAGGACAATCGCAAATTCGTTACGTTGGCTTGCATCAACGTAGTGGTAGCCACGAATGCCGGCGGTTCGTTCAGCCCCTTCGGCGATATCACCACGCTGCTGGTATGGCAAAGCGGGGTAGTACCCTTTAAAGATTTCTACTCACTGTTCATTCCCGCCGTGGTCAATTTCGCACTGCCGGCGATAATCATGCATTTCTGGATACCCAAGCAACAACCGGCGGCAGTGGGTAAAGCCCCAAAAATGAAACGCGGTGCAATAACGATGATCGTGCTGTTTTTACTGACGATTATTACCGCGGTCTGCTTCGAAAACATGTTGAAACTACCGCCTGCGGCCGGCATGCTGGCGGGCCTGACTTATCTAAAATTCTTAGGTTTTTATTTGCAAAAAACCGCCGATAAAGACAACGGCAAAATTAGCGATTTCGCCCACGTGTATAAGTTATTTAACGTTGCGGTTCCCGACGCGAGGCCAAGCCAAAAATTCGACGTATTTAAAAGTGTTGCCACGCTGGAATGGGACACCCTGCTGTTTTTTTACGGCGTGATGATCAGCGTCGGCGGCCTGAGTTTCATCGGTTATTTGACCATGGCCTCGGATGTATTGTATGTCGGCATGGACCCGACCATCGCCAACATTGTGGTCGGCGTCCTGTCGGCGTTCATCGATAACGGTACCATCATGTTTGCGGTACTCACCATGCATCCCGACATCTCGCAAGGCCAATGGCTGTTAGTGACATTAACCGCTGGCGTCGGCGGCAGTTTACTGGCAATCGGCTCGGCGGCAGGCGTAGGCTTGATGGGCCAAATGAAAGGCGTTTACTCCTTTAGCGCGCATTTGAAATGGATGCCGGTCATTTTGATCGGTTTTTTCGGCAGCATTGCTACCCATTTTCTGATTAACGGCAGCTATTTTTGAAACGATAAGCTTTATTGGGCAGTCTTTTTCATGGCTTGCCCAATAGGTCAATTGCAAAATCCACTATTTTTTTGCTTTTTTGCGACGATCAATTTCGCATTTGCAATCGCCCAAAGTCGGACTTAAGCAAAACGGCCACCCCCCCAAAAGCCTGATAAAAAACCACTTCATTTCAATATCTTAGCCAGCCAATAGCCACCCGCAACCTGCGTTAGCCTGACATACGCACCCAACAAAGGCGGCTGAGAACCTATTGTAACAATCATTTAACACGCAAAATCTAGCTAGTTTTTGTGGATACCCGCCGATTGCGATGTATAATGGAGTCGATTTAGCTCGGTATCGTTGTCGCTTTTCAAGTCTGCAATCGGATCAACAAACATTGTTTTCCACTACCTGCTTTATTCACCAACCCTAGTTACAAACCAGCGAATAGCACTTTATTAGCAAGAGAGATTTATGTCAGTTCAAGTAGAAGGCAAAGTAAAATGGTTCAATGATGAAAAAGGCTTCGGCTTCATTGAGCAAGAAGGCGGCAAAGATGTATTCGTACATTTCAGCGCCATCAACGGCAACGGCCGCAAAACCTTGAAAGAAGGCCAAAAAGTCACGATGGAAGTGACCAATGGTCAAAAAGGTCCACAAGCGGAAAACGTAACACCGCTGTAAATTGAACTGAAAAAGCCGCCTAACCAGCGGCTTTTTCGTTAGATCAGTTTAGCCCACAAGTCGTACTCGTCGGCTTCCTCGATTTCCACATCGACGAAATCGCCGACTTGTAAATGGCTTGCGCCGTCGATAAACACCTGACCGTCAATTTCAGGTGCGTCGCTTCGGCTGCGCGCAACCGCGCCTTCTTCGACCACTTCATCGACCAATACTGTCTCGACTCTGCCAACCCGACGCTGCAAACGTGCCGCACTGATTGCCGACTGATGCTCCATAAATCTCGCCAAGCGCTCTTGCTTGACCTCTTCCGGTACAGCATCCGGCAAATCGTTGGCTACCGCACCCTTCACCGGCGAATAAGCAAAACAACCTACCCTATCCATTTGCGCTTCGCTTAAGAATTGCAACAACTCTGCAAAATCTTGCTCGGTTTCACCGGGAAAACCGACGATAAACGTACTACGGATCGTCAAATCCGGGCAAATCTTCCGCCAGGCGCGGATGCGCTCCAGATTATTTTCCGCTGCCGCCGGACGTTTCATCAACTTTAAGATTCGGCTGTTGGCATGCTGAAACGGAATATCCAGATAAGGCAAAATCTTGCCTTCCGCCATTAACGGCACCACGTCATCAACATGCGGGTACGGATAGACGTAATGCATCCGCGCCCAGATACCCAACTCACCCAAGGCTTCGGCCAAATCGTAAAACCGGGCCTGCATTTCCCGCCCGCGCCAACGCCGGCTCTCGTATTTCAAATCCAAACCGTAAGCACTGGTATCTTGCGAAACGATCAGCAGCTCCTTAACGCCGGCATCGACCAGTTTCTCGGCCTCTTGCATCACCTCGTCAATAGGCCGACTAACCAAATCCCCCCGCATCGACGGGATAATGCAAAACGTGCACCTATGATTGCAGCCTTCGGAAATTTTTAAGTAGGCATAATGCTTAGGCGTCAGCTTGATACCTTGCGGCGGCACTATGTCGGTAAACGGATTGTGCGCCGGCGGCAAGTATTCGTGCACCGCAGACACCACTTCGTCAGTCGCGTGGGCGCCGGTGATTTTTAAAACCTGCGGATGCCGCGCCAAAATCTCATCCTGGCGCGCACCGAGACAACCGGTGACGATCACCTTACCATTTTCCGCCAAGGCCTCGCCGATGCTATCCAGCGACTCTTCGACCGCCGCATCGATAAAGCCACAAGTATTGACGATTACCAAATCGGAATCCTTGTAGTTCGGCGAGACTTGGTAGCCTTCGCTGCGCAGCCGGGTCAGAATCTGCTCACTATCGACCAAGGCCTTCGGGCAACCTAAACTGATAAATCCAACACGGGGGTTAGTCATGAAACTCTCTTGAAAACATTTTTATAAACAGGTGGGTGGCTTGGGCAAGCCGGCGATTTTACAGGCGTATTTCAGCGGCCCTTGCGGAAACAGTTTTTGCAGATAGCGGCTATTGCCCTTGTCTTCACCAAATTGTTTGCGGATAGCCGCCACAAACATCCGAGCATTGGGCAAGTGCTGGAATTTTTGATAGTAATCGCGAATGTACAACAGGATTTCCCAGTGTGCGTCGCTAATTTCGATGGACTCAAGGCGGGCCAACTCATCCGCGACTTGTCGATTCCATTGCCCGGCATCGCGCAAAAAACCATCGTCACTGGTTGGCAACGCAACACCATCAACTATCAACACCACGAATGAATCACCGGATTCTGCACGGTCAGCTCGACCAAGCCCGCGTAATCGACTGATTCCACGCCTGACAACAACATTAGCGGCTCAACGCCGTGAACCAATAACATCTCTTGCAATGCATAAATTCGACACGACTGATTCAGCAATTGCCGCAACAAATCATTAGCAATATGCCCGGCCCGCGCGGCACATACCGCGCCATCCATCAAGACAACATCATCACCACTGCCAATGCGCTCGATGACCGCCGCTTGCAACGGCAATTGCGACAGCAAGTGCAGCATTATTCCACATGCGTCAGCTTCAAACCGACGATGCCGACGATGATTAACAGGATAGACGCCAAGCGGAACCAGTCCGCCGATTCCTTAAACAGAAAAATCCCGATTATCGCGACACCCACTGCCCCCATGCCGGTCCACACCGCATAGGCCGTACCCAGGGGCAAGGTTCTGATCGCCAGCATTAACAGGTAAAAACTGCCCGCCCCCGACACGCCGGTTACTACGCTCGGCCATAGCTTGGTAAACCCGTCATTGTATTTAAGACTAATCGCAAACACGATTTCCGAGCAACCCGCGGCGAACAATAGCAACCAACCCATCAAAACTCCTTTCCTATGCACTATAATCTGCGGTATTTTACAGCAGTGCTCTCACCTATCCGCAAAATTTAGTAATTTAATGGAAAAAGAATCCGACTATCTTGTTAGAAGCGCCAGACTGATTTTTGGCCACTTGAGCGATCTAATCAAAAAGAAATGCATTATCTCCGCGCATTTTGGCGAACATAACCAATCATTTTTGACCACCATCATCGATCTCGATCAAAAAGCCAATCTGATTACACTGGATGTTGCGCCGACAGAATTACTGAATAAGCAGCTGCTAGGCTCAGCGAAAGTGCTGTTCCGCACCGAATACGAAGGTATTAAAGTTTCATTCCGCGGCAAAGCCATCAAAAAGTCGCAAAGCGACGGCCACCCGGTTTTTGCGATGCCTATCCCGGACGCCATTTTTTGGATGCAACGCCGCCAGTATTATCGGGTTAAAGTGCCGCTGTCACATAAAAACAGTACCTGCGAACTCAATCTTGCCACAGAAAATGAAGCGGGCGAAGTCGATACGCAAACCAAAGTGTTCAGCGTGGCCGACATCAGTATTTCCGGATTTTCGTTTTTGAATCCCGACACAAAAATTGCCGACTTTTTAGTGCCCGATACCGTCATAGACGAATGCGCCTTGTATTTGCACGATGGCAGCAGGGCCCACGTAGGCTTTGTGATTAAAAGCGTGACCAATGTTCGAGCCAACGCCACAACCTATCAACATCGCATAGGCTGCAAATTCACCCATATCCCCCAAGTGTTCGAAAACAACCTCCAGCGTTACATGCAGGAAATCGAGTTACAGCAGAAAAATTTGAGCATTTAAATCCCAAACAGCTGAGCATAGGTTTTAGGCCGCGAATTTGCGGCAAATACTCACCAAAACAGTATTTCCAACGCCGGCCACTGACAAAGCGCGGATGCTTAGCCCAAGCCTGACCTTACTGGTTATAATTGAGCGCTTCAAAAATCTGATTTCAAACTAATGTCCTTACCGCCAATACCCGCCGCGGCATTGCCGCAGCAACCCACCACGGTATTCTGGAGCGGCCTGAACGGTTGCGGCGACTCCCTGACGCTGGCCCAAACAATTACCCAGGAAAAACGCCTGCTGGTCATCGTCACGCCGGACACGCAAACCGCGTTGCGCCTGGAACACGAGCTGGCGTTCTTTTTAGACAACAGCCTGCCGATTCTGCATTTTCCGGATTGGGAAACCTTGCCCTACGATGTATTCTCGCCGTTGCCGGAGATTATCTCCGAGCGCTTGCGCACTTTAGCGCTGCTGCCCGACACCAAACGCGGCGCGCTGATCCTGTCAGTGGCGACGCTAATGCACCGGCTGGCGCCGCGCGAGCATATTCTGGCCCATAGTTTTGCGATCGAAGTCGGCGGCACTTTAAGCCTGGAAGTCACCCGCGCCAAGCTGGAAGCAGTGGGCTATCAATGCGTGTCGCAAGTCTATCAACACGGCGAATTTGCGGTGCGCGGCTCCATCCTGGATTTGTTCCCGATGGGTTCCAAGCAGCCCTACCGCATCGAATTGTTCGACGACGACGTGGAATCGATCCGCAGCTTCGACCCCGACACGCAAATGTCGCAAGACAAAATGCAGAAAGTCGAGCTGTTTCCGGCCCGGGAGTTTCCGTTTACCGACGAAGCCATCAAACGCTTCCGCCAAGCCTTCCGCGAGCAATTCCCGGACGCTTCGCCCAAGAACAATCTGTATCTGGATGTTTCCAAGCAAATCGCCCCGGCCGGCATCGAATATTACTTGCCGCTGTTCGTCGAACGCACCGAATCGCTGTTTGCCTATTTACCGAAGACTGCATTGTTCGTACTGCCGCCCAAATTTGCCGAAAACGCCCAGCGTTTTTACAGCGAAGCCGACGAACGCTATCAACAACGCAAATACGATACCGACCGGCCCTTGTTGCCGCCAACGCGCCTATTTTTGTCAGCGGAGGAAATCCAGCAACACACCGATAGCTTTAGTCGCGTAGTGCTGGACAACCAAGCAGAAACCGCCCACTCCTTCGACTGCAAGTTGCTGCCGGATGTCGCTATCGACAGCCGTTTGAAAGAACCCGCCCAACGCCTGCGCCAATTCATCGAAGGCTTTGCCGGCAAGATCCTGTTTGTCGCTGAGACCGCCGGCCACCGCGAAGGCCTTATCGACAAACTGAAAAGCGTCAAACTCACTGCGAAACAAGTACAAAGCTGGCCGGAGTTTCTCCAAACCGATCATTCACCATGCATAGTCGTCGCGCCGATGGATCATGGGCTTTGGCTTGAAAGTACGACCGCCATGGATGGTGGAAGTGCGGCAAATCGTCTGGAACGATTGCCGCCGCTCGCCATCATCACCGAAAGCCAACTCAGCGGTGAAAAAGTTCAACAACGCCGGCGCCGACAAAAATCGGCGGCCCGAGCGCTGGAAAACATTTTCAACAATCTCGACGAGCTAAGTATCGGTTCGCCGGTGGTGCACCAGGAACACGGCGTTGGCCGTTACCTGGGCTTGCAAATCCTCAACGTCGGCGGCATCGACGCCGAATTTTTGATGCTGGAATACGCCAATAATGACAAGATTTATGTGCCGGTATCGTCCTTGCACATGATCGGTCGTTACAGCGGCGTCAGCGCCGAAAATGCGCCGCTGCATCGTTTAGGCACCGATCAATGGAGCAAGGCCAAGAAAAAAGCCATGGAGCGCGCCCGCGACGTGGCCGCCGAATTGCTGGACATCCACGCCAAACGCGCGGCCCGCGAAGGCTTTGCTTTTAACATCGACAACAGCGACTACAACGCTTTCGCCGCCGCCTTCCCCTTCGAGGAAACCCCGGATCAGCTCAGCGCCATCGAAGCCATTCTGCAAGATATGGCCGCCACCCAACCGATGGATCGCGTGGTCTGCGGGGATGTCGGTTTCGGCAAAACCGAGGTGGCGATGCGCGCGGCATTCGTGGCAGTGCAAAGCGGCAAACAAGTCGCCGTACTGGTGCCCACCACCCTGCTCGCCCAACAGCATTATCAAAATTTTCGCGACCGCTTCGCCGACTGGCCGGTGCGCATCGAAGTCACCTCGCGCTTCGTTACGCCTAAACAGCAAAAAGCCATCGCCGACGACTTGGCAGACGGCAAGGTCGACATCGTCATCGGCACGCATAAATTGCTGTCCAAGGAGATGAAATACAAAGCCCTGGGCCTGGTGATCATCGACGAAGAACACCGCTTTGGCGTCACGCAAAAAGAGCACTTCAAAAAACTGCGCCACGAGTTGGACTTGCTGACGCTGACCGCGACACCAATCCCGCGCACCTTGAACATGGCCATGGCCGGCCTGCGTGACATTTCCATCATCGCCACACCACCGCCGAACCGTCACGCCATCAAGACCTTCGTCACCGAATGGATAGACTCGCAAGTGCAGGAAGCCTGCCAACGGGAAATCAAACGCGGCGGCCAGGTGTTTTTCCTGCACAACGACGTGAAAAGCATGGAGAAAATGATGCGCGAGCTGAGCGAACTGGTGCCGGAAGCGCGGATTCAGATCGCCCACGGCCAGATGGCCGAACGCGAGCTGGAGCAGATCATGCTGGATTTTTATCACCAGCGTTTCAATCTGCTGATTGCCAGTACCATCATCGAAAGCGGCATCGACATCCCCAGCGCCAACACCATCGTCATCAACCGCGCCGACAAGCTCGGCCTGGCTCAATTGCATCAGTTGCGCGGCCGGGTCGGCCGCTCGCATCACCGCGCTTATGCTTACTGCATCGTGCCGCCGAAATCCTTGATGACCAAGGACGCCATCAAACGCCTTGAAGCCTTCGAGACCTCCGGCGAACTGGGCGCCGGCTTCATGCTGTCCTCGCACGACATGGAAATCCGCGGCGCCGGGGAGTTGCTGGGCGACGAGCAGAGCGGGCAGATCCAGGAAATCGGTTTTACCATGTACACCGAGTTGCTGGAACGCGCGGTGAAAGCCTTGAAATCCGGCAAACAACCGGAACTGGACGCGCCGCTGGATACCGGCCCGGAAGTGGATTTGCAAATTGCCGCGCTGATCCCGGAAGACTACTTGCCGGACATCCACGCCCGTCTGGTGTTATACAAACGCATCGCCAGCGCCGAAACCGAAGACGATTTGCGCAAGTTAAAAATCGAAATGATCGACCGCTTCGGCTTATTGCCGGATCAAGTCAAAGCCTTGTTCGCCATCACCGAACTGAAACAACAAGCCGCGCACCTAGGCATCCGTAAAATCGAAGCCCACGCAACCGGTGGCCGCATCGTGTTTACCGCCACGCCGCAAATCGATACCGGCGAGTTGATCTTGATGATTCAAAGCCAGTCGCAGGTTTATAAATTCGATGGCGCGGATAAGTTGCGCTTTACCCAAGCCTTTAAGGATATGGAGGATAAGGTGGTGTTTTTGGAGAAATTGTTGGCGAGGCTGGGGGCGAAGGCTTAACGCTTACAAACGCTTGCATTATTTGCTAGCATAACAGCATGAACGCAAAGCACACCAAGACCTTGCAAGCCATCTTTGCCAAACCCACTTCAGCCACACTGGAATGGCAACGCATCGAATCGCTTTTTGCCGCAATAGGTTGCGAGGTAATTGAGGGGCGTGGGTCGCGAGTACGTTTTGTATTCCAAGGCCGAATCGCGACATTCCATCGCCCTCACCCAAGCAAGGAAGCCAAACCCTACCAAGTCGAGCAGGCTCGCGATTTTTTATCTTCTATTGGAGTCAGACCATGAACACCATGACTTACAAAGGCTATACCGCCCGCATCGATTTCGACGACAGAAACAACTTGTTGGTTGGGCGCTTGCTGGGCATTCAAGATGTCATCGGCTTTCATGCCGATACGGTGACCGAATTGCGCAGCGCTTTCGAGGAAGCGGTTGACGACTATCTGGAAGCTTGCGCCCGCATCGGCAAATCGCCGGAAAAACCGGCTAGCGGCAAACTGATGCTGCGCATACCGCCCGAAATCCATGCAGCAGCGCTATTAACCGCTAAAGCGAAAGGGAAAAGTCTGAATCAGTGGGCAACGGAAGTGTTGAATGAAGCGTCACACATCTGACATTCTTCAACGTTAGGCTAGTTTTGTAGGTCACTTTGACGCGATAGCGGTTACGTGACAAATCGAAGCCAAATTGTCAGGGAACGCTAGCGCGAACCCTGACCTACCTGGCTTATTGAGCTGGTTTAATACTTCTGCGACGGTTTAGGCCTAGGAATCCGGATATACCTGCGCCAAATAACCAAAATGCACCAGGAACAGGCACCGGCTGTATAGCTGCAACGCCACCAAGCCTAATTTGATCAATTTTGTCATTGCTCAGAACTTCGTCATAAACAAAAACGTTGTCGATCAAACCACTAAAAAACTCAGCTCCACCGTGAATAGGACTTCCCCCAATTCTGGCGGTATTGAATCCAGCCCCAGGAGTGGCTGCAAACGTAGCTCGCTCGTTACCAACATCCAGGGTTACAGTATGGGCCGCACTATCGTAACGTGCTGAAACAAACACCCACTGATTTGTAGGAGCTGGATCAGGCCCGACTGAATCAACCCCACTACCTGTGAATACAGAATAGCGGTAACCGCTGCCAGCGCCACGAGAATCTATGTTTAAATCTCGGTCATAGCCTCCGTCGTCATGCGATATAACTGTTCTGATGCTGCCTAAATTTGAAGCGTTAGCCCATGCTCCCATCGTAACACTTGCCATATTCGATGAATTTAGGTTGAGTGGAATTGAAATGTAATCGTTTAAGCCATCGAAGCGATATGCTTGTCCCTCGTAACCGCCAGCCAACGTAGCGCCATTGACCACCCCATCATTCCCGTTCCCAGTAACATCAATTGCGTTACCATCAAAGGTATAAAATGCAACCAAAGCAGCGTGTGACGGCACTGCGTAGAGTAAAGGCATGCTCAAAGCAAATAGCGCAGTAATAATCTTCATAATTTCTCCTTTTTTAAAAATACAGCTTGTTGCGGTTTACTTACGAAACCAAGTTATTTAAAGCATAAATTAAGCCGCTTTAGAATTATCATCTTAAAATCATTGCGATACCTTACGCCTGAGCTGAGTTGAGTGTAAAATTTACTGACATTTTCCTTCGCTATCTAGCTCCTACGATCCTGATAACTAACATGACCCTAGACTAGCTCGTACTCCGGCACAAATCATCATAGACCGCATTGCCTGCAGGATGTGGTAAACAAGTCCGAAAAGCGGAAGCCGACAGACGTTCCGCCGAATGGGAACAGATCCGTCATCACGCCGGTGTCGTTAGGTCTGATCGATGGTTGTTGTTTTTTTTGGGCGGCATTTTGGCGGATCGCCTATCGGCATCTGTCCTACAGTTAAGGTAACGGCGGGAGGGCTGCCCAATTATCGCTCCCTTATACTTCCTCCACCTCACCGCGAAACACTCCCATCCGGCAACACAAACTTAATATCCAAACTCCGTAAATAAGTCTGCAAGCCGGCATCCTGTAGTGGAAGCAAATGCGCCTCTTTGCCCGACTCGTTGTAATGCGCATGCCAGTAGCCCGGCGGGGTGATGAAGGCTGAATAGGGTTGCCAATCGACGCGGGTGGGATTGACGATCTGGCCGTTTGCCGAAATCTGTGGTCCGACCAGGGTGTAACAACCCGGCGCGCAATCCAGAATCAAATCCAAGGCCACCGATTGGTGGCGATGCGGCAATTGCACCGCGCCCTTGGGCAGCACGCCCAGCATCGCCCAAAGCGTGTGAGTCACGGTCAAGGTTTGGTCCATGGCTTTGTTGGCTAGCAAGACGCTGATGCGGTTGCGGTTCACGGCCTCTGCCGCTTTTTGCGCCGCCGCCAATTCACGGAGCGAATCGGCGGCGCTATACAGCGTGGGTTTAAAGCATTGTGTTTCGGCTTTAACACCCAGGTAAGTCAACAAGGGCTGGTCGTGCACCAGATAAAAAGCCGCATCGCTGTCGGCAAAATGTCGGGTGTCCTTGCCTATCGGCAGCACCACAAAATCACCGGTTTGCCACGGAATAGTCAGGTCATCGAATTCGGTGTGGCCGCTGCCGTACATCACGTAAAACAACAGCGAGGTGGCATTGAAATTAGTCGCCAGCGACTCGCCAGCCAAAATTCTCACAAAGTTTGCGCACAACGCCGGACTTGTGGCCGGGCCGGGACAATTTAATTGCGCGCTGACATCCAGCGGGATAATCCGGGTGCCGCCGGTTTGATGCAGTTCGCTGCCGAAATTGGCGAACGGCAGTTTGGAAATCGTTCCTGAACCAATTGGATCGGCGGCTTGGGTATATTCAAAATAGCGGCAATTTTCCTGCAACTGCTCTAGCGGGTTTTGCGGTTGCGATATAGTCATGGCTGCACCTCGTAAAGACTTTTATCTCGTTCCCACGGGCGGAGTTTTTTCATCGTCCACACGAGAACGTGTCCTCAAAAGACACATCTTCGATAACAACAAATAAATCAAGCCGCCTGCAAATTCCTTAACGGCAAATGCACTAAGGCCAACGACTCAATATCCGCTTTTTGGCTGGCGTGCTGCAGGTCGATGCCAACCAGGGTGCCATTTTCATCGTAGTCCAAAACCACACCATCGCTGACTTCGTCGGAGTCGACCGAAGGCCTGTCAGCTAAATGGATGTAAAGGGAATCAGTCGCTTGGTCGTAACGTAATTTCATGGTTTAAATCTCCGGTCAGGAAAGGCATTATGGACAGTTAGCCCATCTTCCAACGTGACTACTCGCAAATACTTGTTTAGCTCGGCCACAAAGATCCAATGCCGAATTCGTCCGTCATCTTGAATTTCGCGTCGAAATGGATCTGATAATGCCACTTCACACCACATCCAGTTTGATGTAGGGTCGTTTTATCAATACATCATTGCGAAAATAATCTGTTGTAGCTAATTCGTTCATTGTTGGATTATAACGAATTGTTAGGCGTTGCCCTCATTTGCTCCACCACAAATCCGTATGGCAGAACCGGTTTACCCGGTATTCTACGAACGGCGGCCGTTACCCAGGAACCCCAGGTGTAATTAGCTTAATAAGGGTTCCACATTTTGCCGGCAACCGTTAGAATCGTTTTATATATCCAAGGCAAATCAGCGATGGCTCTGGCAGAGAAATTAAAACTAAGCGCGGAAGACTACCTGCAAGGCGAGGCCTCGGCGCAAATAAAACATGAATATCTCGACGGCGAGGTTTGGGCCATGGTCGGTGCCAGCGATGCGCATGTTTCGATTGCGATGAATCTGGCGTTTCTTCTTAAACAAACACTAAAAGACACTCCTTGCCGCGCCTATATTTCCGACATGAAAGTCAATGTTGCTAAAGCCAACGCGTTTTTTTACCCCGATGTGCTGGTGACCTGCGAAGCCAAAGACCGCGACAACCGCCTGTTTAAACAACATCCGCTATTCATCGCCGAAGTACTATCTCCTTCCACCGAAGGTTTTGATCGCGGCGGCAAATTCGCCGCCTACCGCCAACTGGACAGCCTACAACATTATTGGCTGATCGACAGCCAAAGCCAAGCGATCGACTGTTTCGAGCTTACCGCGCAAGGCTGGTTGTTGCATAGTTTTTCCAACATCGGCGACCGTCTGCCGCTAGCCGGCTTGAACATTACGCTGGATTTAAACGCGATTTATGAGGACGTGCTGTTGGATCTTGCCGATCAGGTATGATGTTCAGCTTTGTCATCGCCCAAGCGTGATTTCCGCTGTTGACCTGACCCCATTTCCTTTAACTTCCAAAGTACCACCCATTGAATAACACCATGAAATTAGCAAAATCTTCCCGTTTTCCCGCCTGCCCCGGTCCTGTCGTTACCATCGTGCTGGATGGCGTGGGTATTTCGCCGCGCGAAGACGGCGATGCAGTGAAAGCCGCGCGCACACCTAATCTGGACCGTTACATGGCCAGCTATCCCATGACCAAACTGCTGGCGCACGGCACCGCTGTCGGCATGCCCAGCGACGAAGATATGGGCAATAGCGAAGTCGGCCACAATGCCTTCGGCGCCGGTCGTGTGTTTGCCCAAGGCGCAAAATTGGTCGCCGAATCCATCAGCAGCGGCCATCTCTGGCAAGGCCAAGCCTGGCACGATGTGGTCGCCACCGCCAAACAAGGCGGCACTTTGCATTTCTTAGGTCTGTTCTCCGACGGCAACGTGCATTCGCACATCGATCACTTAAAAGCGATGATCGAACGCGCAAAGCAAGAAGGT
This sequence comes from Methylomonas sp. MK1, assembly GCF_000365425.1. Lineage (NCBI taxonomy): Bacteria > Pseudomonadati > Pseudomonadota > Gammaproteobacteria > Methylococcales > Methylococcaceae > Methylomonas > Methylomonas sp. MK1. The sequence continues at coordinate 2,552,177 of NZ_AQOV01000001.1, forward strand.
GTAGCCAAAGTACGCCTGCATATCCTGCTGGATGGGCGCGATGTCGGCGAGACTTCTGCCTTGGAGTATGTCGATCCGTTCGAAGCTTATCTGGACGGTTTGCGTAGCACTGAGTTCGACGTGGCGATTGCCTCGGGCGGCGGCCGGATGCAGATCACCATGGACCGCTACGAAGCCGACTGGAGCATGGTCAAGCGCGGCTGGGACATTCACGTACTGGGTCTGGGCAGACAATTTGCCAGTGCCCACGAAGCGATTGAAACCTTCCGCACCGAAGCCAACGTCATCGACCAGGATTTGCCTGGCTTCGTGATTGCCAAAGACGGCAAACCGCTAGGTACTATCGTTGACGGCGATGCGGTGGTGTTTTTTAACTTCCGCGGCGACCGGTCTATCGAAATCTCCCGCGCCTTCATCGAAGAGCAATTCAGCCCATTCGAGCGCGGCCCACTGCTGAAAGTGACTTATGCCGGCATGATGCAATACGACGGCGACACCAAATTACCGCCACGCTTTTTGGTAGAGCCACCCACCATTGACCGCACCTTGGGCGAATATCTAGCTAAAAACGGCATCAGCCAATACGCGATCAGCGAAACCCAAAAATTCGGTCATGTGACCTATTTCTGGAACGGCAACCGCTCCGGCAAGTTCGACGAGGCTTCCGAAACCTATGTAGAAATCCCCAGCGACGTCGTGCCCTTCGAACAACGGCCCTGGATGAAATGCGCGGAAATCACCGATACCTTGATAGACGCTGTGCGCAGCGGCAAATACAAATACCTGCGGGTCAATTACGCCAATGGCGACATGGTCGGCCATACCGGTAACTTCGAAGCGGCGGTTACCGCCATGCAAGGTCTGGATTTGCAATTGGCGCGCTTGATTCCAGTGATTCTGGAAATGAACGGCACCGCCATCATCACCGCCGACCACGGCAATGCCGATGAAATGTACGAGTTGGACAAAAAAGGCAATGTGACTCGCAACGCCGAAGGCCGCACCAAAGCCAAGACCTCGCACACCTTAAACCCCGTGCCGTTTGTGCTGGTTTCCGGGGAAAATCCAGGTTTCACATTACGTCAGGACTTGCCGAAAGCGGGTCTGTCGAACGTGGCGGCGACCATTTTGAATCTGCTGGGTTTTGAAGCACCGGAAGATTACGATCCCAGCTTGATCGAAGCCAACTAAGCGAAAACTGCCGCTGGTTTATAAACCGCCTACCGGCCTGCCGCTAGGCGGTTTTTATTGCTTGGTACAAATCAGTACCCCACTGACTGAACAACTTGGACACCCCAATGGCTTATCCCGAACGCATCGTCTGTTTAACAGATGAAACTACCGAAACCTTGTATTTGCTGGGCGAACAAGCACGCATCGTCGGTATCTCCGGCTATACGGTCAGGCCACCCCAAGCGCGCAAAGAAAAACCCAAAGTCTCGGCATTTACTAGCGCCAAAATCGACAAAATTCTGGCGCTGGAGCCGGATCTGGTGCTGGGCTTTTCCAATTTGCAAGCCGACATCGCCGCGGATTTAATCCGGGCCGGCGTTGAGATGCACGTGTTTAACCAACGCTCGGCGGACGGTATTTTGAAAATGATCGGCTTGCTGGGCGCGATGGTCGGCGTTCCGGAAAAAGCGGCTGTGCTAGTCGCTCAATACCGGCAGCAACTGGAAACCGTTCGCCAAAACAGTCTTAAGTTTGCCAAGCGCCCTAAAGTGTATTTTGAAGAGTGGGATGAGCCGATGATTTCCGGCATCCGCTGGGTATCGGAGTTGATTAGCATCGCCGGTGGCGACGACTGCTTTGCCGAGCTATCCACCGAACATTCCGCCAAGCAGCGTATCATCGCCGATCCGCAAGAGGTGGTGCGCCGCGCGCCGGATATTATCATCGGCTCCTGGTGCGGCAAAAAATTCCGCCCAGATCATCTGGCTGTGCGCCCCGGCTGGAATAGTATTCCCGCCGTGCAACAGCAGCGGGTTTACGAAATTAAATCTTGCGATATTTTACAACCTGGCCCAGCCTCGCTCAGCGACGGTTTGGCCCAATTGAGCCGAATCATCGATGATTGGCAGCGAGATTTTTCTTAGCCTAACAGGTACTCAACCCCGTTCAATAGCGCAGACAATAGCTGTTAATTAATCACGCCGAATCAGATGGAATAGTTCATATAAAAAACCAGGCTTAAATCTTAATCTCCTCTTCGAAAGGGATTCTTCATGCCACCCCAAATTTCAGGGAGCTTGATCCATTAAATCATCGAAGAGGTCTAACATGAAAACGCCAGAATTATTTTTCCTGACCGCCGTTTTGCTCAGCGCCAGCGCCACTGCCTATGCCAAGCCGACAGGTGGAGGCACAACACCCAAACCGGTATGCAAGACTTTTGATATTCCCACGATTATTTGTCCAGACGGCTGGACCATAGCCGACGACCTGAGCAACGGCACCAATAAATGTACAACCGGCTTTATCAAAAGAACTTTCTGCAAAAATGTCGCTGTGCGTAGCGGTTTTCAAGGTAACGTCGAAGTCATCAACGCCGGCTCCAAACTGTTTGAATTTGTGCAGCCAGTCGATGAATCCGGCGAACCTATAGCCATAGAAGCCGAATAAACTGATTTTGCCGGCCAAAGCAATCATCAAATCTGTATTGGGCTAAGGTAAGTAGCCCAATACAGCGTCATATAGTTGGACGGCAACTTCAAATCAGTAGTGGCGTCGCTTAAATTTTTCCGCTGAGCTGGCCCGTCGTTATAAAAACCGCTGGGGATCTACCCCACATTTCGCGGGCACTTCAAACGAGGCGATGCGGTCATTACAACCGGGTTTGGACAGATCGAAATCCGCGGGAGACGTGTAACGGCGAGTCCGACTATTGAATACCACCCTCACCCTGGGGTGCAGCAAATTTTCATGATGCTGTTCGACCACCACAGCCAGATAGCCACTCTCCAACCGCACCAGGGTGCCGACAGGGTAAATGCCTATGCTGCGGATAAATTGATGCACCAGTGTCAGATTGAAATGGTGGTCACTCCATTCCAACAATTTTCTTAACACTTCCGTCGGTTCGATGCCGGTGTGATAGATACGCGTGGAGGTCAGCGCATCGTAGACATCCACCACTGACGCCATCTGCCCGTACAGGCTGATTTCATCACCCTTCAGGCCCAATGGATAGCCGCTACCGTCGTAGCACTCGTGATGCTCGGCCGCAACACTGAGCGTGATCGGTGAAATATCCGGCGTTTTTTCCAATACCTGACAGCCGTAGCGCACATGATTTTTCATGATCTCGAATTCGCTTTCCGTCAGTTTTCCCGGTTTGTTGAGGATGTTATTCGGTACCTGCATTTTGCCGATGTCGTGCAGCAAACCGCCCAGCCCGACCTGTTCGATGAGTTTGCGGTCGATATCCAAGGCTCTGCAAAAACTGATCAGCAAGGTGCCGACCGCCACGGAATGCTGAAAAGTATATTTATCGGCCTGCTTGATTCTGAGCAGACTGACAATGGCATCCGGGTTACGGAAAATCGAATCGATGATGCCGGAAACCACCGGTTCAACCTGCTCCAATTCAACCTGCTTGCCCAGCCGGCAATCCTGCAGGACGTTATGTACGATGCGATTGGCTTCGCGGCAGACTTGCTTGGCTTTAACCCGTTCCTTTTCGACGCTAACCAGCGGTGGCGGCACACGCTTGAGCGTTCGCCCCAAGTGCTGCATATGTGCATCAAGTTGCCGGTTTATGTCATGAACCGTCGGTGCCTCCGGCATATCCGGCCCGAGCGTGGTGTCGATGTAGACTTGGCGAATGCCGTAGGCGGCGATTCTTTCGATGTCTTGCGCGGATTCGATGAAAAAACTGTTACGCAAGAACGGGTGGTCTATCCAGGGACAGTTGATGTTGTGGATAAACATTTTGGGCTTCAGGTCGGCTACATCGATTTTTTTGATCATTGCGCATTTGCCTGCCGAATTGCGACTGAATTGCGGTACGTTTATTAACCCGGGGCTTAAATTCCCTGGAATCGTGATTCCCGCGAAGACGCAGGCGACGATATTGAAGGGCCGGATTCATAGCGGGTTAGCTGTAAGTGTATCAGCAGTGGTCGTGGCCATAGCAGTAACCAATAAAGCCACTAAAACAATCCCTAATCCTCGTGCCGGGATCATCAAAAAACACGCAAAAATTGGCAATCGCCAGCCGCTGAGCTAACCTAGACGATCCCGTTAACTGCTAATTTAGGGAATACACAGAACCATGCTGCGTTACGACCGCTCTCGATATATAGCTTTAGGGCTGCCAGCTTTGCTGAATGCTTTGGCACTACCCTTGTATGCGCATCAGATAACGACCCGCGGGTCGTCCGACGAATATGCCGTGCCGTTTTACCTAATTATCGCCTTGGCATGCGGCTTATTCGGTGTATCCGCCATGATAAAACGCTGCCGCGACATCGGCTCTTCGGCCTGGGGAATATTGCTCGGATTTTTGTTCGCGCCACCGCTGATGCTGTTGGTCGCTTTGGTATTAATATTCGCCCCCAGCAATCCGGCCGCCGACCAACTCGAAGCCCCGGCCTTGCGCCCTACTTTCGATATCTGGTTTACCGGCTTTCTGTTATTGGTAAGCCCGTGGATGCCGGTGCTATTAGTAAGGGCTTTGTAAGCGCGTATTCCAATCAGCTGGTTTGAACCTTTTCAAGATTATCAACCATGCCCTTAGACGCCCCTAAAGCCTTGGTTCCCGGATAGGCAAGAATCTGCTAATCCGACCCTTAATTATCGTCGCTCCCGCGCAGATGGGAACCCAACGGTCTTGGATTCCCGCTTTCGCGAGAATGACAGCGGCAGGCTTATTCGGGCGATACAGGCGGAACGCCCGAAGGCGTCCGCCAAGAGTTGAGCTCATTTTGTATTTCTGGGATAGCTGTAAATAGCTTGTCCATAGGCCTTATCGACATAAATCATATCTTTTTCCGCTACCACAACAGGCGCAAGCGGATTGGGATAACTATGTATGCCGCGATTGTGCGCGGGATTGTCGTAAACCACTTCAGCAACCCAACTATTTAAAAAGCCGCCGGAGGCGATGCGATCACCCTGTGCTTGAACACTTGTCGAAACAAGAGCGGCAGTAAGGACGATAGCAACTTGGATGGTGTTTAAGGTTTTCATGATAAGTCTCCTGGTAATAATTGTTATGAACCGGCCGTATCTGTTACTGACATTCCGTTGGTAAGAACGGTATTTTCCGACTGGGTTAATAAATCACTGGAAATCTGATTGGAAATTCAACCGATCCAGCTTGGGGACCATTGTGAACAAACCCCTGCAACAAATAAAATTGATTGTTTTTATAGCTTCAATAGATTTTACATATAGTAAATTCCTTCCCGACTTGTCGAATATAACGGCGTTCTCAGTATCGCCAGCGGGCGATGATTGGCTTTGTTCATCAGCGCTGCAAAACCTGTCGAATACTTTACATTTCACACGCAAAACTGCGGATTTGGCGGGGAACGAACCAGATTTACCCAGTTAAGTCCCAACACCCTATTGCCGACTTTTCATCTGTTTCCAACGAATAATCAGTGAGTTGGCAGGATCATCATCTCCAGAAATCCGGCGCCAAGACTGATGGCATCAAAATTGATAGGGTTTAACGATAAGATGGAAATCTCCCGGCGTTGCGCTGACCTTCCGGTCATGGCCGGGCATTTGTTCAGACATGGCTTTGGAATTTAAATACCTATGACCACCTATGCCATCGGCAGCGTAAACGGCGATTACCAAAGACTTATGCAACTTCTGACGACTATCGGCTTCGATCCGTTGGAAGACCGGCTATGGTTTGCCGGCAATCTTGTCAATCACGGGCCGGAATCTTTGCAGGTACTGCGTTACGTTAAAAGTCTGGGCAAGGCGGCAGTCGCGGTATTGGGCAAACAAGAACTCCATCTCCTCAGCGTTGCGCTCGGCTACGCCCAATTGGGCCCGGATGATAATTTGGATGAAATTCTTAACGCACCGGACCGGGACGAGTTATTGAAATGGCTGCGGCTGCGCAGCCTGATTCATCACGATTCCAAGCTTAATTTTACGTTGGTGAATGCCGGTCTTCCTGGCGAATGGACTTTCAGCCAGGCGCTGACTTTTGCGTATGAAGTGGAATCGGTTTTATCGGGAAGCAATTACGCGGCGTTTCTGGAAAACCGCAAGCAAGACCAGTCGCGCTGGCATGCCAAACTGCGCGGCTGGAAACGACTGAATTTTATTGCCAATGCTTACACGCAAATGGCGTATTGTAACGAGCAAGGCAAGCTGGATTTTAAAGCAACGGGCTCAGTCTATTCTCAACCAGCCGGTTTAATGCCTTGGTATCGTGTACCCAACCGACTGACATCGCAATTGAACATAGTTTTTGCCGATGACGCGCATTTTGCCGATAGTGATTGCGTGGGCTTCTATCCGCTGCCCGCTTTGTCGGCGTTGTCATTATCGACACCCGGCGAAATGATCGCAGCAATGTCTTAATGAGCGTTTGTTTGAACTCAGCCTGTCCTGCCGGACCAGCCAATTTAAACTCATTTTTTAAAGCCCAGGGCTGTATCGGCCCCTTTCACATTACTCAAATTTGCGTCATCAAAGTTGGCACTTCTAAAATCCGCGCCGGAAATGGTCGCACCGTCTAAATTAGCACCGGACAAGTCCGCCCAGATAAACTGACCGCCGCTTAAATTGGCATGGCGGAGCGATGTATTGCTCATCAGCGCATAATTAAAATTAGCGCCGCTCAAATCCGCATCGTTCAGTATCGCATTGTTGATTTCCAGCTTATCGCGCAGTTGCCGCGGACTCGCGGAATTGGGACCTAAATTGGCCTGTGCTAATTTGGCGCCCGCGAAATTAACATTGTTCAGCGATCCGGTCACACGACTGCGGCTCAGGTCCGCGCCGGATAAGTCGGCATAATCCATCAGCACGCCATATAAGCTGGCATAGGATAAATTGGCATTCTGCAAATTCGCATTACGCATCTGCGCAAGATTCAGATTGACACCTACCAACCTAGCCGCCGTTAGCTTTGCACCGTCAAGATTGCTGGAAAACAAGTCGGCTTTATTGAAATCGATCCCGGATAAATCCAAACCCGACAGGTCTTTCTTGATCAAGTTCGGCCGCTGACTGCCGGCTTCAGCTATAATCGCGATAACACCTTCTCGAGTGAGTTCCGCCGCAGCGCACGGCAATAGCCAAAAACCCAAACCGAAAGCTACCAATGTTTGGCAAACACCGGAATCGTATTGCATAACTACTCCTCAAAGCGGGTTAGACGGACACAAGGACCGCCATCTTGCGAGTTTCAGTGCATCATAATCCAATAAATCAGGCTTTAGGCAAATTTTCCCACCCTATAGAAGCACTACTTCAGGCCAGTCATGATTAAGGGCTTACCGGCAAGTTATACACTTTTCGCAACACAACCAAGGTAGGCTTTATACCGTGAACGCGTTCTGTCATAAATTATTGAGTTTGGCACTGATACTAGCGCTACCCGGTTTAGGCTGTTTCAGCTATTACACGCTTGAAGAAGCCGGTCCAAACACCGCGCTACCGGCGTTAGCGTTCATGATAGCGTATCCGGCCTTACTGATTTCCCTGACAATCCTCATCATGCTGCGAGTTTCGAAAAAACCGTCCCGTCCAGGCACTTGGCTGGCGGGAAGCTGTTTAATCATTTCGGCGGTGATCCTGCTGATTGCCCGCCTGTAGAACATAAAACGGCTTAACAAGCTCACCGCCGCGCTAAGCCGCCGATTAAATTTACTAGATACTTTCCAAAAAACATAAAACAACTATAGTTGCCTGCAAACGCGCCTCAACAACATTGCCAGGATCTTAACTATGGATTTTGTTATTTCGCCCGCAATCGCTTTGATGGATAGGCTCCGCTATCCCGCAAAATTTGCGCTGCTATTCAGCATCGTGCTGATCCCCATGCTGTTCATGGCCGGCACCTTGGTCAGGCAATTTCAGACGGAAATCGACTCCTTGGAGCGAGAACGCCATGGCCTAAGTTACATCGCCGCCCTCAGAAAACCTATCGAGCACATTCAACAGCATCGGGGCATGACCAGCGCGTTTCGCAACGGCGCGACCCAATTTAAGGAACGCATCACTAGTAAACGCGAAGAAATCGATGGCTATTTTGCGGAACTTGAAAAAACCGACCGCGAACTGCATGACGCCTTGCAAACCGACAGCATGCTCGCCAAGCTCAGCCAACAATGGAACGACATCAAAACACATTCCCAGGATCAAGAGTTAAGTGCAGCGATAACCGCTCATAACGTGTTGATTGCCGATGGTTTGAAGCTACTAAACCATATTTCGAATACATCCGGCATCATCCTCGACCCCAAGCTCGATAGTTTTCATATGGGATTCGTACTAACGTCCGATTTGCCCGAATTAATCGAAGTGATGGGGCAAGCGCGGGCTCTGGCCTCCGGCATCGCAGCCAAGGGTAGTTACACGCCGCAAACATTGACCAAGTTGTTAATCTTAATCGCCAATATAGAAACCCATGCCCGCAAGGTGGATGAAGGCTTGGCCGTGGCGTTTGCGGAAAATCCAGAGGTGTCGCGAAATTTGCGCGGCACCAATGAAAACTACCAAACAGCCTTACAAACCATGCTCGGTTTATTACGCCAGCAATTGGTCGAAAGCGAAACCATTTCTGTTGGTAGCGATACGGTATTCGAAACCTCCACCCAAGCCATCACCCAGTCTTACCAACTCTACACCGGACTGATAGCGGAACTCGACCTGCTTTTTCGCACCCGCAGCGCGGCGGCTGACCGATTTTTACAATTTACGCTGGCCGGACTACTCGGGGTGTTATTGGTGGTCATTGTGCTATTGCTGGGCTTGACCAAGTCGGTCAGTCGCAACATAACCGCTATTAACATCGCGACTAAACGCGTTGCTCAAAACGACCTGAGCGCGAGAGTACATATCGATGCCAACGATGAAATGCGGGAGATTGCCGAAAACTTCAACGCCATGATAGACACCAGTTCGGCTTTGCTGAGGGAAATCATTCATACCAGTGCCGAATTGCATACGTCGGCGCAAAAAGTCTACACAGTTGCCAGCCAAAGCGCGATTCATCTCGACCGGCAACGCGAAGAAACCACCTCGGTCGCGACGGCGGTCAACCAGATGAGCGCTACCATCCAGGACGTTGCCTCCACCACCAATACGGCGGCCCAAGCGGCCAGCACCGCTAACGAGCAAACAAAAAACGGTCAAAGCATAGTGGCAAGCGCCACAATATCGATCAGCCAATTGGCTAAAGACATCGAAAGCGCCGCCAATGTGATTCAAAGCCTGGAAAAAAGCAGCGAATCCATAGGCTCCTTGGTGGACGTGATTAAAAGTATCGCCGAACAAACCAACTTATTGGCCTTGAACGCCGCCATTGAAGCCGCCCGCGCCGGCGAACACGGACGCGGTTTTGCGGTAGTGGCCGATGAAGTTCGCAGCCTGGCAAGCCGTACCCAAGAATCAACTGCAGTAATCGAAAACATGATAGGTGAATTACAGGCCGGATCGCGCGAGGCGGTCGCTGTGATGCAGCAAAGCCGTACGCAAGCTCATATAGGTGTGGAGAAATCTCGGGAGGCGATGCAATCCCTGGAAGCGATCAGCCAATCGGTGGAAACCATCGACGCGATGAACCTGCAAATTGCCAGCGCGGCCGAAGAACAAACGGCCGTGACCGAGGAAATCAATCGGAATATCGTCCACATTACCAATTTATCGGAACACACCAGTAACGGGGCGAATCAGACTACCTCTGAAGCCCACCAGTTGAATCAGCTGGCGGAAAACTTACAAAAACTAACCACGCAATTCAAACTGAATATCTAGCAGGAGAAGCCGCTACCCGATTTGCGCAGGCGACCAGGTAGCGGAACCAATTTTATTTACCCAGCACTTCGCCTCTAACGCTTTCTACCAGTGCCGCAGCTTCCGCGATGAGTTCGGCAGGCACATTCAGCTCTTGCATGGTTGCGCCCAGATGTTCCATGACGGCATCGTAATGGGAGTCGTTCAAACCCATTTTCACCAAGCGTGCATGGCCGTCGCGCAAAGAACGTCCGGTGTAGTTGTTGGGGCCGCCGAAAGCCACCGTCATAAAGGTTTTTAAATGCTCGGCTTGTTTAGCCATGTCGGTTCTTTCAAAAAAGCGGTTGATTCGATAATCCCCCAGCACTTTGCCGTAGAACACATCGACCGCCGCGTTGACTGCCGCTTCGCCGCCGATACGTTCATACAACGATGGTCCTTGCACTTCGTTTTCTTCACTCATGTTACCCCCTCATTATAATTTTCTAATTTTCGAGGCGGCGTCTAAACCGGCAAACTATTGATTTTGACTGATTTAGCGGCCTCGGCGGCGATGATACCCGATGATAGTTTCGCATCCAAACTATTTCACCACCGCCAAAGACCCGACTGATTGTAAGTTATTGAATCTTTTCGAGACCGCCCAGATAAGGTCGCAAAGCTTCCGGCACAGTGATCGAACCGTCTTCGTTTTGATAATTTTCCATCACAGCGATTAAGGTCCGTCCAGCTGCCAATCCGGAGCCGTTTAAGGTATGCACCAATTCAGGTTTACCGGTTTCCGGATTGCGCCAGCGCGCTTGTAAACGCCGCGCCTGGAAATCCTTGAAGTTACTGCATGAAGAAATTTCGCGGTATTTTTGCTGACCGGGTAACCAGACTTCCAGATCGTAGGTTTTAGACGATGAAAAGCCGGTGTCGCCAGCGCACAGCAGCACCTTACGGTACGGCAAGTTCAGCTTTTTCAGAATGGTTTCGGCATGGGCGGTCAATTCTTCATGCGCTTGCGCCGATTGCTCCGGCGTGACGATTTGCACCAACTCGACCTTTTCGAATTGATGCTGACGAATCATGCCTCGTACGTCGCTGCCGTATGCGCCGGCTTCGCTACGAAAACACGGTGAATGACAAACGAATTTCAACGGCATTTGCTTGGCTTCGACGATCACATCGCGAACGATGTTAGTGACCGGCACTTCGGCGGTCGGGATCAGGTAAAAAGTCGGATCGTTCTGGACAGTGAACAAATCCGCCTCGAACTTGGGCAATTGGCCGGTACCGCGCAAGCTATCGGCGTTGGCCAGGAACGGTACATAGGTTTCCTGATAGCCGTGCTCGTTGATGTGCGTGTTCAGCATCAGTTGAATGATCGCGCGTTGCAAGGTCGCCAGTTTGCCGGCCAGTACCACGAAACGGGCGCTGGCAATCTTAGCGCCCAACTCGAAATTCATTCCCAGCGGTTCGCCCAAGTCGACATGATCCTTAGGGGGAAAATCGAACTGGCGCGGCTCGCCCCATCGGCTAATTTCGACGTTGTCGGCATCGCTTTTACCGGCCGGCACCGCTTCGTCGAGAATATTGGGAATGCCTTCCATTAGGACACTCAATTGGTTTTGAATGTCGTTCAACTCGGATTCTGCGGCTTTTAGCTGATCGCCCAAGTCCGCCACCTGATCCAGCAAAGGCTGAACGTCTTCGCCCTTGGCCTTGGCTTGGCCGATGGCTTTAGAACGGGTGTTGCGTTCGTTTTGCAGTTCCTGGGTTTTGACCTGAACCTCTTTACGCCGGTCTTCCAGGGCTTGATAGACAGCGGCATCGAATTGAAAACCGCGTCTTTGCAATTGTTGCAGAACCAGTTCCAGGTCGCTTCTGAATAAACGGGGGTCTAGCATGGTGATGAGTATCCTGATTTGAAAAAAGAGAGAAAACGGCGGCTATACCTGCTTGCCCAGCCACAAGCCAAGCCAGAGCGCAGCACTGCAAAAAACGACATTACTCAAAAAAACGGTAAGCATTGCACCCATATGCGATTCGAAGGAATGGCCGCTTTCCAGCAGGTAGAGAATTAAATATAAACCGGACAGGGTGATGAATAAACCAATCAGAACGGTCACTAAAATAGCCCGGTATTCTATTGAAATGGACAGTTTGTGCATCAACACCGTGGCGACGATGCCGATCAAAAACGCGCCGATGCCATTAACCAGCGTCAAGGCATAAGGAAACGGCCAATCGAACAGGCGGAATGTACCTTGCGAATAGAAAAATAACCCTTTGCCTAGCGCCAGACCGGCCCATACGGCCAACAGACACCCAAACACGCTGGCGACAATATTTAGCCCGGCCTTGCTGATTTGACCTTGTTCCAGCAAATAGAAAGTTTCCAGGGAAAAGCTGGAAAAGGTGGTAAAGCCACCCATCACCCCAACCAGAATCGCGGTGCGGTACTCCAAGGCAATGGTCAGACGTTGCAGAATCAGTGCTTCAGTCATCAGCCCGATCAGAAACGAGCCGAGCAAATTTACAGTCAAGGTACCGTAAGGAAAGCCCCTACCCAGCCACAGATACATGCCGCTGGAGGCCAGATAGCGCAACATGGAACCGATAGCGCCGCCGAGAGCGACCGCGAACAATTGCAACATCAGAATTTAAAGAACGTTTCCCGGTAGTAACGCAGTTCTTCGATGGACTCGATAATGTCGTCCAAGGCTTTGTGCGAGGCCTGCTTGTTGAAGCCGTCCTTCAACTGCGGCGCCCAGCGCGCGGCCAATTCTTTCACGGTAGACACATCCAGGTTACGGTAGTGGAAAAACGCTTCTAATTTGGGCATGTAGCGATACAAAAACCGCCTATCCTGACAAATGCTGTTACCGCATATCGGCGAGGTTTTGGCGGGCACCCATTGCTGCAAAAACGCGATGGTGCGAGCCTCCGCTTCGGCAGCATCGATTTTGGAGTCTTTGACCCGCTGAATCAGGCCGGATTGACCATGATGCTGCTGGTTCCAGTCGTCCATTGCCGCCAACGCCGCGTCGGATTGATGCACCGCCATCACCGGCCCTTCGGCAAGAATGTTCAAATGTTTATCGGTGACTACCGTGGCGATTTCGATGATCAGATCGTTATCAGGATCTAAGCCTGTCATTTCCAGATCGATCCAGATAAGATTGTCGGCATCTTGAGCCATTTTCATTCCATGGTATTAATAATGTTGCGGCAAATTGTAGCATTAGCTAATCTGTACCGCTAATTGTTAACCCCACCTACATAGGCTTGATGAACACGTTTACCGGCATTTTTTTAGTAGCTTTAGCCCTTTCCTACGGCATCCAATTCTGGCTGGCAATGCGCCAGAAATCCTACGTTTTACAGCATCGCGAACAGGTGCCGACCGCCTTTCAAGACCGGGTGTCGCTCAGCGCCCACCAAAAGGCTGCCGATTACACCATAGAGAAAAGCAAACTGGGCGACATCGACAGCGTGGTCGGCATGGTCTTTTTGCTGGCGCTGACCTTGGGTGGCGGCATCAGCCTGGTCTTCGATTTCTGGTCGACCTTCGATTTGTCGCCACTGATGGCCAGTTTGTTCTCAATGGCCAGCATTTTTCTGCTGATGACCGTGATTGAAATCCCGTTCAGTTTGTACCAAACCTTTGTCATCGAAGAAAAATACGGCTTCAATAAGAGCAAACTGCCGCAGTTCGTGAAAGACCAAATGATGTCCATGGGCTTAACCTTGGTGATCGGCTTACCGATTCTGGCGCTGATTCTGTGGGTAATGGAGAGCATCGGCGGCCTCTGGTGGCTGTATGCCTGGGCCATCATCATGAGTTTTTCGCTGTTGATGAGCTGGCTGTTTCCGACCGTGATCGCCCCGCTGTTCAACAAATTCGAGCCTATGCAGGAAGGCTCTCTGAAACAACGCATTCAGGGTTTGCTGGAACGCTGCGGCTTTAACAGCCAAGGCATTTTCATCATGGACGGCTCACGCCGTTCCGGCCACGGCAATGCGTATTTCACCGGCTTGGGCAATAACAAGCGTATCGTGTTCTTCGACACCCTGGTCAATTCGCTGGACGAGGAAGAACTGGAGGCGGTGCTGGCGCATGAGCTAGGTCATTTCAAATGCAAACACACCATTAAAATGCTGGTCGCTTCGTCGGTGATGACACTAATCAGCTTTGCAGTCTTGGGCTGGTTGATTACTCAGGATTGGTTTTTTGACGGCCTAGGCGTCAGCACGCACTCCAACGCCGCGGCGCTGTTGCTGTTTATGCTGGTATCGCCTGTCTTCACCACCTTCATGCAACCGATCAGCGCCTACTTTCAGCGTAAATTCGAGTTCGAAGCCGACGACTTTGCCACCCGCAATGCCCAAGGCAGCAAAATGATCAGCGGTTTGGTGAAACTTTACGAAGAAAACGCCAGCACCCTGACGCCCGACCCACTTTACTCGGCGTTCCATTACAGCCATCCGCCCGCCGCGATCCGCATAGCGCATATCGAAGAAAAGATGCAGTCCGCCTGATGGCAGACCTGCACCAGGGCTTGGTCGTCGCCCATCTCGGCAAGGGTATCGCCGTGGAAGTGAGCGACGATGATGGCTTAGCTGCCGAACAACTCGTGCTCTGCCAGACTTTACGTAAACTGGACACTGTGGTGGTCGGCGACCGGGTGATGCTGTCGATGTCCTCGCCCGATCAAGGCCGCATCGAGCAGATACTACCCAGACGCTCGGTGTTGCAGCGTCCCAGCCGCGGCAACGACACGCGGCCGGTAGCGGCTAATCTAGATACCATTTTTATCGTCTTCGCCGCCGAACCGGAATGCGATTTTTTGCTGCTGGATCAATACCTGGCAATCTGCGAAAACTGCAATATCGATGCTGCTTTGGTGTTAAATAAAGTCGATCTGCCGCTGTCACCTGTGGTTGAAGAAGGGTTAGCCTATTATCAAAACTTGGGCTACAGCCTGCATAGAGTCAGTGCCAACCAAAAAATCGGCATAGCCGGCTTGCAACAGGTTTTGGCGCAGCGAACCAGCATGTTCGCCGGCCAATCCGGGGTTGGCAAGTCCTCATTAACTAATGCGCTATTGCCGGATCGGAATTTAAAGATCAACAGCGTATCTGAAATCACCCGCCACGGTCGCCACACCACTACTGCCGCGACGCTTTACCATTTACCCGGCGGCGGCGATCTGATCGACAGCCCCGGCGTCGCGATATTTGGCTTGGCGGGGTTGTCGGAAGGGCAACTGGCTTGGGGTTATAGAGAGTTTCAGCCTTACATTTCAAAATGCCGCTTCAACGACTGTCGGCACGTCACCGACAAGGATTGCGCGGTGCGGCTGGCCGTAGAAGCGGGGCAAATTGCTTCCGAGCGCTATCAGCGCTTCTTAAAACTCAGAGAAAAGATGCCGCCAGGCAATCGCAACTAATCTCTCCAAACAGATGATTTCGCACCCCGGATCAATTCAATCGGTTCTTGCACGGTATTCTCGGTTCGCGTAAATTATATTCTTATGACTAAAGCACTATCCAAGACCGCCGGAACCAGTAAATGGACACACATAAAGTAGCACGCCTTCCGGAGGATAAAACTTGGGAAGTGCCGGGCTTCACACGAGACGAACACGGTAAACCGCAAATCGGTCTTGAGCCGGAAAGTCTTTATGCTTACGGTCATCTGATACGCCTGACCGAAGAGCTGGTGCTTGATCAATTTTCCCGCGGCCTGGTCTCGGGCACCACCCACACCTGCATCGGCCAAGAACTTACCGCATTATCGGTGGTGCGTGCCTTGGATCATCCTGATGACGCCGTCCTCTCCAATCATCGCAATCACGGGCATTTCCTGTCGTACTCCGGCGACTTTGTCGGGCTGGTTGGCGAAATTATGGGTCGCGAGGCTGGCGCCTGCGGCGGTTGGGGCGGCAGTCAACATCTGGTTCACCGCAATTTTCACAGTAACGGCGTGCAGGGCGGCATGTTGGGCATTGGCGCGGGTCTGGCGCTGGCGCGCAAGCTGCACGGCAGTTCCGGAATCGTGGCGGCCATCATTGGCGACGGCACGCTCGGCCAGGGCTTGGTCTACGAAGCTATGAATCTGGCGTCGGTCTGGAACGCACCGTTGCTGGTCGTGGTCGAGAACAATGGCATTTCTCAAACTACCGTCAGTCGCGACAACCTGGGCGGCGATATCGAAGCCCGCGGCGCGGCATTCGGACTACCCACTTGGCGCCTTGCCGACAATGACCCCGAGTTCTGCAGCAAAGTGGCGGACGTAGTCAGCGCAGTCCGCACGAGTCGCGGCCCAGGCTTCCTTGTGATCGACACCCGGCGGATGGGCCCCCACAGCAAAGGCGACGATCTGCGCGATCCAAATGAGCTTGCAGAAATTCGCGCCCGCGATCCTTTGGCGGCGTTGGCCAGGCAGTTGCCAGCCGATACGCTGACTTCTATCGAGTCACGCAATCGCGAATTCGTGGAAGCAGTGCGCCAAGCAGCCAACGCCTCGCCGGAAGCCACACTCGCTGAACCCCCTACACACATCTTCACCAACCAACTTGAGCACCCTTTGCCCAGTTATCCGCCAATCCCGGCCGGTAGTAATGTGCGGCAGGTGCTTAACACCGCCTTGCAATTCCTGCTCAAGTCCGATCAGCGCACGCTATTAATCGGCGAAGACCTGCACGACCCCTACGGCGGCGCCTTCAAAGTCACTCAAGGCCTGTCCAGCGAATTTCCCGGTCGCGTCATTTCCACACCGATCAGCGAGGCCGGCATCACCGGCTCGTCTATCGGCTTGTCGCTTGACGGCTACTTACCCATCGTGGAAATCATGTTCGCCGATTTCCTGTCGCTATGCCTGGATCAACTGCTGAACCATGCCGTGAAGTTTCCCGGCATGTTCGCCGATACCTCGGTACCTATCGTAATCCGCACACCTTGCGGCGGCAGACGCGGTTACGGCCCCACACACAGCCAAAGTCCTGAGCATTTGTTTACCTCGGTGCCTGGCCTGACCGTGGTTTACGGCAGCCACAGACATAATGTTGCCGAACTTCTGATCGACGCCGTACTGGGCTGGCACTATCCGGTGTTGTTTCTTGAGCACAAGCTACTTTACGGCGAAAAAATGGATCCGGCGGATTATATCGCGCTGCCGGCAACGGATGATGTCGCTACCCACCTGTTCCCTACATTACGTCGCGGCGCAACCGAACCTGACCTTACATTAGTAAGCTACGGCGGCATGCTAACGATGACCGAAGCCGTGGCAAACAGACTGGAAAGCGAAGAAGAGCTGGAAGTCGAAATCGTATCGCCGTCCCTGCTGTCGCCACTGCCGCGCGAATCGTTGATAAAGCATCTGGCAACGCGGGAGTGCGTGGTGGTGATCGAGGAATCTCACCACGACTTCGGCGTCAGCGCCGAAATAGCCGCCGCTTTGCTGGAATCCGGATTCAAGGGCCAGTTTCTGCGCATCGGCACGCCGCCCGTGCCCATCGCCTCCGCCCGCAGCCTGGAGCGCAGCATTATTCCCGACGAACAATCGATCATCGACCAAATTCTCGACCTTTTTTAAAGGACAGCCATGCCCACTTTCCAAACCGTCCCCTGCGTGAACATCAACGACGAGTTCGTGGACGTCGTCAGCATCGACGTCAAGCAAGGCGAGTTCGTCAATAGCGGTGACATAGTCGCCACCGTCGAAACCGACAAATCCATGATAGACGTGGTAGCGGAACAGGACGGCTACGTGCTGAGGGTCGACTGCGAACCGGGACAAAAAATTCGCGTCGGTGCAGTGATGTTCTGGCTGGGCGCCACGCGCGACGAAGCCATCCCCGAAGAAACCAAGGACACTTCGTCAACAGCAAGCGCTGTGCGCCAACCCACGGCCAAAGCCAGAGCCATGCTAAAGGAACTGGACATCGACCCGGCCCGCGTCCCCGCCAGCGGTGAACGCCTTTCGGTGGCCGACATCGAAACCTGGTTAAGCAAGGGCGGTAAGCCCGGCAAAGCCGCCGTATCTAGCCAAACGGCGATACGGCGGGAAGACGCGCCAACGGTTGCCGGCGACTTGCGGGAACTGTCGCCGGAAGCCGCGGGCATGCTGCATACAGTGGCTTGGCATCGGGATTTTGCGGCCTCGGCCTATCTGGAGGTCGAATACGACCCCAAGCCCTGGGAGGAAAGAGCCGCCGCCTATGCGGCGGAACATAAGCTGATGCTCTCGCCCTTGCTGCCGCTGATGGCCTTTCGTCTGGCCGAACTGGGCCGCGAACGTCCGCTGATCAATTCCACGATAGTCAACGGCCAGCGTTTCCAATATACGCCGGTGAATATCGGCTTTACCGTGCAGGCCGGCTCTATGCTTTATCTGACCGTGGTCCGCGACACTCAAGACATGGACGCGGCGCAATTCATCGGCGCCCTCGGCGAGGTACAGCGCCACGCCATGGCTCACAAGCTACCGCCGCAGGAAGCCTCCGGCGCCACCTTATCGTTTTCGAGTATGGCGCGCTGGAATGTCAGCCGCCACACCCCCATTTTACCGCCGCAAACAGCGCTAATTATCGCCCACGCAGCCCCGAAAAATTCGGAAAAGGCCGTCCTGGGCGCCACTTACGATCATCGCGTTCTTACGGGTTTTGACGTCGCACAAGTGCTGCTGGCGTTGTCTCGTCCGGCATAACCCACACATATAAACCAGAGGCTACCGATAAATGAACTTAAATCCCGACGAGATTAAAGCTGCGATTCGCAACAAGGTCATAGAGCTTGCCAAAGCGCTGGACATGGACGCATCCGACATTACCGACGACGACATTCTGCCTGCCACCGGCCTGCTCGACTCCGGCGCCATTCTGGAACTGGTGGTCTGGTTCGAGGCCAGCTACGACTTTCGCATCAAACAGGAAGACATGAACATCGACAATCTCGGCTCGATTAACGCGATGACCAACTTTCTGCTTTCCAGCAAACCAGCGTAACCATAACAATCACCCCATACGCCTATTTGACCCCATTGCGCTGAAGGAATAATCATGGCCATGCCGACGCTGGAACCGATTCAAGACGGCGACCTGCTCGCTTTCTGCCAATTTCTCACTGAACACCTCAGCTCCGAACGCAGCGCCGAACAATGGGCACAAGCTTTCCAGCAGAGCTGGGGAGTAGCCAAACCCAACAACGGTTTTCTGATCCGCGACGAGGGCAAAATCGTCGGCGGCATCGGGGCGATCTACGCCGAACGCATCATCCGCGGCCAAGCGGAACAATTTTGCAATATCACCAGTTGGTGCGTGCTGGAGGCCTTCCGCTCCCAAAGCATGCGGCTGGCGATGGCTGTCGTCTCGCAACCCGGCTTCCATTTCACCGACCTGACACCGACGGAAGTGGTATCGAAGACGCTACAGTTCCTGAAGTTCAAGCCGATGAACGAACGCCACGCACTGTGGCCCAATCTTCCCTGGCCATTTGCCCGACTCGGCGGTGTTCAAGTACTTACCGATTACGACGCAATCCAAGGCGCTCTGACCCCAGAGGATGCCAAGGTATTTCATGATCACCGCCACCTACCCTGGCTAAGACATCTTGCCGTTGGGAAACCCGGCGCGTATTGTCTTGTGACGTGGAAACCGAACCGATTGAAAGGCATACCCGGCGCGCTAATAATAGGATTCAGCGATCCCGAGCTGTTTCTGAATTACCGACAAACCATCGGCTGGCACCTGTTACAAAACGACTGTTTTTATACGCGAGTGGAATCACGTCTGCTACCTAGGTTACCGCTGATTTCGCACGAACTAGCCGGCTATCGCAACAAAGTATTTCGCAGCGACACGCTGGTCGAATCAGACATCAGCAACTTTTATTCCGAGATCGTAGGGCTAAACCAGTGAGCGAACGAAAACTGATTCGCGTAGACAGCGAAACCCGCCCCATCCTCACCGTCGTCATCCATACCGAAGAGGAGTTCGACTGGAACAAGCCGCACGACAGACACGCCACAGGCGTCAAGCATATGCGTCACATCGACCGTGCGCAGAATGTTTTCGATAGTTTTGGAATTGTGCCGAACTATGTGGTCGACTATCCGATTGCCTCGCAAGAAGAAGCCTTCGGTCCGCTTAAAGCCTACGCCGATTCGGGCCGGGCACTGATCGGAGCGCATTTGCATCCCTGGGTGTCGCCACCGCACGATGAAGAACTCAATGCGCGCAACTCCTATCCCGGCAACCTGCCGCGCGCTCTGGAACATGAAAAACTCCGGATACTCACCGAGCAAATCACAAACTCGTTCGGCACCTCACCCTTAACTTATCTGGCGGGCCGCTATGGCTTCGGTCCCAACACCGGCGAGATTCTCGAGGATCTGGGCTATGAAGTCGATATCAGCGTTGCTGCTTCAATCGATTACAGCGCCGACGGCGGTCCGGACTACTCTAGCTACACCAGTGACCCGTTTTGGTTTGGCAGCCAGCGCCGCCTGCTCGGCTTACCGGGCTCCGGCGGTTATGTCGGAAGGTTACGAGCAGGCGGCACGCCCCTTTACCGGCAACTGATGCATCCCTGGCTGCGAAAAGCCAAGATATCGGGAGCCGTCGCCAGACTCCGGCTATTGGAACGGATTAGGCTGTCGCCGGAGGATTACAGTGAACCGGAAATGCGCCGCTTAACCAAATCCTTGCTGGCAGATGGCGTGCGAATCTTTGTGTTCAGCTTTCACTCACCCTCTGTGATGCCAGGCGGTACGCCTTACGTAAAAAGCGATGCGGACCTTGAAAGGTTTCTGGAAAAATGCCGTCGCTACTTCGACTTTTTTATGCGGGAACTGGGCGGAACCGCGATGACCCCGCTGGAGATAAAGGACTGGCTGGAACAGCATTGATCCGCCCGGAGGTTGCCCGAACCCATAAAAAAGCCGCGAATTACGCGGCTTTTTTACATTTTATTTAACCCGGAGGCCAATGCATCTGTCTGCCCGCAAGCAGGTGCAGATGTAAGTGGTGCACAGTCTGCCCACCCTCGTCGTTGCAGTTGAATATTGTCCGGTAACCGCTTTCCGCATAGCCAAACTGCCCCGCAATTTTAGCGGCGGTTTGCAGCATTAGCCCACCTAGCAAGGCGTCGTCCAAATCATTTAAATTGGCGACATGGCGTTTCGGAATAATCAGCACATGCAAGGGCGCCTGCGGATGAATATCTCGGAACGCCAATAGTTGCTCATCTTCGTAAACCACATCCGGCTTGATTTCGCCGCTGGCCATCTTACAAAACAAACAATCGCTCATGTTTCCTCCTAAAATTCCCGGCGGCCGTTAAAGGCATGTGCCAAGGTGCCGCTGTCGATAAACTCCAGCTCGCCGCCCATGGGTACGCCGTGCGCGATGCGGGTGGCGCGGATATTGAATTTGCCGGCGACTTCGCCGATGAAATGTGCGGTGGCCTGACCTTCCACGGTGGAATTAGTGGCCAGAATGATTTCCCTGATCTGTCCCGTCGCCATGCGTTGCTCGAGCAAGTCAAAGCCAAGCTGATCGGGACCGATGCCATCCAACGGCGACAAGCGGCCGTGCAGCACAAAGTATTTACCTTTGAAGGTGGTAGCTTGATCGATCACCCATACATCAGCCGGACTTTCGACTACACACAAGGTTTCCGAATCGCGTAACGGGTTAGCGCAGACCTCGCACAACTCGGTTTCGGTCAAGGTCCGGCATTCGCGGCAATGGCCGATTTCGTTGACGGCTTTCGCGAGCATTTTGCTTAACTGCATACCGCCATCGCGGTTGCGCTGCAACAGATGAAAGGCCATGCGTTGCGCGGATTTCGGCCCGACGCCGGGCAGGCAGCACAGGCTTTGGATCAACTCTTTCAGCAAACCCTGGTTTTGCATGTTTAGAACGGCATTTGAAAACCGGGTGGAATCGGGATGCCGGCGGTGACGTCGGCCATTTTTTCTTTTTTCATTTTGCCAACTTTATGTACGGCGTCGTTAATCGCCGCCGCCACCAAGTCTTCCAGCATATCCTTGTCGTCACCGACCAGGGATGGATCGATACTGACCTTACGCACCTCGCGTTTGCCGGTCATGACTATCGTCACCAAGCCGCCGCCGGATTCGCCTTGCACTTCCATCGCCCCCAGTTCTTCCTGGGCTTTTTTTAAGTTGTCCTGCATTTTTTGGGCTTGTTGCATGATGCCCGCTAGCGCATTTTTCATCATCGTCTCTCCAATATTTAATTCAGCGGTTCGATACTACCAGGCATGATTCTGGCGCCAAACGTGTCTTTCAAAGCCTGTACATTTTCATCGGTATTAATGCTATCCACCGCCGCTTGCTGCCGATCTTCGCGAGCTTTTTGAATTTCCAGTGCCGGTGTCATTTGCTGCTCTGCTTGCTTGCTTATGACCAGTTTTAAAGGTTTACCGTAATAATTCTGTAAGGCCGCACGGAGATTGTCCTCAGCTTTAGTACCGATCTGCTGAAAGCTCGGATCGAGCAGCAAGCGGCAACTGCTGTCGTCGATACCGTCCAACACACAATTATTCGCCAGCTCTCGGGTCCGACCGCTAATATTCAGCGCGGCGATAATCTCGGTCCAATTGCCGGGTTTTTCGGTTTGCGAGACCGATATGGGACGCGGCTCTTCGATATGCCGGGCCTCGGTCGCCGCAGTCGGCGCCGATAAACTGGCAGTCGGTTTAACGACAGCCGGCTTGATGGGCTCAAGCGCTTGCGCTTGCGCTTGCGCTTCTGCGGCCTGCGGCCGAAAGGTCAGCATGCGCAACATCACCATTTCAAAACCGCTACGCGGATCGGGCGCCAGCGGCAAATCGCGTTGGCCGATCAAACCAATCTGATAATAGAGTTGCACGTCTTCCGGCAATAAGCTCTGGGCCAGCGTATCCAGTAACTGTTTATCGAATTCCTGATCGACGAAATCCGGCATTTGCTGTAACAGCGCCACCCGATGTAAGACTCGCAGCATCTGTTGCAGAATATCGGCAAAATCGGGCGTCAGCTCTGCCACATCGGCAACTTTTGCCAGCAATCCCCGCGCATCTCCAGCCGCCAACGCCTGCAACATGTCGTCGATCGGTTGCTGGGCGACGGTACCGAGCATGCCGATCACCGCTTCAGTTGTAACACTGCCGCTACCATAAACGATAGCCTGATCCAGCAGACTCAAACCGTCGCGCAAGCTGCCGTCTGCGGCTCGGCCCAACATTTTCAACGCGGCGGGCTCGAAAGCGATTTGCTCCTGGCCCAGGATAAACTGCATTTGCGTGTCGATTTGTTCCGGCAACAGTCGTTTTAGATTGAATTGCAAACAACGCGATAAGACCGTAACCGGGATTTTATGCGGATCGGTGGTAGCCAGCAGAAACTTGACGTGCGGGGGCGGCTCTTCCAGGGTCTTTAACAAGGCGTTAAAGCTATGCCCGGACAGCATATGTACTTCGTCAATTAAATAGACTTTGTAGCGGCCTTGATTGGGCGCGTATTGGGCGTTGTCGAGCAGATCGCGGGTATCTTCGACTTTGGTGCGGGAAGCGGCGTCGACTTCGATCAAGTCCATAAAGCGGCCTTGCTCAAAGGCCAAACAGACCGAACATTCACCGCAAGGATTTAAATCTTTCAGATTTTCGCAGTTGATGGCTTTGGCGAGAATCCGCGCCACCGTGGTTTTGCCGACGCCGCGCGTGCCGGTGAACAGATAGGCATGATGCAATCTATCATGTTGCAAGGCGTGCATTAGCGATTGGCTGACATGCTCCTGACCGACAAGCTGGGTGAAGTTGCTGGGACGCCATTTTCTGGCAAGAACCTGATAAGCCATTAGCAACGCGGAAAGGCAAGAGTTGGGCGGCTACTGCGCCAGCCACATCCCGGCACACGAGTCCGCTGCTACCGTTGCTTCCTTCCGGACCTGGCGGGGTTTACAGCGTATCGTTGCGAGAGGACCGACACAGTAACCATAAAACATCAGCAAGACGCTGAAGAGTTGAGCATTATCCATAAAAGCCAACAGATAAGCAACTGTCTTGCCAAAATTAAGTAAATAACTCCGACAACGCCCCTCGGCTACTGTATTGCCGGAATAGGCAAACTACTGGCGATGGCATGACCGAACGAAGCACCGAACTTGCCGGCCAAGCGGTCGATAAGGCGCTCCTGCGGCGTAAAGTTCACTTTCTCGTCGGTGCCGAACTGATCGCGCGCCACACTATCAACGCTGCCGAAATCGTCCGCCAACCCCAGCCTGACGCCTTCTGTACCGGTCCAAATCAGCCCGGAGAACATCTCCGGCGCTTCGGCTTCCTTCAAACGCTTGCCGCGTCCTTCCCGCACCGCACCGATGAATTGTTGGTGTACTTGATCCAGCAATGACTGCATATGCTTGCTTTCTTGCTGATTGACCGGCGAGAACGGATCGAGCATGGCTTTGTGCGCGCCGGCGGTCAACAATCGCCGCTCCACGCCCAGTTTGTCCAACACATTGGTAAAGCCAAAACCGTTCATGATTACGCCGATAGAGCCGATGATACTGGCCTGATTCACGAATATCTTGTCGGTGGCCGACGCGACATAATAACCGCCGGATGCGCACATATCGCCGACCACAGAATAAATCGGCAACTGCGGATGCTCGACTTTCAAGCGCCTGATCTCGTCATAAATGTACGCCGACTGCACCGGGCTACCGCCGGGTGAATTGATATTGAGGATAATACCCTTGGTGTTTTTATCCTTGGCCGCATCGCGCAAGCCCTCAATCACCGTGTCGGCACTGGCGGCCTCGCCTTGGACAATCTGCCCCAATACATCGACGATAGCCACATGCTCGCCCGTACCGGAATCGATACCCTCCTTAAATTTCGGATATACCGCTATGCCCAACGCGACGGTTAGATAAGCAAACGTCAGCAGCTTAAAAAATATTCCCCAGCGCCGCGCAGCTTTCTGTTCGTCGATGGCGGCAAACGCCAATTTCTCCAGCACCGACTTTTCCCAACCGGGACTATTTTCAGCAATATCTTCGGGAAGATCTTGTTTATTCTCCACCATTTGTCTCCTATATGATTCCGATCAAGTCGGTGGGGTAGTTCAAACACAGCAAGGGTTTGTACTTTTGCAAGGTTGTAGCGGGATGCGCGCCGCAAGTAACTCCGACTGACGCGACTTGTGCATTTAGGGCCATTTGCAAATCATGCACCGAATCACCGACCATCAAGGTACGCTGCTTATCCACGCCCAGTTCCATAATGATTTCATCCAGCATAAGCGGATTGGGTTTGGAAGCGGTTTGGTCCGCGCAGCGCGTGGTACAAAACAGATCCGCCACACCGGTAGATTTGATCGCTGCCTGCAAACCCTTGCTTTTCTTGCCGGTCGCGACTGCCAGGCGGTAACCTTGGCTACGAAACTGATTCAGCATGTCATGCACACCGGGAAACAAGTCCTCGGGACCGATCTGCTTGGTAAAAAAGGTTTGCGCGTAATCGGTAGCTATCTTTTGCCGGTTTTCGCTATCTTCATCCGGAAACAGCTGCTTCATCGCATTTTCGATGCTCAAGCCGACGATGTCCCTGACTGCCTGTGCGGTCGGCACTGCGCACTTGCGACGCATCGCGGCTTGCTGGATGCAATGCACGATCCAGTCCACCGAATCCATTAAAGTACCGTCCCAATCGAAAATGATTAAATCAAAGCGGTTTTTCATGATTCAGTAATTCTTGTAAATCCTCGGGTAAGGGCGCCGTGAAGTGCAGCAAGGCTCCGCTGACGGGATGAGCAAACTGCAATTGCTCGGCGTGCAAAAACAAACGTTTGTAACCGCGCTTTTTAAAGGCCTTATTCGTGCCGTCGTCGCCATAACGATCATCGGCCACAATCGGATGCCCCAGCCAGGCGGCATGGACGCGAATCTGGTGGGTGCGGCCAGTCTTGGGCGCGGCATGCACCAAGGTCACATCCTGGAACTGTTTCAAGCGGGTGAACAAGGTCTCGGCGGATTTACCGGCCTGACTAACCACCACCATCCGCTCGCCGCCCTGGGCGACATTCTTCAACAAAGGCACCTCGACCAGTTGTTTCTTACGCTGAAACTGCCCCACCAACAAAGCCAAATAGGTCTTCTGAATGCCATCGCCGCGAAAAAGTTCATGCAACACCTTTAATACCGAGCGCTTCTTGGCAATCAACAAGCAACCGGAGGTTTCCTTGTCCAGCCTATGCACCAGTTCCAGAAATTTCTGCTGCGGCCGAATCTGTCTTAGCCCTTCGATCACCCCGGACGTTACACCGCTTCCGCCATGCACCGCAAAGCCGGCCGGCTTGTTCAACACGATAAAGCCGTCGTCTTCGTAGAGAATGTGGTTTTCCAGACTGAACTTCAAGGTGGGCTGGACGATGATTTCGTCTTTTTTTTCCGCGACTCTGACCGGGGGAATCCTTACGATGTCGCCTAACTGCAACTTGTAACTGACGTCGATACGGCCTTTATTCACCCGTACTTCGCCCTTTCTGACCATACGATAGATGCGGGTTTTAGGGACGCCTTTGAGATAAGTGATCAGAAAATTATCGAGCCTTTGTTCGCTGTTTGCCTCGGTAATTTCCAACCATTGTACTTGCGGATTGGTCTGATTTTCTGCGGTATTCATGCGGCAAATAATAACAACATATCCGCCAGCCATGTTTAAAATTGCTGCTGTGTATAAACATTGCTATATTAGGCTAGTTTATCTTTGGATAGACTTTAACTATAAAAATTTAAAGACCGGGTTTTAGCGCTGTAGCTTCGCGTTAAGCTTAAAGAATTTTTTCGGGTTTTATCGCTCAACCCATGATGAGCGTGCTGCATCCTTAGTATAGAGTTCGGTATAACAGATATCCCATTTTTCAAGCGCCACCCTCGGCAATTGCCGATAATCCACTGCGACAATAACTACAATCACTTGCAGTTTTCAGTCAGTCTGGCCGCTCACTTAAGTACATATTGGGAAACACGCCGCCTTTATCCGCGACAACCAAACCTGTTTAAGCTCTAGGTAGGATACATAACACAATAAGGATAATTTAATGAAAAGAATGCTTATCAACGCCACGCAGGCCGAAGAGCTGCGGGTGGCATTGGTAGATGGTCAGAAACTATATGATTTCGACATCGAAGTTCCTTCAAAAGAACAAAAAAAATCTAACATTTATAAAGGTATCATCACTCGGGTAGAACCCAGCCTAGAAGCCGCCTTCGTTAATTACGGCGCCGAAAAACACGGTTTCCTGCCGTTCAAGGAAATCGCTCCTGAATATAGAACAGGCGATAACGAAGAAGGTAAATCCTCCAAGTCCAATATTCGCGAAGGCCAGGAAATCGTCGTTCAGATCGAAAAAGAAGAACGCGGCAACAAAGGCGCGGCGCTAACGACTTACATCAGTCTGGCCGGCACCTACTTGGTGCTGATGCCGAACAATCCGAAAGCCGGTGGGATTTCCCGCCGCATCGAAGGCGACAACCGTAGCGAATTGCGCGAAACCATGGCTGCTTTGGAAATTCCGGACAGCATGGGCTTGATCATCCGCACCGCCGGCTCCGACAAAAACGTCGAAGAACTGCAATGGGACTTGAACTACCTGTTACAACTGTGGGAAGCCATCGACCGTTCCAGCAGCGAGCAAACCGCGCCCTTCCTGATTTTCCAGGAAAGCAACGTGATCATCCGCGCCCTGCGTGATCACTTGCGCGGCGACATCGACGAAATCCTGATCGACCAGGAAGGCGCCTTTAAGTTGGTGCATAACTTCCTGAAACAGGTGATGCCGCACAATCTGCACAAGGCCAAATTGTATCAGGACAGCGTGCCGCTATTCAGCCGCTACCAGATCGAAACCCAGATCGAAATGGCCTATCGCCGCGAAGTGTCTCTGCCTTCCGGCGGCTCCATCGTCATCGATCATACCGAAGCCCTAACCTCGGTCGACATCAACTCGGCGCGCGCCACCAAAGGCAGCGACATCGAAGAAACCGCGCTGAACACCAATCTGGAAGCTGCCGACGAAATCGCCCGCCAACTGCGTTTGCGCGACTTGGGCGGTTTGTTCGTCATCGATTTCATCGACATGATGTCCAACAAAAACCAGCGCGAAGTAGAAAACCGTCTGCGTGATGCCTTGAAAATCGACCGTGCCCGCATCCAGACCGGTCGCATCTCGCGTTTCGGTTTGATGGAAATGTCCAGACAGCGTCTGCGTCCCTCACTGGGCGATTCCACGCAACTGACCTGCCCACGCTGCAAGGGCCAAGGCACCATCCGTAACGTCGAATCCGTCACGCTGGCTGTATTGCGCTTGATCGAAGAAGAAGCGATGAAAAAAGGCACCGAGCGCGTCATCGCCCATCTGCCTATCGATTGCGCGACGTTCTTGTTGAACGAGAAACGCGCGGCGATTCAGGAAATCGAAACCAGACTGCAAGTCGGCATTATCGTGTTGCCCAGCAAACATCTGGAAACGCCGTCTTACGACATCGAACGCATCAAATCGGCCGGCGAAGTTAGCGAAGAAAAAGCCAGCCATTTGCATATCAAGGAAGAAGATATTTCAGTACCGGAATTTGCCAAACAGGCCGGCCCCAAAGCCGAAAAAGCCGCTATCAAGGAGTTTTTACCAGACTCCCCTGCCCCCGTACAAAGTAAAAAAACCTCTGCCGGTTTGATTCAACGCTTCTGGCAGCGTCTGATCGGGAGTAGCAAAGCCTCAGAAAGCGCTGAAGCCGCTGAAAAAAGCAGCGAAGACAAACCCAGATCCGGTAGAAACAATCGCCGGGACCGTGGAGATCGCGGCGACAGAGGGGAGAGAGGCGAGCGCTCAACATCAGGTCGTAACAACAACCGCCGTAACAACAACCGTCGCCCACCCAACGGCGCGGCAAATAGTGAAGCTACCGGCAACTTACCGGCCGAGCCGAAACAAACCGTGGCTATTGATCAGGAAAACGGTGGAGACGCCGCTGCAACCGCCAAAAAAGAGAACGGCGGCCAAGAACGTAGCCGACGCAGCCGCAGCCGCAGACGCGGCCCGCGCAACGGCGGCGAGAGACGTCCCGAGCAAAGTGCCGGTGGCGAAGCTGGCGATAATAGCCAAGCGGGAAATCAAGGCGACGAACGTCCAGCCACTGCCCCCAGCTATTCCGAAGGCGGCGAAGCAAACAGCCAGCCGCGCTCTTATGACAGAGAGTTCGCCGAGCGCAGCAACAATCGCCACAGCGAAACACCTCAAGAACCTATCAGCCGTAGCGCCAGCGAAGACTGATTAAAAAAGCCGGGCAACAGTTCTTGCTGTTGCCCGGCTTTCTCAAGTCGCTGAACTCATCAGCGTTTAATCGATAAACCTTCTCTTCAAATCAGCGTACTCATCGATCCGGCGATCCCGCAGAAACGGCCAGATGCGTCTGACGTCTTCGCTACGCTGCGCATCAAGCTCGGCAAATAACAATACATCCTGACTCTCGTCTGCACTGCTTAGAATCTCGCCTTGCGGGCCGGCGATAAAGCTATTTCCCCAAAACTGAATGCCCGGCGCCTGATCCGGCGCAGCTTCGAAACCGATGCGGTTACACGAAATGACTGGAATGCCGTTCGCCACCGCATGCGCGCGTTGTACCGTAATCCAGGCATCGCACTGCCGCTGCTTTTCAGCGGCGTCATCTTCGGGATTCCAGCCGATGGCGGTCGGATAAATCAACACATCCGCACCAGCCAACGCCATCAAACGCGCCGCTTCCGGATACCATTGGTCCCAACAGATCAACACCCCCAATTTGCCTATCGAGGTTTTGATCGGTGTAAAGCCCAGGTCGCCGGGCGTGAAATAAAACTTCTCGTAAAAACCAGGATCGTCGGGGATATGCATTTTCCGGAATGTGCCGGCAATGCTGCCGTCCTTATCAAACACCACGGCAGTGTTGTGATACAAACCCGGCGCGCGCCTCTCGAAAATCGTCGAGACAATCACCACCTTGTTGGCCTTGGCTACGTCGGCCAGCGTTTCGCATGTCGGGCCGGGAATCGGCTGCGCCAAATCAAAACAAGCCGTGTCTTCGCTTTGGCAAAAATAATGATCCAGATGCAGTTCCGGCAACACCACCAAGTCGGCATTTTGTTGGGCGGCTGTTTCGATTTGGCGGATCGAATAGGCCAGATTGGTTTCCCGGCCGCGATTGCAAGGCTGCTGTACGGCACAGGCGATGATCGATTTTTTCATAGGCTGATCGGTTTGAAGTCTATACAGGGTGCAATACGCCAGCGCATTGCACCGGAAAATCAGGCAAAAACCTAGAAATTCAATTTAACGAAGGCCGGCACCTGCATGCTCGCGCAATGCAAACTGCCATACTGATGTACTAATGGCCGACAAGGCGTGGCGATAATTTCATGATTAGGGAAGCAGGTTTTCAGCCGCTCCAACGCCACCGCATCCATCGCGTCTTCATAAACCGGCACCAATACCGCACCATTGATAATCAGGAAATTTGAGTAATTGGCCGGCAATTGCTGGCCTTGTTCGTCAAAAATCGGCTTCGGCAAGGGCAGCGCCACTAACCGATACGCTTCACCATTTGCGGTTTTAAAGGTTTTTAACTGCGTTTCCATATTTTTCAGACTTTGGAAATGCGGATCTTCGCTGTCGTCGCAGCTGGTATAGGCAATAGTATTGGCATCGCAAAACCGCGCCAGCGTATCGATGTGCGCATCGGTATCATCGCCGGCCAAATTGCTTTGCTCGACCCACAAAATCCGTTTCGCGCCCAAATAATTTTGCAACTGACCGGCAATCGCCGCTTCCGACAAGTCCGGATTGCGGTTGGGGTTGAGCAGACAATTTTTGGTGGTCATCAAGGTACCTTGACCGTCCGACTCCACGCTGCCGCCTTCCAATACTAAATCAAGTGTCGCGGTGGGATGACCTTTAAAAATCGGATGCGCAAACAAGGCCAGATTTAAGGCATCGTCAGCCGCATGCGGATATTTTTTACCCCAGCCATTGAATCGAAAGTTAAGCAACTGCACGCTGGCTTTGGGATGCTCCCATTCCATCGTCAAAAACACCGTATCCCGCAGCCAGATGTCGTTGTAATCGGCCTGCACCATATGAATTTTTTCGTTGTGGCCCAGTTGCGTCTGAATATGCTGCTGATGCTCGCCGTCCTTGCAAATAATCACCAAGGGCTGAAAGCGGCTAATGGTAGTCGCAACAAAATGGTAGGTGTCTTCGACAGCGGACAGATTGGTAAAGTCGCCGCTGTGGTGCGGCCAAGCAATGATAACGGCTGATTGTGTTTCCCATTCTGCTGGAAAGCGAATCATGAAGTACTCCCTGGATAATGTGGCTTTGAGAAATAATGCCTTATTGTATCAATGCTGACCGGTTAGGCCTATTCCACGGAATTTTAATGTCATTGCGGCGTATGCCTGGATACAGAAGCAAGGTTTCAACAGGATTGTTGCTAACACCGAGAAACAGCCGAAGTGCCGTTCGCAAAGCAGAAAGGGAGACATAACCGGAGATGGATGATGAGCCCGCCGGCGGGGGATTCGACAGCCTAAACTGTAGTCTCCAACCCGCCAGCCTACCGCCGATGCCGTTGACGAGGTCAGACTCGAGGTCTGTAGTCAGTCAGAAATCCCGAAATTTACCGTGAGGCCGCACTAACCAAGACATCTGCCATCATTTCAGCCAATTATGAACAAAATACGAAACCACGATTGCTCGAGGGATTCGACGCCACTATGCACTAATTTGAATCTTTCCGTACCCGCTCTTTACGTGGTAATTGCCCCTAACGTTCAATCCTCAGACAGGACACGCGTTGCCGCTCATTTGTTCCACTCGTCATCGACCGCTTGCGCGGTGTTAACACCGCAGTAGCGCTCTGCGTTTCATTCTGGCCCTACGGCCGATTTTTTCAAGTGGGAATATTGATTTTGCGGGGGGTTATTGACGCAGTTTCAGAAATTACAGCACTACGTAAGCCCCAAAAGAATGACAACTTAGGCAGATACCTCATCTCAGCGAGATACAAATATAAAGTACAATTATCGCTGAGGGGTGCCGCCATCCTAACTTGGAAACCGAGCGTGCACACAAAAACAAATTCAATTAACAAATACGCTAAACAAGTAGCAATCATGTTGATATATTGATTCTACGAAGCTCCGAATTTTATGTTGAAACATTTATGGCTAGTTCATCAAATCCGTACCCAGCATGTGTTACTGCCACGTTAAAAACAGAGCAAGATTTAATTGCCATATGCATTTCGCTGATCAACGGACACTCTGGATTATCGGCCGAAGAAACGCTACTAGTACAATCAGCTACTTCGAATAACATTAAGCAACACCAAATCGACTTATTTCGTGAAGCCATTCTAAACGGAGACGATCCTCTCGGAGAAAGCTTCTCGTTAATCCGTTTGTCGAACATAAGGCGCAGTTCTGGCGCTATTTATACACCAATCCCCATTGTGCATTCGATGACAACTTGGCTCGCAAGCCAGGAAACTCCCTCGCGTGTCATTGATCCGGGAGCGGGTTCTGGACGTTTTATTATGGCTGCCGGCAAGGTTTTTACCAAAGCGCAGCTCATAGCGATAGAGATGGATCCCTTGGCTGCGTTAATGTTAAGAGCCAATATCTGCGTGCATGGATGGAGTGACCGAACAACTATCATGGTTACCGACTACCGCGAAGCCCTCTTACCTAAATGTGACGGTGTTACAGCCTTTATAGGGAATCCTCCCTATGTCCGACACCACGACATTCCGGAAAATTGGAAAAACTGGTATGCATCTCGGTTTGCTACTTTCAATATAACCGCTAGCGCCTTAGCAGGACTACACCTGTATTTTTTTTTACAAACTCGACTTTTAGCTAAAATTGGCGACGTGGGGACATTCATAACCTCGGCCGAGTGGCTCGATGTCAACTATGGCTCGGCATTGCGTCGCTTGTTGCTGGAAGAACTAGGGGGAATTGCATTACATGTGCTTGATCCAGCTACCGAGGCTTTTCCAGGAACCTCTACCACAGCGGCAATTACCTGCTTTCGTATCGGCGAAACGACTCAACCAGTACGAGTCCAATCCGTAGGCGGAATATCAGAACTTAATGGATTGACGCAAGGCATCGACATACCACGCAAAAAACTCCAGTCGGTGCATCGTTGGTCCATCATCGTGCGCCCGTCCCTCCGAATCAATTCCGGCGACATTGAATTAGGCGAATTTTTCCGCGTACATCGCGGACAAGTAACAGGAGCAAATGGCATTTGGATTGCCGGAGAACACGCAACATTTTTGCCTGACCGCGTTAAATTGCCTGCTATCACCAAGGCTAAAGATCTGATTCAAGCTGGCCCGCGTTTAGAGTCAACCCAATCACTGCGTCGCGTAATTGATTTGCCGATTGATTTAGATGAGTTCACGAACGAGGAACTCAAATGCGTTAATAAATTTCTGACCTGGGCAAAATACCATGGGGCCGACCAGAGTTATATCGCCCAACATCGAAAAGCATGGTGGTCAGTAGGATTAAAGTCGCCAGCACCGATTCTCTGCACTTACATGGCTCGACGTCCCCCTCAATTCACATTGAACACTTGTAACGCCAGACATATCAATATTGCCCATGGTCTGTACCCACGAGAAAACCTGCCTGCAGATACTATGGCCAGATTAGTGACGTGGCTCAACGAAAATATTTATACCGACAGTGGCAGGACATATGCTGGTGGCCTTACCAAATTTGAACCTAAGGAAATAGAGCGATTACGCATACCAAGTCTGGAAACCCTAACTACATGACAATATCACCTAAACAATGGACCACCGAAGAACTAACCACGGATGCCACCACATCAAAATTAGAATTTCGATCCAATAGGCTAGCAGCCACTACTGCGTGGACATCTCACTATCAAGCTGCCCGTGAAAAATTTGAGCTACTATTTCAACATCTTAATAACTTAAATCCAGACAGCATTACGAATGCCGCTTTGGCAGATGCTTACGACAAAGGACTTGGAGAAGCACTACGCTATTTAGCAGGACCACCTATTTCAGACGATGATTTAAAAGTAATTGCTGATATTGATTCGCTGAAACCCAGCATACTTGGACAAAACCCAGATGCACTAAGCAGAGTGTTTAGTGTCATTGATCGCGTGATTGATCCCCATCGATTTCCATGGCTTAAGGCCGAGAAAACAGAAGACAGCGTACCAACGGAACAGCAGATTGAAACGGCTATTCTTGCGTCATCAGTATTGCTTGCTGCCCAACGTATTGCTACCGAACGCCGTAACGATGGCAAAACCAATCAGGAAACCCAAGTTAAGGACTATCTTCGAAGCGTGGGCTTCTCCGAAGTAGCTCCCGCGACTATCAACACAATTGTTAAAGGACCGCAAGCCATGCAGTTTTGCGTGGAATGCAAGCTTGGTGATCGTAAAGCAGATGTCATAATCCGGTTGCACGATACCCGTTTACTCGCCATTGAATGCAAAGTATCCAATAGCGCCACCAACAGCGTAAAACGTCTCAACAACGATGCAGCAGTCAAGGCGGAATACTGGCTAAAAAAATTTGGCACATCGCAAATAGTACCTGCCGCTGTACTCTCCGGTGTCTTTAACGTACTCAACTTGGAGCAAGCGCAAGAACGGGGTCTTGCCTTGTATTGGGCACACGACTTGAGGAAACTTGGTGACTTTATCCAGTCAACAAGCACATAGTAGAAATGTATATTTAGGTAGAGTGTTAACTACGCAATAGGTTATTTTCTGTCTAACTCACCAACAACATCTTCCGCGCCTTAACCCCGTAAGCATCATCCGGCAAATCGGCCAGTTGCCGCAGCAATTGCGCGCCGGATTCCTGCTCGCCGTTTTGTTGCAAGGCCAAACCCAAATAGAACTGATATTTGCTGGACGCGCGCGCAGCCTCGCTTATCGACCCCAGCTGTTCCAACGCCGCCGCCGTATGCTGGCCGGATAGCAAAACCACCGCCAAATCCAGGCGTGATTCGTCATCGTCCGGATTATGTTCCAGCAAATGCTCGAACTGGGCGATGGCGACATCACGGTTACCCAGACTCAGGTTCACCAAGGCCAGATGCCGCAACGCGTTGCTATCTTCCGGGTTAAGGGCCAGCGCGGTTTCCAACGCGTCGCGGGCGCTGCCCAGATCGTTTCGTAGAAAACAGGTAATACCCAGTTGCGCCCAGGCTTCTTGATGTCTGTTGTCCATTGCCAAAGCCTGCTGATAATGCTGCAAGGCCTCGGGCAGCCGTTGCTGAGCGGCCACGGCGATGCCCAAGCGGGTATGCAGCTGCGGCGCGTTGGGTTGCAGTTTCAAGGCGCGTATCGCCGCATACTCGCCGCCCTGAAAGTCGCCGAGCAAGACTCTGATGCGGGCCAGATTGTCCCAAGCCGTGACGCTATCCGGATCGCATACCGTAGCCTGCTCCAGATGTGCCAAGCCCTCGCCGGCACGACCGGTATTCACCAGCACCTGTCCGATATTGCAATGCGCCATAGCCATATTCGGTTTCAGACGTAGCGCGGTACGCAAATGCACCAAGGCCTCCGACCACTCTTGCCGCTGAGCCAGCACAAAACCCAGATTGTTATGCGCGCTGGCATTGTCAGCGTCCAATTCCAGCGCCGCCCGATACAAACGCGCCGCCTCGACCAGATTGCCGGCGTGATGGGCGATTACCCCTTCTCTGAGCAGATCGTTAAGCACATTCATCAAGCTATCCTGGCAATCAAACCGTTCAATATGTCACCCGGCGAAATATCCGGCACCTCGAACTGCACATCGTCCAGCGACACATCGAAGGGCTGACCTTCGTGGTAATGCACCGGCAGACTGATACCGAACTTATAATCCGAACCGAATTGATACGAGGCCAGTTGCCAGCGTTGATCGTAAACGCTAAAGCCCAACGCCGTCACCGCCACGTAACCGGATATATCGAAGGTAAAGCTGGGTTGAGCGGATACCGATAACTTGGCGGTCAAATCCAGACCGGTGGCCGGCGTCCAATCGACGTGCACGCCCGCCTCCGCCGCACCTTCAATTCCCAATTTGCCGCCTATCTCCAGGCCGCCGGTGGCACTGGCACCTGTGATACCCAAGCCGATACCGGCCCGCACCGCCAAGCGCAAGCCGGCATCGGCCGGCACTTTAAGATGCGCGTCGCCGGTAATTTTGGTGTTTTCTTCATGATCCGGATTGTAGGTCAAACCGATTTTCAACTGATCCAGGCTGCCGGGGCCAATGCCTGCCGTCGCACTGAGATTGCCGCCCACTTCCGCGACGATACCCGGCACAATCGGTACTTGCGTGGCGACGGCAAACAGCGATTTGTTGATCTCCTTGCGCGGAAAGATCTCCAACGAACTGGGTAAACCCAATTCGCCGGACACGGTAATCTCGCCTGTCTCGTCCAATGTCAAGCCAACGGTCGCCTTCAGCCAGGGCGCTGCGGTCACGTCGACCGTGCCGCTGCCCCAGACCTTGATCGGTTCGGCCTCGCCGCCACCTTCACCGACCACGGCTTTGGCATTCAAATCGATATTACCGGCCAGCATGCTGCGTTTGTAGTTGGCCGTGAGTTTGCCATTCAATAAGCCATCTTTATAATCCAGTTTGATTTTGGCGCTGGCGTCCAATCCGCTCAAATCGGGCTCAAGCTCGCCGCCGCCGCCCAATGACCAGTCATCGCCCTTGCGCTCCGCCGAGACATTCAGCTTGCCGGCTTTGATACGCGGGATGGTGTCGGACAGCGTTGCCTCGCCGCCCAAGCTGATATTGCCGGTATCGTCGGCATGCGCGGACAATTTGGCGCCTTTAAAGCCGGGCACGGAAACCTCGGCATCGCCGGCAAAATCGATGGCTTTTTTGGCATCGTCGTAAGCTAGGGTAAAACTGGCTTTTTTGATGCCTTTCAACGCCCCCGGCTTCAGGCCGAGCGTACCCGAAGCTTTGATGCCTTTAGCGCTGTCATAATCGATGCGCCCCGCACCGGTGAACAGCTGTTTATCAAATTCCAATTGGCCGGCCATCGCAAAGCCCCCGGCGGTGGCACTGCCCTCCAAAGAACCTTTAGCTAGTTCGCCGATATGAAACTCCACCAAGCCGGCGGCGGCAATCGGCGTGGCCGCGCCGGCACTCAGCGTCAGCGAACTGCTATCCAATTGGATAGGCCCTTTCATGTCGAATTCATCGGTAGAAAAGGTTTTCGAGAACACCAGATCGCCGCCTACCAGCGCCACGTCGACAGTCGTGCCAGCCAACAGCGGAATACCGTCGATGGTTAAGACGCCGCCGCCGACGATATTGGCGCTGGCATCCATATCGGCGTTGTTCAGCGCAATCGGGCTCAAAGTCTTGGCTTTAAAGGCGTTGCGATAAGCATCAGCTACTTGGCCGGGCGGAATATGGCATAGCGTCGGCGCACCGCTGCTGACAAAATTTAGTGTAGTGTTCTGCGCATCGACTTTTTTGGTTTTGGGCATGGTCAGTGTCACCGTACCGCTACCGGCGCTGCGGTTGAAGGTTCCGCCAACCACCGACATGCCGCCCCAACTGCCGGCGTCGAAGGTTTCGCTGCCGGGGTCGCCCTTCATGGCGCTAACAAACATCACCCCGGCGCCGGGACGCGGCAGCAGCCGCAATTTATCGTTGGCAAACAGATCGGGCGCATTGGATTTGGTGGCCTTCTCCAACGGCTTCAGATGTTCCATCTTCGTGACGCGGTCGGCCTGCCAACAGATGCCCGGATTGCCGCCGACGGCCCCCTCGAATTTCACTTCGTCGAAAATCAGCTTATCCTGATAGCTGGTTTTGATCGCGTCCAGTGCAGCCGACGCCGGATCTTTGGCTGCGGTAGCCGGTGCTGCGCCGCCTCCCGCAGCTGGGGCCGGAGTAGGCGCCGCGGCATTCGCAGCCGGTGCCGGTGCAGCGCCAGGGGCGGCTTTGCCCCGCCCAGGCAACGGTTTGGAGAGATTTTCCGGCAAGTCGCCACCACCTTCCACTTCGGGCGGGATGGCCGCGCGTATCGCCTTATCGATGGCGTTTTTAATCTTGCTACCCGAACTGCGATTGGCGCTGGCATCCAGTAACTGGAAGTTTTCCAGCTTGTCGGCATCACCGCCCAATTGAAGCTCCAGAATATGATCGACATCGAACAGGTGCGGCGCGCCCTGACTATTCCACCACGGCAGAATGGCCTGCTCGCGGATGTCGCTTTCGGAGCCGATCAGATAGCCTTGGCCGCCACCCCCGGCTTTCAGCTTCAAGGCATATTGCGTGCTGGCACCGTTGGTATCCGGCAAAGTGTTGTCGCTGCCGAGGTAGGGTTTTAAATCCCAGCCACCGGACGACGGTTTGATCTGCTTTTTCCAGTCGTCAATCTGGTTGGTACGCTCGTCGGCTTGTGGCAGTTTCCAATTGGTCAGCCCGCCGTATTTAGCGCTGAATTTTTCCTGCATGCCCGGTTTTTGCGGCAAAGTCAGCAGGGGCACATGCAATTCCCCACCCTTCAGCGTACCTTTACCGGCACTTTTGGCACCGCCCGCGGCGGGAGCGGCAGCAGGTGCCACCGGCGGCGCGCGCATCACGCGCTGCACCCCGCCGCTTTGTTGCACCACATGGCTCAACTCGTGCGCCAGCAGTTCGCGTCCGGCGTCGGCTTCCGGCGCAAACTCGCCGGGCGCGAAGTAAACATCGTTACCAACGGTAAAGGCACGGGCATTAAGTTGCTTGCACAAATCCGCCGCTTCGGCATCGTTATGAATGGTCACCCCGGCAAAATCCGCACCAAGCTGTTGCTCCATCTCGCGCCGGATATTTTCCGGCAACGGCGCTCCCTTACCCCGGCTTTCCTCGATTCGCGCCTCCACCGACTGCTCGACTGTGTTTGCCGACGCGGCTGATTCGGTATCGTCAGGCTGCTCTGCTTGTTCGGCGGCAGCCCTGTGCAGGCGGGTTTGGGCGACCGTTTGCTCCTCATCCGCCGGTTTGGATTTGCGTAACAAACGCGCGGCAGTCGTTTGTTGTTCGTCTGTCTTCTCCGGTCCTGCGGCCTTGCGAAATAGCCGCGCAGCCTTGGGCTTTTCTTCTTCGGCCTTACGACTCAGCCGTTTGGCCTGATCTTGTTTTTTATCCTCGGTTTCCACAGAACGCTGCGCGGCTGGGTTTTTCTTTTCCTCATCCGGCTTTTTCGCCCGGCGCACCGGTTTTTGCTCCTCTTCCGGCTTGGCTGCATCCGCCACAGCCCGGTTCAGCCGCCGCAACAAGCGCTGAGCACTCGGCACCGGCTTGCTGGAAATCATCTCCTTGTC
This sequence comes from Methylomonas sp. MK1, assembly GCF_000365425.1. NCBI lineage: Bacteria > Pseudomonadati > Pseudomonadota > Gammaproteobacteria > Methylococcales > Methylococcaceae > Methylomonas > Methylomonas sp. MK1. The sequence continues at coordinate 2,591,535 of NZ_AQOV01000001.1, forward strand.
TTCCTTCACCCCCGGCTGTTCGCCGGTTTTTTTGGCGCGGCTGACTTCCTGCGCTACTTGGTCGACTTCCCTTTCTTCAGGGTCCTGCGGCTGGCTGACGGCCATCTTGCGTTGCAGATACGCCGGTTTCCGCTGTTTTTTCTCTTCGTTGGGTTTGGGCGGCGCACTGGTTTTGCGCTGCGGCTGCTTTTTGCGGAGTTTGGACGCCAAGGTTGTCATAAGCTAACTCCTTAACTGCTTTAACTGCGCCGGCGGATTGCGACCCAATTTTTGATATTCGCGCTGCAAGGCCGACAACAACGGCTCAATGCCGATAGGCTGATCCGCCGGACTGCAACCGGCAGCGGTCAACACCACATTCCTGATCTGCCCGCCGCTAATGTCACAATAACTGGCCAAGGTCTTGCACAAATCATCGCTGGGGCTACGCTGCCCGAAATGGCTGCGCCATAAATCCAGACGCTCCTGAAAACCCGGCATTGGAAAGTCAACGATTGCGTCCAGACGACGAGTAAAGGCGTTGTCGATGCGCTCGCGGCTGTTGGTGGTCAGAATGGTGATGCCGGGGTGGTTTTCGATACGGGTCAATAAAAAGTTAGTCAACATATTGGCGTAACGTTCGCCGCTTTGCTGGGCGTCGGTGCGCCGACCAAATAACGAGTCGGCTTCGTCGAACAACAATATCGCATCGGCGGCGGCGGCCAAATCCAGCAAACTACCCAGATTTTTCTCGGATTCGCCGACGTATTTGTTCATGATCGCCGCCAAGTCGACGCGGTACAGCGGCGCGCCCAGCGCGGTCGCGACATAACTGGCGGCCAGGGTCTTGCCGGTGCCGCTGTCACCGACGAACAAGGCCCGCAGGCCGGCATTGCGCGAGGCTTGCAAGGTTACGCCCAAAGCTTCCCACAACGATTCGCGGCTGTGGGCACGGGCGATGAAGTCGTGCAGATATTGTTCGACCAACGGCGGAAATACCACCGCCTCGCGTTCGACCCGCCGCCGTACCGGCTCTGCCAATAATCGTAGGCGTTCCGCGCCCAAGTCACGACGGGCTTGGGCAATATGTTCGACAGTCAGCGCACTACGGCTTTGTTCGGCGCGCAGTACCGCATTGCGCGCCACCTTCTGAATCACCGGCCCGCTTAGCAAAGCACTGGCGGCACGGCCGGCCAATTCGGGATCGGCGAGATAACGGGTCCAAAGCTGGCGGCGCTCGGCTTCGTCAGGTACGCCCATTTCCAGTTCCAGCAAATCCTGACCGGACACCGCATCGGTCATCCCCAACACAATCACATGCGCAATATTGGGCTGGATTGCCGGCAGCTGCCAGCTTTCGCCGGCCACGACCTGCACCTTGATTACCGGCAGCCAGCCGGCCAGTTGGCAGGCCAGCGGTAAGGCCGGCTGCTGTTGCCACAACTCGCTCGGCACTTCGATGGCCGTTAATCCCAACAAGCCCGCCAATTCGGCGGCCAAGGCCCGCCGACCGCAACCGCTGTTGCCGCGTATCGCCAGGCCGCGCACCTCGCCTTTCGCCAATAATGTTGCCAGATGCGGCAATTGTTTGCGGATGCGCAACGGCAACAACTCGCGGTCAGTCAGCGCAATCGCCCGACAGCCCGGCCAAATAGCCGGTCTGCCGCACAATACCGACCACAAGGCCGGCTCGATACGCAATTGCCTGAGCGACAACGGCCCCGATCCTTCGAGTAATAACACCTGTTGTTGCACCAACGGCGTAGCATGCAAATCCAGCGCATCCAGCGTACCGGCGCCGAATAATTCGTCCAGCATCGTTAGCGCCAAATGCACGGCCAAACGGTTGCCGGGATTGGGCGCCTGCAACTCGCTGAGCGTCAGGGTCACCAGATAGTCAGTCTCGGCGCTGCCGACCAAGGCCAACAAAAAGGCTTGCGGCAAGCCAATATGTTGTTCGTGCAACCACTGACCAAAGGGACCGGGCAAGGCCCGTATCTGGGATGCTGCGTGTTCGCGCATTTGTATCCAACTCGGCAGAACTTCCACGTTTAACTGCCGGGCGGCTTGCTGACGCAATTGCTCGGACAGCTCGGTGTCGCCCGGCATCATCCGTTCCCAGAACTCGGCCAAACCAACACGCACCAAGGCCGCCAGCGGTTGCTGCCGGCCAGGCGTTTGTAGATTTAGCGATTCGGCAAAGGGCTGCGGCGGCTTAGTCATAATGAAAACTCACGACTCGGCCCAGCCACGGCAGCCAGCCCGGATTGATGTCCAGCCCGGCCAGACGCACCGGCAATCGGATCGCCGACATCGGCGCGTACAAATCGATATGGCTGGGGCTGTAGTGAATTTGCCCGGCAAGCGCCAACAACTCAGGCTGCCAAACGCCGGTCTTGCCATACCAGCGCTCGGCCAGACTCAACACCTGTGCGCGGGCCGGCAATGGCGGCAATTGGACCAGTTCGGCGCTATCATCCAGACCCAATTGCAGCGCGATGAAATCGACCAGCGCGTCGTCCTCTTCCAACTGCAATTCTTGCCCCAACCGATACAACCAGGCCCAGCCGCTAGGCAATGTTTCGGCATGTTCCAGCATCAAGCCGCGCATTTCTGGCCGGTTGAGCATATTTAGTAAATACAGCAAGCCGCCTTGCTGGGTAAGGAATTCGGCAAATTCCGGGCGTTCCATGGCTAGCTTGGGTTTCAGACTTTGTTGAGGCTCCAAGGCGCGGATAGAAGAATCGGCAAATGACGCGTCTGCCGCAATGGGGGCTTGCGAAGGTTGTTGCCGGACATTTTTGTTGTTTTGCGCGATATAGCGCCGAACATCGGACGACAAAGGCGTTTGGTTTTCGACACCGACATTGGACTTTAACTTTACATCTGCCTGCGCTTGCGTCTGGCCGGCTTGGCTAGCCGGCGGCGCTTGCGGAAGGGGTTTAGCTTGCTGGGGCTGAACCGCTCCCTGGATCGTATCAACCAAGACTGGCAACGATAACTCAGCAATCGCGTGCTTTGGCTTAACTTGTAGCGGAGACGCAAAACAGCTGGATAAAAACGCCAGCACCTTAGCCGGCTGTTGTTGCAACAGCAACGGCGCCGCTTCCTGACCGATCAGCAACAAGGCCAATTGATAACGGCCATCGCTGACTTTCAGCTCTTGCAACAGCGTTCGCCATTGCGCCAAGAATCCGGGCCGCCGATACAGTTGTTCAACCCAAGCCTGAGCTCCGGCAGCCAAGGGATGTGACCTTTCTGTGCCATCGATTTCAGAGCCAAGCAGCTCGGCTATTTCCAGACTAGATGGCAACCGAAAACCGCTCAGCCCCGCTAGTTCAACCGCCAATTGTCGAGCATCGCTGTCGTTCAGACTCAACCAGACGGCGGCTAAGCCACCCCGTTGCGCCAACCGCGCAGTAACTGACGGCAGCAAGGCCAGATGTTCCGACAATATGCCGGATATGGCTCGCGACACCGGCAAATCAAACCAATGCGTCCACCGCCGCCAATACCACTTAAAACCGGCGCGGCCGCGCAGCAAATCCGCCAGCAAGGCCGCCAGTAACTCGGCCAAGCTGGCAAAGCGCATCACCTGTTCAGGATTATTGCTTTGCGTTAAATATTGCCGGGTTTGCTCAAGCAACTGCCTAGGCAGTTGTCGCGCTGCACCGCTGACTTGCAGGCGGCGGATAAAAACCCAGCTGTCGCGCTCGGTGTGCGGCCAATCTGCACTTTGCAAACTGTCGCGTAAGCTATCCGCCGCCCGCTGCTGTCCGGCCCGGACGGTCAGACGGTGTATCGCAACGGTATCGGCGGCCAGGGTGCTCATATCGTCAAGTTACAAGCGCTGCTGCGTCAGCTTATTCGCCACCACGCTAAATCGGGTGTTAATCTTCACGCCGCATTGCAGTATATCGACGATGGTGACCTGGGTGCTTTGCGGACTGTGATCTTCCACCGCCAGCACCGCGACCACGCGTTGTTCGGTATCCAGCAATTGCAGCCGGGTACCCGGCAACGGCGGCCGGTTTAGTTTGACCTGCAAACGCTCTCCGATAGCCGCCAAGCGCGGCGGCACATGCACATTGCCGCGAATGATTTCCTGCGGATCGCCCAGCGAGGCATGAATCAGCACCGCCCGGATCATATTGCGCATGGCGCTGCGACTGGCAGCGGAGGCATCGCGGTCCAATTGCCGAAACCACCAGGCAATCAATTCCGACACCGTGCGCGCGGCATTGAAATCGTCGGCTTCCGCTCTATCCATACCCGGCCACCACGACACATCTTCGACGCGAATCTGATCGTCCTCGGCCAGTTGCCCCCATTGCAAACGCAAGGACGGCGGCAGCAGATTGAGTTTTTCCAGCAAACAAGACTGGCAATGCTCCAGCTGCTCGCGCAATTCGTGGGCGGGTTTGCGTAGCGGTCCAGCGACGCCGGCCAGATCTTCCAAAGCCAACACCTTGGCGGCTGCGGCCTGGGTTTGCAAACTGCTGACGGTAAAAGCCGGCAAACTGAAACTCGCCCACTGCTGCATCACGATCTGGGTTTGCAGGTGCACGGTTTGCAGGCGGGCCTGCAAGGTATCGGTATTCGCCGGCGTCAGCAGGCTGGCGGGTCTGGCTTTGAAGCGGGCCTGGCGCAATTGCCCCAGATAATCGAATTGTTGAAACGGCGGCAGCCTGGGCCGCAAGGGTTTTAAGCCGGCCCAGTCGTCCATCGGAATCTCGCAGATCGCCGCGAAAAACGGATCCAGCGCCGCCGGCAAATCCACTTCCTCTTCCCAATCGCAGCCGGGGACGATGTCCCTACTGCTGCCGTAACGCAAAGCCAACGGGTCCGCCAAGGCGGCGCTGACCGGCGTGCCGCGTACTCTGACGTAATACAAGCCGCGCAAGGCTTTGGTCAAAATTCGCGTGCGTTCGTTGTTCAGAGCCCATACTTGCCGCCAGTCTTCTTCCAGCAAGCGCTGCGCGACTCCGTAGTCGCCGAGCTGTTCGACGCGGAATCTGTCCATACCTTCCAGGGTTTCCCGCGCCACCCGGATCAGCCCGGCCAATTTGTCGATCTGCGCTAGTTTATTGGCTTGTTCGCGTAATTTGCCTTGCAGTTTGCGTTCGATATTGTTGTAACGCGCCTCGAAAATCGCAATCCATTGCGTCAAAATCCGCCCGGCTTTGAACAAGGCATGATAGCGATATTGGGTCTTCAACAGGCTGGAACGCTGCGGATTGTTCGGGGCGTTTTTGTCGGCCAGATTATCCAGCACCGCCGGAGACTCCAGTTTGCCGCTGCGCTCGAACGGGTTGCTGGCATTGGCGCCGGCCTGATCGTCTTCCACCACGCCGATTTTTTCCATCTGCTTGCGCAAGGTCGCGGCGTCGGTTGGGTCGAACAGATCGGTAAGCGTAGCCAGCAATTCCTTCATCCCGTAATAGGCCTTGGCGTATTCGTTGATTTCCGGGCTGATATGATCGATCACCCCGAACCGATATTCCTTGGCTTCGAAGGCCGGCTTACTGACCGCTTCCTTGGTAATGCGCGACAACATATCCAGGCGGTTTTTGTTGATGCCCAATTCAAACGCCGAATAGGTTTGCGGCTTGCTGGTCAATAAAAACGCCGACTTGGACACCGATGACGTGGACGCCAGCGCGTTGCTCAAAAGATTGTTGCTCAAGGCACTACTGGCGCTGATTTTCGGCGCAGCCATCTGCCTGATCGCGCTGTTGAATAGGCCCGCGGACGCGGTGGCAAAAACGGCTTTAGGCGCATTGCTGACCACACTTTCCGTGCTGACGGCTTTTTCGACATTATTGGGAATTTCGGTAGCGTTGAGATTGGCGTACGGCAACCAGCGCGCGACCTGTAAGCCGGTACCGTCGCCGGCCACGCCGCCGGCCAGCGCGGCCAAGGCCACGGTTTGCGAATCCAGTTGCTGACGTTGTAACAATAAAAAGTCGCGGGTTTTCTCGACCCGGCTGCGTATGGCTCGAATCTGGTTTTCAATAGCTTCCAGTTCCACCAAGGCCACCGCATATTGCACCACCAAGCCGTCGTCGCTGGGCGTGGCGACCGGCGGCGGATTGCCGTCTGCGCCCAGCCAGTTACTATAAAAATTGGGTAAGGCAGGCACGCCCTTGCTGTAGGGATAAGGCGTACCGGGATTTTGCGGATCTTGTTGTTCGCTGTTGGCGCGGGCGATGACTTTCTCGAAAATCGTCAACGGCAAGGCCGGCGGCATTTCCGGCTTGGGCAAATCCAGGTTTTTGAATTGCGCCGGATCGAGTACCGCGTGTTCTGTCACGCCTATGCCGCCAGCCAAAGGCGGGGTGTTGGACGGTTCAACAAAATACAGCGCATCGAATTGTTGCCGCCACTTGCGCCAAGCCTCGTAAGCACGCATGTAAAACCGGAAAATGTCGCTTTCCAGCACGCTGTCGGTTTGCGGAATGTCCAATAAATTAGGCCGATAATCCGGCTCGTTCACCGCCAACAGCAAGCGAATCTTGTCGCCGGCAGGCTGGCGCAGATCGATTACTCGCCGAGCGATATGGCCGTTTAACAATTCGATCACCGCGTCTTCCGGCACCGGCACCATGTCTATGCCCAGATGCGTGGGCAGCCAAAGCAGATTCGGCGCGGGCTCTGCTGGACTTTGCAGCCAGTCCAACGGCAACTGACCGGCGGCCGGCAAGAAATCCAGATGCAGATTGTCTTGTAGAAATTGCGGCAACGGAATTTCAGCATTAGCCGGCAATCCTGCCGCTTGCATGACTCGGCGCATCGCCACGCCGGTTTGATTCAGTAAAACCCGGTAACCGCTGTTCGACACGGCTTCGTAGCGGCCGGCTTCTTGCGACAGCCAGGCGATTCGGTAGCTGGCATCCTCGTTGCTCACCACTGCCAGCAAGGCCAGCGGCACGGCATGGCCTAACTTGGCCATGAATCCGGCATCGACCCGGTCGGCGGCCACCCAGTTTTCGATGCGTTCGCGCGGCCAGGTGTTGACGGCGGCGTCGCTGATATTAATGCGCTGCAAGGCCAGACTACCGGCCAATACCCGCTGGGTATCGCGGGTCGGGTCCAGTTCGGTACGCTGGCAAGGATCGACGCCCGGTCCGTCGATTTGCCGGTCGCCGCGCGTCAGCATTAGATAATAAACGCCGACCGCGCTGGTGACCTGGTTGCGGATTAGGTAGGCGTCGATCAAATCCTGCCACTCGGCGCGTAGCGGATAATACAAACCCAAAGCCTGGCCATTGGCGGCCAAAGCCAAGCCGGCGCTGACGCTAAAACCGGGTTCGGATAGACCGTTCGGTCCCAATTGTAAATCCAGGCCATGGACGATACCGGCGGTTCTGCTCTGTAAAACAGTAGCCAGGCGCGCATCGGCATACGCCTGCTCGCGGTCGAATTCTTCCTCGCCCAAATGCCGGCCGGGAAACATGTGCACCCTCTGCAAGCTGCGGGAGCTGGCGATTGGGTTATGCAGCAGGATCATGGACATGATGGCTACTCCTTACTCTTCTTTCCATATCTGTTGGGGAAATTTTGTTTGCATAAACCTTCCCCGACCTGGAACAGCTTTTATTGTGTCGCTAGCGCGACGGATGTTTCTAATGTCGGTTCTCGGACCGACAGCCGAGATACTTTTCTTTGCTTGTCCAAAGAAAAGTATCCAAAAGAAAAGACACCCGGATGCCGCTTGCTCCCTGCGCGCCGAAGCTTTTGAACGGGGTTGCCGAAAGGGGCTCCTGCCCCTTCGTCAACGCGATGCATCCCTGCATCGCCCCTTCGGGCTAATCCGTTCAAAAGCTCCGGTGCTCGGCGCGGCATACGGGATAAATCCCGTCTCCAACTCGAAGCTATTGAGTACTCATCAAAAGTCGAAACAATCCCCTCTCCCTCCGGGAGAGGGCTAGGGTGAGGGGATTTAAAACCGCCAATTTCCACATCTTCTTAAAGCGTGGCAAAGCAACTAAACGTTTCTCAAACTCCCCATCACGGCAACAACGCCGCCCATTGCCCGATTAAACCATTCTCCAAACCCAACGCCGCACCACCTGCAACAACCAATTCGCGGGTTGTCTGGTTGACTGGCTTGGCTCGCAATACAGCCAAAAATGCATCCAGATTGTTAGCAGCAGCCAGTTGTTGCAGGGATTGCCAGATTACCGGGTCGTATTGGCGTTCCACCAATAGCAGGATGCGTTGGCTGGCGGCAACCAATGCCGATTCAGTGAAAGACTCCACCAAAGTCGCCAATGCGGCGCGGCCGGCATCGTCGGTGGGAACGCGAAGTTCAGCCAACATCGGATAATTGACCCGTTTCAAAAACACGCTGTCCTCGTCATCGATCAAGCCGCCGCCGTCGGCTGGGCCTCCCACTACTTCAGGCGGTGCCGGCAAAGAAGTTCCTAGCGCTAACACGATACCGCTGATCGAAGTTTCCGCCGCACGACTGGGCCGGCGCACATACAGCGGCGCGTTGCTGCCGAAGCGGTCCCAGATGGCTTGCCACGCGGCCTGATCGGTGTCCAGCGCGTGCACCGGCCTTACGGGATAGAGTTTCAAGCGCAGCAAATCCAGTTGCGGCAGCAGGCGTTTGTTCGGGTCAAAATTGCGCTCCAGTTGCGCGGCGTAATGACCGTAATCCAGATTGGACAGCGGCACCAGCACGACGATGTCCACCGGCTCACCGTTGCTTAAATCGATGGGCGGCAAGGCCAGGGATTCGGCGCGGAGCTGTTCCAGGTCGGATTGCCGTAACGGCGCAATCGCAACCTGGTAGTTTTCCGGAAAATAGCCTTGCCGACCATTGACCGGATCGACCGCTTCCTTCGGTAAACTGCCGACCGGCGGCAACAGGGAAAAGTAATCGCTGGCATGAAAATCACCGGTCAAACCACCGCTGCGGCGGTTACTCAAGATGTCGGCTAGTAAGGACTCGTATTGCCGCGACAAATCGCTTTGCAATGAGTCTATGCCCGGCTCGGCGCGCAAGGGATGCCGCAGCAATTGTGCGTCCAGCCATTGCGGCGCGCCTTCTTGAATCGCCACCAAGCCCAAGGCCACGGCGTCCTCCGGCAATAAACCATGCAGTTGATCGTCGCCAAGCAACTCGCGCATCAGGCGTGCGCGTATCTGCAACGGACTTTGTTGCGGCAGCGGAATCGGCAAGGGCACTAGGCCCATCTGCACCGACTCGGTAATCATCGCAAATTGAAACCCGCGTTTGGCGCTCAAATCTTTCGGGAACACCTCGGCGATGTCGGTGCCGACATCGACATAGCGCAGCACTACAGCATACAAACCCCGGTTCAAGTTGGAGAAATTGCCGTCGTTTAGCCCACTGATCAAGGCCCGGTCGCGCAGATTGACGATCAGCCGACTACCCAGCTCCAGCACCCGGCCGGCTGGCGTCATTGCCAAACCCGGCTCCAGCGTAAGCAAACCGGTGAAGCGGTCAAAGCTCAATGCCAAACCGGCGACGATGCCGCTACCCAGCACGCGGCCGAGTTCGCGCAAGCGCTGATCCAGATAGACTTGATCGCGGGTCAGGTCTTCGGCGGTCAGTAAGCGGCCGTCGAAATAATGGCTGCGGGTCAGACGCGGGTCGATGTCGGCGACCTGATCCAGCGCCAGCCCGGCGGCAATCGGATTACCGAGAGGTTGAAATAAAATTTCGCTCATAGTCCCTCCATGATCAGGGCTGGCGCGCCAGCCAGGCCAATTGGCTGGCGGTGGCCAGGAACGGCCGCACCAAGTTGTTGATCGAGATTAATTGCGGGTTGACCAGAATGGCGTTGATGTCGGCGACGCTGATGCTAATCCTGGCCAGCAGCAAGCGGGCGCCCTCCTCCAACTCGTCTTGCAGTTGTTGGGGATTAACGCCGTTGCCATCCACCAGCGCGTGCAGCAAACGGGCATGCAGCGCCAGTTGCGCACCGGCCTGAGAGTTATCGTTTTGCACTTGCTGCAACAAGGCCTGTTCGGCGGCCGACAGTGTCGGCATCGCCGTCGGCAGCTCCTGATGGCAAGCCCAGGGTTGATAATCATCGTCTGCCGCTGGCGGCGGCAATTGCGGAATCAATTCCAGACGCACACTGTCGGCAGTGCGACTGGGTTGCACCGCGTCGGTACTGAGATTCAGCTTGCGCGCCAGCACCGGCTGCATCGCCACCGGGCAGTCTTTTTGCCGCACGCAGATTTTCAGCCAGAGCAGATTATCGGCATCGCTGTAACCTTCGCGCAGATGACTTTCGGATTGCGCCGCCAGCCAGTCGCCGAGATTGATGCAATAAGGCTCGTGAATCAACACCTCGCGGCCCAGGCCATCGATACCAATGCCGGGACTCACCAGCAGGCGCACCGTCAGATTGTCGGTATTGTTGGGATGCGTCATGGGTGCCATGCTGACCGCCATGCCCGCTAGCGTGCCGTAACCTTGCAACCAATATTGATGCCGCGTCAGGCGGCGGCGATGGTAAGCCTGCTCGTCGCGGGTGGCTTCCAGACCCAGCATCATCCCGGCCTCGTAAGCGACGCGGCGCAGGGGCTCTGCCAAAGTAGCATCCTGTTCCAACGTGGTGAAATCGTCTAGGGTATCCATGCGGCCTCCGTGTGTGGTGCCCAATAGGAAATGCCAAAATCTCGGTATCCGGCAGCATAAATCCCCTCGCCCTTCGGGAGAGGATAGGGTGAGGGCCTAAAAACAGTTAGATCACATTGATCGATCCCCCTCACCCCAACCCTCTCCCGCGAGGAGAGGGAGCTTCTTCCCCTGCCGCTGACAGGAACCGGAATCAGACAAGCCGGTTGCGCCGTGCCAGTCGAAGGACTCAGCCCAAACGGAAGCACTGTGATAAACAGGGCCGGGTTGTTAACCAAACCAATAAAACCGCTATGCCTGCGCATTGATATCCTCCGGTGAAAACGCCGCCGGGTTTTTCAAGATCCCCTCGCGGCCCAGATAAGTGTCGTCCAGCGTCACGCGGCGGAACGGCGGCGCGGTCTCTATGAAGGTATCCATGCCCAGCAACGGCGCAATACCCAGCACGAAAGGATGTTCGGTTTCGATAATCCGGTATTGCAAATGCGCCGGTAGTTGTTCCGTCAAAATGTCTTCCACAGCAGTCCGCAAACTCACCGCCCGCCCGTGCAGCAAGATGCTGACTTGGTGCGCGTATTCCTCGAAAAACGCTTTGACCTGCGCCGCCTCGTCAACTGTCGCCAACTCCGGGGCGAACAAAGCCAGAAATTGCCGGGCATCGCTTTCCGACAGAATCAAGCTGTCGCCGACGATGCTGTTGCCGCTCATGCCGGTGCCTAAAGTTAAAGGATGATCGCCGTCATCCATGTCTATGCCCAGTATCGTCGCCATGGTCCGCCGCAAGCGGAAATTCTCTAAAACCACGATTTCGCCTCGCTGCACACCGCCGTCGCTGACGATGTCCAAGGCAAGATTCAACGCCGCCAGCGTGCCTTTGTATTGTTGAATCAAGGTCAAGTCCCGCAACCAGCGCCGCTGACGGCCTTCCGGCCAGTGGCTTGGCAGGCGGCCGCCCACCGCCTCGGCCAGCCAGGGCAGATTAGCGGCGGGCGTCGCCTCTGGAGCAAGCAATTGCTCGCTGGCGGCGATACGGCCTTCCAGCGGCGTTAAAACGCCTTCGAAGGCCGCCAGCAAGCGCTCGCGGACATCGGCGCCATTGGCCGGACCGACGGCTTGGGCCGGGTCATAACTGAGCTCCTGCCGGTAAAATTCCGGAAAATAGGCTTCCTGATAGGAAAACCGCGGGTAATAGACTCTGATGGCATGCAATGCCGGACTTTGCCGGCCGTCGCCGCGCAAGGTCACTTGAATTTGTAGATAACGTCCGCGCAATTGCCGCACCAGCCCCGTCGGTTGTTGCAACAAAATTTCGAACAAACCGCTAGTACCGGCTTGCTGCCCGGCCAAGCTGGGCGCGAACGGCAATTCGGACGGCAACGGGTTCCATAACGGCGCGGGTTGCTCGATAGGCTTGGGCCGAACCGCCTGCCTGCTGGCAAATACCCGCACCGCAATCTGAATGTCGCAGCCGGGAGGGATGCAGGCATCCAGATACAGCCGGTGCCATTGGGTATCGACTTGGCCGGAATCCAGTTCGTGCAGCAAGGCCGTACCTTCCAGATGAAACTGCGGGCGGCGCAAGGCGTGCAGTTCTCTGGGGCGCGGCACAATCTTAGGAAAATCCGCATCGGCCTCGGCTTGATAACGCAACTGGCCGTCGGCGCTACTCACAAAACGCGGCACGGCTTGCGACAGCATAGGATAACGCTCGTGCAGCAAGCGGGCTTGGCCGGTGTTGGTTTCGTTATCCCCATGTAGCGTTAATACCGGGCAATCGCGTTGCGTGAAATTCACGTCGTCAGCCGCGCGCGGCACCAAAGCCGCCAGCCGGCCGTTGTCCTGCAAAGCAGAATCGGCAGCTAGAGCCAGATCAATAGCGAACGGCAATTCCGCCGGACAGGCGTAGGATTTGAATGGCGCATCAGGTAACGTCGACAGAGGCCGGGTCAGTATGGCCTGCGCGCCGGCGCCGGCGTGGCACAAGATATAAAGCTGCTGCAAATCGCAACACAACGCCAGAGCCTGCAAGCCTTCGGGCAAGGCTTGCTGCCAGATACGGTTTAAGGGATGCGGATTGGCTTGCTCGGGTTCGAAGCGCACCGGTTGCGGTGTGTACGGCAAGGGCAGAGGCTCGCCAGTGCATAACATCAAACCCGTAGCCGAAATTAGCCAAACCCGTTGTTCCGCATCGACACAGGCGCGTAGCGGCATTTGCGACTCAGCATCTTCGCCTTCGGCATTGCCCCATGCACAAAAGGTTTGCCAGCGCCGGGCCAGATGAAACAGCAGCAAGCCATGCTGATTATTGCCATCGCTAAACGGCAGGGCCAGTCTACCGTCACCGGCCGGCTGCCCGAACCCCGGCTTGCCGCTGGTCGCGACCGCCGCGAAAGCCATATCGGTAAACCGGCCCTGCGGCGCAGTGACATCCCGCAACTCATTGTCCTGCAAAGTCAGATAGCCGCGACCGCTATTGAATTCGACGCGAGTGTCGTCGGCACTCAAGCGGCCAATCTGATTAAAACTGTCCAAGGCCAGCGGCGCGCTGTTCTGCCATGCTAGCAAGGCTACCGCCGGATCGGCAGCTGGCAAGCGCAAGACCTGGTTTTGTGCCAGCGTCAGCGCCTGCAAACCGGTATTCCAGCTCAAATGACTGGAGCCTTGCTCGAAGTCGGCCTGGCCTTTCAGTAAAAAATACGGGGTGTTATTGACGTCCATCGCTCACCCTCAACAAATGTCCGGTATTACCGGTACAGCCACGCCCAGACTGTCGTCCGGGGTTTGGCCTTCCAGCAAACCAATGCCGTCCGGCAAGGCCGGTGTGCCGGAACCGCTGTCGGCGCGCACGCCCAGCAGCTCGGGCAACTGGTATTTAGTCAGGCTGATCGTTTCATCGGCCGACAAGCGGCGCCAGCCATTGCTGCCGCGTTGAAACAGGCTCAAGGCATTCACGGCTTGCACTCCGGCCACCCGCGCAGCCTGGGTCAGTAATTCATTGGCACGCACCGCGCCGCCTAAAGGCCAACCCGCGCCGCGCGCGCCACCGGGCGCCAGGGGCCACAGATATTCCAGCAAAGTCTGCTGCACATCGCGCAGGGTTTGTTGCTCGGTTTCGATATCCCGCACCTGCACTTTCACGCTGACGGCAATCGGCACGAACTCCGGACTTAACACATATAGCTCGGTGCCGACCATGGTCCGCTGCAATAGATAGGCAAACACGTCCTTCAACAAGCCCTGGTTGGGTTTGGGCGTGTGGCCCAACGCCGTTTCGGCCGGCGGCAGCACGAACACGCTGACCACGCCCGGCACGCCGTCGCGCGCCGCGCGGATGCTGGCGCCGGGCAGAAAACCGACCAATACTTCAGCGCGGGCTACCGGATTGAGCGGATTGGCCTCGGTGATGATTTTGAAATCCTGCTGGGTCACCGCCCGGTTGCGATGGGTCAGAAACTGCGGGATACGTTTTTCGGCCTGCTCGACCGTCTCCGCATCCAAACCACCTTGCAAAGGCCATTCATGGCGAATTTTATAGCGCGAGCTGCCGTTGACCACTTCCTTGATGGTGCCGGCGGGCAGATTGCCGGCACTACCGCCACCAAACAGATATGCCGCGATACGAATCCGACTGCCCGACGGCGGCCGGCGCCCGGTCGTGCCGTCGCCAAAATACACATAACCGGACTGCGGATTGAGCCGATACACCCTGGCATCGGCGGCTTGACCCGCCAGAAAAGCCACCTGTTGCCAACGCACCCAGGCGCCGTTTTCCTCGACATCCAATTGCAAGGTCGCCGCCTCGATATTCTGATCAGGCAATACCACCACCTGATCGGGCTGACCAGTGCCCATGCCGACCAGCAAATCCTGCTGCAAACCTTGGGCAAGCACATCAACGGCGTTCAGCGCCAAATAACCCAGTTGCAAGTTGGGATATTCCGGACAGCGTAAGCGCAACCAAAACGCCACCCGACCGGCTTCGACTTGATCGGCCAGTTCCGGTGGCCTATCGCCGACACCGCTGAACATCGGATCGGTGGGCACGAAAGCCTGGAACAGCGCCGGATTTTTCGGTAAGCGCAAGCGCACCACGCCGGTCTGCCGACCGCCTTTGGAGCTGTCGGCCAGCACGTCCAACGGCAGATAAATCGTTTCGCCGGCCTCGCCGGTGGAAACCAGCTCCCAGATCAGCTTGCGCGGATTCAATTCGTTGATCGCTTCGCCATCCACATTGTCGGCCGGCGCGATGCCAATGTTAAAGGCGATGCCGGCCAGATGGCTGCGCAGCAAGGCAATTTGGCCTTCCAATTGGCGCGGGGCGATGCAAGCCAGATAAAAGCTACGATCCAGACTAACGGTTAAATCCAGCACTTCCTTAACCGGCTCGAAACGGCGCGGTTGAAACGGTTCCGGCCTTTGACCGTTGCGCAAACCGTACTGCTCCTGTAAGTCCTGCAAGGTCAAACCCAGCGCAGCCAGCTCGCTAGCCTCCAGCTTTTGCTTGATCAACACCTGCAAACTCAGGCAGGTGGGTTGCAATTCGCCAACCGCCGTCAAGATCTGTTTGCCGGCCCTAAGCTGACTACCGTCAGACAACAAGGGTGCCGGCAACACGCTGGTCGGCCCGGCGTCTATACTGACTATACCTTTGGCAGGCCGAGCGGCGCGCACCGGAATTTGCAGCAAATTCAAAAATACCCGGCGCTGGCGCTCCGGGATTAAATTGGCGCGGTACAAAATAGTTTCGGTCAGCCAGGCGAACAAATCGACGAAGCTGTGCAAAGGATCGCCCGGCGCAATCTGCGTCAGCTCCGGCAAATGATTGGCCAGCCGGGCTTTGGCCTCGGCGACCAAATCGTCGAAGCGTCTGTCGTCTAAATTCGGTACCGGTAATGGCATAACGGCCTCTCTTGCAGCCTCAAGCCGGCAGGCTCAGGTTTAGCGTGAATCCCAGTTCCGCCGGACGCTGACTGTTACGCAGCCGGTAGCGGATATTGATATGCACATCGGCGACGCTGGCCGGACTGCCCTGCACTTGCACCTCGTCGATTTCCACTC
The DNA here is from genome assembly GCF_000365425.1 of Methylomonas sp. MK1. NCBI lineage: Bacteria > Pseudomonadati > Pseudomonadota > Gammaproteobacteria > Methylococcales > Methylococcaceae > Methylomonas > Methylomonas sp. MK1. The sequence continues at coordinate 2,607,193 of NZ_AQOV01000001.1, forward strand.
TAGGCTCCCAGGTCTCCAGCGATTTGCGCACCACACCCGCGATCAAATGCCGGGTGGTTTCGTTATTGGGTTGATGCACGAAGTTTAATAAACCGGCACCGAAGTTTGGCCGTTGCAAACGCTCGCCGGGCCGGGTCAGCAGGATGTTAAGCATCACTTCGCGGATGCTTTGATCGTCGCGGGTCCAGCTCAGCCGCCCGTCGGAGTCGATATTTCCCAGGGGCCAACTCAAAATTTCCGGTACCGGCGTACGCATCCTTAATCTCCTTTGATTTTTGGAAACGGCAAGCAAATCCGTACCCACGGCAGCCAGAAGAATACGATGTTCAGCAGCGAGATCATGATCATCAGCAAAATCATCGCCACCAGCGTAATCACCGGCAAGCTAAACGAACAAATCCATTGAATGCCAAAATCCGGGCCGGAAGTATCCTTTACGGTGTCTTCGCTGGCGCCTTTGTTCAACTTCAATTTATTCATCAAATCGAAGGTATCAGCCGGCGTAATCATCGCCGCACCTTTGACGAGCCCGCGGCGCAGATCGGCCAACGACGGCATCTGGATCAAGGCCGGTCGGCTGGCATCCGGATCGAAGGGCGCGGCGACGCGGAACTGAATGCTGCGGGTGTCGGCATTGGCCCATTGAATCTGTTCTTGCCCCTGATCGTTTTTGGCGCGGACGAAGGCCACCGCCTGATAGACATCGCCGGCATTTTGCGCGAACTTGGGCAACGGAATTTCCTTGACCTTACTCAGAGCTTGATCGCTGAGGCGCTGGCCCAACAAAACGCGGATTTCCTGGGCATCGGCGGCCAGCAGCAACAGGGTCATATTCAGACTGCCGACGCCATTGGCATTCGGCAAAGCCGGTAATGCTCCTAATTTGTCCAAGCCGCCGACCGCATCTATCAATTGTTCTTGCTGAATCAGCCAGCGCACCAGCGGGTTATCGCCGCCCATCGCAAAGCAGGCTTGCAGATAGCTATTAAAGGTTTGTTGCCGATAAGGCGCGAACAAGCCCTGGCTGGTTTCCGTATAGGCTTGGCCTTGCAAACCGGCTGGAAACTTGGCTTCGTCGTACAACCATAGCTGCTGGGATTTATTTTCCAGCGCGACATTCTCGGCAATGCCGGCTTCGCCTAGGTGATATCGGTTGACCAGCATTCTGAGCAATTCGAAACAGGCTTTGCTAGGCAGACCTTGCGCCAAGGGTTTGCTGTGTTCGGCCAGCCAGGTTTGATTCAGCGGCTGCCGATAACCGAACGGCCACGGCAACATCGCCTCCGCGATGCTGGCGGTTTGCGCTTGGTCGGCGCTATCAAACGCCTGACTGACATCGCGCAGATAATAAAAACCGCCCAGCGGCAGATACCCGAACAGTAGCGTGTGGGTTTTACGGTTGGCATCGCTGGTTTTTAACACATGCAGGGGATGCACTTCCTCGCCGCTGTAGGCCGCCTGATCGTCGCGTTTGTGCAGCACACCGTTGGCGCACAACCGGCGATGCAAATCAGGATCGCCGGCTACGCTGGGCGCGTCCTGCCAGCCCAAGGCCTCACCGTCTTCCAGCATCCAGGCCTGCTCGCGACCGCCGCTCAGCCGACGAATTACGAAGCCCGCCGAGCTGATTTTTTGCGGATCCAGCTCCGGCTCGCCGAAACGGTCGCAAACCACTTCGCAACTGACTATGTGAAAGGCCCGATGCAGCGGTAGCCGTAACACCGGCTGTTGGCCGTGGCGGCTGTGACGCTCTTCCTGCTGCCAGGCGCTGAACTGCGGCAAATCGAACTGGCGGCGCTGCATGTCCTGCTTGAAGCGATTAATAAACTCCGCATCCAGATAACGATGCAAGCCGCATTGTCCGCCCTCCTGATAAAACGGCGGTTTCAATTTAATCCGATGCAGAGTCTGCTCTACTTTCATAATCCCTTACCAAATGTTGCCGGCGCCCGGCGTGTAAGAACTGCCGACCACCGAAGTGGCGATCACCGTATCGGCTTGCACCACGCCGCTAAATTTAGACATACTGGCATTCACCGTCACCATGCTGGCGTTAATGGTGACCGTGCTGGCATCGACCGTGACGCTGCCGCTGCTGCGCACCGCGATGCCGCTGCTGTTGAGGGTGACGCTCTGGTCGGCGCGCTCGATAACAATTTCCCCGCCGCCGGCTTCGTCTATCGAAATCTTGTAACCGGAGCGGGTACGCAATTCCACTTTCGGGCCGTTACCGTCGTCGAAATCCAACACCGTTTCCTTCGGGGTGCGGATTACGTAATGATCTTCCTGCGGATCGGCCTCGGTCGGCACGCTGCTGCTACCGGCCCAGACGCTACCCAATACCAGCGGCATTTCCGGGGTGATGAAGGCCAACACCACGATTTCTTCCAGACGCGGCACGAAACTGGCGCCGTAACCCTGGCCGGCTGAGGGCGCGACGACGCCGGCCCAAACTTCCATCTGCGTCGCCAGCAAGCGTACCTTGATGCGGCCACGGCTATCCGGGTCGGCGTTGTCGGTGACTTGGCCGAGTTGCAAACTGTGCAGATTGCCCAAGGCGTGACTGTTCATGACTGCCACCCGCCTTTATTGACTTTAAGATGCGTTTCGAAACCGCTGTTGTTATCGAAGCGATGCACGCAATGCACAATCTGGTAGCGGCCTTTCAGGCGAGGCGACACGCCGTCCAACTCGATCTCCCGGCCAGGTTTTAAAGTCGCCTCACCTTGGCAGACAATCTCGCCTTGAATAAAGCGTTTGGCTTGGCGTTTGAACGCGGCCTTGGCGTAGGCTTCAGCTTCGCTGCTGGTGCCGGGAAACGGCTGCGGGACAATTTCCGGGCCGGGCCAGCTCAGCTTGCCTAAAGCCGCCGCCGCACTGGTGCCGCTGGGTCCCGGCGTCATCGTGTCGGCCGTAAAATCCACCGCTTCGGCGCTAGCCAGGTTATAGCCGTTGGCCTGACTGCTAAGCTGTTGATGGTTTAAATCGGCAATCAAGCGTACTTTCAAGGCGCTGTCCTGGGCACTGAGCTCGACTGGGTTAGGATCGCTTTCCTCAACTTTGGCCCGCAGCGTATTGCCGTCCAGCCGCACGGCTATATCAAAGCGGTTGCCGATGCGCAGCAGAAAGGCCAGATCGCTTTCGTTGAGTTGATGCCAGGTGGCGGTGATATTAGATAGTGACGCATCCGTTTGCAGGCCCGCCTCGCCGGCGATGGCTTGCACCAAATCGTCCGGGCTTTGATCCTCGAAACTGCGGTTATGCCGGCTGCGCGCCAGTCGATGTAGTTTGTCCTGCAACAGCAGTGCGATGTTGGGTGCGCCTTCACCGTAGCTTTCCTCGATGGCGGTAATCTCGCCGCTGAACAGGTGTTGCGGGGTGTCGCTGCCCATGTCGATCTCGACGCCGGCGCCTAAGGCAATATCGTTCAAGGTAAAGTCGGGATCTTGCCCACCTTCCGGCCTGCCCCAGTTGGACAACTGCAATTCGGCATGCGCGCAGCCGTGCAACGGCAGATTAACCTGCATCGCCAGCAAGGCCTGTTGCAGGTCATCGCGTTGTTCGCCGTCGATTTTGATCGTCGGGCGGGAGCTGGTGAAGGCGGTGTCGGGCATAGTGTTGTTTTTAATTGTTGTCGTTTAATTATTATGAGTCGCTATCGCGACGGTTTTTCTAATGTCGGTTCTCGGACCGACAACCGCGATACTTTCTTTTGCTCCGCCAAAAGAAAGTATCCAAAGAAAAGGCGGCCCGGATGCCGCTTACCCCTGCGCTCCTCGCTTTTGAACGGGGTTGCCGAAAGGGGCTTCCTGCCCCTTCGGCAACGTGCGGCATCCATGCCGCACCCCTACGGGCTGCTCACTCGGTACGTCCCTGTACCTCGCCCTCACGGGTGCTGCGCATGCAAATCGGCTATCCTGCCGATTTGTCCGTTCAAAAGCTCCGGTGCTCGGCGCGGCATACGGGAAGAAACCGCTTCCGCAACTCAAAGTCTCCTAAAACCCTTTTACAAATCCCCTCCCCCTCCGGGAGAGGGCTAGGGTGAGGGGATTAAAATCTATGTTCTCAACTTTCTCCTCTCAATCAATCCTCAACCGCTCCTGCCGCTGCCGAGTCAATTCCAACATTTGCGTCAATTCGAGTTCCGCGGGCGACAACGGCGTCTGCTGGGCAGCCGGTTGTTGCTCGGCGGATTCGGTGACGCCGTCTTGCACGTCCAATATCACTTCGTCTATTAATACCGGCATTTGTAATTCCCGCTCAATCGAAACCAACGCCGCTGTCGGCGGCGGCTTTTAACAAACTGCTTACCGATACGCCACTGATTTTGCGAATCACAGTTGCCGAACCGGCTTGGTTAGCTGCGGCTGTTGATAAGAGTCTCCCTCCGGTCACCGCAGTTACCGCTTGTTCGTTTTGCACGCCGCCAATCCCGGTTTGCGCAGTGTCGACTCTTAGCGGCACGCTGCCTGTCTGAATGTTAGTTGCATTCAAGCTGCCCTTTTTTCCAGCCGGGCTGAATGCCCCTTCTATGCCTGTACCCAAACTAGCGGAATTGCCGAATTTAAACGCCGGACTTGCCGGCGGCACCGCTTGTGGCGCTGCTTTTGCCACGCCGGCACTATTGGTCGAACCGGCGACAGCGCCGCCACCGACACTGACTGAGGCAGTCAGGCTTGCCGAAACATTGGCGCTGATACCGCCGCTGATGTTGACACCGGCACTTACCCCAAATCCCACGCCGCCGCTAATCCCCACCGAAGCGCTCAGACTCAAGCTGGGCACCGCCACCACCGATAGAGACGGCATTCTGGGTGACTCTATGCCGTTAAACAGCGAGGTGTCCCGCCAGTTACCGGCCTCTTCGCCGCTGCCGCCTGGCACCGGCGCGGCATTCTGTCCGGAACCGCCTTGCGGACCGGCGCCGGTCGAACTAAGACTGGGCGTGTTGCGGGCGGCTTGCTCCACAGCACGGTTACGGAATTGGTAGCGGTCTTCGCTGAGCTTTAAGGACACGGTGGCGCGCAGCGGCCGTCCTTCCGGCGAGAAGAAATCCAGGGTTTCGTCAAAGCTCTGCACCAGGCCCAAAAACTCAAACGCCCCCCATTGAAATAAACAGCGCTTAGGCGCCTTCATTTTTTTGCCGTCTTCTACCGGCTTAATAAAGGTATCAGCGATTTTCTTGGTCTCCAACCGCACGTCCGAGCCCTGCTCGATGGCTTTCATGGAGCTGCTGTTGCTGCCGGCACTGCTGGCGGTCTGCCCGCCGCCCTGTCCGCCGCCGGGCGCTTCGATATACGTGGTGTCGAAAATCAGTTCTATGGTCAAGTTGGACGAGCTCTTATCGACAAACTGTGCGGCGCGGCTATTGCCGTTGCGGGCGTTTTCTTTCAAGGTGTTCGACAGACTGACTTTCAGGCTGGACGGATTGAATTGCACGTCGATGGCGTTATCCAGATCAGGACTGTCGTTGTCGCCGTTGACAGGGATCAGTTTGCCGCGTTCTATGGCTATCATGCCGTGCCCCTGCCTTGCGTGCTGGTTGGAGCCGGCCTTTGCAATTCTAGACCTTGATGCACCAGATGTAGTTCTTCTATGGCTACCTGGCTGGCGGTGGCGGACAAATCCGGGCCTTTGAATTTGGTCGGCAACACCCCGCTGAGTTTCCAGACCAGCACCGCATTATCGGTGACGTTGCCGCCGCTGACGCTGGGATTGCCGAACACGATAATCTCGCCGCTCAGCCGGTAACCGTAGTTGGCTTGGCTGGTAGTGATGTCGAACCAGGACCATAAATCGTTGATGTCGGTGACACCGCGTTTCAAAATAATCGGCGCGAATTTGGTCGGCCCGGAGCGGTGATGTTCGCCCCAATTATGACCGCCTTCGTTGATGACCTTAGGTTCCATCGTTGCTTCGAAACCGGTCACTTCACTGAAATAGCCGCTGCACAACAGGCTGCTCTGATCGCTGTTATACAGATTGACCTTGAAACGGAAGGCGACGAATTCGCTGATTTCAGCCATCGACCACCTCCGAGCGCCATTCGCCATTCAGATTGGCGAAGGTCAGAAACAGCTTGTCGATCGGAAACGCCGGCGCCAGCATGATCTCGAAGAGCATCGCCCCTTCCTGCGGTATCGATTCGCTGATCGAAAAGGCTTGCTCGGCAGACGCGCCGCGCAAGGCGCCCTGGCTGTACAAGCGTCGAAAAAACTGTTCCAGTAACAAGCGCGGGCGGGGATCGCGGTAATCCAGATTGAAGATTAATTGCTCACCCAAGGCCTGCAATTGCCGACGCAAAAAGCCCAGGAAGCGCATCACTTCCGCCGAGCGAAAACCATCGTAACGCTGGCGGTCGACCGGATAATCGGCGACAGGCAGGGCTGGCACCACCAAGCGTTCGTCGTCCAGGCTGAGTTGCGCGCCACCGCTAAACGAATTGCGATAGTTGAGAACGCTGATACCGGGTTTATCGCGTAACACCAGGGTTTGAGCAATGGACAAGCGCGGATACGGCAAGGCATCAGTGTTTAAGGGCTTGGCCGCCATCGAGCGCCAAGGGCCGTCGCGGCGCGCGACCGCCGCCTGCTGACCGGCGATCAAGCCAACGGGGGTATGCAAAGCAAAACGCGGTCCGCGTAAATAGGGAAACAAAAACTGCACATGCCTTAGCGCTTGTGCGCTATCCGGAAGCTGTTTATACCCCGAAAGTGCGCTCAAAGCCGCAGGGTCGAGTACCGGGCTATCCAGTTCGCCGGAGTAGGACAGCGGCAAGGTGAACAGACATTGCAAATCCGGCCGATGACTGCTGATGAATTGCAGCATGCCGCGCAGCACCTGCGGCAATTGCCAAGGCGGCGGCATGTCGCTTAACTCGGTGCTGTACCGGCGTTCGCGGTGATCGTCATCGGAATTTTGCGTGCAAGGCAGAAACTGCGGATCGTTGTTTTCCAGGCGTACCCTGGGAATATCCGGCAAGCGCGGTGGTATTTGCAGACGCTCCAAATCGGGAAAACCGACTACGCCCAAAGCCGGAATCACCAACACACAGGCCAAGCCTTGGAGAGTAGCAATATCGTGCAATTGCGTGGCATCAGTCGGCAGAAAGCCGGCTTGCCCCGCACTTTCAGGTATCCGCACCACCCACAGCTTTTCGCCGCCGTTGGCGAAAAAATCGTCAACCGCCAAGCCTAACCAGGCTTTATTGCCGGCCAATAGGCTGACGTATTCGGTAGTGGCGGTGAGCGCATCCGGGAAAATGTCGTGAAACTCGGCGCTGGATTGCAGGGGTATCGGCAGATGGTAAAGTTCGCTGGCAGCACCAGGCGACAAGGCATCGACCGCCTGGCCGTAGCCAACAGCGCGCATGTCCGCCAGCGCCGCCGGCAATTGCAGCAGGCGCTCAACCCTGACTCGGCCCGGACAATGACCAAGCATGGCTGCCTCCAGCGCCGCGATCCGGCGTTCGACCGGCCGTGGCGTCAAGGCGATACGCGCTCCCGCTAGCAATTCCATCCTCTGTCGCTCCGCCTAGCTTTGGATGATGGTTTCTACAGAGAGCACCAACTCTTCCATCGCCACATCGCTGCCGCCCTTGGCCGTTAATGTCGGCCCGGTCCATTTGATCGGCATGGCCCTGACCAGTTTCCAGGTGACTACAGCGCTGGCGCTGGTGGGATCTTCGTTTTTAAGCTTGATCACCACGTCGCGCTTGGCGGTCACATCGCCGCCGCGAATTTGCTCCAGCCAGTTATAAATGTTTTCCGCGCCGATCACGCCGCGCTTCAGCGTCACATCGCCGGCCTTGTTGATGGCCGGAATCTTGCGCACATAGTTCACCGCTTCGTTGCCGTTACGGTATTCCGCAACCGTCACTTCGGCGTTCAGCCCGGATACTTCTGAAAAGCCGCCCTGCACTTCGCCTTCGCTGCCGTCGCCCAGGTTGACCAGATAATTGAACACCCCATAGGGCGTTTCGCGATATGTAGCCATGGTTTATCTCCAGTCCAGGGTTCAGGCGTCGGCGGTTTTTTGGCCGATGCGGAAAATCACAAACTCGGCCGGCTTCAAAGCCGCCACGCCGATTTCGCAGACCAAGCGGCCGTTGTCCAGATCGTTTTGGGTCATCGTGCTGCGGTCGCAACGCACGAAATAAGCGGTTTTAGCACTACCCAACAGCCGCCCGTTGACCCATTCGTTGTATAAAAAGCTTTCCACGGTCTGGCGGATGTTGTCCCACAAGCGCTCGCCGTTGGGCTCGAACACCGCCCATTGCGTGGATTTGTCGATGGAGCGTTCCAGGTACAAAAAGTAGCGGCGGACGTTGACGTATTTCCATTCCGGATCGCTGGACAAAGTCCGCCCGCCCCAAACCCGATGCCCGCGTCCCGGAAATGATCGCAGACAGTTGATGCCGTTGGGATTCAGCAACTCCTGCTGGAAGCGGTTGATTTCCTGGGCAAAACGCAAGGCGCCGATCACCGGTTCGTTGGCCGGCGGTTTATGCACGCCGCGCTGCACATCGGTGTTGGCATAGACGCCGGCGACGAAGCCGGACGGCGGCACGTTGATAGTACTGAGCAGACCGCGCGGATCGGCGATGACCACCCAGGGGTAGTACAGTGCCAGCCGCGAATCGTCGAAGTTGGAACGGAACTCGCGTATTTCCGACAGCGCCATGCCGTCGCGGCTATCGACAATGCCGACCCGATAACGCATTTTCAGACAGTGTTTTTGCACTTCGGCGACGATGGCTTGATGGTTGACGGCATCGGCTGCGGCGGCCGGGGTCATTACGATGGACACATCCTCGATATTTTCCAAGGCCACGAAACCGCTGCTGCCGTTGACCTCGTCTTCCACGCCGCCGTAATGCAAAGCCACAGGTAGATTGCCATCACTACCGCCGGACAGGTTAATCAAATAGCGCGGACCTTGGACCGACATCGGACCGGGGTTTAAACCATCCGCTTCAAACAGACTGTACAAGGCTGCTACCACGTCGGCCCCGCTAATCCCGGCACTGAGGGTACAACTGACCGGACTGGTCAATTGGTCGTAACGTTTGTCGGGAGCGACAGGCAGCATTGCGCTGAGGCTGTTTTTCGCGTCGGGGGCGCTGGAAATATCGCCGTAACTGTAAATCACCGGACCGTCGCGGCCGCCGGTATGCACGGAAATATCGAAATTGCGCTGCACCACCACCGCCCGCACCGTATTCGGTGCAGCGGCCAAAGCCGCTAAAGGCAGGGTGATGTCGGCGTTGACACCCGCATTCAAACCGCCGCCGTCCACCACAAACTCGCTGCCGGCCGCATTCAGCGTGCCGCGCAACGCGGTTAGAGTGCCCCAATGCGCCGCGCCGGTATACACCGACAAATTGGTTTCCGCGCTAAGGGTTAACACCGCCGACGTGCCGTTAGCCAAGGAGCCGCTGCTGGGGTTTTTCGCAAACACCCGGGTATAGCTCACCGAAACGCCGGGACCGTTCACCAAGCCGGCCGTCATCAATACGCCCTGACTGCCGTCGGCCTGACCGTTTGGACGCAAAGCAGTGCCGCCCGCCGCGACATCGTCGGCGGTATCCAGTTCGCAGCGGTTGTCGACGATGACAAAATGATTGCCTTCGCGTCGCACCAATGCGCGAACATTCAAAGGGAAACGTTCATCCGGAAATTGCGCGGCGATGCCAGCCGAGCGCACCGCATTGGTCAAGCCGGTGGCATTCAGAAACACCTCTTCGCCTTCGGCGGGCGCCGAAGTAGCCTCGGTTTTTAGCAGGTTTTCGCTATCGCGCCACAGCACTTCCAGCGTGAAATCGCCCATCGTTCCCGGAAAGCGGCTGTTGAAGCTCAGCACGTTTGGCACAGAACGCGCGGACAAACCTGGCGCGTTTTGCGGAAAATTGCCGACCCGCGACACATAGAGCTGTTTGCCACCGCCGTCGAAAAAGGCTTTCGCGGCAATAGCGGTATGGTTAAGAACCGCTGCGCCAGCCAGAGTGAGATCTTGGATATCGCCGTAGATGCGGGTGAATTCGCCAAAGCTAGTCACGACTTCGGGATTACCCCGCAACGGCCCGAAACGCGTGGGACCGACCACAGCCGCAACGCTGGTCCCCACCCCTTCGATCGATTTGGCGCGAAAGCTAACTTCTTCTACAAACACACCCGGTGCAAGATATTCAGGCATGCTCCCCTCCTTAATTTTTATGTGGACCAGCGTTTAAAGAACGAACTCAACTCATGTTTGACTCAATTGGGTTGAACGGCGAGATGATCCCGATTAAAGGACCGGATTAAACCAATTTCGCCGGGCACCACGGCCAGGGCAAGCTCGGCGGCAAAGCTGTTGTCGGTATTCAACGCCCCCAGTGTCATCGCTACTAGATCGTCCGGATCGATAGCGTCGGCGGCATTGGCAGCGGCAAGAGCGCGGATATTTAGTGTGGCGGTGTACTCGGTTACCCCTTCCGGCAAGGGCGGCAAGCGGTGCATCGCGATGATGAAATCGCCGTTGGCGTCGGCTTGGGCGCGGCAGATCAAATTGCCGCCGACGCCCAGATTGACAGTCAGTGTCAGCAACGCCCAAACGGCCGGCGCATTACTACCGGCAAATCGTAGTGTGCCGCGCAATCCGCCGCCGCGACCGAGTTTGGTACCGAAAGGTGTTGGATAAAGCACTACGCTGTGCCCGGCGGCATTGCCGGCTTGAATCTCGAAGCGGCGCGGGACATAGCGGCGTTGACTGTCGGCCACCGAGCCGGCAATGACGTAAGCTGCTTCTGCCGGACGCAGCTTGTCCGCCTCACTGGGCGGGCCTTGCACCGTTTTGCCGGCCGAGCGCCGCCACAAGGCCGTTTTGCCTGGCGTGTGTAAAAATTGCAGATCGGCGGGACGGGTATCGAGTTGCAAAACAACGGCTTCGCTCAGCCGCCGCATATCCGCTTCCTGTGCGGCGCTGCTGCCGTCCAGCCAATAGATCACGTCGCTGGCGTAAAGAACATTAGTTTCCAGAACTTTGACGGCTTTCATACCGTGCCTCCGGGAAATATCCGCGTCGAAACCGGCGGTCCTTCCGAACGCGGCCGTTGCAAGCGCAAGCGCACCGTGCGCGCCACATAGGGTACGGTGCTGGTGTAAGGCGATTTGAAGACATCCCAGATGCGCATCAAATCTTCGGTAGTCATCTCGTCCGGGGCGATATTCAGCACTTCGGCCTGGCCCCATTCGTCGTCGATGTCTTGAATATGCGAGATGTCGAGCTGACATTGGTTGGCGAGCTCGACCATCGCCCAACTCAGCAAGTCGGCTTCGATGGTGGCGCTGGCGGCGTTGGCGATTAACAGGAAATGCAGATTGACTGGCAGCTCGGCCTGCGGAGCGCTTTGATCGCTGCCGCGCTGCGCAAAGGAGCGCTGCCGGCCGTGCGGATCGATGGTAATTCGGTGCAGGTAGATACCCAGCAGGTTGCCGGTGAGGATATTGGCGATGTCGGCGCTACCCAACAGTTTTGCTTGGGCATTGGTGGGCTCGCTGCTCAGCTCGGCAGGCAATCTGCTGGTCAAGAACGATTCCAACGCCAAAAGCGCGCCGGTTACTCCCCGGTACGAAGCCATTTCTCCTCCCCTACTTGAGCGGTAGCATAGCCTAGTACATAGGTCTACTGTACGCAAGTCGATTTTGTGAAGCTATTCGCCTATAAAAATCGAAAAAGCGATAGTCAGCAAACTAACCGGCTAAATTCCGTGCCTCAATCAAATAATGGCTTTAATTTTTAGCAGAGTTTTTGAAATTTGCCGGGGCGGAATTGATTAAAATCCAATTAAAAACGAGGACAACTTGCTGCTGAGCAAAGCTTGCGCTTAAAACAACTATGCCGGATACGGTAAACCGGGCGAAGATAAACGCCTCGCCATCCGTCGAACAAACACATCCATGCTCTCAATGACGCTGCAACTTATATTAGCTCTGCTGTACGCCAATCTCGGCGAATGGCTAATGCACAAATTCATCTTGCATCGTTTAGGCAAACAGCCGGGCAGCATCTGGGCCTACCATTGGTATGAGCACCATGCGATATGCGCCAAACACCATATGCTGGACCCCGGCTATCGCCAGTTGGACTTTTCGACCTGGAATGCACAAACCAAGGAATTGGCGGTGTTGGCCGCGATTGTATTGGCGCATCTGCCGATACTTTGGTACTGGCCGGCTTTCGTGATGGGTTTGTACGGCTCGTTGACGCTTTATTACCATCGGCATCGCAAGGCTCATCTCGATCCGGACTGGGCTAAACAGCATTTACCCTGGCACTACCAACATCATACCCAACCAGGCTCCGGTAACTGGTGCGTCACCTGGCCGGGGTTTGATTATCTGTTGGGAACTCGCAATAAATGATTTGCGCACATCCAATTGAAAAAAATTTCCTCTCCAGGAAATTCGGAATTTAAAGCTTGCATCTATGATTGATTGGCAAGCAGCCAATAATAAATAGTAAATTGAAAGAAGAATTCGTCATTTGATTGCCGGCTATCAGGCAAATGGCTGTCATAGCAAGCTATGGCATATGGGAAATTCTCTAGCCCTTATTTTTTACCCAGTATCAAGATCAAATACGTATACAGATATGAATGTTTTGCTGACACTTGTAGGCCTATTTATCATTTTTCAATTGACGGCTTGTGAGCAACAAATTCCCGAGGACACCCCCCTGCAATATTCCAGCAGCCCTTTGGAGCCGAACGCGCCAATCTATCGCTTTGCCATTCATCCCCTGCATAACCCTGAAAAGCTTAGCGAGACCTATCAGCCTCTTATCGACCATCTCAATAGCCAATTGCAGGGCGTGCGATTGGAGCTGGAAGCCTCCCGCGATTACCAAGCCTACGAGCAAAAATTCCGTGAACGTAGCCCCGCGTTTTTGCTGCCCAATCCCTGGCAAACCCTCCAGGCACAGAAGGTTGGATACCACGTCATAGCAATGGCAGGCAGCGCAGAAGACTTCAAAGGTATCTTTATCGTTCGGCGGGACAGCAGGATTGAAAAACCTAGCGATTTAAAAGGCAAGGTTGTGAGCTATCCTTCACCCTCCGCATTGGCGGCCGCCATCATGCCGCAATATTTTCTTTATGCACATGGCATCGATGTTAATCGAGACATTCAGAATATTTACGTTGGTTCGCAGGAATCATCGATAATGAATGTCTATCTGGGTAACTCTGCAGCGGGCGCCACATGGCCGCCACCCTGGCGATCATTTCAAACAGACCATCCAACAGAAGCAGCACAACTCAAGTTAATCTGGGAAACCCCATCGCTGATTAATAATTCCGTAATGGTGCGGGATGATGTGCCGGAAAGCGTTCGCGAATACGTCAGAAAATCACTGCTTGATTTGGCTCAGTCGCCGGAGGGAAAAATCATCCTTTCAGACATGGGCACTGCCAGATTCCAGGCCGCCGACGATGCCAGCTACGCGGTTGTGGCTGACTATATCAAGCGCTTTGAGAAAGACGTGCGCCCGGTGGAGCTTCAATAATCATGGGTAAACTGAAAAATCTATTATTTGGCAACCTCCGCAAGCAATTGATAGTTGGCATGACGATCACTGTTTCCATGATGATGTCTCTATTCGTCTGGGATACGACTAGACGCCAAGAGAAACTCGAGTTGGCGCACAATTACGAACAAGGTAGCGCCCTTGCCAGCAGTTTGGCAACATCCTCGGCGGTATGGGTGATGTCCCGCGATTTTAGTGGCCTGCAAGAAATCGTCCTGGGCGCCTCAAAGTATCCCAATTTAACTTACGTTATCGTGCTTGACCTGTCGGGCCATATATTAGCCCACAATGACCCCAGCAAGATTGGCCTTTATCTGAACGACCTGCCTCAGGGTATTGCTGAGCCTGTTTTGAAACGGACCGCAAGATCGCTTGACGTCATCACCCCCATCATACTGGGCCAAAAGCATGTGGGCTGGGTCCGGATCGGCTTAAATCTTGAGTCTTTCACCTCCCAATTAGCCACTATAAAACAAAGTGCCTTCAGTTATGTGCTGGCAGCCATCGGCTTGAGTGTGTTGTTAGTCGCACTGACTAGCCGTATTCTGACCCGTCGACTTTATGCCATCCAAAAAGTAGCTGACGCCGTGCAGACCGGAAGTGCCGATATGCGCGTGGCACTTTCCGGCACTGATGAAGCCGCCAGACTGGCCAAACAGTTTAACGTCATGTTGGACAGCTTGAATGAGCGAGAACAACAACTTCGATCCTTTTACGAATTAAACCTGGTGGGCTTGACGATTACCTCACCCGACCAAGGCTGGATTCGCGTGAATAATTGTTTGTGTCGCATGCTGGAGTATTCGGAACAAGAATTGCAAAGCATGAATTGGGCGCAGTTAACCCATCCAGAAGACTTGGCTGCCGATTTAGAACAATTCAACAGAGTACTAGCGAATGAAATTGATGGCTATAGCTTAGAAAAACGCTTTATAAGCAGGACGGGCAAAATCATACCCACAAAATTGGTAGCGGGATGTGTTCGCAAACCCAATCAAGAAGTGGATTATTTAACGGCTATGGTTGAAGACATTACTGATCGTAAAAACGCAGAGCGGGAGATTGGCATCGCTGCAACCATCTTCGATTCGCAGCAATGCATGCTGGTTTCGGACGCCAATGAATTGATCTTACGAGTAAATTCCGCCTTTACAAGAATCACGGGCTACAGCCAAGAAGAGGTCATCGGCCAAAATCCTCGCCTACTTAAATCAGGCAGGCACGATGCAAGTTTCTACGATGCCATGTGGAAATCCATCAATACTCAGGGCATGTGGGAAGGTGAAATATGGAACAGGCGAAAAGATGGGAACGTTTTTCCTGAATACCTTAACATTACGGCAGTGAAAGACAGCAAAGGCACGGTGACCAATTACGTGGCTACTTTCACCGACATCACCCAGATTAAAGCTGCAGAAACCGAGATCAGAAACCTAGCGTTTTACGATCCGCTCACAGGCCTGCCCAATCGTCGCCTGCTCTCCGACCGGCTCAAACAGGCCGTCAATTCCAGTATGCGCAACGGAAAAACCGCTTCCTTGCTGTTTCTGGATCTCGATAATTTCAAAACCTTGAATGATACCTTGGGTCACGACATTGGCGACCTGTTACTTGAACAGGTGGCAACGCGCCTTACGAGCTGCGTTCGAGAATGCGACACCGTTGCCCGTTTAGGCGGGGATGAGTTCGTTGTCATGCTTGAAGATCTGAGCGAACATGCCATGGAAGCGGCCGAAAAAACTGAATTTATTGCCAATAAGATCCTGGCAGCACTCAATGAGCCGTATCAGTTGGGCCAACATCCCTACAGGAATACTCCTAGTATTGGTATCGTCCTTTTCAATGGGCGAGAGCAACAATCGAATGACGAACTGCTGAAACAAGCAGACATCGCCATGTATCAAGCCAAAAAGTCCGGGCGCAACGGCATCTGCTTCTTCGACCCACAAATGCAGGACAATATTTCCGCCCGTGCCGTCCTAGAGTCGGAAGTGCGCAATGCGATCGAGGATAAGCAATTCACGCTTTTTTATCAGGCTCAAATCGATCATTTAGGGAATATTAATGGTGCCGAAGCCTTGATTCGCTGGCAGCATCCGAAACGTGGCTTGCTACTCCCAAATGAATTTATTTCACTGGCAGAAGAGACGGGTCTGATTCTGCCCATCGGCCAATGGATCTTTGAAACGTCATGTAAGTTAATCAATGCATGGCAGGCAAACGAGATAACCAAGCATCTAGTTCTGTCCATCAATGTCAGCGCCAAACAATTCCAGCAAACTAACTTTGTAGCCAAAGTGGAGACAGTAGTGCAACGTCATGCAATTGCGCCTGGTCGGCTAAAACTGGAATTGACCGAAAGTATGTTACTGGGTGATATAGAAGACACCATCAAAAAAATGACAGCATTGAATGCCCTAGGCGTTTACTTCTCATTGGATGACTTTGGCACCGGCTACTCATCGCTGCAATATCTGAAGCGTTTACCGCTGCATCAACTCAAGATCGATAAATCCTTTGTACGCGACATTGCCACAGACGCCAGTGATCAGGCAATTGTGCGCACTATCATTGCCATGGCTCGCACGCTAAATCTGAACGTAATCGGCGAAGGTGTGGAAACCGAGGAACAAAAACAGTTTCTGATCGACAACGGCTGCACACACTTTCAAGGCTATTTATTTAGCAAGCCGTTACCACTTGAACAGTTCGAAATGCTTTTGGACTGAAAAGTCAGCATTACCCCGGGATTGCCGGTTATGCGTTGTGACCAGCCAAAGGTTGAAGCCTATGAGTCCAATCCAGACGATAAATATCTTGTAGCTGATCAACGCCACGCACCTCAGCACTCGTCGCCCTCATCCATGTTTTGACATCACTTCTTTCATCAGCGGTTTTATTAAGTTTAATTTAAGGGCTTGAGGTGATAGTGATCGCCATCCCAAACTGAAAGCCGGAGAAATAATCGTGAGACAAGCCACACCATTGGATGCAAATAATGCCCTTGCTCAAGTTAAGTACGCGATAAAGGATTTGATCCACTCGGATTATGACGATAACGAAGACGATGTGATTTACACCGCCAATAAATTGAATGCTGTACTACGTATGGTGCATGACAACCATCAGACCTGGAACGATGAAGCCATTCAGGAATTCGTACTGCGCCAACATGATCCGCTGAGACATATCCCGGTTAAATCGGAAAAGCTCCATCACATGGTTCGCCATATTCAACAAGACATCATAGTCAAATTTTCCTGGCTGTAAGGGGTGGCCACTAGAGGCTGACACTTGGCAGAATTCTTACAAACCCGGGATCCCCATCTGCTGAATCCGCATGGCGTTATCGCCTTCTTCATACGCCAGCAGTTTGCCGTCATGCTGATAAAGCTTGAAAGCCAGGGCATAGGACAATACCCGAATCGGATAATCGCGCGGCAAGGTTTGCAAGTAAGGCTGCATCGTCACAAAGTCGGTGGCGCCATACTGCTGCATGATGAAACGCAAACCGCCGTTGCGCGGCCCGATGTTGTAAGCCAGTAAACCTAAAAACAAATCGCCGTTCATTTCTTGTAGATAATGTTTAAAGGTAGCGGCGGCGACAAACGCATTGTGCCTGGGATCGTTGACTTGCACTTCCGCCACATCCAACTCATCGGCTGCCTCGCGGGTAATGGCTTTGGGCACGGCGGTAATCTGGAACAAGCCTTTGCCGCCATCAAAACTGTCGCGTGGCATAAACGAGGACTCGGTCGCGGCGATGCCTTGCAGCAAATTGACATCGACATCAAATGCCTTGGCGGCCTCGACTATCGCCGGATTAAAGGCATCGGCGCGCAGCATCATTTTTTGCAAGCCGCCGACACCGTGGCGGCGATACGCCGCGTACACTTGATGGGCTAGGGTGACTTTTTCGGCTTCCTGCTTGCCGCCGACCAAGGTGCGAAAATGCGTGAAGACTTGGGTGTAGCCACCGTGCATCACGAACCAGCCGGTCGAAGCGGCCAGCCCTACTGCCAATGCGGCAGGCAAATAATCCAACCGGCCATGCAACCAAGCGCGCAAGCGCGACCACGCCAGCAATAGCGCGGCCGCTGCCAACATCAAGATCACCACGCCAATCGCGAACGGCAGCAAACTGGTAAAAAAACCGGGACCGGATAACCAACTGGCCGAGTAGCCAAGCACAAACATCGTCGCCAACACAGCAGCAATCATCAGTGCCAAACCTTCCAAAACGATCAGCCACCAATTTGGTTTGCGCAAGGGCTTGGTTTTGCGGCGCGGCTTGCCTGGCTTGCGCCCCGAACCCGTTTTTGCTCGGCTAGGCGGGACAGCTTTGACCGGTGTTTTGGGGATAGGAATTGGCCGACTCATCAAGAACAGTGAAACATGGTTGGAAATAATCCGGAAAACCTCAGACAGGCGACAGCGAAACAGCCGCCGCAAAGACTCGCGCTAGCGTTTAGCGACACAAAAGGTATATTCCTCTCCAACTATCGCCTAACAACTACTATAAAGCAGGTCCACAAGCATGCACAACGCCTTCCGCCCGGCCTGGTGGCTGAACAGTCCGCATTTGCAGACGATCTATCCGGCCTTTTTGCGACGCATAACGCCGCCAGATGGCGTCCGCCGCGAGAGACTGGAGACGCCGGACGGCGACTTTCTGGACATCGACTGGATCGACAATGACGACCGGCCGCTGGTAATTCTGTTACATGGTTTGGCCGGTAGCAGCCGCTCCGGTTACCTCCAAGGTTTGCAACACAGTTTACTCGCTGCCGACTTTGCCAGCGTGGCGCTGAATTTTCGCGGTTGCAGCGGCGAGATGAACCGGCTGGCGCGTTGCTACCATTCCGGCGAAACCGAGGACATCGACTTTTTGTATAACACCTTACGCCGGCGTTTTCCGAATCGAGCGATGGCGGCGATAGGTTTTTCCCTGGGCGGTAACGTGTTACTAAAATGGCTGGGCGAACAAGGCGATAAGCTTGAGTTATCGGCGGCGATAGCCGTATCGGTGCCGCTGCTATTGAACGAATGCGCCGACAAACTGGATCGTGGCTTCTCGAAACTCTATCGCGACTATCTGCTGCGCGAGCTGAAACAGTATATGCGCATAAAACTCCGGCATTTACAGCACATCGGTCAACTCGAACAAGCGGACAGAATTCTAAAACTAGGCGATCTCTCGGGCATCAAATCCTTCTGGCAATACGACGATAAAGTCGTCGCCGGCCTGCACGGCTTTAAAGACGCCCACGACTACTACCGGCGCAGCAGTTCCCGGCAATTTTTAAAGCACATCCGCGTCCCCACCTTGGTCTTACAAGCCAAGGACGATCCGTTCATGACCGAGCGGGTATTGCCGGCCAATGCCGAACTGTCCGATCAAGTGCAATTGGAAATTTGCGCCGGTGGCGGGCATGTGGGGTTTGTGGGTGGATCGTTGCTTAGGCCGGAGTATTGGGTGGAAGAGCGGATTGGCGAGTTTTTGCGACGACACCTGCCATCCGCAACCGCCGGGCAAAATACCCTTGGCAGAGAAGCCTAAAGCCGACTACGCACCTAAGGTTGCTTTCTTCCCTTATTCCTATGATAGGTCAAGGCTGCGGCGATACAAATAGAGAGACTATCCATATCGACATCTTCCGTTTCTTGAAAAACAATCGCCCGATTACCTTCGTATATGAACTGGTGCGGAAAAAGCGTCCGAAACGTCTCAACCAAATTCGTTGTGCAGATGAAATACATTGCATATTGGGTCGGCCTTTCTTTTTTCCACGCCATTCTGATCGTACTGCCACATCCGGTTTCGGCGGTAATATAAGCAGGCTCGCCCCACTTTAAGGTTTCCTCAAGTTGTCCGACACCCTCGCTAGCCGCCACAGCAAAGATCGCTTCGCGAAGCACCAGCATTTTCCGGCGAATTTCCGGAGGATACTCGTCGAACACAGCCTTGATGGTCGGCTTTAGAAAAGGCTTCATAGAGGACAATAAATCTCGGAATTGTTGGATTAAATTAGCGCTATACCAATGCCGTCAACTTAAGCTAAAAATAAAAGCTCTGCAATAATGACTTCCTAGCCGGGTGCCTGACAGCGAAGCCTGTTTACCGGTTAATGTATTGCCCCATTTTTCATCCACATCCTTCGTAACGCCATGAAACCGATAAAATTATTGCTGTCTGTGCTGCTAATCCAAGTATCGCTGATAACTTTCGCCGAGCCGCGGATTTCTCTGGAACTAATTTGCGAGCAGGTAAAAGCTATTGAATTTCCAACGCAAGATAGACCCGATGCCAAAACTATTCAGTCGCTCGCCGGCTGCAATTCCGAAGCGCTTTACTACGGGATAGGCCAAACTGCGGATTGGCAAAAAGCCCGTGCATGCGCTTATGAAGAAATGCGGCGTGGCCCCGAGGGCCCGTTCCAAGGCCCGGCGACACTGATGATGATTTACGCCAACGGCAAAGGCGTCACCCGTAATTACGATCTTGCCATTAAGCTGGCTTGTGAGATCGAAGGCGCGCCCGCTGAGATCGAAGGCCGACTTGAGCACCTTCTACAAATGAAACAACAGGGGGCGGAGGCAAAGGATATAGACCTATGTGACGACATTACCAGCAGCATGATGATGAACTTCTGTTCATCGCATCAGGAAAGCGTCCAGCAGCAAGAAAGAGCCGCGCAACTGGCTAATATGGTCAAATCCTGGAACGAAAATGAGAAAAAAGCCTTGGATGGACTTAAGCACTCTGCCAATCGCTTTTTCAGTACTCGCTCGGAAAAAGAAGTGGATGCCAGCGGAGCCGCCCATTTAGCCATGACGGTGGGCGAAGAGGCTTCGCTGCAAGACGATTTTCTCGCTTCGCTACAGAGCTTCGAAAAAGGCCATACTCCAAACTTTGACGACCAACAGCTCGCGGAAGCCGACGCCAAACTAAATGCCATTTATAAAAAGATTCTTGGCGACAAAAATTTCTCTTGGGGCACTGTCTACCAAAACAGTATCAAGGAAACCCAACGGGAATGGCTCAAGTACCGCGATGCCTGGGTGAAGTTTGGCAGCATAAAATACCCGGCAGTCAGCGCCACCAGTTGGAAAACCTATTTAACGGAAAAACGGATCAAGATGCTGGAAGAGTTTCTAAATTAGTCCAGCCGATATAAGTCATCGAGCTAATCAAGCAGCCCGAGTTCGAGTAGTTTCTACCGAAACAGTTATATCGACCTATGCTGCCCGCCAACACTAAAACTCATCCCCAACTAAGGTCTCACGCTTGGGCACCTTAGCCAAAATGGTCTGAAAAGCGGCTTTGTCGGCACGTTCCGCACGGGCCTGCAAGTAGTCTTCGGTGGCGATGGCCGAAACTTTTTCGGCAACCGCACTGGCAATAAATTGATTGATCGATACACCTTCCTTGCTCGCCAGCTCTTTGATATGGCGGTGTATGGAGTCCGGCAATCTCAAACTTAATGCACTCATGGTAAACGCTCCAGCAAGGTTTTTGGCGTGATAGCTTCAACGCCGAATTTTTCGATACGAGTAAAATCTTTTAAATTATGGGTAACAATGGTGTTTACTCGGGCGGCAACGGCCAACTCCAAGACCAAATCATCTTTCGGGTCCGGCAAATAAGGTCGCCATAAAAAATACACCTTTTGATGGCGACTGAATCCGCACAGGTTATCCAACACTATATCTATTTCGGCATCGGTCAGTTGCAGCATGGAACGGTTGCGTTTCAGAACATCCTCATACTCGAACAAAAGCGGCGTCGATATGGCTGTTTGTAGCTGCCCGCCTGCTAAAAGCTCCAGCAATTTAAAGGATGCGCCATTGGCGGAATACAAACCGGCAAACAGAACATTGGTATCCATTATAATTTCTTGCATACCATATACGGTATCACCACCATGATAGCTTAAACAAAATTTTTTTTTACCCTCTGCACAAATTTAAGCAATCGTTTTAAGCCGCCTAACCAAAAGGAGTTTTATGAGCACCACCCACTCCCAAATCCTATTCCTCTGCACCGGCAACTACTACCGCAGCCGGTTTGCCGAGTATTTGTTCAATCATCATGCACCGGATTACTCATTGCCCTGGCGGGCGTTTTCGCGCGGGCTGGCTATCGAGTTACTGAAAGACGATGCCGGGCCGATTTCACCGCACACCCGGCATGGCTTGGCCTTGCGGGAGATTCCCATCGAGCCCATCCGCGCGCCGATTGCACTGACCAATGAGGACTTGGCCGTTGCCCGGCATATCGTCGCCTTGAAGCAAACCGAGCATCAACCCTTGCTGCATAGCCGCTTCCCGGACTGGGTGGAACGCGTAGAATACTGGCAGGTAGACGATATAGAAGACGCCCATCCGAGCGAGGCATTGCCGCAGATAGAAGAGGCGGTGTTGGCTTTGCTGCGGCGCTTGGGCAACGAATAGTCACGTAAAAACCGTCACAGGAACTTGTCAGTTCAACCCTACTCTTTTAGCAAACGGCAATAACACAGCGCGGCGCTGTGTTACTATTTTCTTCTTTTATTTTTCTGTTTGAATGTAATGGCGCCTAGCAAACCGTTGCAACTGATAGACCGCTTCGGCAGAGTGGTCAACTACCTGCGGGTATCGATTACCGACCGCTGCGATTTTCGCTGCGTGTACTGCATGGCTGAAGATATGACATTTCTGCCGCGTAGCCAGATTCTCAGCCTGGAAGAAATCCGTTTTATCTGCGAAACCTTCGTCGAGCTGGGCGTGGGCAAAATCAGGATAACCGGCGGCGAGCCGCTGGTGCGCAAAGGCGCATTAGGCTTGCTGCAAAACCTGGGACGCGTGCCTGGCCTGAACGAACTGGTATTGACCAGCAACGGCTCACATCTGGCCGAAATGGCCGATGACTTACAAGCCGCCGGCGTGAAACGCGTCAACATCAGCCTGGATACCTTGGACCCGGCCAAGTTCAAGGAACTGACCCGCACCGGCGATTTAGCACAAGTATTGAAAGGCATCGAACAGGCCCGAACGGCCGGTTTCCAAAGCATCAAACTCAACGCGGTGATTCTGAAAAACCGCAATCATCAAGAAGTCTGCGATCTGGTGCAATTTGCTGTCGAGCGTGGCATCGACATCAGCTTTATCGAAGAAATGCCGCTAGGCGCGGTGGACAACCATCATCGCGGCGACGCTTTTTATCCCAGCGAGTTGATCAGACAGGATTTGCAGCAGCAATTTACGCTGGAAGCCGTGACCGACTCGACCGGCGGACCTTCGGCTTATTACCGGGTGGCAGGCAGTAACAGCAAAGTCGGTTTTATCTCGCCGCACAGCGCCAACTTCTGTAGTAGTTGCAACCGGGTGCGCCTGACCGCCGAAGGCCGCTTATTGCTTTGCTTAGGCAACGAACATTCGGTTGATCTGAAAGAGGTGGTCAGAGATCATCCTGGCGACAAAGCTATGTTGAAACAAGCCATCGTCGAAGCCATGCAAATCAAACCCGAAAAACACGAATTTAACATTCACGAACAGCCGGTGATTTTGCGGCACATGAACGCCACCGGCGGCTAATATACGGAGGACATCATGTCGGATAACAAAGCCTATCACATCGTCGCCGAAGCCCGACGCTACAAGGAAGAGCGGGAAAAAGGCTACCGCGAGCAAGCGTTAAAACTTTATCCCTGGATTTGCGGACGCTGCTCAAGGGAGTTTGATCATAAAAACCTGCGCGAACTGACCGTACATCACGTCAACCACGATCACGACCACAATCCGCCCGACGGCAGCAACTGGGAGTTGTTGTGCCTTTACTGCCACGACAACGAGCATCAACGCTACGAAGAGCACGTGCGTTACGGCGGCAAAGCCACATCGGACGGCAAGGCGCCGGTAGCGACCTTCAACCCATTCGCCGATTTGAAAAACCTGATGAAGAAAGACTGATGCCCAGCAAATGCGTGTGGGCGCTGGGCAGCGCTAACGAAGAGCATTATCACGATCACGAATGGGGCGTGCCGCTACACGACGAGCGGATGTTGTTCGAGTTTCTAATATTGGAAGGCGCACAAGCCGGGCTCAGTTGGCGGACCATACTCGACAAGCGCGAGGCTTACCGCGCCGCTTTCGATCATTTTGATCCGGTTAAGGTCGCCGCTTATGACCACAAAAAACTGGCGTCGTTATTGCAAAACCCTGGCATCGTCAAAAATCGCCTGAAAATTGAATCCGCGGTAAACAATGCTCAGGCTTTTTTACGGGTACAGCAGGAGTTCGGCAGTTTTGACTCATACATATGGAGCTTCGTCGGCGGTGAGCCGCGGCAGAACCGTTGGCTGCAACATAGCCAGTTACCGGCTTACACGCCGGAATCGGAACGGATGAGCAAGAATCTGCAAAAGCGCGGCTTTAAGTTTGTCGGCAAAACCATCTGCTATGCTTATATGCAGGCGGTGGGCATGGTCAACGATCACACCGTCGATTGTTTCCGCCACTCGCAACTGACAGCTACCACAACACCATGAGCGCCGAACCGCTAGCCGCCGATTACCGGACTTTAATTGCCAACAGCCAAAGCCTGATAATCGCCAGCAGTTCCGAGCTAGGGACAGCCGAAGTCAGTTATGCGCCGTTTTTGGAATACCAAAATACTTATTACATCTATGTCAGCCAATTAGCCCGGCATACCGGCAATATGCTGCGCCAAGGCCAGGCATCCATCATGTTTATCGAACCGGAGGCCGAAGCGGTCAATCCGTTTGCCAGACGTCGCTTGGTATTCGAATGTGCTGTTGGTGAAGTCGACAAACCCCAGGCGGCATATGCCCAGTTGTTAGATATGCTGCAAGACCGGTTCGGCGAAACAGTTACGGTTTTGCGCTCACTCGCGGATTTTCATTTACTGGCGCTAACCCCTTTGCGTGGCCAATATGTCGCCGGTTTTGGCAAAGCATTTACCATCGATGTCGAGAATGGCGTTCTGTTACCCGCAAATCATTAAAGCCACTGCTTCGCCCAGCGTCGGCGAAAACCAGAGTCCGCCTGTTTAATCATGCCGACAGCTTTTAGACTTTTTCTAATCAACAGCGCCTTGGCCCTTGCCTATTTTATCGGCGGCTATTTAGGGCATTTGCTGGCGATGCAGCCCAGCCATGCCAGCCCAATCTGGCCGTCAGCGGGTATAGCTCTGGCCGCGTTGCTTGGTTACGGCCCCAGAATATTGCCGGGCCTGATCATCGGCACCTTGGGCACGCAAATTTACGCTTTTGCGGACCTGGCCACCCCAGAGGATTGGTTTACCCCGATTTGGGTAGGCTCCGCCGCCAGCGTAGGCGCCATCGCCCAGCCTTTGCTCGGTGCGGCCCTGATCAACCGCTGGATAGGCAAACACAATCCGTTGATGGAAGATCGGCATGTCGTCTGGTTTTTCTTGTTGGCGATTGCAAGTAGCTTAATATCGGCTAGCGTCGGCACTAGTTTTCTGTACATTTTCGACACCATCGATGCTGAAGAATTCGGCCTGAACTGGTGTACTTGGTGGATAGGCGATGCGATAGGCACGGTGATCTTCGCGCCCTTGCTGCTGTTGTTTATCGGTACACCACGCCATATCTGGCGGCAGCGGCAAAAATTCGTGGCCTATCCTTTATCGATTTCGCTGTTGTTGGTGGTCATCGCCTTTGTCTACAGCCGCAATCTGGAAAATCAACGCATTAATGGGCTGTTCGAAAATCAGATTAATCTGACCCATACCAACCTCCAGGAACATTTCGGCGACGACATTCTGAATAATCAGTTGCTGAAAGCCTTGTTCGACAGCTCGGAATCGGTCAATCCCAACGAGTTCAGGCTATTTGCCCATACCATCTTCACCAAACATCCCGAGTTGGAGGCATTGGAATGGATACCCAGAGTCAATGCCGAAGACCGTAGCGCATTCGAACAACAGACGGAAACCACCATCCGCGAACTCGACCGCAATCATCAATTGATACCGGCCGGTAAGCGAAACATTTATTTACCCATTGCTTACTCCTTCGGCAATCAGCGGAACATAGGTTTCGATGTTGCCAGCAACCAACAGCTATTAGCGGCGATCCACAAAGCGATTAATTCCGGCGAAACGGTGGTGACGGCCGGCATCGTCTGCGACGATAATCAACCCTGCTTCGCCATTTATTCGCCGGTTTATCTAAAAGGAAAATCACTTAACACCAGCGCCCAGCGCCAGCAGTTTTTTCTGGGATTGGTCGCCAACGTTTTTAAGTTAAGCAGCGAAATTCAGGAATTGTCCACACGCCTGCAAAGCATAAGTTTGTCCGTAGCCATCTATGATCAAGACCAGCTGTTATATCGCAGCACTCCGGAAGGCGCTGAATCGAAAAAATATTACTTTCCGCCAACCAGACGGCAATCGCTGGCGGTTGCCGACCGGAGCTGGACGCTTGAATATAAACCACTGCCGGAGTTTTATGCGCAACAACATTCCTGGACGGTTTGGTGGCTGCTTTCCGGGAGCTTTTTGCTCTGCGGCCTGACCAGCTTCGGTTTAATGCTGATGAGCGGACGCACCGCCCGCATCGAAGATCTGGTGGCTTTGAAAACCCGCGACTTGTTGCGCAGCAACCAGGCCCTGAATACCGAGATCGAACGCCGCAAACAGCAGGAAAACGAGCTCCGCATTGCCGCAACCACGTTCCAGTCGCACGAGGCCATTATCGTCACCGATGCCGATGGGGCGATCTTGCGCGTCAATAACGCCTTTAACAAAATCACCGGCTACAGCGCAGAGGAAGTGATTGGCCGCCAGCCGGATTTTCTGTCGTCGGCTCATCAAGCCCCCGGATTTATTCAAGCCTTGATCCAGGCCTTGGACAGGGATAACCAATGGCAGGGCGAAATTTTGAATCGGCGCAAAAACGGCGACGTATTTCCGGAATGGCTCACCGTTACCGGCGTCCGGGACGAGCAGGGCCGCCTGCTTAATTATGTAGCGATTTTTTCCGACATCAGCGAGCAAAAAGCCGCCGAGCGGGAAATCCATGAACTGGCATTTTACGACCCGCTGACCGGCTTGCCGAACCGGCGTTTGCTGCTGGATAGGTTGAAACAGGAAATCGCCGCCGCCAAACGCCAAAGCTATTACGGTTCGCTGTTTTTTCTGGATTTGGATCATTTCAAAACCCTTAACGATTCGCGCGGACATCAAGTCGGCGACGAATTGCTGATCCAGGTTGCCCAACGTCTTAAGTCGATTATCCGCGACGAAGACACCGCTTGTCGGTTGGGCGGCGACGAATTTATCGTGATGGTGCCGGGCCGCTATGCGCAACTGTCGCAAGCGACCAGTCACGCGGCGATGCTGGCGGAAAAAATTCTGCACACCATCAATCAACCTTTCACGGTACAGGGCAGCGAACATCACTTTTCCACCAGCATAGGCGTTACCTTGTTTCCAGAGGTAGCCGAGCAGCCGGAAGAGGTCATTCAACAAGCGGACACCGCAATGTACCGGGCCAAGGAAAGCGGCCGTAACGGCATCAGTTTTTACCGTCCATCGATGCAGGAAACCGCCGACCGCCGTTTGACGTTGGAAAAAGAGATTCGTCAGGCGCTGAAACAAAAGCAGTTTTTACTGCATTATCAGGCTCAGGTCGATCACCTCGGCAAAGTGGTCAGCGCCGAAGCGCTGATCCGCTGGCAACATCCGGAAAAAGGCATGGTTTCGCCGGCGGAATTTATCCCGATTGCCGAAGATACCCAGTTGATTTTGCCGATAGGCGAATGGGTGATGCGCGAGGCCTGTCGGCAAATTAAAGTGTGGGACGAACAGAATCTAGCCATTCATCATGTGGCGGTTAACGTCAGTTCCCGGCAATTCCGCCAGGCCGATTTTGTCGATCAAGTAAAACGCATTTTGATCGACGCCGAACTGCCCGCCGAGCGCCTGGTCATCGAACTGACCGAAGGCTGCGTCATCAGTGACATAGACGACACCGTGGAAAAAATGCGCGACTTGCAAACCCTAGGCGTGAAAACCTCGATCGACGATTTCGGTATCGGCTATTCATCGCTGTCTTACCTGAAAAAACTGCCCATCAGCCAATTGAAGATCGATCAGAGTTTCGTCCGGGACATCGCCAGCGACCCCAACGACGCGGTGATTGTGGAGACCATTATCAATATGGCTAAAAACTTAGGTCTACATGTGATTGCAGAAGGCGTGGAAACCCAGGAACAAATGATCTTTTTACGCAATAAAGGCTGTCTATCCTACCAAGGCTATTACACCGGCCGGCCGGTGGCCGCCGCCAGATTTGAGCGGGAAGACAGATTACTTCCCACCGGGTGATAGGCGAATAAGCACCAGGAAGTGTCTGCACCACAGCCGTTAATTTTCCTGAATGCTAAACCTATAGCTATCAGCATTCCTTGCCGAAAGGACGATTTTGCGGCTGCAAGGCACACGGCTAAAGCTTGCTAATCAGATTGTTTAAGGGAGCCCTTGAATTCCCCGCTGACCTGCAATGCCGGAACCCAAGCTTACGCGCGAGGTCTAGTTGGCTCGGGCTTTTGGGAATATCGGTCGAAGGGCTTGCCGTTAAACCCTAGACAACACATCGCCGCCAAGCAAATCCGACAAACATTCTCGTATTCGCGGCGGCTGCGTTAAAATCGTCGCGTTAACCATCCGACTAAGGACTTTGCAGATGAATATGAAAATTTGCCTGTTTGCCATTGCTGCTTTATTGCCGCAGTTTGCCAGCACCAACGAGAAACCCACTATCCGTATAGGCACCATGGCAGCCGGTACCTTAAATTGGGAACTGGCGGCGATGCGTAACCAAGGCCTATTGGACAAAGCGGAATTCAGTGTGGAGAACATTGCGGTTGCCAATCAACAAGCGGGTAAGGTTACTCTGCAAGCTGGCTCGGTCGATGTAATCGTTTCCGATTGGATCTGGACTTCCAGCATGCGCAGCACCGGCACGAATTTGAGTTTTTATCCATTTTCCGATACCTCCGGTGTATTACTGGTACCGGCCGATAGCCCGATTAAGTCGCTGGCCGATCTAAAAGGCAAAAAACTGGGTATAGCCGGCGGCGAGCTGGATAAAAACTGGCTGTTGTTGCAAGCCCTAGGACAACAGCAACAACTGGATCTAAACGCCGGCGTGGAAAAGATCTACGGAGCGCCGCCATTACTGAGTCAGCAACTGCTAGAAAAACGCGTCGACGCTTTGCTGACCTTCTGGCAATTCGCCGCGCATCTGGAAGCCCAAGGCTATCGAGTGTTATTGACCGGCGAAGACATCATCCGCCAACTCGGCATCAGCGAAATAGTACCCAGCATCGGCTATGTGTTCAAACAGGACTGGGCCGATCAACATAAATCAGCGTTCAAACAATTCTTGAGTCTGAGTAAACAAGCCCACGACACGCTGTGTAACTCCGATACGGAATGGCAGAAAATCGTGCCGCTTACCGACGCAACCAGCACAGAAGAACAACAGAAACTGCGGGAGCGTTACTGCCGCGGCCGGGTCGAACAATGGGGCGCCACTCAACAAAACGCTGCAGCAAAAATCTACACGCTGCTGCATCAACTGAGCAATAACAAGCTGACAGGCGCATCAGGCCAACTACAAGCGGGGACATTCTGGTCGGCCGATTGATGTTGACGGGCACTTTTAAATTTAATCACACCGCCATCACGCTGCTGTCGCTGTTAGTGCTGCTGGGTATCTGGCAGCTGGCGGCTGGCTTGGTTAACAGCCAAACGCTACCCTATCCGACCCATGTCGCCCAGGTATTTTGGCAGGCGACTCAATCCGGCGAACTACCTTATCATTTGGGCGTCACGCTGCTGCGCCTGCTGGTCAGTTTCTCGATTGCGATGGTATTAGGCTGCGCGATAGGCGTGACGCTGGGTAACAATAAAACCCTGGACGCGTTCTTCGATCACTGGCTGGTAATTTTCCTGAACATTCCGGCATTGGTCACCATTATTCTCTGCTATGTCTGGTTTGGACTGGCGGAATCGGCGGCGATTCTGGCAGTGGTGATCAATAAGTTGCCGAATGTGATTGTCACCATTCGCGAAGGCACGCGAGCGCTGGATAAGGATTTGCTGGAAATGGCGGAAAGCTACCGGTTCGACCGCAAAAAAACCTTCCGCCATGTGATCTGGCCGCAGTTGCACCCGTTCGTGATGGCCGCCACTCGCTCCGGTCTGGCGCTGATCTGGAAAATCATTTTGGTGGTGGAACTGCTCGGCCGCAGCAATGGTATGGGCTATCAGCTGCATCTGTTCTTTCAATTATTCGATGTCGCCAGCCTGCTGGCGTATACCTTTGCCTTCGTCGCGGTCATCCAACTAATCGAATGGCTGCTGCTCCGCCCCTTGGACCGCAAAGCCTTACGGTGGCGGCGATGAACGATATTACCATCAGCATCCAGGATAAGACTTATCGCTCCAGGCATGTCGACGACCGCCAACACCAGGCGATTGCCGATTTGCAGCTAAGCGTGGGCCGTAACGAATTCGTCTGCCTGCTCGGCCCGTCCGGCTGCGGCAAAACCACTTTATTGAATATGATTGCCGGTCTGGACAGCCATTATCAGGGCCAAATCCGCATTGGTAGCCAAGCCGCATCCGCCAAGATCGGTTATGTGTTTCAGAATCCCAGACTGTTGCCCTGGTATACGGTCCGCCAGAATATCGAAGTGGTATTTGCGCAAACGCCGCCAGCCACTTTGATCGATGCCTTATTGGCGGACATGCAACTAAGCGATGTGCAGCAGGTGTATCCGGAACGCCTGTCGCTAGGCATGCAACGGCGGGTGGCGATCATCCGCGCCTTTGCCATCAACCCCGACATTTTGCTGATGGACGAACCCTTCGTCTCGCTGGATGCGCCCAGCGCCCGGCAGGTACGCAATTTATTGTATTCATTGTGGCAACAGCGGCCGCATACGGTATTGTTCGTCAGTCACGATCTACGCGAAGCGATTGCGTTGGCAGACCGCTTGATTTTCCTGTCGCCGCCGCCGATGCGGATCATCAGCGATATTCCGGTAAACATTCCGCGCGAACTGCGTAACGACGAGACGGAAATCGAAGCGTTTCGCGAGCATTTGCTGAACCAGCATCCGGCGATTAACGGGCTGTTGTAAGGTGCGTGTCGTCGTCAAGACTTGTGAAGTGGAGGAAATCATCAAGAAATCCCGCTTCATCGGCGTCATCAGCCCTTGCCAGACCGAGCGTGAAGCCTTGTTGTTATTAAAGGATTTGCATCAGCGTTTCCCCGACGCCAGCCATATAGTTTACGCCTACCGCATCCAATCGCCGGACGGTCTGATCTGTCGCTTTCACGATGCCGGCGAACCCAGCGGCACCGCCGGCAAACCGATCTTTCAGCACCTGGAAGGCAAGCAGTTAATCAATCTAGTCGTGGCGGTGATTCGTTATTTCGGCGGGGTGAAACTGGGTGCGGGCGGTTTGACCCGCGCTTACGGCAATGTCGCCAAGCAAGTCATAGAGGCCGCCGACATTGTCGAATACATTGAATTTGTCGAACTGACATTAACTCTCGATTACCACCGGCTACAAGCGCTGGAATACCAGTTAAAAAAACTGGACGGCAGCATTATCGGCCAGGATTTTTCCGATTCGGTAAGGCTCTCCGTCAAACTACCCAAGAGCAATCTGCCCGCGCTTCGCGCATTCCTGGATTAAAAACAGCTTATAACAAGCCTAGATGACAGCTTTATTTCACTTTTGTTTCTCAAAAGGAAACAAATAATCCACTATTGCCGGTATTGTAAATAAAAAAATAAAGCTTATAGTGAAGTCGTCTTCATTGGTATCGACTGTATTCAGTCTAGGAGCAAAAATGAACAAATCGAACAATCTTTATAAAGACGTACTCACCGGCCTGTTTTTCACCACCGGCGTGTTTGGCTTCATGTCTGGCGAGTTCATCATCTCCACCATGCTATTTGGCGCTGCAACCATCGCCAGCAATCTGGATTTCAGCGACTCGTTTCGCGCTTAAGTTTTGTTGTACCTCCCTCGTTGTTAAGCAGTTAATCTGTTTATTTCAAGCCCGTCAGCCGCCTCTGTGGCTGGTGGGCTCTTTTTAAAACCCTCTTGCTTCCCGTATCGTTTCATAGGCTTTCCTGATTTGCTGAGTCTTTTGCTTGGCCATCTGCATCATTTCCTCGGGTAAACCTTTAGCCACCAACTTGTCTGGATGGTGCTGACTCATCAGGCGCCGATAGGCTTTTTTCACATCGGCATCCTCGGCTGTCGGGGGTATGCCCAACACGGCATAAGCATCCTCGAATTTTGACAGGCCGGACTTAGCCTGGAACTGTTCGCCGGACTGCTGAAAACGATGCTGCGCCTGTACTTGCCCTTTAATAATTTGATATTCGAAACGCGATACACCCAGTTGCGCGCAAATATCCAGCAACAGATTTTCTTCCTTGGCATCGTAGACGCCGTCGGCAAAAGCCGCCTGAATCTGGATTTCCACGAACATTCGCACCAAATGGGTACGGCGATGGCATTCCACCCGGAATTGCCGTAGCACTTCCGCTAACGGAAAATCGACCTGCTTGCCTTGCTGAAACAGTTGAACAGCCGCTTCGCGCAGCTCGGGGTTGAGTTCCATATTGTCCATTACCCGTTTCGCCAACCCGATTTCCTCGTTGGAAACCCGGCCATCTGCCTTGGCGACATGACCCATCACCGCGAAGGTGGCGGTGAAAAAGGCCATTTGCACGCGCTGCTGGTCGCCCGGATTAAATGACTCGCCGGCCATCCCTTCCATTCCGGCATCAAACTGATGCCCCACCGACGCACCGAAAATTGCGCCCAACGGTCCGCCCAACATAAATCCAAATGCCCCACCCACCAACTTGCCCAGCCAACTCATGCGTTTCCTATCCTCAACAGGTTTAATGATAAAATTGCAGACACTTTCCACTGACTCCGCACCCGTATTATGAATGCCCCCGCCGCACTTTACGAATCCTCTCTGCCGCATTTGAAATTGCTCGGCCGCGGCAAAGTCCGCGACATGTACGAAATAGACGATAAGCATTTGCTGATCGTCACCTCCGACCGGATGTCGGCGTTCGATGTGATCATGCCCGACCCGATCCCCGGTAAAGGCCGGGTATTGACCCGGGTGAGTAATTTTTGGTTTGAAAAAATGCGCGATATTATTCCCAATCATTTAAGCAACGATTTGACGCTGGCGGACGTGATTCCCGATTCCGATCTAAGAGCACAAGTGGAAGGCCGAGCCATCATCGTCAAACGTCTGAAGCCGCTACCAGTCGAAGCCATCGTGCGTGGCTATCTGATCGGTTCCGGCTGGAAAGATTATCAACGTTGCGGAGCAGTGTGCGGCATCGAACTACCCGCCGGCCTGCAACAAGCGCAACAACTGCCGCAGCCGATTTACACACCGTCCAGCAAAGCCGAAATGGGCACGCATGACGAAAACATCAGCTTCGCCGACACGGTGGCGTTAATGGGAGAGGAACTGGCGGGCAAAGTGCGCGAGGCCAGCTTGCGGCTATACACGACAGCTGCTGATTACGCTCGCGAGCACGGCATCATCATCGCCGATACTAAATTCGAATTTGGCCTGGACGGAGACGGCACACTGTATTTAATCGACGAAGCGTTGACCCCCGATTCATCACGCTTCTGGCCGGTCGAACAATATCAAGTCGGCATCAGCCCACCCAGCTTCGATAAGCAGTATCTGCGCGATTACCTGGAAACATTGGATTGGAACAAAACCGCCCCCGGCCCGAAATTGCCGGAAGAAGTTAGCAGAAAATGCGCTGAAAAATATCGGGAAGCGGAATTGAAACTGATTGGAAATTGAACTGATCAATCAGGCCGCCATCCCGCGGTAATAGCGGGATGGCCTTAGATCAATAAAACCTAAATCGGCTGGAATTGATAACCCTGCGCAGTTTGCCAGGACAAATAGAGATTCTCGCCATCGCTCAACAGAAAAGCGTCGTCCGCGCTTTCCGCCGATTTACCGACGACTTCGGGTTTCGACCAACTCAGTCCGCCATCATTAGACTTAATCAACTGCAACAGATTATGGCTGCCGTCGAATTCCGACCAAACCACTGCTACTTGTTCGCCCTTGGCAAACACGTTGGGATGTTTGGCACCTTGATTGCCAAAACGGTAGGCCGGCGAATAACTTAGACCGCCATCCTTGGAGTGGCCGTAAAACAAGCCTTGTTTATCAGCGGCTCCGCTGAACCATACCGAATGGTAAACGCCATTGTCGGCAATTGACAGGGCCGGACCATGATGCGGACAGGCGTCGATTTTCCAGTTTTCTTGGCTGACGCGCTGCACAGCTCCCGGCGTGTGCCAATCCTTAAATTTAACCAATGCATGATCGCGGATATTGCCGTCATAAACATGCCGCCACAGCACCACCGGCAAATTGTCGGCATCTATTTCCACTCCCAAGCGGCAGCATTCACAGCTATGCGGTGCAACGATCTTGTTGGGATAAAAGCTTTTACCGCCATTGTCCGACCAGGCGTAATACACAGCAGTACCTGCAAACTCTTGCTTGGCTGCCTTGGCTTTTTCTTTATCGCGTGCGTCCAGCCAAGCGACGAAAATCTCACCATTCTTCCCCACCGCCAAGGCATCGAAGCGGTGACCGATCACATCCGGATTGTCATTAACCGTAATGGGCGTGGAAAAACTTTTCCCGCGATCCGTCGAACGACTGAAACGAATATGGCCGGTATGGCGTTTTTCCAGGTTCTGGGTCCAGGTTAGGTAGAGATTACCTTGCGCATCGAGTTTGATTTTTGGCCGGTATTCGCCACGCGCGGCAATCGACTCCGGCTCCGCATTTACCGCAACCGGTGCGGAAAAGCTCGCACCTTTATCGGTAGACGATTGCACATAGATATGATCGCGAACTACCCAAGCCAACCACAGCACACCGCTATTGTCGAAAGTCGCGGTGACCGTCTCGGAACATCCTATGGCCGGACTGGTTTGCAGATCAGTGCATAGCGCTTTTTTGTCGGCATGCTGTTCGTGCTTAGCCGACTCAGCGCCTTGCTGGATTGTAACCGGCTCGTTGGCACATGCGGTCAAAATCAACGAGGTAATCATTGCCAAAGGGAGTTGAAATTTCATCATCGTCTTTTAGTAGGCACCCGGAAAGTTACGAACATTTTTACCCGTTTGACAGGATAAAATTAAACTGTGTTATTTGACGCACAGCAAGGATATGACGCACTCTGTCGTATCCTTGCAGATACATTCAATACCCGATTAATAGTTAAATTTCAATTCCGCGATATAGGTGCGCTGCGGAAACACGTGGAACAGCCAATATTTTTCGTTGGTGATATTGTCGATACCCGCCGAAAGCGTCAGTTGCTTGGTCAGTTGATATTTGGCACGGGTATCCACAACGAAAAACGCGCTACCGGTACCGGTGTAGGTATCCGGATTGACGTCGCTGTTATCGATTTGTCCATATTGCTGACTGCTATAGCGTCCGCTGATAGAGGACGTAAAATCCTTAGTCACATGGTATGTGGCCGTGGCACTGGCCCGCCACTCCGGCACTCTAGGCTGATACTTGCCAACCGAAGCCGGCAACGCCGCATTTTTATCGATACGCGAGTTCGCCCAAGTCACGTTACCCGCCAAATCCAGGCCATCGATAACGACATTACTGTGTTCACCGGAAAACTCCCAACCATAGGTACTGATTTGGTCGATGTTCTGAGCGTACGATAAGCTCGAGTTAGTGGATGGACTGAAAGTCGTTTGACTGTAGATGGCGTCGTAAACCTTCTCGTGAAACAAGCTTAAGCGCAATGAACCTTCGCTCAGAAAATATTGCGCGGAAAGCTCGGAGGAAAGCGCTTCTTCGGGCTTCAGCGTTGGATTGGGGTTAACAATATTTGCAGTGCCTCCGGAACCCACGTTCGTACCCTGAAACAGTTCGGTCACCGTTGGGAAACGGTAAGCCTGAGCAATAGAGCTGGTAATTTTCCAGCTATCGGTCGGCTTCCAGGCCAGCGATGCTTTTGGCGAAAATCTTAAATCGCTACGGTTGGATTGATTGATCGTTCTGCCGTTGGAACCGGTATTGGTCCCATCAAAGGCATTCCAGTTCTCCAGACGCCCACCCAAGGTCAACGTCCAATCGGGATCGAATGTCCATGCGTCTTGAATCCAGATAGCATTGGTTTCGGTCTTGCCTTGTGAATTGGTGAATAAACTATCCTTGCCGCCATATAACCAATTAGACGTGTTGTATTGCTGATTATTTAACTCGTAAAAATCGTGATGATAACCAAAGCTCACATGGTGAGGCCCCCATGCCGACTCAGGACGCCAGATACCCTTGGCATCAACGGTATGCCAACCGGTGTCGTTTAGACTGGTAATTCTACCGGCGCCGCCGGCATCTGCTCGATTCGGGGCAACTGTCGGAGCTCTTTGCTCATCCTGACCGTAATTGATCACGCTACCTGTTAATTCCCAATCGAAAATACCACCCGTGTTTGATTTTAGCGCCATGCCGTGCGACCAATGCATTTGTTGATAGTCATTTTGCGCAAATGATGGAGAGTCAAGATTATAAGTTTTACCTCCAAAACTCGCATAGCCACTATTAACCGGCAATCCCGTAACTGCATTGTTCAAATAACTTTTAAACCCGCCACTTTCATCGTTTTGCCAAAGTCCAAGTGTATAGGTAGCCTTCAATGTCGGCGTGATATCGTAGGCCAGCTTCCATTTAAAATTGTCTTGTACGGTATGCCTGATATTACCTTCCCCAATCGCTGAGTACGGGACATTCGTCCTATCAAGATCTCCAACAGCGCCCATTACCGGAGTAATTGCGGTTCCCACTGGAAGAGCTGCAATTTGCGCATTGCTTAGAGGGGCAGTTGGACTTCTGGTACTGTTGTATGTACCCGTAGGCACAAGATAAGAATACGTGACCGGCTGACTATGCGCATCCAAATGACTGACATCAAAGCGCCAGGAAAAATCGCCGTGTCGGCTACCTAGATTTGCCGTGTATTGTTGCGAATCATAGACGTCTGTATGGCCGTACACATCGTATTCCTGCCACGCCGACTGTACGCCGCCGCCGGCCTCGAATTTCTCGGGCATCCGCGTCGTAATATCAATAACACCACCGATCGAGTTACCGCCGTAGGCTGCGGAAAACGGTCCGTACATCACATCAACCCGTTCGATTTCCGATGGCGATACCATATTCCAGCGCGGAGAACCGGTCATGCCGTTGTTATTGCCCAGTAGCGACGACAGCAAAATGCCGTCGGCATAAATTAAGCTGCGCGCGCTGGAACCGGTCCCGGAAGTACGCATCGACACCGGCATTTCCTTGTCACCAATATAACGTTTGCGCACCAGAATATTAGGTAGATACTTGATCGCATCCTCGGTGTTCATCACGTTGATGGTATCTTCCATCTTCTCGCGGGTAACGCTTTCGGTCACAGCAGGCAATTTATATTTTTCTGTAGTCGTTTGCGTAGCGGCTTTTCCGCCTTCGGCAGTAACAGTCATTTCCGGCAATACTGCGGTTTGATTGCTACCGGTTTTGTTGTCCGGCTTGCCATCTTCAGTCGCCGAGGCTCCGGGTAACACAGTGAGCAGCATCGCTCCCAATAAACAGGGCTTGGCGCTAAGTTTGATTTTTGCGTGTTTCATAGGTTAAAAAATTGCGAAGGCATGCGATTTGTTATTACTAAGGGCTAATTGTCGGCAAAAGCGCTATTTAAAACACCAAGGGTTTCGGGTGATCTCACACACTTTAAAACAACCATTTGTAGACTCAAGCAATTTTCAACCCTAAATACAATTATGCTTTTTTATCAATCAATTAATACAATCCACCATCAAATACGCTACTCAAATAACCCATTTATGTGGCAAATGCCTCATGTGAAATAAGCCATATAACACAGTTTATTTTATTCACTCCCGCCATACCCTCTGTTTTGGCGCTTAACCTTAAAACCTCAGCAACACATCAGGTAGCAACTGGAACCGGCCTCGCCCCCAAAACAAAAAACCCTTGCCAGCTTTAGCCGACAAGGGTTTTCAGAGACTAAGCAAGCAATACTTATTCGTCCGCGTCTAATTCATCGGCGGAGAGTTTTTTGCCCGGAAAATAATTAGGCGCAACGCTAATCAGAATCGTCAGCAATGTGGCGACATAAGGCACTGACTGCACCGCCAATACCGCCATCCACAGCCGGCCGCTCAAGTTATCGAAGTGCTCGATGGAGCGCATCGCCAGAATACCGGCGACGAGTAAGGTCAGCAGTAACAACTCCTGCCAAATGATCAACAACCCAGCCACCAACGGCCCTTGTTGCTCGTATTTTGGCGTGCGCATGAAGGGCTTGCCGGAGGTGAACAACCCCTGCAAGGTACCGCGAGCCACCGTGTGTGTAAGCGACAAACCCGCCAGCGCCGCACCTAAGGCATGCAACATCGAGCAAGCCACCCGCGCTTTGTACAACCACAAACCGCGCAAGATTTTGAATGCAAACAAGCCTATGGTCGGCAACAAGAACGCGTTTACCGGCAGTTCGCTGTGAATAGGATCCGACACGATCAGTGCGGTCAATATCAAACTGGTCCCGGTAAACAACAACGCCAACGCATCGGAAAACCAGGGCAACCAACCGGCCACAAAGTAATAACGCTGCGCGGAGGTAAGCGAAGACTTTTTGTTAGGCAAGAAATGCCGCCAATGCTTTTTGATGATCTGCATAGCGCCGTATACCCAGCGGAAACGCTGCGTCATATAGCCGGAGAAGGTGTCCGGCATCAGACCGCGACCAAAAGACTCCTTGCAGTACACCGAATCGTAACCGGCTTCGTAAAGACGTAGACCCAATTCGCTATCCTCGCAGATACACCATTCGCCCCACGGACCGACTTTGTCGAAGGCCGACTTGCGGACCATGGTCATCGTGCCATGCTGGATGATGGCATTGAATTCGTTACGCTGCACCATGCCGATATTAAAGAAGCCGGCATACTCCCAGTAGCAAATATCCTTGAAAGTACTTTGACCGGAATCGCGATAATCCTGCGGAGACTGCACAAAGCCGACATTTTCCTGGTCGAAATACGGCACCATCGCTTTCAACCAATCCGGGCTCAAGATGTAATCGCTATCGATCACTGCGATGATTTCTGCGTCTTCGGCGGTATTGGTCAACGCATAATTGATCGCACCGGCTTTGTAACCTGGCCAATTATCCAAATGGAAGAAGCGGAATTTCGGGCCAAGGCGGTCGCAATCGTCACGCACCGGTTGCCAAACTGTCGGATCCTTGGTGTTGTTATCCATCACCAATACTTCGTAGTTCGGATAGTCGACCTTAGCCAACGCATTCAGGGTTTTGCGCACCATTTCCGGTGGCTCGTTATGAATCGGCAAGTGAATGGACACTTTCGGATAACGAAAATCCGCCGAAGGTGTTAACGGCGTAAACGTCCGCCGGCCTTTTCTATGCCAAATAACTTCGGAAATCTCCAGACTCTCCGTTAACAACACCAGAATAGCCATGGCCTGCATCATCAGCAAAATGGCCCAGAACACCACCGAAAAGCTGGTCTGATATTGCGCTGCCGCGATTGACGCCGACCAGAACAAGACCGAGGCCGCCAAGTTGGCAACGATACCGAAGAAAAATTTGCCCGGCAGCTTCAGACTCTTACGAGTGAACAAGAAGGCCGCCATCAAGATAATACTGAGTACCGCAGCCCCACTGGCCCAGTTGCGCCAGGTCGGGTTTGCTAAGACATCGCCTTCCATCGGGAATTTCGGCTGCCGGTCGGCATTGAATAAGCCCCAATAAGCACCGGCGGTACCTTCCAGCTTGATCTTCCAAGGCTGGTCAAACGCTTCGACCACGTAATAAATCACGTTTTCCGCCGTCGCCCGGTTCAGGAACTCCCGTAAGAATTTGGCTTGATTCGCCAACGATGCGCTGGCGGCTTTTTGCGGCGGACCGTCCGACGGCCAACCCACCTCGGTGATCACGATGGTTTTGTTGGGATAAAGCTGTTGCAATTCGTAGTAACGCTTAAAGACATATTCGACAGCGTTTTCGCCTTCCGCGCCTTGCGGCAAGTCAACCGGCACACCTTCCCAGTAAGGCAGTATGTGCACGGCTATGTAATCGACTTCCGCCGCTAGTGCCGGATTGGCAACCCAAATATCCCAAGTTTCAGCAGTACTGACGGGTTTCCAAGTGCGCTTTTTCACTTCACGAATGTATTCGATCAGTTCATTGGCTTTGCCGGCCACCTCGGCTTTAACGTCTGCCTCAATTTTCAGTTGCAAATCTTGTTCGCTCATTGAGCCAGAAAATTCTTGACGAACTTTCTGCGCGATGGGGCCACTAACCTTGTTTCTGTAACGCAACAAGGATTCGTTACCAACCAGCGTGCGGACAATAGTTTTTGGATATTGATTGGTTAGATTGATCAGACTTTCGACTTCGCGCTGATTTTTATCCAGCCGCTTCTGCGTGTTCTCTAACTTTTTTTGCGGATCGTCCTCGGAGCTGTCGTCATCAACCAAATCCACCCAACACCCCATCGCCAGGTTGATCGCATTCTTGGCCGTCAACTCAGGAACAACCTCCATGCCCTCCAACGAGGTATAAGTTCTTATCGAATGGGCTTTACCGGACAACAACTCCAGATCGGATTGAATTTGCTCCCTGGTGGGAAATACGCCGTCCGCAGGATTGAAATCGCGGCCCTTGGGATTAAAGGTCACCCCCATCATGGTATCGCTCCAGGATGGCAGTTTTAACGGGTTATTGACGTAAGACCAGATACCCAGGTTGATGACAACCAGTAGCACCAAGGTGAAAAATGTGGCAATTTTGGCTTTCATTTCGACAGAAAGACTCCGCGTTAGAGGGTTATTAGAATCAGTATTTTTATAGTTTTTTACGGCATTACGCAGCCATTCCGTCGGCAAATTAAAATGCGTTTGTACGGTATCTGATTTCGACAGAGCGCCTGGCGCGTGTCTAAGCGGGCCACGCATTCCTGTCAGGTAACAGATTTACCAACAAAACACAGCGGCATTTAGGAACCCGCCCAAGGGCAAACCCCGGCGACGCTCAAACCGGTAAAGAGCCGGTATTGAATGTCGCCACGCTTAGCTCAACCTTAAGCAGGTTGCGGGAAAACTTTTACTTCAATGAAAGGGTTTCTACGCGGCCTTTCATTTCAATATTAAGTTTGTCTTCTTTAGCCAGCCAACCGATAGCTCGCTGTACGTCGTTCTTACCCAAGCCGGTTTCGGTTGTGACTTTATTAACGCTAGCTTCGCCATGCGTATGCAAATATTGCCAGACTGCTCCAGCTGCTTCGCCAATTGTATCCACCATTTCAACTCCTCATCATTTAAACAACAAAAAAAATCGGGGGGTTTTAGTCGTGCTATCCAGCCTCACGCGGCATAAGCCGCAGCAAAAACCAGTCAGCACAACTAACGCTCATCAGGCAGCACAATATTAAGTTCCAGGGTTTCCTGGTTTCCATCCTGTTCAAAATTAACGGTAATGGCATCCTGCCCGACATTGACATATTTACGGATCACCGCCAACAATTCTTGTTGCAACTCGGGCAAATAGGACGGCTGATTTCTGGATGCGCGCTCATGCGCGACCAGAATTTGCAATCTTTCCTTGGCCAGCGATGCCGTATTGGTTTTCGAGGATCTGAAATAATCTAAGAGACTCATCACTTGCTCCCGAATAGCTTACTCAATAAGCCCTTTTTCTCTTCCTCAATAAAACGATGTGGTTTGGTTTCGCCCAAGTAACGCGCCACGATGTCCGCATAAGCCTGACCTGCATCGCTTTGCTCGTCGAGAATGACCGGCGTACCGGAGTTTGACGCATTCAACACAGACTTGGACTCGGGGATAACGCCCAACAAATGTAGCGACAAAATTTCCTGTACATCGTCAACGCTGAGCATCTCGCCCAATTTCACCCGATCCGGCGAATAGCGCGATAACAACAAATATTCCTTGATCGGCTCTTCGCCATTCTCGGCGCGGCGCGATTTGCTGGACAAAATACCCAGCATCCGATCTGAATCCCTGACCGATGAGACTTCCGGATTCGTCACCACAAACGCATCGTCAGCGAAGTACATGGCAAGTGTAGCACCGCGCTCTATTCCTGCCGGTGAGTCACAAACGATGTATTTAAAGTCTTTGGACAGCTCTTCCAGAATCTTGCCGACGCCTTCTGTTGTTAAGGCATCTTTATCACGGGTTTGCGATGCCGGCAATATAAATAACTGGTCGCAACGCTTGTCTCTGATCAAGGCCTGATTTAAGGTGGCTTCGTTGTTGATGACATTAACCAAATCATAAACCACGCGACGCTCGCATCCCATGATTAAGTCGAGATTACGCAGCCCCACATCGAAATCGATCACAGCGGTTTTATGCCCACGCTTCGCTAAGCCCATCGCGATAGCGGCGCTGGTTGTGGTTTTGCCCACACCACCTTTTCCCGATGTTACTACGATAATTCTGGCCAATGTTGTTCCTCCAAGAAAAGCTTAAATATCTTTGATAATCAGAGTCTGGTTATCCAGACTGATCTGTACCGGCTTGTGCGCGGGATACTTGCTCAAGTCGTCGCTGAGCTGGTAAATGCCGGCTATCGAAATCAGTTCAGCTTGCAAATCCGAACAAAAAATACGGCTATTGACGTTACCCAGCACACCGGCTAACGCTCGTCCACGTAAGGAGCCGTATATATGAATATTACCTTCCGCCATGATTTCCGCGCCGGCACTAACGGTTGCGGTGACGATCAAGTCGCCTTTGGCATAAACCCGCTGACCCGAGCGTATCGGCTGGGTGACTAACTTATTTTCTATTGATTGACTCGCTTGCTTTTGCTCTTCCGGCGCGGGTGTCGGCAACGTTTTTGCCGGCGCTTTGTTGACCAGGGGCGCGTTGCTGCCGTGCAGGGAATGCTGAGGCAAATTCATAGCCAAGGCATCGCCGTTCTGTTGTTCGTTACCGCCACGCAGCCCTATCGGCATGAAGCCGTGCTGCCGCACGATAGCGACTATTTCGGTGAAATCAATTGGCTGGTTTTGAGCGTTAAGTTTTTGCAGATCGATCAGCAATGGCGAGTTTTTAAAAAACTCGGGGGCCTGAACCACCTTTTCCTTGAGCTGTTGATCAATCAGAGAGATGTCGTTACTGGCTAACAGCAACACCGGCACCGTCAGAGACGTGCTTTTAAACTCCAAAGCTGTTTTTTGCGAAGTAGGTGCGCCGGTTGACATCGAGTTTGGAAAATCCGCTACTGAATGTCCGAAATACTATCATTTTCCGTGACAAAAAGCACAGTTCCTTACAGTAAAAACAAGGTTGCCAAGCCCAAAAATGCCATGAATCCAACCACATCGGTAACGGTGGTCAGTAACACACCGCCAGCCAGAGCGGGATCCACACCGATCTTGTCCAACAACACCGGAATCGCCACGCCGGATAAAGCCGCGCATACCAAATTGATCAACATCGCCACACCAAGCAACATACCGATATGCGGATTATGGAACCACAGCCCGGCCACTACCGCCACCACAACAGCCCATACCAAACCGTTTAACAGACCCACGGAGACCTCTTTAAACAAAAGACTCAAAGCATTGCTGGTAGTGACCTGCCGCAAGGCTAAACCCCTGACCACCAGCGTCAACG
Organism: Methylomonas sp. MK1; assembly: GCF_000365425.1. NCBI lineage: Bacteria > Pseudomonadati > Pseudomonadota > Gammaproteobacteria > Methylococcales > Methylococcaceae > Methylomonas > Methylomonas sp. MK1. The sequence goes on from NZ_AQOV01000001.1 coordinate 2,650,608, forward strand.
TCTGACTGCCGGCGATACCGCCCATACTGGCGACAATCGGCATCAATACCGCCAACGCGACGATCTGCTGAATGGTGGCCTCAAACAAATCGATGACCGAAGCGGCCAGGAACGCGGTAAGCAAATTCACGCCCAACCAGAGCGCACGGCGCTTGGCGCTACTAAATACCGGCGCAAACATATCCTGCTCTTCGCTCAAGCCGGCCATGCTCATTAATGAGTGATTGGCTTCTTCGCGAATCAAACCGACGACATCGTCGATAGTGATGCGCCCCAATACCTTGCCGTCATCCGCCAATACGGGCGCGGACAACAATTTCCGCCGCTCGAACAAACCCGCAACGTCGCGACTAGGCATACCGTAGGGAATACCTGAGGTACGGGTATCCATAATCGACTCAACTTTGGTATGCGGGTCGTGCGTCAACAATTGATTAATCGGCAACAAGCCCTGAAACTGCTCTTTGCGATCCACCACGATTAGGCTGTCTGTAGCGGCCGGCATATTCCCGCGCAAGCGTAAATAACGCGTCACCACATCCAGCGTCACATCGGCGCGAATGGTTAAGACGTCGTCAGACATCAAGCCGCCGGCGGTATGCTCGTCGTAGCTAAGCGCCTTTTCGATGCGATTGCGGTTATGTACGCCGATCGATTCCATTACTTGCGACAGCAACGGCTCGGGCAATACATGCAGCAGATCGACCATGCCGTCAGCACCCATGGATTCGGTAGCGGCTATCAAATCTTTTCTATCGGTGATTTTCAGCAAGCTGCTGCCCACTTCGACATTTATCTCAACCAGAATTTCGCCGATCACGCTGGGCGGCATCACAGCCCACAGCTTGGCGCGCAGCTCCGGCTCTAAAGACTCGAGAATATGCGCCGCTTCCGCCGGGTATAAGGAACGAACTAAGTTCCTAATCTCGATCAGAGAGTCTTTTGCCAGCACTTCGATGGCGCGATCTAAAAGATGCTCGGTATTTTCAAGCTTTGCTGCTGATGTCATGGGTAAAAACCAAGAAATTGGGCTGGATAGTTGCGTTAACGCAATTCCCGATGCCTGACGATAACGTTAGGAGTAATAGTTTGAAAGTGCTTACTTAATGCCTCAACCAAGTAAACCGAACGATGTTGACCGCCGGTACAACCGATCGCTATGGTTAAATAACTGCGATTATCCGACTCGAAGCGCGGCGCCCAGCGACCGATGAAATAACCTATATCATGCAGAAACTCTTTGACGATCACTTCGTTCTGCAAAAAATCGATGACCTCGGTGTGTTTGCCGGTCAATCCTCGCAACTCCGGCGCCCAATAGGGATTGGGCAAACTGCGGGCATCGAACACAAAGTCGGCATCCAACGGAATACCGTATTTAAAACCGAAAGACTGAAACAAAATCGACAAAGAACTTTTGCCCTTTTCACCCAAACGGTTTTTCAGTAAATCCCGTAACTGATGATAGTGGGTGTAACTGGTATCGATGACTATGTCGGCACGCGTCGCCACCGGCCGCAGCATTTCCCGTTCGATTTCCAGAGCCTCACGCAGCGGCCGGCTTTCGGTCGTCAACGGATGGCGGCGGCGCGTTTCACTGTAACGCTTCAGAATAATATTCTCGTCTGCCTCCATATAAACCAATTCGCAATCGATACCTTTGCTGCGAATAAAACTCAGACTATCCGGAAAATCTGCCAACTTCTGGTTACGGTTTCTGGCATCGATACCGATAGCGGTTTTACTGTAGGTGGCCGGGTCTTTCAGCATCACATGATCGACAAAATCCTCAAGTAAGGTCACGGGAAGATTGTCGATACAGTAATAGCCGCAATCTTCCAACGTATCCAGGGCGATACTCTTGCCCGATCCCGATAAGCCGCTAACAATGACTAGTTTCATATCCAAACCGATACAGAGCAAATTACCTTATCCACTCTGTACCGCTCGACCTCAACTTAACGATGGTTCTGATTTTTTTCTTTATGTTTGACGATTTGTCTATCGAGTTTGTCGACCATATTGTCGATAGCCGCGTACATATCTTCTTGTACATCTTCGGCATACAGTTTGGCGCCACTGATTTGCACGGCTGCTTCGGCTTTTTGCTCAAGCTTCTCAACGGTCAAAATGACGTGAACATCAACGACATTGTCGAAATGACGTTTGATTTTGCTAATTTTTTCATCCACGTAGGCTTTTAATGCTTCGGTGACTTCTACGTGATGACCTGTGATACTGACTTGCATGGAATACTCCTGTTTTTAAAAATTATTCTTCCAGATTGATCAAATGTGCCTTTTCCGCTGGCTGGTTGAAGGAATGGACATCGCTTCCCGATATTTGGCAATGGTGCGGCGCGCGACATTAATGCCCTTCTCATTCAATAAGTCCGATATTTTACTATCGCTCAATGGCTTGGCCGGGTTTTCACTGCCGACCAACTCTTTTATCAGCGCCCGAATCGCGGTCGCCGAACACTCTCCCCCGCCATCGGTACTGACATGGCTGGAGAAAAAATATTTAAACTCGATCACACCGTGCGGGGTGTGCATGTATTTTTGCGTGGTGACCCGAGAGATCGTCGATTCGTGCAATTCCAATTCCTCGGCAATATCGCGCAAGACCATCGGCTTCATCGCAATCGCTCCGTGCTCGAAAAAATCGCCTTGTTTTTCGACAATGCTTCTCGCCACGCGCAACAAGGTGTCGTTACGACTATGCAGACTTTTAATAAACCAGCGCGCTTCCTGTAGATGGTTTTTCATGCTGACATTGTCATGGCTATTGTCGGCACGTTTGATCATCCCGGAATAAAAAGGATTGACGCGCAATTTGGGCGCTATCTCCGGGTTCAGATTAACCTGCCACTGCCCATTCACTTTGGCAACAAACACATCCGGCACCACATATTCGACGTCCGAATCCTGCAAGCGTGCTCCAGGTTTGGGGTCCAGGGTGCGAATCAGCGCCAGCACGCCTTTCATCACGTCCTCAGTCAAGCCAACCCGTTTCATCAACCGGGCTTGGTCGCAACTGGCCAATAAATCCAAATGCCTATGCACGAACTCCAAAGCTTCCGACCGATAAGGCGTCGTAACCGGCAATTGCTGTAGCTGTAAGCCCAGACAATCGGCCAAATCCAGCGCAGCCACACCGACGGGGTCAAAGTTTTGCACCATATGCAGCACAGCCAAAACCTCATCCATTTCCAAGCCTTCCAGTTGATCCTGCAAGCCCTGGAAAATATCCGTCAATTCGCTGGTCACATAACCGTCGTCATTGACGGCGTCGATGATAGCGGTGGCAATTGCATAGTCGCGGTCCGAGATCGGAATCAGCTCCAACTGCCAGACCAGATGATCGCGTAAAGACTCTGACTTACCGCGAAAGGCCTCAAACTCCGGACTATCGCCCTCATCGCCGCCGCTGGGCAACGAACTTTCGTAAACGTCGTCCCAACTGACATCGACCGGTAGCTCATCCGGCATATCCGTTTGCGACCCTTCGCTGGTCTGCTGATCGGTGTTTTCCAGCTTTTTGTCCCTGAACTCGAGATTCGGCAGCTCCTCTTCATCGATCTCCAACATCATGTTGGATTCCAGGGCTTGCTGGATTTCCTGTTGTAAATCCAAAGTCGACATTTGCAACAGCTTGATGGCCTGCTGCAATTGCGGCGTCATGGTCAGACTCTGACCGATACGGAGTTGTAGAGATTGCTTCATGACTATTCGAATTTCATAAACTAAATTTCTCGCCCAGATACACTCTACGCACCTCTTCGTTATCCACCAACTGGCGCGACTGGCCTTCGGCGATAACCTTCCCATTGTTCAAAATATAAGCGCGATCACAAATCTCCAATGTCTCCCTCACTTTGTGCTCGGTAATCAAAATACCGATACCACGGTGCTTCAAGTGAGCAATGATTTTTTGCAGCTCCAGCACTGAAATCGGATCGACCCCGGCAAACGGCTCGTCCAGCAGGATAAACTGCGGCTCGCTCGCTAGCGCCCTGGCAATTTCCACCCGGCGCCGTTCGCCGCCTGACAAACCCAGCGCCACCTGATTCCGCAAGTGGTTGATATTAAACTCTGTCAGTAACTCGTCAATCAACAACTCGATTTGCCCATCGGTCAAATCGGCCCGAATCTGCAATACCGCGCGTAAATTGTCGGCCACACTCAACTTACGGAACACCGAAGCCTCTTGCGCCAGATAACCTATTCCCAAGCGCGCCCGCCGGTGCATCGGATGATGCGTGATGCGCTGCTCGTCGAGAAAAATCTCGCCGCTATCGGCTTTGACCAAACCCACCATCATGTAAAAGCTGGTGGTTTTGCCGGCTCCGTTCGGGCCCAGCAAACCTACTACTTCCCCGGTGTCCACCAGCAGGCTGACCCCATCGACCACATTTCGGTTGTTGTAGCGTTTAAACAGCTGTTGCGCAACCAATCGCGCCATTATTGCGCCTGCTTGGGCTTAGGTTTAATAACCGAGTGCACGCGCTTGCCGTCGGATTGCGCCTCACCAGCCTTCAGCAAGGAGTTTTTGGTATCGTACTCGATATACTCACTGGATTGTTTGGCGTCACCCTGCCAGACCGAGGCATTTTTCATAAATTTCAGCAAATTCTGGTCGGGATAAAATTCGTTGATCAAACCTTCCCCGTGCATTTCTTCCTTGCCAACCGCCGGCAACTGTTTGAATCGCGACGGTTTACCGGTGGCAATCAATTTGATAATCGCGCCATCCTTCAGATAAACCACTAACTTGTCTCCATCGATTCTGATCGTCCCTTGAGTAGCGACCACATTGCCGGTATAGGTGCTGATCTGCGCCTTTTCGTCGTAAACCGCATTATCCGAATCGATGTAGATAGGTTGTTCGGAATCAGACTCCAGACCAAACGCCATCCGTACCGAGAATAACAGGCCTACGCCGACCATTTTACTTAATTTCATAGCGACCTTTCACTTTGGACAACAATTTCAGGTGAATCGGACTAACAAAAGTCGCTTCCATTCCTACTCCCGCCGTTTTGTTGGGCGGGCTGATGATCTCCGCCCACGCCTGTGTCTCCGCATAATGGCTGGCGAGTTTCACCCGCAAATCCGATGTATTGATGGTCAGCGCCGAATTGGTTTTCGAGGCTTCCCGATTGATATAAGCACTACCGTTGAGTTGTAAATTATCGCCGTCCGCCGCCATCACGCCGCTGTCGGCCTTGATCAGCCAAGGCATCTGGTTGGGGTTATACAAAGTCATCACCGGCTTTTCCAGATGCGTACTGCCGTCGGCTTTAAAGTGCTGCATTTTTTCCGCGGCCAATTCGCTTTTCGGCACGCCGTCAATATTCATCTCTTTCTTGAAATAACCCAAACTAAAAAAATCCGGGCTATTCTCGGCAATTTTCATTTCCGCGTCACGTTCCTCATTCAACTGCACCAGCCACCATGACAACAATGCGGCCAAGCCGACATAAATAAAAATCTGTAGATTTTTCAGTACGGTCATAAATAGGTTTGCAGCACGCCGTCAAAGCTACCTTGGACTTGCATGATTAAATCGCATACTTCCCGAACCGCGCCTAAACCGCCGGCAGTATGGGTTTGCCAATGAGCATAATTTTTTAGCACGAAATTAGCATCTTGCACCGCCACCGCAAAGCCCACTTGCCGCATAACCGGCAAATCCAGAATATCATCGCCGATATACGCCACTTGTTCCGGCGTTAGGACCAGACGCTGCAAAATTTCCGCGAATGCCGCGCGCTTGTTCTCGTGACCTTGGTAGACGAGCTCGACCCCAAGACTCTGCATACGCAGCGCGACCGAATTGGATTTGCGGCCGGAAATCACCGCCACTTCCACACCGGTCTGACGCAACAATTTAATGCCGTGCCCGTCGCGGGCGTGAAAACATTTGTATTCTTTGCCGTTATCGTCGAAAAACAAACGACCGTCGGTCAGCACGCCATCCACATCCAAAATCAACAGCTTTAGCTGCTTAACAATACTCAGTAATTGGGAATTTAAATCGAACATCACTCGCCACTCTTCAGACTATGCCGGCCCGCAGCAAATCGTGCATATTCAACGCGCCCAACAATTTCTGTTGGCTGTCGACGACCAGCAGGGCATTGATTTTTTTACTTTCCATGATTTGCATGGCTTCCGCCGCCAACATATCCACATCGATCACTTTACAAGGACCGGTCATCACTTCGGCGATGCATGTCGCATGCACATCCAGATTTTTTTCCAGCATGCGTCGCAAGTCACCGTCGGTAAATATCCCGGCGACCCGGCCTTCGCCATCGACCACTGCGGTCATGCCCAGCTTCTTGCCGGTCATTTCCAGCAAGGCATCGCTCACTAAAACGCTATCAGTAACCACCGGCACTTCAGTACCGCGGTGCATGATGTCGTTAACCTGTAACAACAAGCGCTTACCCAAGCTACCGCCTGGATGCGATAAAGCAAAATCGTCACGGGTAAAGCCCTTGGTTTCCAATAGCGACACGGCCAACGCATCGCCCATCACCAATGCTGCGGTGGTGCTGGCGGTCGGCGCCAAACCCAACGGACAAGCCTCTTGTTCGACAGCAACGTTAATGTGTACGCTGGCAAACCGGGCCAAAGCCGATTCCGGATTGCCGGTCAACGCGATCAGCGGCACGCCTAGTCGCTTAATAATAGGCAATATCGTCAGGATTTCTTCGGTCTCGCCGGAATTGGACAAAGCCAGCACCACGTCCTGCCGGGTAATCATGCCCAGATCGCCGTGACTGGCTTCTCCCGGATGCACAAAAAAAGCCGGGGTGCCGGTACTGGCAAGCGTGGCGGCAATTTTACCGGCAATATGCCCGGATTTGCCCATACCAGTGACCACCACCCGGCCTTTACAGGCCAGCAGCAAACGGCAGGCGCTAACAAATTGCTCATCGATGCGTGCAGCCAAGCCGGCAACCGCCTGCATTTCGGTCTGAATCACCGCCAACGCCAACGCCTGTATGTCTTGATCACAACCCACGCAAATTAACTCCACGCACCGAAACAAAAAGGAACCATTATTGCATGTTATTAACCGACTTTTCACCCCAAGTCATTGACTTATTCTCGGCCAGTCATAGAAAATAGCCTGTTCCCAATCCCAAAACTCTTTTGATTCCGGTAGATGGCCAATAGCGCAAGTCCTGAAGACAATATCGTTTCGATTAGTAACTTGAGCTTTTCCAGAGGCCCCAGAAAAATTTTCGACGCCGTCAGCCTGGAAATTCAGCGCGGCAAAGTCACGGCTATCATGGGCCCCAGCGGCACCGGCAAGACCACGCTATTGAAATTGATCGGTGGTCAGTTGACCCCGGATCGCGGTCAAATACATGTGGACGGGCAAAATGTTCACCGCCTGAAAACTCGCGAACTATACGAATTGCGCAAACGCATGGGCATGCTATTCCAAAGCGGCGCCCTGCTCACGGACATGAGCGTCTACGACAACGTGGCGTTCCCCATGCGCGAACACACCCATTTACCGGACTCGATGATCCGCACTTTAGTGTTGATGAAGCTGCACGCGGTGGGACTGCGCGGCGCGCGGCATTTGATGCCCAACGAGTTGTCGGGCGGTATGGCTCGCCGAGTTGCGCTGGCTCGAGCCATCGCCCTCGACCCATTGATGATCATGTACGACGAACCGTTTACCGGTCAGGACCCAATTTCCAAGGGCGCACTGGTGCACTTGATCAAGTCGCTGAACACCACTCTAGGCCTGACTAGCATCATTGTTTCGCATGACGTGCAGGAAACCGCCGCCATCGCCGATTACATTTATGTATTGTCTGGAGGCAAAATCATTGGTCAGGGTACCCCACAAGAGTTACAGCAGTCCGATTCGGAGTGGGTGCAACAGTTTATGCACGGCGACGCTGACGGCCCTGTACACTTCCACTATCCTGCGCCTGATTACCTGGACGACCTGCTGGCCAGCAAATAACCACCTTGTATTCAACAATGTTTCAATTTCTGCAAAATCTAGGAAAAACCACGCGTAGCAGCTTTGCCAAGCTCGGTCGCGCCTCGTTTTTTCTGAGCCACACCTTGACCGGCATCAGTGATGTAGTGCTGCGCCCCAACTTGCTGATAAAGCAGGTGTATTCGGTTGGCGTTTTGTCATTTCTGATTATCACCATCTCCGGCCTGTTCGTCGGCATGGTTTTAGGTTTGCAAGGCTTTAACATTCTGTCCGACTTCGGCGCCGAGGAATCGCTGGGCGTGATGGTCGCCGCCTCTTTGGTACGCGAACTGGGACCTGTGGTATCGGCTCTATTGTTTGCCGGCCGGGCCGGCTCGGCCTTGACCGCCGAAATCGGCTTGATGAAGGCCACCGAACAATTATCCGGCATGGAAATGATGGCTGTCGATCCGATCAAGCGCATTATTTCGCCGCGCTTCCTGGCCGGCTTTCTGTCCATGCCTTTATTGGCGGCCTTGTTTAGCGCCATCGGCATCATGGGTGGCCATCTGGTCGGCGTGGGCATGCTTGGCGTTGACGACGGCGCATTTTGGGCACAAATGCAGGCCAGCATCGATTTTCAAGAAGACATCATCAACGGCATCCTGAAAAGCGTGGTGTTCGGTTTCGTGGTGTCCTGGATAGCCTTATTCGAAGGTTACGACGCGATTCCGACTTCTGAGGGCGTCAGCCGCGCCACCACTCGCACTGTCGTTAACTCCGCGTTTTCGGTTCTAGCACTCGATTTCATTTTAACCGCACTCATGTTTGGAGACATTTAACATGCAGCATTCCAAGACCCAGGACACTCTGGTCGGTTTTTTTGTCGCCAGCGGCATTGCCGCCTTGTTTTACATGGCGCTGCAAGTCAGCAATCTCGGCAGCTACACCGGCGACGACAGCTATACCGTCATCGCCCACTTTCAAAATAGCGGCGGCCTGAAAGTCAAATCCCCGGTGTCGGTAGCCGGCGTGCGCATCGGCCGCGTCTCAGCAATCCGATTGGACAAGGACAGCCACGAATCCGTCGTGGAAATGCGCATCGAATCACAATACAACAACCTACCCAGCGATTCCGGCGTCAGTATTTATACCGCCGGCTTGCTAGGTGAACAGTACGTTAGCCTGGACCCGGGTTCGTCGGATGAATTTTTGAAGGATAAAAGCACCATTGACATCACCAGCTCCGCGATTGTGTTGGAAGAAATGATAGGCAAATTCATGCTGAACAAAGCGGAAGGCAAATAATGTCCAAGCTGACATTAACCGAACAGTCTCCCGGCCACTTTACCGTGGAAGGCAGCCTGACTTTTGCCAGCATCGACAAACAAACTTTGCAATCCTTTAAGTTTTTGAAAGGCATGGATAGCATGTGCATCGATCTGGCCAAGGTACAGACCACCGATAGTGCCGGTTTGGCCTTGATGATCGAATGGATCAGGCTCAGCCGGATGGGCCGGGTCAAGCTGTCTTTCAAGAACATCCCGGCTCAGCTGCTGGCATTAGCCAAACTCAGCGGCCTGGACGAAACCGAATATTTTGCAATCCACACGCATTAAGCTGCGTTCCAAATTTACAAACCAATAAAAATCCATGGATAAATTACTGATTACCGGCGGTCAACCGCTGCACGGCGAACTGAGAATCTCCGGCGCCAAAAACGCCGCTCTGCCTATTCTCGCCGCCACTCTGTTGTCCGATGTACCGGTTAGCGTCGGCAACATTCCGCATTTGCACGACATTACCACCACCATGGAATTGTTGGGACAAATGGGCGTGCGCCTGACCGTCGATGAAAAGATGAACATCGAGGTCGATACCAGCACTATCGACAAATACGAAGCACCCTACGAGCTGGTGAAAACCATGCGCGCCTCGATTCTGGTATTGGGACCCTTGTTGGCCCGCTTCGGCGAAGCCTATGTCTCGCTGCCCGGCGGTTGCGCGATTGGTACTCGGCCGGTGGATATTCACATCGACTCGCTGATCAAAATGGGCGCCGACATTACCGTCGAAGCCGGTTATATTCACGCCAAGGTCAAACGCCTGCAAGGCTGTCATCTGGTACTGGATAAAGTCACCGTTACCGGTACTGAAAACATCCTGATGGCCGCGACACTAGCCGAAGGCATAACCATTATCGAAAACGCTGCGAAAGAACCGGAAGTCACCGATTTGGCGCATTTTCTTAACAAGATGGGCGCGAAAATTACCGGCGTCGGCACCGACATTCTGACGGTGGAAGGCGTGGAAAGACTGGGCGTGGAAGGCTTGCATTACGACATCCTGCCCGACCGTATCGAAACCGGCACCTATCTGGTGGCCGGCGCGATTAGCCGCGGCCATGTCAAACTGAAAAACACCGACCCCAGCACCTTGGACGCAGTACTGGTTAAATTAAAAGAAGCCGGCGCCGACATCACCTGCGGCGAAAACTGGATCGAACTGAATATGCACGGCAAACGTCCCAAAGCCGTTACCGTCCGCACCGCCCCTTATCCGGCTTTCCCGACCGACATGCAGGCGCAATTCACCGCGTTGAATTCCGTCGCCGAAGGCGTGGGCCTGATCACCGAAACCGTGTTCGAAAACCGCTTCATGCACGTCCAGGAACTGCAACGGATGGGCGCGCAAATCAGGTTGGAATCGAATACCGCTATCTGCACCGGTAGTACTCAGTTAAAAGCCGCACCGGTGATGGCTACCGACTTACGGGCGTCCGCCAGCCTGGTCTTGGCAGGACTGGTTGCAGAAGGCGAAACCCTGGTGGACCGGATTTACCATATCGACCGTGGCTACGATCACATCGAAGAAAAACTGTCGCAACTGGGCGCCACCATTCGCCGCGTTCCTAACTAACACTATCGCAAAGCCATGTTGACCATTGCCGTATCCAAAGGCCGTATTTACGAAGAAGCCCTGCCCTTCCTGGAACAGGCCGGCATCACGCCGATCGACGATCCGGACAAAAGCCGCAAACTGATTCTGCAAACCACCCGCCCCGACGTGCAGTTGGTGATCATCCGCGCCACCGACGTCCCCACTTTCGTCGAATACGGCGCGGCGGATATGGGTATCGCCGGCAAGGACGTATTGATGGAGCACGGTGCGGAAAGCCTTTACGAACCGCTGGATTTGGGCATTGCCGGTTGCCGCTTGATGACTGCAGGCCCGGTCAATGCGCCGGAAGTAAAAGGTCGTTTGCGGGTCGCCACCAAATACGTGAAAACCGCGCAGAGCTACTATGCCAACTTAGGCATTCAAGCCGAAATCATCAAGCTTTACGGCTCGATGGAACTGGCGCCGTTGGTCGGCTTGGCCGATTGCATCGTCGATTTGGTCGATACCGGCAATACCCTGAAAGCCAACGGCCTGGAGCCGCGGGAACTAATCGCCAACATCACCTCTCGACTGGTGGTGAATAAAGCGGCGATGAAAATGAAACATCAAGCCATTCAAGCACTCATCGATCAGTTCGAAACCACGTTGGCCCAGAGGGCGTAATCATGACTGCTATAAAAATGCTCCGCCTTGATAGCGCGGCAATCGACTTTGAAAAACAACTGCAAGCCCGCTTAGCCTGGGATGCCAGCGACGATCTGGAAATACACAAACGAGTGTTGGACATCATCGCCGACGTAAAAAAACGTGGCGACAAAGCGCTGCTGGAGTACACCAACCGCTTCGACGGCACCGCCTTTAAAACCGCTGCCGAACTGGAATTGGACCGAACTGCGTTGCAACAGGCCTGGGATACCTTACCCAGCACCCAGGCCATTGCTTTGCAAACCGCCGCCGACCGAGTCCGTGCTTATGCCGAGCATCAAAAACTGCAATCCTGGCAATTCACCGAGATAGACGGCACTGTGTTGGGGCAAAAAGTCACGCCACTGGATAAAGCCGGCCTCTATGTGCCGGGCGGCAAAGCCGCTTACCCATCCTCGGTATTGATGAATGCGATTCCGGCCAAAGTCGCCGGCGTCGGCGAACTGATTATGGTGGTCCCGACCCCGCGCGGCGAGACGAATGCGCTGGTATTGGCGGCGGCGCATGTCGCCGGCGTCGATAAAGTATTCACCATTGGCGGCGCCCAAGCCGTCGCGGCCTTGGCTTACGGCACCGAGTCGATCCCGGCGGTGGATAAAATCGTCGGCCCCGGCAACATCTACGTCGCCACCGCCAAAAAGCTGGTGTTCGGCCAAGTCGGCATCGACATGATCGCCGGCCCGTCCGAGATATTGATCATCTGCGACGGCCAGACCAACCCGGACTGGATTGCCATGGACATGTTCTCGCAAGCCGAACACGACGAAAACGCCCAAGCCATTTTGATCAGCGACGATGCCGCGTTTCTGCAGCAAGTGGAAGCCAGCATCAATAAACTGCTGCCGGAAATGGAACGCGCCGACATCATCCGCGCCTCGCTGACCGGTCGCGGCGCATTTATCAAAGTCGCTAACTTGTCCGAAGCCGCGCAAGTCGCCAATCGCATCGCTCCGGAACATCTCGAGTTGTCCGTAGCGGAACCGGAAGCCTTGTGCGAGCAAATCCATAACGCCGGCGCCATTTTCATGGGCCGTTTCACCGCCGAAGCGCTGGGTGATTACTGCGCTGGTCCCAACCACGTCCTGCCCACCTCCAGCACAGCCCGTTACTCGTCACCTTTAGGGGTTTACGACTTCCAAAAACGCAGCAGTTTGATCAATTGCTCGGCGGTTGGCGCGCAGAATTTGGGCAAGATTGCTTCGGTGTTGGCGCGGGGGGAGAGTTTGACCGCGCATGCGCGGTCGGCGGAGTTTAGGATTTAATCAACAAACTCGCGGAGGCCGGATAAGTGAAAGTATTTCCGGCCTGCAAATTATGCGGGCGAATGATCCTTCAGCCATTCTTTCAAGGCATCGTTCATCCTAGTCTGCCAGCCTTTGCCGCTAGCACGAAAAGCCTCCAGCACCTCTACATCCAGCCTAATCCCGGTAAATACTTTCGGTGAATCCTTACGTGGCCGGCCGCCCCTGGACTTAAGCATTTCAGCCGCCTGCTCCTCCCCAAATAGCTCGGCAAACACTTCGCCTGCGGGACGCATCAGTTTAAAATCGGTTTCGGTCAGTTCTCGGACTTCCCCGTCTGCATCAGTCAACGGTAATGGTTTTGCCATATTTGCGGGCCTCTCTTAAATTTGCTTTTCGGAAACTAATCACGCGGATTCCACCGGTCACGGGAGTAAAACATAGGACATGTAGTCGCCCATCCAGATAACCAATCGCAACAAAACGTCGCTCCGGATAATCTTTACGAACATCTTCCGTCGCAATGGCGCTAGACCAGTCAAAATCTGCCACTCGCTCGAAGCTCAAGCCACGTTCGAGGATATTTCTGGCGCTTTTTGCAGGGTCAAATTCAATGATCATGAGTCATTAATGTATAAACAAAAACCGGTTAGAGCAAGTTTTTGTTTATACAAATTGTGATTTTGTGTCGCTATCGCGACTGTTTTATTTAATGTCGGGTCTCGGCCCGACAGCCGAGATACTTTCTTTTGCTTGGCCAAAAGAAAGTATCCAAAGAAAAAGCCACCCGACATTCCGCCTTTATCCTGCGCTTCTCGCTTTTGACGAGGGTTTTCAGAAGGGGCTTCCCAGCCCCTCCGAAAACGAGCGGCATCCCTGCCGTTCCCCTACGGGCTGATCCCGCCAAAAGCTGCGATGCTCGGGGCGGAATAACGGGAGAAAAACCAACCCGGAATTCTGCAAAACGCCAATATGAAAAATACCACTCTATAATGTAGGATGTGCCGACGTGAGAAGGCGCATCTATCGCGAACGATGCGCTTCACGTTGTTCAGCAAATCCTACGGCCCTTTATCCTGATTCATTTCTGCATTTGTATATGGCGTCCAAATTAACCCCCTGTAATCTTTGTAAAAAAGAAATTTCGAGTAGCGCAACTGTTTGTCCAAATTGCGGAGAAAAGAACCCAACCAAACGGCCCCAGAAAGTTGGCTGGTTGGGTAAGATTTGCGGTTTGATAATTTGGGGTGCTGTGGCACTATCGATCCTGTTAGGATTTTTCGGAACACCTGATCGAACATCAACCCAAGCTACGCCAGAAACCCCTGCTCTTACTGAAGAACAAATTTACAATGAATCGTGTAGCCAAGATTGGCGCAAGTGCAAAAGTAATGCTGATATTGTTAATTTGAACACCTCCGTAAATCGTGCGATGAAAACAGCTTGTAAGCGAGCTGCTGAAAAAAACAGCAAATTCGAAATCGATTGGAACTGGCTAGCATTTGGAACGTTCTACGAAAATGATTCTGATATTAAGACTGGTGAAATATTGATTCAAGATAACGACTCGAAATATGCCAATATGTTTGGTGGTAAAGTCAAAGTAACTACAAAATGTCTGTTTAATCTTAAAACTATGACTGTCGATCAAGTTTCAGCCGAATAATTCATACACAAATTCTGATAAGGTAGGGATGCTAATATTATGTCAGACGCTTGCTGTCTAAAGTTTAGAGCGATCAATAAATATCTTATTGAATCATTGGTCAACCCAAGTATTTATTTCGCCAATCCAGGTCAATTGAATGACCCATTTGATTGTAGAATGGATGTCAATAAAATTATTTCTAGTGCGATACATAAGGAAAAAGATCAAAGGCAGAAGGATTTTTTACTATCTTTTTTAGATAATAAAAGTTTTGGTGAAAATTGGAAGTCCCAATTCGAGAATATTGGTGTGTTTTCAGTGTCCATGTGTAGTGAAATCACTAAAAAACAATCGCTTATGTGGTCTCACTATGCTGATGAACATCGAGGGTTATGCGTAACATATAGTTTTTCAGGGGATTACTTTACTAATGCCGAGTTACTTGCCAAGGGAATGGTCCAGTATTGTGCAGCACCCGATGTTTCAGGGGTGTTTAGTAGTAATTTTGATCCTGTAAAGATTACACAAGCTCTACTTTATATTTTTTTATTTAATAAAAGTAGTGAATGGGGATATGAGTCAGAGTTTAGATTGCTTAAATATTCGTCTGGAACATTTCCTATTAATCCAAGTTCAATACATGAAATTTGTTTTGGGCTACGAACTCCAAAATCAGACATCGATTTTATTAAAAAAATAGCATCTGATTATTGTGGCTGTACTTCTTTCTATCAAATGCAGCATGATGATAGTGCTATGGGCTTTAAAGCGGTAAAGCTTTAAAAAACCCGCTTAAATAGGTTTTTACTTATTTTTTCTCAACAAACCTTTGATTTCATCCAAGGCCGTAAGTCTCAATCCGTAGGGCGTCAATAAGCCCATAAGATGCGCCCATAGGATACTGCCGACATTAGGAGGCGCATCGGTCGCGTTACTCGATACCTTGAATTTCATATTGCTTATTACCTCCCCAAGGCCGTAAGGCTTTTAGCGCAAAGCCGGAAGCTATTAGTGTGCAGCGATTTGCCGTATGCGAATGGCTCGTCGGCCTGCGCGCAAGGGCGGGAGGCTCGGGTTTGAAGCGATTTGGCTTACCCTAATAGTTTTTTGCCTGGCGAGCAAGGTTATCGAGGCTTGCGATTGAAGCTATTTACCTTGCACGACCGGCTTGTCGGCCTGCGCGCCAGGTCGAGTAGGTTTGAGTTCGAACCGAATTGGCTTAACCGAATGGCTTTTTACCTGGCGCGCAAGATTATCGCGGCTTGCGATTGCAGTTATTCAGCTTGCGCGCACGGCTTTTTGGCTTGCCGGCATTGCGCATTGCTTGGCGCTTAAGGCTAAAAGGTATTGCGGACGGATAAGCGAAGCGCCATCCGCCGATCAAATTTCAAATTTCGCGACTTGGGTTTTCTCCCGTATGCCGCGCCGAGCACCGGAGCTTTTGGTGGGAATAGCCCGAAGGGGTGCGGCAGGGATGCCGCACGTTGGCGAAGGGGCAGGAAGCCCCTTTCGCCAACCCCCGCCAAAAGCTTCGGTGCGCAGGACCAAAGCGGCATCCGGGTGGCTTTTCTTTTGGTGACTTTTCTTTGGCCAAACAAAGAAAAGTTACTCGGCTGTCGGGCCGAGACCCGACTTCAAAACCAGCCGTTGCGCCAGCGACACAACAACATGACGAGTCAGCGCGTTACGCTCGACGAATACGCGACCCAAACCCCGCAAATCCCACGCCAAATAACCAAAACGCCCCCGGCAACGGCACCGTTTGCAATACCACATTATCCAGCCCTGCAGTTTCAAAAATGCCGTTGGTATATTCCCCATGAATATAAAGCCCGCTCAAGTCGGACAGCACATTATGAAAATCACTTTGGCTGGCGAACACCCCGTCTGTGGTGTCCAGTCGCCATTCCGACGAGGGCGCGAAGTTCAGGGCGATATGGGTCCAGCCACTGTTTGGCACGATGTTCGGATTGCGTTTCCATAGCAAGCGCAGACCGTTGCCGACCAACATAATATCGGTGGTTTGCCAGTTGACATCGCCATCGCGATAAGTCAAATCGTAGGAAAGCCCGATAGCGCTGGTCTGCGACCCTAAAAATGCGGCTGGAGCGGAAAAAGTAAAATCGCCACCGTCCGGATCACTGGCGGCGAGATAATTGCCGGGATTGCCACCACCTGACACGTAACTGGGTTGGTATTGACCAATGATCGAATAATTGTTCTGGCTGAAATCGGCAAAACTGACGATTTGCCAGTTCTCGCTGTCGACATCGAACGAACTGGACACGCTGGCGAGAATCGGCTGCGAAGTCAACAGGGCGATAGCAACAGGTAATAACTGTTTTTTGTTCATGGTCGGTACTCCTAAGGTAAAAGCCCGGCATTGAGATCGGGCAACGTGCTTGCTTGGCCATAAGACTCAAGGCATTGGTGGCAATAGTCGCAATTTTTGTCGCGCCTCTTATCTCCGCCTTCGAATATTCAAAGCATCAGGCTGTTATCAGGCGCGATAAGGGTTAAGGACTTTGCGAATATTAGACGATTTGTAATTTCACGTCGGGGATTACTCCAGTATGCCGCAGTATGTACCTCTCTCAGTTTTTAAACGGACATACGAGACAAGGGCCGCCTTTTTTCGGCTAAATACAAGTTTACTTCTAGCGAATACTCGCAGCCGACAGGCTGCCATACAGAGCAAAAGAACATCAAAGGTTTTCGTGGAAAATGTCATTTGGCCGTCGGTTCACTAACTGCTAATAAAATAGTCGCCACGCCAGCGGTGTATACCTAAATGTCCTTAGCCGCATCCCGCACCAAGCCGCTCAAGCGCCGAATCAGCTCCCCTCTGGCACTGGTTTTGCGCCAAACCATGCCTATGGTCCGGCTCGGCGCCGGCTCCGCGAAAGGTAAATAGCGGATACCCGGTTCCTCGCGAACGGCGATTCGCGGCATAAAGGTAATGCCTGTGCCGGCGTGGACCATTTGCCGCAAGGTTTCCAGACTGGTGGCGCGAAGATCCTGTTCTTCGTCGGCACCGATGGTTTGGCAGATTTGCAGGGCATGCCCACGTAAGCAATGACCTTCCTCAAGCAGCAGTAAATGTTCGCCGTTTAGATCGTCTGGCTCGACTTGCGGCTTGGCCGCCAACGGATGACCGTCCGCCACCGCCAGCAAAAACTCATCTTCAAACAAGGCCTGGCTTTCCAGAAAGTCCTCGTAAATCGGCAAGGCTAGCAAGGCGCAATCCATCTGTCCGCTGCGGAGTTGCTGTAACAATTGCTCGGTTTTTTCCTCGACCAGAATCAGGCGGATGCGTGGTAAATCCTGCTTGATTAAGGGTACCAATGGCGGAAACAAATAGGTCGCCAAGGTCGGAAAGGCGCCAAAGCGCAGGTTACCGGCCAGCGGGTCCTGGGCTGTAGCGGCCAGTTCCTTGATATTGTCTTGCTCCTTCAAGATGCGCCTTGCCGACGCCACGATCTGCTCACCCAGCTCGGTAGGCAGCACTTTTTTATTGGTGCGCTCGAAAATCTGGATACCCAATTCGTCTTCCAACTTTTTTATCTGGGTACTCAAGGTCGGCTGGCTGATGCAGCAACGGTCTGCCGCCTGCACAAAGCTGCGCAAGTCGGCAACGGCGATTAAATAATTTAAATCCCGCAGATTCATAGCCACCCCGTAAATAGCCAATAGCTATCGTTTAAATGATAACAATCGATTATAAGTCGATCATCGCGCAGAAACGAGCCTCGACCTCCCAAGCCGCGACTTAAAATAAAGTCTAAGCAGTCCTTGGTTACCGGCACAAGCGGCATATACTGGCTACAGTGGGTAGCCACATTTCCACAATAGCTATAACTTTCCCACAAAATCTGTGGATAACTCTGTTGGCAACCCGTTAAAAGCCGCGCTAAGTTGTTGCTGTGCTTAGAGTGGTGTTAAATTGTCTAAAATTTATACAATATTCATTTCTTTACACAAACCGGCACTTCGACCGGCCCCAGCCAAGGATCACAGATGATAGATTGGAACCACACCTATGCGGCAATTTGGCGCCAGCGCCAGGCGTTTCTGCGTCCCGTTCGGCAAATCGATCCGATCCGGCTGGACCAACTGCTGGGCATAGAGCCGCAAAAGCAGCAAATGATAGACAACACGCTGCGTTTTCTGGCGGGACTGCCGGCGAATAATGCCTTGTTATGGGGCGCGCGCGGCACAGGCAAATCTTCGCTGGTAAAAGCCCTGTTGAACGAATATTTGCACGAAGGTTTACGAGTCATCGAAGTCGATAAGCAAGATTTGCTGTATCTGCCGGAAATCGTCGATGACATCCGAGAACACAATCAGCGCTTCATTATTTATTGCGACGATCTGTCTTTTGAGCACGGCGATGCCCTATACAAGCCGCTGAAGAGCGTGTTGGAAGGCTCTATCGAACTGCCGCCTGAGAATGTGTTGTTTTATGCCACGTCCAATCGCCGCCATCTGCTACCGGAACATATGCGCGACAATCTGGATACCCTGCTGGTTGACAACGAGGTGCATTATTCCGACACCATAGAGGAAAAAATCTCTCTGTCCGACCGCTTCGGTTTACGGCTGGCCTTTTATCCGCAACATACCCAGACTTATTTGGACATTGTCGATAGCTATTTCGTCGATTATCCCGGCAACCGTGAGGCTTTGCACAAGGCCGCGTTGGACTTTGCCCACCAGAACGCCGCAAAAAACGGCCGAACCGCGAAGCAATTTTTCAATGCCTTTAGTAATGACGAACGTACCGAACAGCTGTAACTCGGCTCTAAACGGGCTACCGGTTATAAAAATTCTCCTAATTCGCCAGAATCTTCAGTTAACGCGAAGGAGGGAGCGGTGGAAGACCTCTGACTATTGCAAATCCTCGTCGTCGAGAATAATGGAACCGTCCTGCGCCCAATTGACTTGAGTGATACCTGGCTCCTCGGCTTCCAGCGCTTTGATAATCGCTTCTTTTTCATTCAGGAGTATTTGCTGCGCCCGCACCTGATCGGCCAAGGCGCGGTTTTCCAACAACATGCGCTTGTGCGCCAGACCATTCTCAACGACGTTGACGATTTCCAGATTACTCCAGGGCTTGTTGATAAAGCGAAACACTTCCGCCTCATTGATGGCGTGCTGCGCGCCTTCCAGATCGGCAAAGCCGGTCAACACAATGCGCACTGCATCCGGCTGCATACGCTTGAATAAAATCAAAAAGTCGATACCGTTAATACCCGGCATCCGGTAATCGGAAATCACCAAATCAAAGCTATGTTCCTCCGCTAACAACAGCGCTTCCTCGCCGCTGATTGCGGTAATAGGCTCGTATTGTTTCAGCAAACGCGTCAGCGCTTTAAGCACGTTCGGCTCGTCGTCGACGATCAGTATTTTAATGTCTGCCTGGTTCATGGTTTTGCAATATCAGTAATCTATTAATGAGATAGTCTGGCAGGTAAAGCCCCTTCTGCAAGTTCGGTTTTAAAAAACCGCCAGACAGCCAGACTATTCGGCGGCCCCCAATTCCGGCGGCCGAATCGGCAGCCAGACTCGAAACCGGCTACCCTGCCCAAGCTGGCTGGTCACTTCGATTCTACCGCCATGCTTACGGACGATATTTTGCGACACCGACAGCCCCAAGCCGGTGCCCTTGCCGACCGGCTTGGTGGTAAAGAACGGCTCAAACAAACGCGGCAAGTTCTCCGGGTCAATACCTTTGCCGTTATCGCTGATTTCCACCCAGACATCCCGGTCCGCGCAACCCGTACTAATCAGAATATCGCCTTTGGTCTCGATAGCGTGCGCGGCGTTAATCAGTAAATTCATAAACACCTGATTCAATTGCGAAGGCAAACAATAAATCTGCGGTATCTCGCCGTATTGCTTGTGTACGGTGCAATGGTACTTCAATTCGTTGTTGATGATATTCAACGTGGAATCCAATCCCTTGTGCAAATCGCCCAATTCCCAATCGTTTTTGTCGGCATGCGCAAAATCCTTCAAATCCTGAATAATGTCGCGCACCCGCGACAAGCCTTCCATGGATTCGGCGATCAATTCCGGAATATCGTTACGTAAATAATCAAGCTGCTTGGTTTGTTTCAGCTCGCGCAAGCTTTGCAGCGTCTCCGCCGATAAGGGATTTTCGTCTAAGGCCGCGTTACTGGCATCCATCACGCAAAAAACATCGCGTAAATAGCCGCTCAGCGTATTCAAATTGGAATTGACAAAACCGATGGGATTATTGATTTCGTGAGCGATGCCGGCCGCCAATTGCCCTATCGCCGCCAATTTTTCCGATTGCAATAATTGCAAATGCACAGCCTCATTCTCCTGATGCCGGCGTTGCACTTCGGTTTCCAGATAGGCATTTTGGTCTTTCAGCCAATCGCGGGCATGCTTCAGTTCCAGCTGGGTTTTGATTCGGGCCAATAGAATCGACAAATGACACGGCTTGTAAAGGTAATCCACCGCACCGAGTGACAGCCCCCGCTCTTCCTCCAGATCAGAGGTCAAGGCGGTCACGAATATCACCGGAATATCGCCGGTTTTGGGATCGGCTTTTAGCTGGCCGATGACTTCATACCCATCCATATCGGGCATCATCACATCCAACAAAATCAAATCCGGCTTCGGCGTGCCTCCCGCCAGTTGCAAGGCTCTCTGCCCGCTGGTAGCCACCAAAACCTGATAATACGGCGCGAGAAACTGCCCAAAAACCGACAGATTGATGGACTCGTCATCGACTAACAGAATGGTGGCTTGGCGCTCTGTCGATTGTTTATCGGATTCCATCTAAATTCCGTTCGATTGGGTAAACCATAATCAGGATTGACTGCAAGCGTCTCAGGCAGGCGGATTCCAGTCACGAGCCCGCTTTTTGGCGCATCGGCAAAGTTTACCCGATTGTCGATGACATTCCAGCACGAACAGTGTGCCCTTAGCCCAAAGCGCTTTTTCGGCAAAGCTTAGCCGCATATCGGGGAGTTTATGCCGTAAAAGCCGATCTGATAAAGACAAATCGCTTACACAACAGGATTGGGCCAGCGAAACGGCCGATACGCACTAAAATGATAGGGGAAAACCACTGGCTGTTTTGCCAATGCCGAATAGATCAAAACCCAGATCATGCCAGACCTTAACGAAGGCGAAGGCGCAATTGCTATCACTCATACAGGTTTCCATCGCCAATGATCACCATCGCACCCGATGCCGGACGACCAGAGCCCCCAACTGGCGATATGCTGGCGACGGTCGCCAGTAACGAACAGACGCTACGCATACCGCTTAAACCTGCTCTGTCGGTCCGCCAAGCCCTCGACACCACCGATTTACGCGTACGCGCAGCCTGTGGCGGTTTGGGCACCTGTGGCGCGTGTCTGATTCAAACCGTCAACGGCGAGTTTAATCCGCCGACGCTGGCGGAACGGCAAAAGTTGCTACCGGAAGATCTGGCTAGCGGCATACGTTTGGCCTGCCAGTTGCGGGCGCGCAGCGACTGCACGCTTTACCTGGAAAATCCAGCGCCGCATTCCGTATGGAAAAGTCTGGATCCAACCCCGCTTTATCGAGCCCAAGGCAATCCAGCCGTTTCCGAATATGTCTATGGTGTGGCGGTCGATCTGGGGACGACACACATCCGCCTGTCATTGTGGAATCGACAATCCGGCCGACGCATCGGCACCCGTTACAGTATCAATCCGCAAGTCGCGTATGGCGCCGATGTTCTGACCCGGCTGGATGCCGAGCGCCTGGACGAGCAAGATTGCCGCCGCATAGGCCAGCAAGCGCGCGATGCGATCATGGACGGTATACGCGATATTCTCAGCCGCGATATGGGCGAAATAACGCCGATACTGGCAGAGCTGGGCAAGGTGTTGATCGTCGGCAATACCGCGATGTTGACACTGATTTGCGGCAATAGCGGCGACAGCCTCTACCAACCCGAGAACTGGCAAAGCCCTATCGCCTGCCTGCCCGCGGATGCCGATACCTGGCGCCAAATATGGCGTACACCGCATGCCGACATCGACATCGCTCAAGCACTGGCCGGCTTTATTGGTTCGGATTTGCTGGCCGACCTGCTCGCCACCGGCGTTACCGAACAATCGCAACCGATGTTGTTAGCCGACTTCGGCACCAATACCGAAATCGCGGTATGGGACGGCACCCACCTGTGGGCCAGTTCCGTGCCGGGCGGCCCCGCTTTCGAAGGGGTGGGCATGCGCAACGGCTTAACCGCCGAGGCCGGTGCAATTTGCAAAGTGTCGGCAAACGGCTTACAGACGATAGGAGATGCCCAGGCGCGCGGCTATTGCGCCAGCGGTTTCATTGATGCAATTGCCTTGCTGCTGGACCAAAAGCACCTGAAACCGTCTGGACGCTTCGCCGAGCCACCAACCGAACATGGCTTTTTATTGCAAGCCGACATACCAAAAAGTGCCATTTTTGCGAGCGACATCGATATTTTCCAGCGTGCCAAGGCATCGACAGCCGCTGCCATGGCACAATTGCTGGCTTTAGCACGCTTGTCCGTAAACGATTTAGACAGGTTATGGATTTGCGGAAGTTTTGGGCAACATCTGGACCTAAACAGCGCGTTCCGGGTCGGTTTACTGCCGACAATGCCCCGCGAGCGGATCAGCCTGCTGGCCAATGCCAGTTTGGCCGGTTGCGAACAACTGCTGTTGAATCCAGCTGGGCCAAGTCTATTAAGTAATATTATGCAACGGGCGCACGTGGTCAATCTCGGCGGGGTTTTCGAATATGAAAACCGCTTCATCGACAATTTACGCTTGCAGCCCATGTCCATCGAGGAATTCCAGTAATGCTCGACGCTTATATTCAATCCTACAACCAAGCGGTATTCGAGACCGATAAGCAGGGTGCTCTGGATGTCGTCAATCAGGCCTTGAGCGACGGATTCAGCCCGGAAGATATCGTCTTCAAATTAGTCATCCCGGCCGTCGAATTGATGATGACTTTGATCGAAAAGGATCCTGACGCCAATCTGGCTCAGCATTTCATGACTGCGCAAATCGCCGCCGACGTCACCGAAAAAATGCTGGAAAAATTCAGTAAACCGCCGGAAATGATAGGTCGCGTCGTCATCGGCGCCGCTTACGGCGACCTGCATTCCTTGGGCAAACGGATCGTCAGCGGCTGTTTGAAATCGCTGATGGTGGATGTGGTCGATCTGGGCACCAATGTCAGTGCCGAAAAATTCGTCGATACCGCAATGACCGAGAACGCTCAAGTCATCGCGGTATCCGCGATGATGGTCCACACCGCCACCAGCGAAAAAGGCAGTTTGGGTGTGCGCGCACTTTTACAAGAGCGCGGCTTGGAACAACAAATCAAACTGGCGGTAGGCGGCGCTCCCTACCGTTTCGATCCGGAGTTGTACATCAAGGTCGGCGCGGATGCCTGGGCGCCGGATGGCGTCACCGCCGCCAAAGTCATTGTCGATTTGATTCGCGAGGTTAAGCCATGACACCCTTGGAAATTCTCAGCGCCGCGACGACCGGCAGCCCCGCGCCGCGCATCCCGGTTTTTTGCAATCTGCCCGATCACGGCGCCCGGGAATTGGCTATGACCGCCAAGGAATACTTCAGCAGGGGCGAATATGTCGCCGATGGTCAATTACGCCTGTTGCAGCGCTACGGCTACGACAACATCTGGAGCCTGCATTACGTAGGCAAGGAAGCCGAATTGTTGGGGTGCCGGGAAATCCTGTTTGCCGACGACGGCGTACCGAATGTCGCCGACTTCATCATCAAAAACCTGGACGACATCGCCAAACTCGAAATTCCCGCCGACATTACCCAACAACCAGCCTGGCAACCCGTTGCCGACAGCCTAAAGATTTTGCGCAGCGAAGTCGGCGCCACGCATCCGATTTGCGCGTACATCACGGCCTCGACCACGTTGCCGGCTATCTTGATGGGCATGGATAAATGGATGGAGCTATTCCTGCTCGGGCCATTCGATGTCCGCGACGAATTGCTGCGAAAGTGCTCGGATTTCGTCCAAAAGGAAATCGCTGCGCTCCGCGCCTTCGGCGCCAATGTACTGATTTATTCCACGCCATTCGGCTCACCGTATTTCGTCAGCCGCAAACAAATAGAGCAAATCGTGATGCCCTGGATGCGGCGAGACCTGCTGCCTGGCGATAACGAAGACATCGTCTATTACTGTGGCATGGCGCCATTCAACGATGTGATCGACTTAGTTTTCGATGAACTTCACATCAAAACCCACCACATCAGCCCGCTCGCCGACATTGCCGAAGCCAAACGCCTGATCAATACTCGCGGCCTGACCTGCGGGGTAATCGACGATATAAAAATGATTCACTGGAGCGCCGAGCAAACCCGCGCCGAAGTGCAGCGTATTGTCGAAATAGGCAAAACCGGCGGCCATTTTTTGTTCGGTAACGGCGTAATGCCATTGGCAGTGCCCGAGGCCAATATTAGAGCCATGGTCGCTGCCGCATTCGAATATGGGAGACAGCCATGAAAACCTTCGCGATACAGCCGGAAAATCAAACACCTCTGACCATGATAGGCTGCGGCATCTTACGTAAGGAAGTGGATAGATTAATCGCGAAAAATCACTGGAACGTCCACACCCATTATCTGGATTCGGCCTTGCACAATTACCTGAATCGTTTATCGACGGAATTGAATCAGGCATTGGAAGAGCGCGAAAAACTCGGCGAGAAAACCGTGGTGTTTTACGGCGGCTGCCACCCGTTGATGGAAAAATATCTGGAAGGCCACCACACCTGCCGTACCCAAGGCCAAAACTGTATTGTGATGCTGTTGGGCTACGAATTATTCATGCAGGAACTGGAAAAAGGCGCGTATTTTTTACTGGAAGACTGGGCCTTGACCTGGGAACCGATGATCACCGCCTGCTTCGGCGCGAACATGACGGTGATCAGGGAGATATTTCACAGTAGCCACAAATATATCCTGGCGCTGCGCACCCCGTGTAACGGCGATTTCAGCGCCGCCGCCGAAACCGCTGCGCGCTTCGTGGATTTGCCGCTGGAATGGATGGATGTCGGCCTGGAGCATTTGGAAACCGTTTTGGCCGATGCCATTCAACGCCGGCTTGCCGCGGAACAATGACTCAAGCACCTTCCAATCAAGAGTTGCAGGAACGGGTCAAGCAATTGGAAACCCGCGTCCGCAAGCTTTCGGAAGAAAAGGCGAATCTATATTTGATTCTGCACATGCTGGAGCTGTTAAACCCCATCGCCGGCGTCGAAGGGCTGCTGGAGAGCTTAATGACTGCTTTGTGCGGCAGTTTGGGCGGCAGCAATATCGAAATTTATTATCTGGACGCGGGGACAATCCATTACGCCAATTTGGCCGGCGACCGCCAAGTTATCGACCATATCGACGACCCCTTGATCAACGAAGTTTTTCAGCAGCGCCGCTTTGTCGAACAAGCCACAGATTCTCAGCACACGCTGCTGCGCGGCATGACCCCGGCCATTGCCTGCACCTGGGTCATGCCCTTACAGGTGGGCAAAGAATTAATCGGCGCCATCAAAATGACTGACATGTTGGGCTCTGCGCAAATGCGCGATTATCTATCGCCGTTTTTCTCGCACATGGCGCTGATTTTAAGCAACGAAATTAAGACCCGCATCGCGGAAAGCGCGAATCAGGCCAAAAGTAATTTCCTGGCCACCATGTCGCACGAAATCCGCACCCCATTGAACGGTATCTTGGGAATGGCGCAACTGCTGAGTCTACCGGACTGCGACCCAAGCAGGCATCAAGAATGCGCCCGCACTATCCTCGCATCCGGACAAACCCTGTTAACCCTGTTAAACGATGTGTTGGATTTGTCCAAAATCGAGGCGAATCGGCTGGAGCTGGTTTACTCAGCCGCGCAGCCTCGGCAAATCATCACCGAAGTACAGTCGCTGTTCAGGGAAAGCGCGCTTCAGAAAAACCTGCAAATCGAAACCGTCTGGCTCGGCCCCTGCGAGCAATGCTATCTACTGGATCAAATCAGAGTCAGGCAAATGCTCTCAAATCTGGTCAGCAATGCCATCAAATTTACCAATCATGGCGCGATCCAAATCCAGGTAACGGAGTTGCGTCGGCAAGGTTCGCAAGCACAACTGGAATTTTCTGTGTCCGATCAAGGCATCGGTATTGCCGCCGACCAACAAAGCCTACTATTCAAACCTTTTACCCAAATCGACGCCAGTTCGACGCGGCGTTACGCCGGCACCGGCCTGGGCTTATCCATCGTCCAGCGTTTTGCCGGGCTGATGCAGGGCGAAGCCGGCGTGGAAAGTAGTCCCGGCATGGGCGCGCGGTTCTGGTTCAAAATTCGCTGCGACCTGGTTGATTGTCAACTGCATAACCACAATCGGGAACAACCGCGCTTACTCGCCCCGTGCGCGGAAATCTATTCCGCAGCAGTCAAGACCGGGCACTATCGAGATACGCCCATCCATCCGGAGCAACCCGTCTTTGCGGTGACCAACCCGGCAATCAGTAAGGAAGACATCGCCTTGCTGCACCGCAACCAAGAAATACGGCCGCTACTGGACGAACTCGACAACTTACTTGCCAAAAACATGTTCCATGCCATTAATCACGTTAAAGCATTGCAGAATTTACTGCGCGCTAGTGCGGTAGAACCGCGGTTTTCCGAAATAGCTCAATCGGTCAACGAAATGAAATTCGACCAGGCACGCCAGCAATTGCGGCAGCTTTATTCAGCCTTGGGTTGGGATGGAGTACAAACCGAATGAACAGCAAGCAGTTGAAAATTCTCGCCATTGACGACAGCCCCGCCAACCTGGCCTTGTTGGGCTTGGCATTACAGGACGATTATCAAATTCAAATCGCCACCTCCGGCGGTAAAGGCCTGGAACTGGCGCTGGATGAGCCGCCCAATCTGATTCTGCTCGATATTATGATGCCGGATATGGACGGCTACGAAACCTGTCGGCGGATCAAGGCCAGTCCGCTATTAAAGGACATTCCGATTGTATTCGTTACCGCTTTGAACGAAATTCAAGCCGAGGCCCAGGGCTTTTCCTTGGGCGCCGCGGACTATCTGACCAAACCCATCAGTATCGAAATTGCCCGCTTGCGGATTCGCAACCTGTTGGAACGCGAACAATTTCGTCAGGAACTGCAACGCCGCGAAGCTGAACAACGCTTGGCGGCCAGCGTCTTCGCCCACACTCACGACAGCGTAGTCATTACCGACAGCGAGAATCGCATCATCGATGTCAACGCGGCTTTTAGCCGAATCACTGGTTACGCACGCGAAGAAGTGTTGGGTAAAAACCCCAGCATGCTCAAATCCGGTCGGCAATCGGCGGAGTTTTATAAATCCATGTGGCAATCGCTAAACACACACGATCATTGGAGCGGCGAACTGTGGAACCGCAACAAAAAGGGCGAAGTCTTCGCGGCACTGACGTCAATTTCGGTGGTGCGGGACGACGATGGCCAAATTCATCATTACATCGGCTTATCGGCGGACATCACGCCTCTGAAGAACCATGAATACGACCTGGAACGCATCGCCCATTTCGATCCGCTGACCGGCATTCCCAACCGCGTGTTGCTGGCCGACCGCCTCGCACAAGCACTGGCCCACACGCACCGTGCCGGCAACCATATGGCGGTATGCTATCTGGATCTGGATGGTTTTAAACCGGTCAACGATCAGTACGGCCACGAAGTGGGCGATCAATTGCTGATTGAAACATCCCTACGCATCCGCGACTGCCTGCGCGCCGGCGATACTGTGGCTCGCATCGGCGGCGATGAGTTTGTGCTGCTATTGCTGGATTTTAACGACAGCCGCGAATGCGAGGCGGTATTGGAGCGCATGCTTTGCAAAGTCGCGGAACCCATGTCGATTGCAGATAACCTGGTCTGCGTCTCCGCCAGCGTGGGCCTTACGCTGTACCCCGACGATCTGGCGAGCGCGGACACGTTGTTGCGGCATGCCGACCAGGCCATGTATGTCGCCAAACAACGAGGCAAAAATCGCTACCACCTGTTCGATCAGGAACTGGATCGGATAGCGCTGATACGCGGCGAAACCTTAACGCAAATCGAAACCGCGCTGCTGAATAACCAGTTCGTGCTGTATTTTCAACCCAAGGTTAATATGCGCCTGGGTAAAGTACTGGGCGCGGAAGCATTGATTCGCTGGCAGCATCCCGAGCGTGGCTTATTGTCGCCTGCGGCGTTTTTACCCGACACAGAAGGCACCGAGCTGGTCATAGCGCTAGGCAATTGGGTCTTGGCCCGCGCCCTGGACCACCTGCAAATCTGGCAAGACATGGGCTTGAACATTGCCATTAGTATCAATATCGCCCCGCGCCACTTACTACACCAGGACTTCGTCGAAACCTTGAAAACCGGCTTTGCCGCCCATCCGCAATTGCGCCCCCACTGCCTGGAACTGGAGATACTGGAAACAGCAGCGCTGGAGGATATTGGCAGAGTCACCGCCGTGATGAAGGAATGCCAAAAACTGGGCGTCGGCTTTGCATTGGACGATTTCGGTACCGGTTATTCGTCGCTAACCTACCTGAAAGCCTTGCCGGCCGAAACCTTAAAGATCGATCAATCGTTTATTCGCGACATCCTCGGCGACCCGGAAGATTTGGCTATCGTCGCCGGCATCATCAATCTCACCGCCGCCTTTCATCGGCAAGTAATAGCCGAAGGCGTCGAAACGGAAGAACACGGCCTGCTGCTGCTGAAGCTGGGTTGCGACAACGCCCAAGGCTACGGCATCGCCCGGCCCATGCCGGCCGCGGACTTACCGCGATGGATAACTAATTGGCTGCCGAATCAGGAATGGCTGAAAAATTAGTTGTTGGGACTGATCTATCCCATGGTTTCTCTCCAAACGCCGTTGAGTTAAGAGTTGACCATACTGTAGTCGCGAATTTATTCGACGTTTGGCGCCCATAGCGCGAATAAATTCGCACCTACAAGTTCTTAACTTAAAGGCATTGGCTCTCCCCTACTCGAGCCGGCCGGGGTAAGCGAAGCGCATCCGGCAATTTTGGTGGATGCGCACTGCTTATCCACCCTACGCTTAACAATCGCTAAATAGATACAGCAAAACTTGGTCAATACTCGGGCTATTAACCCAGCCCTATTTTTCACCGGTATTCCGTTCCGGCTCACTGCAGCTTATGGATTTCCAGGTTTTCGATGAAATATTTAAACAGTCGGCAGTCGTCGTCGCTGGGCGGACCAAATGCTTGCAAATGTTGGGTCATGGATTGCGCGGAATTGGGATGCGCACTCAAATAAGCACCGCTGGTAGCGGCTAGTTTTAAATCGTTAGCGGCTTTTTCAAAGCCCTCTTCACCCAAATAAAAATGCAACGCTGCCAACGCCACCAACTGCGCTTCGCCGTGCGCGCCAGTCGTTTTCGGCCAGCGACTGGCGAAGCAGCGCAAGCGATTTAAAAAGGCTTTGACGGTACGCGGCGAATTGATCTCCGGCGGCTGTGACTGGGTTTGGTGAATCAGCGGGTACCAGATCCGCAAGGCTGAGGCAAACTCCGGCGTATCCTGAGTTTGCCTCGGCCCGAACCAGTCCCGACCAAAGGCTTTGTAAGCCACGTCCAGATTATCCACCAGCCAATTTCGCGCCCTTTCGTTGACACCTACCCACGCCAAACCACCGACCAACAGCATAAACAGCAGCAACAAGCCATAGCCGATGCGTTGCGGCCAGGGCGTCAGTTGTTCGAGGTTGAAATCGGCGCGAAACGAAGTAATGCCGGATTCGGCTTTAAGTTTGTCGGACATATCGGCAACAGGCTCGGCATTGGTCTCCACTGACTTAGCCGCTGCTGCCACCGACTGTGTTGCCAAAACCGGCGGGTTTGACGTGCCAGGTATAGGCTGACTGGCGTGATAAGCCACCCAAGCCATCGCGGCCAACAGGACAAAAACCTGCAATGTCAAAACCAGACCATTGCTAATTTTTTGTAAGCGCTGATCGCGTTGACCTAGACCATCCTCCTCGCCGCCGTTGCCGGTTAACAGGTTCAACATGGCCTCGCTACCGGCGGTAGGCACCGGCACTTCAATGTTGATCAATTTTTGCAGATAAAAGCGTGCCAGACTGCGTGGTTTTTGAATTGGGGCATGCTGAGTCTGGCCCTCTGTACCAACCCCAGTTTGACCATTGTCGTCGAATTCGTGCAGGGCTTCCGCGAGTTCCTTGAAATGCAGTTTGACGTTTGCCAGCACATATTTGGGAGCGATGCCCATGACGATGAACAACTCGCCGCTGCTGACCAAGAAATTACAGGTTTCCAGCACCCGCAGCGCATGCTCGCGGCTGCACCGGTCCAGATCGTCGATAAATAACACCAAGCGGCGCCGGCCTAAAAGCCCAGTTAAACGCTCGAAGCGTCGCTCCCAGATTTGCCGGGTACCCACCGGTTCGGCTGCTTCGATAACGCCGGTTTTGCTGATCGCGGTTTTCAACAAATCGGTGCTGGCCAATCCAAACAACGACGCCCCCTTGACCACCACCACACCAGCCACGGTAGTCAGCACCGTCAACAAAGCTGTCAACCAGGCCGGCAAAGCAAACGGCGCTTTGCCGGGGCTATGTTCCAGTTGCTTAACGATGGCTTGCTTACGCTCTTGCGTTAATTCATGCTCGAGTACTTTCCCGGCTTGAGCCAGTAACTCGTCGTCGCTGGCGAAGGCGCTTAAGGTATCTTTGCAATTTGCCGGATCTTTGGTTACGCCGGAGACAGCTGCGTTCACTAAACATTGCAGTTTCTCGCAATCGGCAGGGCTAAACAGCTGGTCAGCAGGGGACTTGGCCGGATTGTTGACACCATCGACTTGAGCACATAAGCGGGCGTGGCCTTGTGCAGTCAGCACCGCCGGTTGCTCCAAGCCAGCCAGATGGGAAGCGAAGTGCCACACCTGATTTTCTTCCGCCTCTTCATGAAAATACGCAAACGCCGCCAACCAACAAAATCCGGTCAACAGCAAAGCCGCCAGCAGCTGTAGCCAAAATCGCCGATGCGTCAACAAACGCAACCGAAACCACAGGCCCGGCAACAGCCAAGGCCATAGCGGCGGCGTAGCCTGCTGGCGCACGCATTCCAGGATGGAACCCAGCACCTGTTGTTCTTCCTGATGGTGCCAGGCGTTGTACCAGACCGGCCGCAAACCCTCCCGCCGTAATTCGGCTTGCAAATAATTCATCACCGAACTTTTGCCGCAGCCCCAATCGCCGGTAATCGCCAGGGTCAATGGCGGCTGGGTGTTTTCGTTGCGCAGAAACGCGGACAAATCCCGAGCCAACTGCAAACTGCCCAGATAGTCCTTACTGCCAGGCCCGGTGGGTTTATCAGAAGCAGCGGTGGGATTGATGCCTAAGTTGGGATCATGGGCTTCCGGTTCGCGCAGTTCGGTCAACTGCAAGCGCAAACCACGGCTGAACAACAGCATGATCGGCAACCAACTCAAGTAATACCAGGGTGCCGGATAGCGCTGATAAGGCAATACCGGATCCTGCCAATGTTCGCCGCCGTCGCTGGTCGCGAGTAGGGTGCCGGCTGTGCCGACGGTCCAGGCATATCGGCCTTCGTTGTCGGCATCTATATCAATCAAGTTTACTGAGGTATTACTGTTTTGCGCCTGCCATGTGCCACCGCTATTTGTAGTAGACACTACCGTGCCGCCGACACCGACTGCCCAACCACGACTGCCGTCGCCGGCGAAAGCTGATCCTCTGAGATTCTGTTGGGTCGTACTCACTTGAGCGTGCCAATTTCTTCCGCCATCGGATGTGGAAAAAATTGCCCCCTTAGAGCCGACAGCCCAACCGTTTATATTGTCGGCCTGAAACTGAAGATCGAGAATACCTACCGTTGAACCAATCACTTGCGATTGCCAAGTCAAGCCACCATCCGCAGTAAAGTCCGACTTACCGCTGACGTCGGCCAGCCAACCTCGCAGACCATCCTCCGAAAAATGCATGGCAAAAAGTGTTCCCCATATATTAGGGTCAAGTTGCCAGTTTTTGCCTCCATCGCGGGTTACCAGAAGCCCCCCGTCGCCGACTGCCCAACCATGCAAACCGTCATTGAGAAATTGAACTCTGAATAAGAATATCTTGGTGTTGTTGTTTTGAGCACGCCAATTTTTCCCAGCATCGCTGGTAGCAAAAATAACCCCATTGCCACCGGTCAACCAGCCACGTTGGCCATCCGCTAAAATGTGCATGCCAAATAGGTCTTGATGGGTTTGAATTTCCTGGCTTCGCCAATTTCGCCCCCCATCGGTACTGGACAAAACTGCGCCATCAGCGCCAATTACCCAGCCAAGTTGACGATTATTCATAAATTGCACACTGCTAAAAACCTTCTGGCTTGCAGCCTGCCAACTATTGCCACCGTCAGTGCTGGCGACTATGGTTCCGTCAGCACCGACTGCCCAACCGTGCGAACCGTTCTGAGAAAATTTAACGTTACGCAACTCACCGGAAGTTCCGCTGGTTAGTATTCGCCAGTTTAGTCCGCCGTCAGTCGTCGCTGCGAGGGTGCCGTTCGTGCCAGCCACCCAAGCCCGTAAGCCGTCTTTTAGCAAGCTGACACTACGCAGAAATTGCGACACCTGGTTGGGTTGCGACTGCCAGGTGTTGCCTCCATCCGTGGTGGCAACGATACGCCCACCCGTTCCCACGGCCCAACCGCGCCGATTATCGATAAAATCTACCGATTGAAAAATTTGATTGGCATTTTTAGCTTGAGCTTGCCAAGTTTGACCGCCGTCTGCGGTGGCAAGTATGACCCCAAGATCACCGACGGCCCAACCATGCAGTTCATCGGAAAACGTCACACTATTCAGATGTGACCCGGCAACACTCGCCTGATTTTTCCAACTTTTACCACCGTCTGCGGTAGCCAGAATGAGGCCCGCCTGGCCTACTGCCCAGCCATGCGCGGGATCGACAAAATGCACGCTGTTCAATATTTCCTTCGTGCCGCTGGTTTGGAGCTGCCAACTTTTGGCGCCATCGGCGGTGACCAGAATCACACCATCTTCGCCGACCGCCCAACCATGAGAGGTGTCGACGAAATACACGGAATATAAATTGGCGCGCTTCGGATCCCGTCCACTCGGCGTTTGCTTCTGAACGGGTGGCGGCGAAACGGGTTCGCCCGTCTTATCGACTGTACTTGCTTGAGCTGAGTTTTTTGGAGTGGGTGTCGCTGGCTCATTATTGGTCTTTGCCGCAGTTAAGTCTTGCTCTTGCGGCGCACTCGGCGATTTTTGGACTGGCGACTGGTTTGCGTAATCGAGCGCAGGGGTTATCACCCTGGCAGCATTTACCTCGCCGCCGTCGGCATTCCGAACGTTGAAAGGTGCATTGTCTAGGTTAGTTGGAACCGATTGCTGCTGTTGCGGCTCGGCCGCCGGCATCTCGGCTTGCGCTGCCTTAATCCAAAAACCGTCGGCTCGCGCCAAAGGTGTTATTGGCGCAGGAGGCCCAATTTGCCCTTGCTGCCAACTCACGCCAGCATCCGTACTGTAGATGATCAAACCGCCATCACCCACAGCCCAAATATGCTGACCATCTTCGGAAACAGCCAGATCGTTGAGATTCCCGGCGATGGCCGGCAATCGCCGAAAAGCGTTGCGCTCGATTGGGTATCCCCAATAATTCCAACTCGACAATTTGGGTTCAGGACGATAGGCGTTACGGTGCGGCACTTGCTGGAAGGCGATGACGGTAGAGAACAAGGCCAGCATTAAGGCCCAGCCTAACCAGTATCCAGGGCGGCTTAGCCAATGCCGGGGGACCGTGCTTATAGCTGCGCCTTTGGTAGA
The DNA here is from genome assembly GCF_000365425.1 of Methylomonas sp. MK1. Taxonomy (NCBI): domain Bacteria; kingdom Pseudomonadati; phylum Pseudomonadota; class Gammaproteobacteria; order Methylococcales; family Methylococcaceae; genus Methylomonas; species Methylomonas sp. MK1. The sequence continues at coordinate 2,684,959 of NZ_AQOV01000001.1, forward strand.
AGACGCGTGTTTTGTCGCCAGTCCGGACATGTCGTCCCCCTTATCGCCGTTAGATAAGGGCTTTTTAACAACAAAATCGTCGCAAGGAAAGGCCAATCGAATGGCACTATTTCACAGCGAATCGATTCCTGAGTTTGCGGGCAGATTGAATCAAGAATACACCTGGCTATTCAGTAGGTGTTCAGTGACAACTTTCCGTCTTATTATCGATTAAGGCTGGCGGTGGCCGTGGTGCATATGCTGTCCGCCGGGCACTGCATGACGGGCGTGATCGCTGAGTTGGGCATCGAAATAGCTGTGTACCGCTGCTATCATCTGTTTATCTTCCGTTCGATACTCGATTTCCGCGCCGTTCGGCAAATCCCGATACACAAAACTGACTGTTCCGGCAGCGGACGCCAAGGCTTTAAGCCCCGGCATATCATCACCATGAATGCGGCGCGGCCCGGAAAAATCGCCTTTGGCAAACCCCGCAGCCAGTTGCGCCAGGTGGCTGCGCGCCAAGCCGATTTGCTCAGTATCCGCAACATCTTTGGCAATGACTTGCTGGATGCCGCCGGTGTCGGTTTTATTAAAAATATGTAAGGTTTTTTCCAGGTCAAACGGCATGACATGGCTGCCACGTTCTTGCACTTCGTCCAGTCGTGCCGGATCGAAAGGCGGGATCGCCTGGACCATGGGTACGATTAGCACCAACACAGCGAGTAATAAAGATCTGTGCATCTTTGTTGTCCTTTGCGAATGTATCCTGATGGGGCGTAGGTTGATAATAGCTCTTTTAACCGTCGACAGCGAAGCTTCGCCTTTATCCGTAAAACCTGCCTGCTCAGATATCGCCACTTGGCTTGCGAATAATGACAGTCGATAAGGCGAACAACAAAATCGCCACGTTAGGCTGGTAACGGGCTTGAACATCCAATACGTTAACTCACTTTCCGGGCTGGGTATGCGCCGGCATCGCCGCAGACATAGGATCTGCTTGGACGATTTTCAAGCCGCGCTGCGCCATCATGACGCCCATCGCGATAACCAATATTGCGGATACTTTTACCAGTTGCCGCATAAAAACCGGCGACAACAAGCTGGCGAAAAACCCAAAGCCCAACAACGGTGCCAAAGTACCGAGGCCAAACCAGAATAGGATCAGCGCACCCTGCACCGGGTCGCCGCTGCCGGCGGCCATCACATACATGGCCTGTAGCGGCCCGCAGCCCAGCAATAAGCCCGTCAACAAGCCGGTACGCAAAGCACTGCGTGGCTTGCGCATTTCATCTGCAAGCTGGCGATTGACTGCCTTGGGCATGCGCAAAGTAAAGCGGCGCAAGACGGCAAAGAAGCCGAGCATCTTCAGACCGTATAGCAACAGAAATACGCTAGCGGCTAAAGCCAGCCCGCCTCGTATCTGCGGGGTAATAGCGATGGTGGCGCCTAACAGGCCAAACCCAGCGCCGAGGGCGCTGTAGGACAAGGTCTTGCCGAATGCGTAACTTAAATGCGCCAGCAATTGGCGGGTTTGGGGTTTGGCGGGATCGGTATAACCCACCACAAAACCACCACACATGCCGATACAATGAAAACCCGTGAGAAAACCGATGCCCAGCAACACCGCTTGATCCATATGCGGTGTGATTTGTTGCATCACGCCCGGCATCAAACTCTTGCCCCAGAATGCCACGCCACCGACCACTAGCAATAACAACAGAAAAATCAACAGGCCTTTCAGCTTACCGCTAGCAGCGGGTGGCGTCAGTTCCACGCCGTAACCCTTGGCGCAAATGGCTTGGTGCAGCGCCGCCTCGTTGGTAAGTTGATCGTCGAATTGCACGTCAACCGTCGCTCGCGCATAGCTGACCTCTACCCTTATCACACCCGGCAAATTAATCAGCGCGAGGCGAATGGTGTCTTCACAACCAGGGCAGTGCATGCCCTCGACTGTTAAATGCCTGTTGATCACCGTCATATCCCGCTCCCTGCCAATTAGCGTCGTCTGCTCATCCCACCAAGAAATCGCGCATCATGCCCATATCTTCGTGTTCCAGGTTGTGGCAGTGGTACATAAACAAACCTTTAAAATCCTGAAAGGGCTTGATGATTTTTACCCGCTCGCCAGGCATGACCAGCACTGTATCTTTCCAGCCGCCTTCGATAAAACCCTCTTTAACCGTTGCGTAATCTGCACTTTCGTTATTGGCGATGGTTCGGCTCAGGATTTGAAAATATTGGCCGTGCAAATGAATCGGATGCGCCATAGACATCATCATGCCCATGCCACCGCCCATGCCTCCCATGCCACCCATCTGATGACCGCCGGTGTCGTCGCTATCGCCGCCATGGCGCATGCCCATCATACCCATGCGCCGATGACCACCCTCGCCTTGCTTGTTATCATCATCGTGTCGCATGCCACCCCTCATGCCCATGCCGCCCATTTTGTGGCTACCGGAATCGGCCTTCTCTGCACCTTGGTGTTCGCCACTGGCTTTCTCCCCATGACCGCCGCCACCGTGCGCATGAAAAATCTCCAGCAATTGCACGGTATTCAGTGGAATGCGCTCACTCGGCAAAATATCGTTATAAGCATAGGGCCGACCATTTAAAACCATGCGCATCGGTCCTTCCGAAATAGCGATAGGCACCGGTTTACCAGGATTGGCCGTGTCGCTTAAGCCGTAATGGTGAATTTGCGCCAAACTGTTGGGCAATTTCGGACTATCGCTTACTTGCCGGGTGACTTTCACCGTAAAAATTGGATAGTCGCTACCCACCGGCAAGGTACTGCCGTGCATACCCATGCCGCCGCCCATGCGCCCATGTTCACCTTGGCCACCGCCCATCATTCCCGGCAATACGCCGGAAAAAGAACGGCTGCGCAACACCAACTGAGAGCCGACTTTACGCCCGCTGAAATCCGCCCAAATATCCAAACGCTCGCCGGGGGCCAGCATCACGTAAGGTTTATTGACCGGAGCCTCCAGCAAACCGCCATCGGTGCCGATGACAGTGACGGGCGATTTGTCGTCCCAAGCCAGTTTGTAGATGCGCGCCGTTGAGCCGTTGAGGACGCGGAAACGATAAGCTCGACTGGCTACGTCGAGCTGAAAATTCGGGCGACCGTTCACCAAAATCCGGTCGCCGTAAAAACCCATCATCCGATCGCGCATGTGTCGCACGTAGACGAGTTGGTTATTGTCGTCAAACAATTTATCTTGAATCACGATCGGGACTTCGTATTCGCCGCGGGGCAATTCCAGACGCCGTTCTTCCTCGTCGTTGACCAAAATGGCGCCCGCCAAACCGTGATAAACCTGTTCCGCAGTAGTGTTGTGCGGGTGCGGGTGGTAGATATTCATGCTGGCCCGGTTGAGCATTTCAAACTCATACACAAACACTTGACCGCTATCTATCGTGTACAGCGGATGACCATCCACTTCGGCAGGCACGTGCAAACCATGCCAATGGGTAATGCTGGGTTCGTTAAGCTGATTGTGCAGATTGATTCGAATCTTCTGGCCTTTCTCGAAGCGCAGCACCGGCCCTAAATAGGAACCCGGAATTTCGGTTAAGGTTTGCGCCGGTCCCTTCACCAACTTGGCAAAGTATTGCTGCACCCGCGTAGGCTGACCCGGCAAAATAGCGACCGAGCCAGGTTTGCAGATTAAGTCCAATTCCACATCCGGTTGAAAATTGGCCGAGGCTTTTCGCGGCGGTATTTTGGGCATGTCGCCCATATTTTCCATGGCCCGCAACCACGCTGGCGTTGCTGCCCACGCCATTAATCCGGCGCCACTTTGCGCAAAAAAGCGCCGACGGGACTTATTGAATGAATAAGACATATACCCTCCTCAAACGATTTTTATAGTTATGCGCCAAGCGGTTAACACCGGATGACGAAAGTGACGGTCTAACACAACCGTCAATATTAGTCTAGCCTAATTTACAGGTGTTGCCGAGGCGACATTGGCACCGCGCCTATATGCGGTTTGCGGCTATGAATACGATTGCCGATTAGGCCTAGCGCCAAGACGGCGGCTAAGCCGGCCAGCACCCGTCGCCAGGCAAGCTCGCCATCCTGCCACACCGCTAAGGATGCCAACAGTTGCCAACTCAAGGCGTTAAACAACACGTAAACCGCCACCACCATCACGAACCAACCAAACCCGCGCCGTAACACTGCCGCACTAATAAAATTGGATAACCAGCCGCCCAGAAAACTGCCGCACACCGCACCGGCTGTGACCAATATCATCAACTCGATATCCAACTGAGCGTGATTGGCGTATCCGCTCAAGCCGGCGGTGGCGTTCATCACGATAACCAGTAACGAGGTACCGATTGCCGCCGGCATCGGCAAACCCACCAACAAGGTCAATGCCGGCACGATCAAAAAGCCGCCACCGACCCCCACTAACCCGGTCAAACCGCCGACCAAAACCCCATCGAATAACAAGCGCAATATCGGTGTCTGTAAAGGACACATTGGTAATGCCTGCTCAATAGTTGTCTCGCTAGGCGCTTTCTTGAAGATCATCGCCAGGCCGGTCAACAAGGTAATCGCTCCAAAAAACACCATTAGCCATTCGCCGGAAAAATGCCCGGCCAAGCGACCGCCGCCAAATGCGCCTAACATGCCGGCCAAACCGAATACCAGCGCGCTTTTCCAGCAAACATGGCCGCGCCGCGCATGCGGAAGCAATGCCATCAGACTGGATACGCCCACCACCACAAATGAGGTGACAATGGCTGTCTTGGGCGGCACATGCAGCACGTATACCAGCATCGGTACCGTCAAAATTGAACCGCCGCCACCCAACAAGCCCAGCAGCAAGCCGATACAGATTGCCAAGATCAGCGTCAGGATCATCGGTTAACTCCGCCTACTCGGCCAGCGTCCCACAAGACTGATTGGCCGGCAGCGCCTGATCGATAAACTTGGGATAAGCCAACTTCAATTCGCTCATGATCGCTATGAACTCAGCACGCGTGCGGCCTTGACCCACGCGGGGGTTTTTAGCCATTTCCTGTTTGATAGTAGACACGGTATTACCCTGGTAATCGTGTCCCGGATAAACCAAAGTATCAGGGGGCAAAGTAAATAATTTGCCGGTGATACTGTCGTAAAGCTGGCCGGCATCGCCTTGCTGGAAGTCGGTGCGACCGCTGCCGCCGATCAGCAAGGCATCGCCGGTAAACACCCGATCAGCCATCACATAACTAACGCAACCTCCGGTATGGCCGGGGGTATGCCGCACCTGAATATCCAGATCGCCCACTTGCAACAACACGCCGTCGGTGACTAGCAAATCCGCGCAGAGCGCGCCTGCATCCCTATGCACAACACTCTTACTGCCAAGCTTTTCCCGCAACAAACCGGCACCGGTAATATGATCGGCGTGCACATGAGTTTCCAGGGTGTAAATCAGTTTTAAATCCAAGCTTTGCAGTAAATCGATATAAATCGGCAGCTCCGAAGCGACCGGATCGATCAGGCAGGCGCGACGGCTACGTTCACAGCCCAACAAATAACTGTAGGTGGAGGTTTCTGTTTCGAAGAGTTGTCTGAAAATCATGACCTGCCTCGTTTATCGCAAAATAAGAAGAATATAGTGTTTGTATATCAATACTCGTGCCAGCTTATCGGCAGCCTTTATCTCCGCACAACTTATAAAATCAGCTCTGCAGAACATGGGCTAAATACATATATACATTTGTTTTAACTGAACATTTTATTTTCACCGATCAGCGTGATAAGTCGATAGATTTTTAGGGTGGCCTCGCAATGGTTACAGATGATGTTTCAATATGAAATACTGAAACAATGCTGATACACTTGAAACACCAATGAAACAAACTGAGATTTAGCGCATGGCATCCTCCTCGCCCCTATTCAAACGTTGGCTCGGCCAAATCGGCGCCGATCAAGTCGTAGAAGTGTTGACCGACTTATTCGAAAGCGGCGCGGCCTTTATCGTGGACAGTAATAGCGACATCTTGCTATGGAGCAAAGGCGCCGAACAATTGTTCGGCTTGAGCGCGACCGAGACGATCGGCAAGCCTTGCAAAACCGCACTGAATTGCGACAGCGACAACGACCCCTGCAACTTGGCCGAACTCGGCATCGTCAAGTCGCAAGCGGTACGGATACATCGCCCGGATGGCCGGACGCTGAATTGTTATCGAACCGCCCGCGCCTTCTACGACAGCAATGGCGGCTTCGCCGGAGCGATTGAGTTTTTGCAACCACAAAGCGACACCCCCCCCGAGCAAAAGCCGGACGACAGCGACAGCTTTCACGGCATTCTGTCGCGTGACCCGGCGATGAAAGAGGCCATCAAAATCATCCGCAACGTCGCCGAAACCGAAGCCACCGTGCTAATCCGCGGCGAATCTGGCACCGGTAAGGAGATGGTGGCGCATGCATTGCACCTGGAAAGCCCGCGTCACTATCAGCCGTTTCTAGCGATCAACTGCGCGGCCTTGACCCCCAGCCTGTTGGAAAGCGAGTTATTTGGTCATGTGAAAGGTGCATTCACCGGCGCGGTGCGCAACCATGCCGGCTTGTTTCAACGTGCCAACGGCGGCACGCTGTTTTTGGACGAGATAGCCGAGTTGCCATTGGAACTGCAAGCCAAACTATTGCGCGTGATACAAGAACGCAATTTCATCCCGGTAGGTGGCGATAGCGCGGTCAGCGTCGATGTGCGGATTATCGCCGCCACACATAGATCGCTACGCGAAGAGGTCAAGGCCGGCCGGTTTCGAGAGGATTTGATGTACCGCTTACGGGTCGTGCCGATCTTTCTGCCGCCGTTGCGCGAACGTCGCCAGGACATCAGCCTGTTGCTGCAACATCTGATAGACCGGCATAACACCCAAGGCCATCGCCATATCGACAGCATCGCGCCGGAAGCGATGCGCCTGCTGCTGGATTACCGGTGGCCGGGCAATGTCCGGGAACTGAATAATGTCGTCGAATACGCTTATGCGGTCGGCCGCGACAGCGAGCTGAGCATAGGCGATTTGCCGCCCGAGTTCCGCGAACCGCTTAGACCGACAGCAACGCTTGACCAGCGCCTTGCACCGCGCCCAAAAAGTCAAAACGAAGCGGAATTGATCCGAGAAGCCTTGGAAAATAACCCGGACAATCTGGAACAGGCCGCGCAATATGCGGGGATGAGTCGGGCGACTTTTTGGCGGAAGCGGCGGAAGTATGGTTTATAAATTTGCTTTATTGGCGGGTTAATCGCGTCAACGCCACACCAATATCGTATTGACGTCCTATTGATTGCGTCTTATGGTGTAGCTCCATTCATCAATGGGAGTCTATTCATGCAAACACCCACTCTAAAACAGGAAGCGCTGGAATCGATTGACCGTTTGCCTGACAACGCAGACATTGACGAAATCATGTATCAGCTTTACGTCGTCGACAAGTTACGTAAAAGCCGCGAAGCTATCACTGAAGGCCAATTCATTCACCACGAAGAGCTCAAGCGCGAAATCGAACAATGGTGATTGTTTGGTCAAAACCCGCGCGCGAAGACCTCCACTCGATACATCAATTTATTGCTCGTGATTCCAAACTCTACGCAAACCGCGTAACGCAAGACATTCTCGCTAAAGTGGATGTACTGGCGACCATGCCAAAGCTGGGCCGGACAGTTTCCGAAATTGGCGAGGAAAATGTGCGCGAAATCGGCATATATTCATACCGGATACTTTACGAAATAATCGGCGAAACTGTTTATATCCATGGCGTAATCCACAAGCGACGAGACTTCAAACAGGAAGATCTGCAACGCTAATAAGCTCTGAACAGCTCATATTAGACTACAGCCGAATTATCTAACGCCGTCCCACCATCAACTCGATTTCCTCGACGATTTCTTCCTGGCGCAGCCGATTGCGTTGTCGTTGTAATTCTTCGCCGCCGCGCTCAAGATGTCGCAACGCGGTTTCCATCTGCATCAGCCGCATGTGGTTTTCCACCCGAATCGAGCGCAACAATAAGGCCAGCAAGCTGTGAAACAGATAATGTTCGGCAACGCCTTGAGCCACTTCCGCTGCCGGTGCAAACGTCAACGGCGGGTTTGGCCTGGCGCTACTAGCCACATCCGACAGCGGCCAAAGACGTTGGCTGCGCGCACCTTGTTCGTCACGCACACAGGCTATCAAGCCGAACTCGACACCTCGCAGTTCCGCGACCGCCGTCAGAATACTATCTATCGCCGCCGGGGCATCCAGGCCGCCGTCGGCGCCGCGCAGCCGTTGCAGCGCGGTGCGCTCCTCAACCATTTGGTGCAGGCGTTCACCAACGAGAATCAATGGGCCTTGCTGAGTGGATTCTGTTCGCCAATAGCGCATCACGTCTTCGTTAAAGCTGCCGCAAAAACCGCGCACCGAACCGAATAACAGCCAAATATCGTCGGCGGGCCGACTTGAAACCGGCTCCGGTAAGCTGTCGGCCAAATCAGTCAAGGCCGTCTGCAACGATTGCACCACTTGTTGCTGCGCGGCTTCGCGCTTACCCACTTTCCGTAGCTCGGCCAAGGCAAAACTGCGCATCGCCCCCAGGATGCCGGACAAATCGTCGAACAAGGCTAATCGCGCCTCGACTTCCCGACGCTGGCTCATGGTTTATCCGCCAATAATTGCCGCAACGCTGACAACCATTGCTTTTTAGGTGAATCCAACATCAAGGTATCCGGCAATTTTACAAGCAGCTCCGCCAATACGCCGGCCGCCTGTTCCGGCTTGAGGTTTTCCAGCAAGCCCTCGCCATAGGCCAGCAGCCAGGCCAGATGGGCTCGTTCGGACAAAGGTTGCAAGCGGTCCTGTTTCAATATTTCCCGCAGCAATCGGCCGCGTTGCAGTTTTTCCTCGACACCGGCTTCTAAACGCGTACCGAAACGGGCGAACAGCTCCAGCTCCAGAAATTGCAAATAATCCAGCCGAATATGCGCGGAAGCGGTTTTGATGGCCGGATGCTGCGCCTTGCCGCCGATGCGCGACACCGAACGGCCGATGTCGATGGCCGGCAGCATGCCCGCCGCGAACAGCTTGCTTTCCAGATAAATCTGGCCGTCGGTGATCGAAATCAGATTGGTGGGAATGTACGCCGACAGCTCGCCCTGGCGGGTTTCGATGATAGGCAAGGCGGTCATGCTGCCGCCACCATATGCCGACGACAACACGGTGGAACGCTCCAACAACCGGGAATGCAGATAAAAAATATCGCCCGGATACGCTTCGCGGCCCGGTGGCCGTTGCAACAGCAAGGACAGCTCGCGATAGGACTGGGCGTGACGCGTCAGATCGTCGTAGACCACCAACGTGTCGCGGCCCATGCGCATCCAGTGCTCGGCAATTGCGCAACCGGCAAATGGCGCCAGGTAGCGAAAACCCGGCAAGGCGTTGGCCTCAGCAACCACCACCACGGTATAGGCCAGCGCATCGGCCTGGCGCAGCGCTTCTATCGTTCCGGCGACGGAAGAGCGCGGCTGTCCGATCAACACCATCACACACAACACATTACGGCCACGTTGATTGAGCACGGCGTCCAGGGCCAGCGCGCTTTTGCCGATGCCGTCGTCACCGATGATCAATTGGCGCTGGCCCTTACCGATCGGAATCAGCGTATCGACAATCTTGCAGCCAGTATACAAAGGTTCGGAGACGAAATCGCGCTCGATGATGGGCGGCGCGGCAGCTTCCAATGAGCGAAATTGGCGCAATTCCGGCGGCGGCAATCCGTCCAGCGGACTGCCAAGCGGATCGACCACCCGCCCCAACAAGGTATCGCCAACGCCAATTTCCAGTTTGCGGCCGATATGCTGCACGGCCATGCCGGCGGTGACGCCACGGTTTTGCGACAACAAAATCGCCCCCAGCACTTCCCTGCCCAACTGAAACACCAGACCGGTACTGCCGTCGTCGAAACCGATCAATTCATCAAGCCGGGCAGTGGGTAAACCGCGTATCCAGGCGATGCCGTCACCGATGCCGGCCACGCAACCGCGCTCGGATAGACGCAGGCCAAATTGGTAGGCTTTAACCGGCTCAACCATGATTGGCTTGGCGCCGGAAAAACGCCAGCTCATCGGCCAGATTAGCGTGCAATTGGCATTCGCCGACTATGGCGCGCAGGCCGGCAATCAGAGCCGGGTCTTCCTTGAACGTGAGTTGCAAGGTTTGTCCGGCAGCATTCGACAGGGTTTCCGTCACTCGCGCTTGATCGGCTTCGCTCAACGGGTGCGCGCTAAGCACCTCGACCGCAGAAGCGGCAATCAGCATCGCCGCCGCTTTGCGCAGTGCAGTTTGTTCGCTATCCGGCATGTTAAGCAGATCCTGCAAAAATACCTCGACAATAGTCTGCGTCAATTGCGACGAAGCCAGCCGTTGCAACATCGCCGCCGCCTGTCCATAAGCCGCGCCCGCTGCTTCCCTTATCAAAGCCGCTTCCCGTGCCGCAATCAGCGTCTGGTTGCGGACCCGCAATTTGGCTTCTTCATCGGCTAGGGTTTGTTTCAGATTCTCCGTTGCAGTATTGCGCAACTGAGTTAACTCTTCGTCTAGTTGCCGGCGACTGGCTTCTTGTTGTTGATTCCAATCGGTTAGCCGTTGTTCGTATTGTTGGCGCAGGGCTTCCGCTTCGTTGCGCAACTGTGCGGCCTGCTCGGTTTCATCTTTGATGCGCCGCTGACGGGCATCGAGCATTGCCAGCACCGGGCGATACAGGAAGCGTTGCAGTATCCACACCAGGACCAGGAAATTGAGGATTTCCAGGATAAAGGTTGTCCAGTCGAATTGCATCATGGATGGGTAACCCGTTTTGTTGGATATGAACTTGCGGCGTTGTTCCGAAAAAACCGCCGATTTTTTGTTTCTCCGCTATCTTAAACCCCGCAATGGCTTTGATGTCTGAAAATTTAGCCCGCGTAGCTTGCCATTTAGGCACGTCTTGAGGCTCGAATACTTACGGCTTAGAATACCGCCCGACTTTCCGGATTCGAGCCTGCCCGACCACCTAAGCCAGGGCAAATAAGACGGGAAGCCCGAACCAACTCAGCATTTCGTTACCCTATGACCTCTTTGCAAGAACATCTGTCACACCCCAAGTATCGGCCCGATATTGACGGCTTGAGAGCCATTGCCGTTCTCTCGGTTATCGCCTTTCACGCCTTTCCCAAGAGCTTGCAAGGGGGATTTATAGGTGTAGACATCTTCTTTGTGATTTCAGGTTATCTCATCTCCACCATCATTTTTCAAAACCTGGAAAAGGGTACATTCAGCTTCACCGAATTTTATGCCCGCCGCGTTAAGCGGATCTTCCCGGCACTGATTCTGGTCTTAGTTGCGTGTTATGTCTTCGGCTGGTTCGCGCTGTTTGCCGACGAGTACAAGCAGTTGAGCAAGCATATTGCCGCCGGCGCGGGATTCGTTTCCAACATTGTGCTGTGGAGCGAGGCCGGCTATTTCGACAACTCCGGCGAGACTAAACCGCTGCTGCATTTGTGGAGTTTGGGCATTGAGGAACAGTTTTACATCGTCTGGCCCTTGTTGCTTTGGTTTGCCTGGGAGCGGAATTTCAATCTACTGACCATTACGGTTCTGATTGCCATCGTCTCTTTCGGCCTGAATATCACAGGCGTCATCGCCCATCCTGTCGCGACGTTTTATTCTCCGCAAACCCGGTTTTGGGAGCTGTTATGCGGTAGTTTGCTGGCTTGGATGACACTCTACAAGAAGGATTCGTTCTCTTCTATCAAACTGAAGCTCGACGGTTGGCTGGCTTGCGCGGTTTATCGACACTCTCACGCCGCCGACGGCAAGACGCTGGCCAACGCGCTGTCTATTCTGGGCATATTGCTGCTGGCCTTCGGCTTTTTCATCATCAATAAAGATTTCAATTTCCCTGGCCGTTGGGCGGTGATACCGATGTTGGCTGCGGTCATGATCATATCGGCCGGACCCAATGCCTGGGTTAATCGCATCGTCTTATCCCACCCGCTAGCGGTATGGTTCGGCTTGATCAGTTTTCCATTGTATTTGTGGCACTGGCCCCTCCTATCTTTTGCGCAAATCATCGAGACCGAAGTGCCCAGTATGAATATCCGCGCCATTGCAGTGTTGCTGGCCGTGGTATTGGCTTGGCTGACCTACAGACTGGTGGAAAAACCGATACGTTTGGGTAGTCACAGCAGAGCCAAGACGGCGGTACTGCTGCTGTTGATGCTCGGTATCGGCTATGTCGGCTACGCTTCATATTCTCGGGATGGCCTGGAGTTTCGTAAAGCCGATGCGCAAACCAAAACCAAGATGTATGCCGATGTGAACGGCACAGTACTCTACAACACACCGGAGGACTGGGTCGATGAGCGCTGTAAGGGGGTATTGGGAGGGGCCAGTTACAATTATTTGATGTGTCGCTTTACCACGGCCACGCCAAAAACGCTGGTGGTCGGCGATAGTCATGCTGCGCAATTTGTCTACGATTCGATTACCAAAGGCTCGAACGATCTGGCATTGGTAGCCGTCAATGGCTGCCTGCCGTTTATCGATCTGGTGAGCATTAATCCCACGGAAGAATTTGCAGAAAAATCGACCAGATGCCGGATAGTCGTGCCTATCGTGCTGAAGCTGCTGAAGGAATTCCCTTCAATTCAGCGCGTGGTGTTTGCGACCAGAGGCGCGATGTACATCGAAGGTTCAGGGTTCGGCAATACCGAAACGAAAAACGTCTATCGGATTATTAAAAGCCCGGATGATGTATTGGCGGAAAATTACAATCAATTTATTTCCGGCTATGTCGCAACCATCAATGAGATTTTAAAGCTGGGCAAATCGGTGGTTTTTATTGAAGACGTACCGGAGATTGGGGTAAGTGCTAAAAACTGTGTGGACGAGCGCCCTCTGCGCATTACCGAAAGAGCCCTGCCCGAGTGCGATGTCTCCAGAAAGTCTTTTGAAGAGCGGAATATAAACTACAGAAGAGCTGTCGATGCTATCGATGCCTCCACGCATAAGCGGATTAAGATTTTTCCCGCCTACGAATATTTATGCGATGAATCGACTTGCGGCGGCATGCACGATGACATGTCTTATTTTTACGACGACGACCATCTTTCCATGCGCGGCAGTAAGTTTATTTTCGACAAATTCGCCGAATGGCTGAGCAAAGAGTCCAAGTAACCGAATGGACCGCTCTATGTAATCTGACGTGGGTTATTTTAAAAAATATTCCAATAACGGGTTTCTAAACAACACGATCAGGGCCACCACCAAACAATATATCGCCAACGACTCGATCATCGCCAAACCAATGAACAACGTACGGGTGATGGTTTTTTCGGCTTCCGGCTGACGCGCCAGGGCTTCCAAAGCGGCGGCGATAGCCTTGCCCATTGCCAGGGCCGGCAGCATCGTCCCGAGGGCGATCACCAGACCGGCCACGCCGGTGGAAATCATGCTGAATAAATGGATGTCGTTCATGGCTATTCCTCGGGAATGGCGGATGGATCGGATTCGCTAGGTTCCAACGCACCGGCGATGTAAATCAGCGCCAGCATACCAAAGATATAGGCCTGCACCACAGCTTCGATCACGTGCAGCATCAACAAGGGCACCGGCACCAGGAAACCGGCAATCAACAGCACCAGCAAGGCCGCCATTTCCAGGCTCATGATGTTGCCGAATAGGCGGATAGCCAAGGCCAGCGTGCGAGTAAATTCGCTGATGATGTGGAACGGTAACAGGATGATGCTGGGCTCAGCGTAATGGCGAAAATGCTGCCGCCAGCCGCGATCTCGAATCCCGAACCAGTGCGTGGAACCGAACACCAGCACCGCCAAAGCGGCGGTGGCGGACAAGTCGCGGGTGGGCGCATGTAGTTCCGGAATTAAACCCACCAGATTGGCGACCAGTACAAACAGCCATAAGCTTGCCACGAACGGCAGCACCCGCCGCACCGACACCGCCGGTAACACTTCGGCAATCGCGCCTTCTATGGCCACGACCACCGCTTCGAGGAAATTTCGCAATGAGGATGGCTGACGACTGAAGCGCAGCAACAGGGTTAACAGCACAAAGCCCAGCATCACCCCCCAAGTAGTGACTACTGTGTTACTGATCGCCAGTGGGCCGAGTTGAAAAACAGTGTTGGCGACAGATTCTGAGTTGTTCATGTCCGCACCTCGATAAACGTAAGGGCATAGCCGAAAGCCAGCCTAGATACCCAACATTTTGATTTTCTTGGGCTGCGCTCTGCTCTGCCCAAGCTACATTTGACTCTTACGATAGCACTCTTGGAGAGGACATTTGCGCTCCGCCCGGAAAACGGCCGGAGCACCAAGATTAATTTATTCGACAGCCAGGTATTGACCAGGAGCCAACGGACTTTCGTAGCGGACGCCTTCCCGGAAAAACTGTTCGGGGTTGGAAGCAATTTCGCGGGCGGCCAGGAATTGCGCATAGTAGTTGCGGGAAGCAAAACCGAAGGCGGGACCGTCATAAGAGTCTACGATACGCACGAAATCGCTGCCGACTTGGTTTTGTGCACGCTTCATCCCGCCGATGCCGTGGTTGTATGAAGTCACAGCCGCCGGCCAGTCGCCAAGCTTACCGTAAGCGTAACTCAGGTAACGGGCCGCGCCGTTGGCGGAGACGAAAGGATCGTAACGTTGATCGACGCGATCGCCACCGGGCATGAAGGTTTTGGCGGCGGCTTTGGTAAACTGCCACATGCCGACCGCACCGGCGGAGGATTTTGCGGACGGTTGAAACGAGGATTCTACGTGCGGCAGATAAGCCAAGTCTTCCGGCAAGCCGGCATCGCGGAAGGTTTTTCTAAACTGCAAATCATAGCGGCCGCTGATCTCCAATCCGCGCTTAAAGCGCTCACGCGTGCCGCGCTGCGAACGCAGTCTGTCGCTAAGGCCAGGCAATACGCTGTTAAGTGATCTGCCGTTACTTTCCAGTTTGGCTATCAATTGCCTGTCGTTGGCGTTCAACGCCGCACCGTAACGCACTTTACTTTCCAATTCGGCCAGTTGCGCTTTCCAGTATTCGCGCCGCTGGCTGATGATGTCTTTTTGCTCTGATGTCAGGCCTTCCCCGACATAGCCCGGCAAGGTCATCACTTCGTAGACGACATCCAGATAACGATCATCGTGAAAAGCCACTTCGGAACGTTGCCAGACCGCATAGGTTTTTCGCCAGAAATCCACCGCCGGCTCTAACGCTGCGGGTTTTGGGAAAGTCCCCGTATAAAACGCTGGTTTATATGGGGTCGGTTGCGATTGATAAGCCGGTCGTTGTTGAGCGATATTCGGCCTAACCGAAACCATTTTATCTCGCTTTACCGGCGAACTGCTGGTGCAAGCATTGAGTAACAACAAGGCTAATAAGGGAAGAGTTAAACGCAGCAAGGGTGGTTTCATTTTGGTCTGGGTATTGGATGCAACATTGATCGATGTAAAGTTTGCTACGCCGAAGAGTCGTAAAATATTCCTCGTGTATTTTCAACAAATAATAGCGCTCATTTCGAATTTTCGTGAAGAATAAATCCGAAAAAAATCAGCTTTTTTCCTGCAAAAATCGAAAAACGTTATAGGCACCAACCACAATACCCAACACAATCAAACTGACCGTCCAGCGTACCGAATAACCGACAGCCAAAGTATCCAACCACCGTCCCAAATACGCACCAGCGACGATAGGCACCACAAACAGCAAACCCAGCGTGCCGCCATAAAACAACATGCCTACCCAAGTCGCTGGACGTCGCGTTTTTTCTTCCAGGCGGCGCAGATCACGGCGGGTGTGTTCGATTAATTTGTTGCGAAAACTCATGGCTATATTCCCGCTGATCCACGACTACTTAGTTCGGCTAGGCGCCGCACCAAAGAATGTTCAATTTCCGACAGCGTCGCCCGTGCGGTATGTACTTCTGAATCGGCCTGGGCCATTTCCGCCGCGAGTCGTTCGCAGATGGCATCGCGGTCTTTGCCGAGAAAATAGCGCACCGTAGTCACAGTAAGTTGATTGTCGGCAAAGCGCAGCACACCGCTGGGCAAAGCCAAATAGCGCCAGACACCGGCTTGATCGCTGAAACGGGCCAGCCCGTATCTCAGCAAGGCCACGCAGTGAATATGTCCGGCCAAAATCCCGAAACTGCCGTCGGCATCGGCGCCGATAAACTGGGTGACGGTATCGAAATGCTCAGCGCCACGACTATCCAACAAAGTTAACGCAAAACCGTTCATGCCGACATTGCGCCTTTCATATAGCAATCGGCTTCGCTGAGCTGGTCATATTTGCCGTCCATAAATGCTTCGCAATCGGCGATGGTTTGCGCCAGCGGCACGCGTACGCCCGGCATGCCGGTATGGTCGGCTACGGTGGTAAAAGGCTGAGTTAAGTAACGCTGTAAGCGGCGCGCCCGTTCGACGATACGCCGGTCTTCCTGCGAGAGCTCTTCGATACCGAGCATGGCGATAATATCTTCCAATTCCCGATAGCGCGATAAATGCTCGCGCACGGCACGGGCCACCTGATAGTGTCGGTCGCCCAGGATATGGTGATCCATGATTCGGCTACTGGATCGCAAGGGGTCTATGGCCGGATAAATGCCTTTGGCGGCCTGTTGCCGAGACAGGATCACCACACTATCCAGATGGCCAAGGATGGTAGAAACTGCGGGGTCGGACATGTCATCGGCCGGCACATAAACGGCCTGCACCGAGGTAATGGAGCCGGATTTGGTAGAGACGATACGTTCTTCCAGCGACGCGACCTCGGTCAGCAAGGTCGGTTGATAACCGACCGTGGCAGGCATCCGTCCCAGCAAACCGGAAATTTCACTACCGGCCTGGACGAAGCGAAAAATATTGTCCATCAGAAACAGTACTTCGGTATCCAGCGTATCGCGCAAATATTCGGCATACGCCAAGGCGGTGTAACCCACATGAAAGCGCACGCCGGGCGATTCGTCCATTTGCCCGTAGACCAGCAGTGCTTTGGGTAATACGCCGGCATCGGCCATTTCATGCCAGAGTTCGTGGCCTTCACGCATGCGTTCGCCGACACCGGCGTAAACCGATACGCCTTGCATCGCCACGCTGACCGCATGCATGAACTCCATCATCAGCACGGTCTTGCCAACACCAGCGCCGCCAAACAAGCCGGTTTTGCCGCCGCGCACAAACGGACAAAGCAGATCGATGACTTTGATGCCGGTTTCCAAGATTTGCGAGGCCGGCAACGTATCGGATAGTAAGGGGGGAGCAGAGAGTATATTGCGGAAAACGCCACCCGGTAAAGGCTGGCCGCCATCGAGCGGATCGCCGAACACATTCAGCATCCGCCCCAAACAACTGGGATCGACCGGCACATTGAGAGCATCGCCACGGTCGAACACCGGCATGCCGCGAAATAACCCCGAGACCGAATGCAAAGCAATCGCCCGAATCAGCGTAGGCTCCAGATGCTGAAACACGACCAGCACATAGCGGCCCGCACCGTTCACCACATCAAGCGCCTGACCGATTGGCGGTAGATATTCGCAACGCACATCGACCACCGGCCCCTGCGCGGCCTCAATGCAGCCCACCTGATTCATCTCACCTGTCATAGCAACACACTTCGACGCATAATCCCCCTAAAGCACTTGGAGTAGCATATTTTTTAGATTCTTGCGCCCGACAACGAAAAAAGCTTGCTACGGAATCGTCACTGCTTGGATAATCGCATTAGATATTTCGCATATTTGCACTATGTCGCAATCACCGATTAGCGCCGGTCTCCCGGTGTTAGTTCAGGAACTTTGGACTTTATCACATTGCCCTAACCGCGGAGTGTTGAAAAATGCCGGCGTTCCAACAGAAGGCAACAAATATTCCGTTTATCCTCAGCAGCGATTTTCACGAGAAAGAGGGGGAAACATGAAACCAAAGGCAACGCAGTTAAGCTTTTGCTCAAGGTGCGGGGATGAAATTCCGCCAGACGAATTGCAATTTTTGCCAAATACTTCGCTATGTGCTTTTTGCTACAACACGCAGCTGGAATGCAGGGATATCCATAACTCAAGCACTAAAATATCCCAACCCGTCTTAACCTTAGTCCCGCAAAACCCAAAGGTTCAAGACAGCAACGCGGCCTAACCGCATCAATCCGGTAGCAAAAGCACTTAAACGCTGGCAGCCACCGGACTGAAAAACTCTATCATCGCTAAACTTTACAAAAAGCATCCGGCTACTGCATTCGGGTTGCCTACTGTTTTATGTTTTTATAACCTTCCTCACTTTCACGCATGATTTTTTGGCCTTCCTCAACCAGATTGCGGCCTTCGTCGATCTTTATCTGACCCTCACGTTGCATCACTTGTCCGCGTTCGACCATTTGCTTACCTTCCTGCCAACGGCTACCCAACTGCGCAATGCCCTGACTATCCCGCAACATTTGTTCACCGGACAGAATTTTGTCTGCCTGCTTTGTTGGGGCCGCAGGCTCGCTTGCACAACCGGCGACCAGTAAAGTGAAGAGAAGAACGGAAGTATTCGGTCTGACTCTGCGCATAAATATGTCCTCTTATGATGCACTGGAAATGATGGGTAGAAATATTGCAAAACACCATGGTATCTGGCAATCATTTTTTCAAGTTGGTATCGCGTTTTGGTCTAATCGCCGCGTGCGGCTTTAGCTTGCCACTGAAACCACACTCCATAAATGATTAACGCCAATACCAACCAGCTACTGACCAAAGGGCCCACCACGCCGTCGTAATAGGTGTTGACCAAAAATAGCGAATTGGCTTGCAAATTGACGTTGAACAAATCTCTGCTCACCTTAATTTGCCACACCCAAGCAGCATGACAACCGATACATAGGCCCAGACTTTGCGGCACCCGGCTTCTAAGGATTGCTAAAAACACCCCAACGACAAATAAAGCCAGCAAGGCGCTGAGTATCAGCGGATTCAACCAGTTGGCAAAGGCTTCGGCGATTAATTTTAAACCGCTGCCCGGCGTTAAATCGGCGTAAACCAGTTGCGACTGACTTTTTAAAAAATGTAGCGCCGCATAATAGATTGAGCTGACGGTCACGGCAGCCATAATTGACATTTTCCTGCCTAAAGCACCCAACAGCAGGCCGCGAAATAACATTTCTTCGCCGAGCGCAATCAGCATCGCAAAAAACAAACCCAATCCGATTTTTTCCGCTATTTTGCCCACTGTCCAATGCCGGGTATCGTCCCAGACATGAACATCCAGCCAATACAGCGTCAATAGCACCGGCAGTAAGGTCAATAAGCCCAACGCCAGACCCTGCCCCATTTGTTTGAAAAATATCGTTTTGGGCGCGAATCCGAAGTCTGCCCAACTCAATTGCAGGTAGTTCTTTAACGGAAAAATACTCAGCAGTAACAGCGCCAGCGTAATTTTGCTGATGGCTTTTGCCAACGGCAAAATATCGCCGGCAAGCCACAGCAAACCGTACCCCAGCATGCTCGCAATCGTGGCAGCAATGACCAATATAAGCAACGGCACCAATGCATAGACAAACCAGCGGATCAACGAAAATCTCCCCACAAGGTTTGCACAGCGGTCAATGCCGATAACACCGCGGTCTCGGTACGCAATATCCGGGCACCCATTCGAACCGGCACGAATCCTGCTGCCTTGGCAATTTGTCGTTCTTGCTCGCTAAAGCCGCCTTCGGGTCCGGAGAGCAAGGTAACACGGGAGTTTTCCGGTTTCAGGTCCGCAAGGGATTGCTCGGCATAGGGATCGAGAAACACGCTTAATCCTTGCTGCCCGCTCACCCAATCGCCTAAATTCACAATCTCGCCAATTGACGGACAGTAAGTTCTTCCGGATTGTTCGGCCGCGTGCTGGACAATATGCTGCCAATGTAGGAGACGTTGCTGTTTTTTATCGTCGTTGAATTTGATCACGCAACGCTCGGTTACCAAGGGTGTCAATTGCGTCACACCTAGTTCAACGGCTTTTTGTACCGCCCAGTCCATCCGATCACCGCGAGAAATGCCCAAACCCAGATTGATCGCCAGAGGGGATTCGACATTACGCTCAACGAACTGCTCGATTTCGACGCGAACAGTCTTACGGCTGACTTCGCTGAAACGGCACAGGTATTCGCCGCCTTCCCCGTTGAACAATACGATGCTCTGGTCCTGCTTTAAACGCAGGACACTGCGCACATAATGGGCCGCGTCTTCATCCAGTTCAATGCGCCCGCCAACATTTAGCGGTGCGACAACATATAAACGAGAAACCCGCATTAGTCCTGTACCGCCAGTTGGATGCCCTGCCAAGCGACATCTGCCATCAGTTGTATCTCCTGCTCGTTAATGACATAAGGCGGCATGAAATAAATCACATTCCCTAGCGGCCGCAACAACACGCCACGACTCAAAGCATAGCGATAAACTTTTAAACCGCGCCGCTGTTGCCAAGGATAGGCTTCCCGGGTTTGCTTATTTTTAACCAATTCTATAGCGACGATCATGCCAGTTTGCCGAACTTCCGCAACGTTGGGATGCTCGTTAAATCGCTCTACCGCTTTGGTCATTAGCCCCGCCAAATACCGATTGTTAGCTATCACATTTTGCTGTTCAAATATCCCCAGCGTCGCCAATGCCGCCCGACATCCCAATGCATTGCCGGTATAGCTATGCGAGTGTAAAAACGCGGTTAGATTTTGATAGTCGTCGTAAAAGGCTTGATAGACCTGATTGCTGGTCAATACCGCAGACAAGGGTAAATAGCCGCCGGTCAGGCCTTTGGATAGGCAGATAAAATCCGGGCTGATGGCCGCTTGCTCACAAGCAAACAAGGTACCGGTGCGACCAAAGCCCACGGCGATTTCGTCAGCGATAAAGTGCACGTGGTATTTATCGCAAGCCTCACGCAGCATTTTCAAATACACCGGATGATACATGCGCATACTGCCTGCACATTGCACCAACGGTTCGACAATCACAGCGCAAACCTCGGCAGCATGTTGCGCCAAAGCTTGCTCCATGATGGCGAAACGGCGGATAGAATACGCCTCCCAACTTTCGCCGTCTGCGCGATAGTAACAATCCGGGCCAGCTACGGTAATCACATCCATCAACAATGGCGCATAGATTTCCTTGTATAAAGCCACGTTACCAACCGCCAAAGCCCCCAGGGTTTCGCCGTGATAGCTGTTTTCCAGCGTGATGAATTTAGTTTTTTGAGTTTGTCCGAGATTGCGCCAATAGTGAAAACTCATCTTTAACGCGATTTCTACTGCTGAAGAACCGTTGTCCGCATAAAAACATTTATCCAAACCTGGTGGCGTGATTTCCACCAGCTTTTCCGCCAGCATTAGCGCAGCTTCATGGGTAAACCCACCGAGGATTACATGCTCAAGTGTTTCAAGCTGCTCTTTAAGCGCCTGATTAATAATGGGATTGGCATGACCGAATAGGTTGACCCACCAGGAGCTGATCGCATCCAGATAGCGGTTACCATCGAAATCGTGCAGCCAGACGCCTTGGCCCGATTTGATCGGAATCAGCGGCAACCCATCTGGCGCAGAGGCCCGAGGATCGTGGTCCTTCATTTGGCTGCAGGGGTGCCAGAGTACGGCGAGGTCGCGCTGAACGATAGTTTGATTATTCATAGCTTGCATAAAAAAGGGGCTTACGCCCCTTTATTGTCGGATTGACTTAACCCTTAATAGCGATAATGATCCGGTTTGTAAGGACCTTCGACAGGCACGTTAATATATGCAGCCTGTTCTTTCGTCAATTCCGTCAGTTTTACACCGATTTGCGCCAAGTGCGAACGCGCGACTTTTTCGTCGAGTTTTTTCGGCAGTACATAGACTTTGTTTTCGTAGCTAGCCGAATTGCTCCAAAGCTCCATCTGCGCCAATACTTGGTTGCAAAACGAGTTGGACATTACGAAGCTAGGATGACCAGTGGCGCAGCCCAAATTCACCAGACGACCTTCTGCCAACACGATAATTCGCTTGCCGTCAGGGAAGATGACATGATCGACCTGCGGCTTGATGTTTTCCCAGGTGTAGTGGCGTAAGGACGCAATATCGATTTCCGAATCGAAATGGCCGATATTGCAGACGATAGCCTGATCACGCATCGCTTTCATGTGATCGTGAGTAATGACCCCGACGTTGCCCGTAGCCGTAACAAAGATGTTGGCAATAGGCGCCGCTTCGTCCATTGTTACTACACGATAACCTTCCATTGCCGCTTGCAAAGCACAGATTGGGTCAATCTCGGTGATCAAAACAGTGGCACCCAAACCGCGTAGCGATTGCGCACAACCTTTACCCACATCACCATAGCCGCAGACTACGGCAATTTTACCGGCCACCATCACATCGGTAGCCCGTTTGATGCCGTCGACCAAAGACTCGCGGCAACCGTACAAGTTATCGAATTTGGATTTAGTGACCGAATCGTTGACATTAAAGGCTGGTACTTTAAGGGTGCCTTTCGCCACCATTTCAGTCAGGCGCAATACACCGGTAGTGGTTTCTTCCGACAAGCCTTTCACATCCGCCATCAATTCGGGGAAGTTATTGTGCATCATGGTTGTCAGGTCACCACCGTCGTCCAAGATCATATTCGGACGCCAGCCGTTAGGGCCGATAATGGTTTGTTCGATACACCATTCAGCTTCGGCCTCGGTTTCACCTTTCCAGGCGAAAACTGGAATACCGGCGGCAGCGATCGCAGCAGCGGCATGATCCTGGGTAGAGAAAATATTGCAAGACGACCAGCGGACTTCTGCGCCCAACGCCGTCAGCGTTTCTATCAATACCGCAGTTTGGATGGTCATATGCAGACAACCGGCGATACGCGCGCCTTTTAACGGCTGTTGGGCGCCGAACTCGGCACGCAAAGCCATCAAACCGGGCATTTCGGTTTCGGCGATATTAATTTCTTTACGACCCCATTCCGCCAGGGCTAAATCGGCAACTTTGTAATCGGCTTGGCTCATAATATTTTCCTGATCCTGGTTAAATACCGGCCGCATCTTTCAATGCTTCGGCTTTGTCGGTTTTTTCCCAGCTGAAGCTGGCTTCGTTGCGACCGAAATGGCCGTAAGAGGCGGTTGGGCGATAAATGGGTTTTAACAAATCCAATTGCGCAATCAAACCTTTTGGTCGTAAGTCGAAATGCTCCCGCACGATTTGCACTAAACGTTCTTCCTCGATTTTGCCGGTACCGAAGGTTTCGATACTGATGGAAGTAGGCTCAGCGACGCCAATGGCGTAAGACACCTGGATTTCGCAACGCTCTGCCAGGCCAGCGGCAACGATATTTTTTGCTACATACCGCCCCATGTAAGCCGCTGATCTATCCACTTTTGACGGATCTTTACCAGAGAACGCACCACCACCATGGCGCGCCATACCGCCGTAAGTATCGACAATAATTTTACGACCGGTCAAACCGCAATCGCCTACAGGCCCGCCAATGATGAATTGCCCGGTAGGATTGATGAAATACTTGGTGTCTTTGTGCAGCCACTCTTTCGGCAAAGTCGGCAGGATGATTTCATCCATCACCGCTTCTTCAAGCTGTTTGCCACCGATCTCCGGGGAATGCTGGGTAGACAAAACAACTGCATCGATGGCGACCGGTTTGTTGTTTTCGTAACGGAAAGTCACCTGACTTTTTGCGTCCGGACGTAGCCATGTCAGGGTTTTATTCTTACGCACCAAGGCTTGTCTCTCAACCAAGCGATGCGCGTAGGTGATTGGGGCCGGCATTAATACATCGGTTTCGTTGCTGGCATAACCAAACATTAAACCTTGGTCGCCGGCGCCTTGTTCGTGGTCTTCGGATTCATCGACACCCATCGCGATATCTGCCGATTGTTTACCAATGGCATTCAATACCGCGCAGCTATTACCGTCAAAACCGATTTCGCCGTTGTCGTAACCAATTTCGCAAACTACTTTTCTTACCAATTCTTCGGTATCCACCCAAGCATTCGTGGTAATTTCGCCGGCCAAAACCACCATGCCGGTCTTGACCAATGTTTCGCAGGCTACCCTGGAACGCGGGTCTTGAGCCAACAAGGCATCAACAACAGCATCGGAAATTTGGTCAGCAACTTTGTCCGGATGTCCTTCCGAAACAGACTCTGAAGTAAAAAGATAGTTTTTATTCACGGTTAGACCCTCGCCAAAATGAAAACTTGCGCATATAAAAAAAGGCCGCGCAAACGGCCTGGTATCTGTGGTGGGCCCTGTAGGACTTGAACCTACGACCTGCCGATTATGAGTCGGAAGCTCTAACCAACTGAGCTAAGGGCCCTTAATTATCTAGCCTACGAACAATGGAAGCATCTTACTCGCCGTCAAGAAAGCATCTCAACTGCTCTGATCTGGAAGGATGTCTTAATTTCCGCAGCGCTTTCGCTTCGATCTGACGAATCCGCTCACGGGTCACGTCAAACTGTTTACCAACCTCTTCCAACGTATGGTCAGTGTTCATGTTGATACCAAAACGCATCCGGAGCACCTTGGCTTCTCTAGCTGTCAAGCCGGCCAATACATTCTGAGTAGACTCGCGAAGACCGGCGATTGTAGCAGACTCTACCGGCGAAAGCATCTTGGAATCTTCAATAAAATCACCCAAATGCGAATCTTCGTCGTCGCCAATCGGTGTTTCCATTGAAATCGGCTCTTTGGCAATCTTCAGCACTTTACGGATTTTGTCTTCCGGCATTTCCATGCGTTCGGCCAACTCTTCCGGTGTGGCCTCGCGACCCAGCTCCTGCAGAATCTGTCTGGAGACGCGATTCAGCTTGTTAATGGTTTCGATCATATGCACAGGAATCCGAATAGTCCTGGCCTGATCAGCTATGGAACGGGTAATCGCCTGACGAATCCACCAAGTTGCATAAGTCGAAAATTTGTAGCCGCGCCGATATTCGAACTTATCGACCGCCTTCATCAATCCGATGTTACCTTCCTGAATCAAATCCAGAAACTGCAAGCCGCGATTGGTGTATTTTTTGGCGATAGAAATAACCAAACGCAAATTAGCTTCGATCATTTCCTTTTTAGCGCGTCTCGCCTTAGCTTCCCCTAGGGAGATACTACGACAAATACTTTTCAGGACCGCAATACTCAAGCCGTAGCGAGACTCGATATCGGCCAATCGCTGCTGTGCAGCCCTAATATTATCGCGGTGACTGCTGAAAACCTCGGAAAAATTAGGCCTCGCAGCGATAAACTGATCCAGCCACTCAAGGTTAGCCTCATTCTCCGCAAAAGCGTTGATAAAGTCCTTACGCGGCATTTTTGCTTTCTTAACGCAAACATCCAGTATAAAACGCTCTTCTTCGCGAATAGCTGAAATCAACTCTTCAGAAATCGATACCATTTTTTTCAAATACTGCGGCGTCCATTTAAACTCGCAAAATATTTCGTCTATCGCATCGAACAGTTTTTCGGTTTTGTCATGGCCGTAACCATGCTTTTTAACTGAGGTTGTCGCGGCTTTTAAAGCCTTTCTGAGTAAATCGACTTTTTGCTTAACCTCTTCATAATCGACTGTTTTGCTCTCTTCTTCTGCATCCTCAGCGGGCTCTTCAATCTCAATGCCGCTGACGTCAATGTCCTCAACCTCAGTGAGATCGACAAAACCCAACACCAAATCGTTGAGTCGCACGCCAGAGTCTTCAACCTGAACGGAATCAAAGGCGTCTATAAAAGACTCTACGATGAATCCGGAGCGAGCAATAGCACCTACTACTTGGCGCTGCCCTTCTTCAATCCGTTTTGCAATCTTTAATTCTTCCTCACGGGTCAACAACTCGACCGAACCCATTTCGCGCATATATAAGCGCACGGGATCGGTAGTTCTGCCGAACTCGCTATCGACAGACGCCAAGGCCGCGACTTCAGCCACTTCCTCGTCGTCATCTGCAGTGACTACGGCATCAGAGGTGATCAGTGAGTCGTCGTCATCCGGCGCCACCTCGTAAACCTGAATCCCCATATCATTAATCATGCCGATAATATCGTCGATTTGCTCTGGATCGATAATATCGCTGGGCAAATGGTCGTTGACTTCCGCATAAGTTAAATAACCCTGCGCCTTACCTTTTGCTATCAGTTGTTTCAGTTGGGATTGCTGTTGTTCTTGATTCATTCTTTACTCACAATACGTTTTCAGCACCAAGCGCCGCAGAACAGGAAATTATAACGGCAAAAATTAATGCGGTCACCTAAGCCTTGTCCCTTAAAAGCTTCCGCAGTACCTCTTTTTCTTCAATCATTAAGCCTTCTCGACTCTCCTTCTCGATCAATCGAGTTAGCATAGCTTCCTTGGCCTGTTTGCAAAGTTGTTGCAACGCACCGCAAAACTCGGACTCTTCCCCGCCCACCGGCACATCGAGATCTAAACTAGCTAAAGCTTTTACAGCTTTTTCCTGGGATGTTCCTCGGAAAGACTCCAACAAGATGGCGCTATTTTCCGGCTTTTCAAGGGCGATCCGCTGCAAAACCTCTCTTAATAACTCGACCCCGGCAAAACTCAGATCATCGAGCACGACTCCCTCACGCTCAATCAAACTTGCAAAATGCGGGTGTTGAAGTAACAACCCTAAGACCTTGCGCGCCAAACTGATTCTTGGCGAGGAGATGCCTTTTTTGCCAACATTAAATTTAGACTTAAGTCTAGCCTGATTTTCGACAACATCCACAGCAATTCGGGAACCCGACAACTCCTGCAAACGGGTAAACATCATTTCCCTAAAAAACCCGGCAGGGACCTTTTCCAGTAAAGGTGTTGCCGCAGCCAGCAACTGAGACCGCCCCTCAACGGTTGTCAATTCCAATTGACCGACAATATTCTCGAAAAAGTAATCAGACAAGACCTGCGCATTACCAATTCGTTCCATAAACGCGGATAAATTTTCAGCGCGCAACAGAGAATCCGGATCTTGCCCCTGCGGCAATAGCATTATTTTGATTTGCCTACCATCACGCAAACAAGGTAAAGCAGCATCGGTAGCCTTCCAGGCCGCCTGCCTACCGGCATTGTCACCATCGAAACAAAACACCAATTCGGAGGTAAATCGGAACAATAAATCGATTTGCGCTTTCGACGTCGCAGTACCCAGGGCAGCGACCGCATTGAAAATACCAAACTGAGCCAGGGCAATCACATCCATATAGCCCTCTACCACCAATATCCGGCTGGGCTTACTATTCTTTTCTAAAAGCTCACAAAGCCCATAAAGCTCCTTACTTTTAGAAAAAACCGCAGTCTCCGGCGAATTAAGGTATTTTGGCAAAGAGTCATCCAGTACTCGGCCACCAAACCCCACTACCCGCTTCCGTTTATCTCGAATCGGAAACATCAATCTCCCCCGAAAGCGGTCGTAAACCTTGCCATCATCCCTGACCACCAGCATACCAGCGTCGATCAACTCCGCTTGACCGAAACGCGCCACCAGAGCATCCCATTTATTCGGCGCATAACCCAGGGAAAAATCTCGCGCTACCTCACCACTAATGCCCCTGGCTTTCATATACTCTAGAGCTTGCCGACCTTCCGGATTTCCGCGCAATTGCTCCGCATAAAACCCGGCAACCCCCGCCAAAACCTCGTAAATATGCAACACACTTTTTTTATCCGGCAGCCCAGACTCGCCATCAATCAAATCCCTAGGCACATCCACGCCTGCAAAGGCCGCCAAATCTTCGACCGCCTCGACAAAGCCCAGATGATTAAATTCCATCAAAAAGCTGATCGCGTTACCGCCGGCGCCGCAACCGAAACAGTGATAAATCTGCCGACCGCGATTGACTGAAAAGCTTGGAGTTTTTTCCGTGTGGAATGGGCAGCGCGCCGTAAAATTGCTGCCGGATTTTTTAAGGGGGACGCGCGAATCGATTAGATCGACAATATCGACCCGCACCAATAGATCATCTATAAATTGACGAGGTATCCTGCCGGACATGTTACCGACAAGATATTAAGCGATAAAACAGGCCTTAATTCTCGCACTGACATTCGCCATGTCAGCTCTACCTTGCATTTGCGGCTTAAGCAAAGCCATCACACCACCCATGTCTTTTACCGATGTAGCGCCCACTTCAGCTATAGCATCGGCGACCATGCCATCGATTTCAGCATCGCTAAGCGGTTGCGGAAGAAAATCCTGAATAACCAACACTTCAGCCTCCTCGATTTCCGCCAGATCGTTGCGACTGGCATCTCGGAATTGCTTGATGGACTCGCGCCGCTGCTTCAGCATTTTGTCGAGCACCAGTATGATTCTCTCATCGCTTAACTCGATACGCTCGTCGACTTCAACTTGCTTGATGGCAGCCAAAATCATGCGGATCACGCCCAACCTAGCTTTTTCGCCGCTTTTCATCGCGGCTTTCATATCGTCCGTGATACGTTTTTTTAACGCATCCATTGTCTTCCTTAAATTTGCGGACGACCGCGACGTAAGTTTTTCAACGCATAACGCTCGCGTGCCAGCTTTTTCAAATGACGTTTAACTGCCGCAGCACCTTTGCGCTTACGCTCGGTGGTTGGCTTTTCATAAAACTCGCGACGACGTACTTCAGCCAAAACACCGGCTTTTTCGCACGCACGTTTAAAGCGACGAATCGCGATGTCAAAATGTTCGTTTTCTTTAACTTTAACTGATGGCATTATCAATAATCCGATTTATGTTAGTATCTTTTGACGCTATCGGCGATAGCAAGCCCGCCGAAAACGGCCGATTATACTCATAAAATTCTTTTATTCAAAAACTAATGTACGTTTTAGGCATAGAAAGCTCTTGCGACGAAACGGCAGTCGCCGTGTACCATGCTAGCAAGGGCTTAATTGCCCACACCTTATACAGCCAAATTGCCACGCATGCCGAGTATGGCGGCGTCGTTCCTGAGCTAGCCTCAAGAGACCATATCCGCAAATTGGTCCCGCTGATCAAAACGCTATTAAAAGAAGCCAAATTAACCGCCAACGACATCGACGGCATTGCCTATACCGCCGGCCCCGGCCTAATGGGATCGCTACTAGTCGGCGCCGCCACAGCTCAAAGCTTAGCCTGGACCTGGCAAATACCTGCTATTGCCGTGCATCATATGGAAGGCCATTTATTAGCACCGATGCTGGAGGATAATCCGCCCGCCTACCCGTTCGTCGCATTACTCATTTCAGGCGGCCATACCCTGCTTATCGAAGTCCGCGCGATTGGCAAATACCGCTTACTCGGGGAATCGCTGGACGATGCCGCGGGCGAAGCTTTCGACAAAACCGCAAAGCTATTAGGCCTGGACTATCCGGGCGGCCCCAAATTGGCTGAGTTAGCGCGCAGCGGCCAAAACCGCTTTAAATTCCCAAGACCAATGACCGACAGACCAGGATTGGAATTTAGTTTTAGCGGCCTAAAAACCTTCACAATGAACGCCCTGCATGCCACCGAGCAAACCGAGCAGGACAAAGCGGATATCGCTTTTGCATTTCAACAAGCCGTCGCGGAAACATTAAGCATCAAATGCAAACGGGCTTTACAACAGACGCAGTTGAAAACACTGGTAGTGGCTGGCGGCGTGAGCGCCAACCACGAAATTCGGAAACAATTACAACAGATGGCCGTAAAAGAAAGGGTGGAAATACGCTTTCCCCGCCCGGAATTTTGCACCGATAACGGCGCGATGATTGCCTATGCGGGATGCCAACGATTAATGGCGGGGCAAACCCAAAATCTGGAAATCTTTGCCCGGCCGCGGTGGCCGATGGAGCAGCTAATCAGCCTTTGATCAAGACTCTTGCCCAGCCAGTAGCCGCTGAATATTACTTTTATGCCGCCACAGCAAAATCAGAGAAATAATGGTGAAGGTAGTGGTCAAATTGACATCGCCGACAATCAGCCAAACATACAGAGGCGTTAATGTTGCCGCCACCAAAGCGGCCAACGACGAAATTTTGCCTATTTTGTAAACGACAAACCAGGTGGCGGCAACCACCAAACCCAGCAGCCAAGCAACACCGAGCGTCACACCCAGCGATGTTGCCACGCCTTTGCCACCTTTAAATTCAAAAAAAATCGGATAAAGATGTCCCAAAAAAGCGGCAAACACCACCAAGGACAGCACCAGGCTGTCGACCCCCAACGCCTTCGCCAACAACACCGGCAGCAGCCCTTTTAAAGCGTCACCCACCAAGGTAATCGCCGCAGCCTTCTTACCGCCGATACGCATCACATTGGTTGCCCCCGGATTACCGGAACCGTTTTCCCGAGGATCCGCCAAACCCATCATCTTACATACGATAATCGCACTCGACACCGAGCCGGTTAAGTAGGCCAAAGGCACCAACAACCAATCCATCATTTAATCAACCTCTCGTCAATACTTGTACAGCGGCGCTATTTACTCGATACTGCCGCCTCTTCAAGAAATATAATAACCGGAAAGCAACGATGGACATCATCTTTTTAGGCGGGCTTGAAATCGATACCGTAATCGGTATTTACGACTGGGAAAGGAAGATCAAACAAAAAATCATCCTGGACATCGAAATGGGCTTTGACATCCAAAAAGCCGCCGCCAGCGACGACATCGCACACACACTGGACTATAAAGCCGTTTCGGATCGCGTTGTCAGCTTTGTCGAGCACAGCGAATTTTATTTGGTGGAAAAGCTGATAGAAGAAATTGCCGGAATTTTACGCAGCGAATTTGCGATTCCGTGGGTAAAGATCACCCTAAACAAAAAAGGCGCCATTAGCCGCGCTCGTGACGTCGGCATCATCATCGAACGTGGCGAAAGATAGTCATGCCTACCGGATTTATCAGCATCGGCAGCAATATAGATAAGGAAATCCACATTCCCTCCAGCCTGGAAACACTACGTGAACTGTTCGGAGAACTGACAATTTCCAGCATCTTCGAAAGCGAGCCGGTGGGCTTTGTTGGCGACAGCTTTCATAACCTAGTCGTGCAATTCGAATCGACATTATCCGCGAAAGAAGTCGCCAAATTGCTAAAACAAATCGAATTGGACCATGGCCGCAGCAGGGAGAGCCAAAAATTTTCTGCCAGAACGCTGGATTTGGACTTGATTTTATACGGCGACCAAATTATCAGCGACGGCAGACTACAAATTCCACGCGATGAAATAGAACACTATGCCTTCGTGCTGGAACCTTTGGCGGAAATTGCGCCAAACGCCACTCATCCGATAAGCAAGCGTTGTTACAAAGATCTGTGGCATGAATTCGACAAACGCGATTTACGCCAAACCAAACTCGAGAAATAACGCTCTGAAACCTTTACCGAAACAGAGTCCGTCCACCATCCACAGTCAATACTTGACCGGTAATATAATCGGCGTTTCCAACCAAAAACCTTACTGCTTTAGCAATATCGTCTGCTTCGCCGCAACGCTGCAAGGCAATTTTTTTTAAGATTTCCACCCGCTCCGCGTCAGCTACATCTTGTTCCGGCCATAAAATGGCCCCCGGCGCCACCGCATTAACGCGAACTTCCGGCGCCATTTCCCTGGCCAATATCTTCGTCATCGCCACCAAGCCGGCTTTAGCCATACTGTATACCGGATAGCCCGGCAATCCTGTTTCCGCGTGAATATCGGCGATATTGACGATACAGCCCCGTTTAGCTTTTAGTGACGACCACAACGCTTGCGACAAAAAGAACGGCGCTTTCAGATTGCTGGCCATTGTCAAATCCCAATCCTGTTCCGTAACCTGCCCGATGGGCACGGATTGAAACAAGGACGCGTTGTTCACCAAGACATCGACATCACCCCATTGAGTAAGCGCTTCTTCAGCCAACTTCTGGATGCTACTGAATACCGATAAATCGGCGTTTAATAACCTTGCCGAATCGGCTCGCAAGGCATTCAACTCGGCGGCTAAACGTAAAGCGTCTGCATCGGAGCGGTTGTAATGCAAAATCACATTACACCCCTCACCGTGCAGTAACCGGACACACGCCGCGCCGATGCGTCTTGACGCACCGGTAATCAGCACATTTTTAGACACTTATTGACCAGCGGCCGGCAAACTGGAGATCAATTTTTTTCTGATCAGATAACAAGCAGCCAGCGCGACGAACACCGGTAATTGGGTTAGCAAAAATTCAGTCACCGAATGCTTGGTTACCATGCCAGCCAGAGGCACCACGATCAGCATCTTGGATAACCACCAAGTCAGCCAGTACCCTATCAGACCAATCACAGACCAATTAATTAACGGACCGCCGTGATTTTTAGCCGTCAAATAAAACCAAACCAAGGTCAAAATACCGCATAACTTAGCCAGAAATAACATCTTCTCCCCCATTTTTATTGTTGTAAAAAGCAAACCAGACCGTAACTCAATGTAAACCAATCCCGGCAGAAAGATCAAATCAATACCATCAGACCGCTTATAGCTTGTGCTTCAAACTTGCAGACTTAGAACATATAATCGCCGCCATCCTAAAACAAGAACATGAGGAATACCCATGCACGCACGTCTTTTTGCCGTAGCATTGCTAACTATCGGTTTTGGCAATTCTGCTTGGTCGCAATCCACACCGAGCCATGGCGGCCACGGCGGAGCGAGCGGCGGAGATGCTGGCGGATGCATCAATGCTAAAATTAGCCGCTATACGCCGGAACATTTAGCCACGGTCAGACCGGGTTCGGAGTTTTCGTTCGCGGTTTCCGGCAGCAATGGCCCAGGCCACATTCACGTCAGCATTAAACAGCAACCTGTCTCAGTTCAAATTGAAGACAAGGACACGTTCTATTTGGTAAAAGGTAAACTGCCTGACGACCTGAAAAACACCGTCGTTAGAATCTCGGTAAAAGCTAAGGCAAAAGTCAGCAAATGCGATGCGGACGGCGGCTGGCTGCTAAAAGTGTCCGAGTAATCCCAAAGGCCATATCAGCAGCATAAACTCAATTAGACAGATTGTTTTCGCTCAAAAGATCAGTTGAAATCCCATTCGAACAGAGTCCACTTGTTGATATTGGTATTTTCGTCCAAATCATTTTTCTTCACATCCATCTGCTCATCACCGTTAGTATCCAACATATAGTAGGCAGGCCCTACCTGGGGCTGGATTTTCACCATGTATAGTTTGCCGTTGCGGCGAAACTCCTGGATAGTGTCTTTGCCTTTACGAATAATGGTAATGTCGGGCTCCATCTCTTCCCCGGACTGAACCGGAGCCGGCAAATCAGGAGGCTCCGGAACCGGCGCCAATTCATTGGCATCAGGGCCTGCGGCAAAAGCAAAGATCGGTAAAAACAGCATCAAGCTAAAACCCAATAAACGAGACATCAAGATCCCTGCAAAAATTTGAATGTGGGCGGTCATAATAATACAGATTCGGTAAAACCGTATAAATCCCTGGCTTGCCGACGCCCTTCGACGCACTAAAACTAGCTGGCATAAAAAAGCCGGCACTACCAAAAGGAAGTGCCGGCTTAATCAGCTAGACTTTAGGCTTGTTTACGTAAGTACTTCTCTACACCCGTCGTTCTAGCCACAACCTCGTCCTTGGACTGCAAAGCTTGCTTTGCCATGTAACGCGCAACACCCGACACGCCAGGCGCATCCTTCGCTAATGCATCCTGTTTGGACATATATCTGGCTACACCAGTGAGTTCTTTCGAATCCTTATCCAGCAACTCATGTTTAGTGACATATCGGCTAACCGAGCTCACTTCGGCAACAGGTTTTTGCGCTAATATTTGCTTGGCTAAATACTTGCTGACACCAGTAGGCGGCGGCAACTGTCTGGTCAATATTGCCTGCTTGGCAAGATAACGGGCGACACCGGTTAAAGGCTCTGCCTGACTTTGCAATTGCAACTGTTTCGCCAGATATTTGGCAACACCGGTTGGCTTTGGCGCTTGCTGAGCAGACGCCGCCTGCCTGGCAAGGTAACGCTCTACAGCGGAACCCTCAAATGCCAATTCCTCGGCCAATTCTTGCTGAGCATTCTGTTCTTGATTCAACTGGGCCTCCGCTTTTTCCTGTTGAGCTAGCGCTTCCGCTGCAACATATCGTGCAATCAAAGCCGCAGCGGCCGCTTTTCTATCTGCCGCCGCCTGCTCCGCCAAAAATTTAGCCACACCGGTTAAAGGCGCTTGCTCTTTCAATAAGCGTTCCTGTTGAGCGACATACTTAGCCACACCGGTTACTAATGGCGCATCTTTTGCCAACAAAGCTTGTTTGGTGACGTATTTGCTCACACCAGTTGCTATTGGCGCTTCTTTTGCCAATACATCTTGCTTCAATACATATTTGGCAACGCCTGTAACCAATGGCGTCGAACCGATCTGCATATTTTGCCGAATGACGTATTTAGCGACATTGGTCACCGCATGGTCTTCGCGATCATTTTTGGTAATGTATTTAGAAACCCCAGTCACCGGCGCTTCTTTAGACAAAATCGACTGCTTGATCAGGTATTTGGCAACTCGAGTAACCGGATTTTCCGCTTGTTGAGTCAGATATTTATCGACACCCGTCGCAACCGGCTCGCTTTCGGTCACTTCTTCAACAAGCTCTTCTACTACTTCGGCAACTTCTTCAATTTCTTCTTCTATTGTTTCCTCGACAACCGGCTCCACGACAGCCGCCTCTTCGGCGGCTTGCCGGGCTTTTTCCAATTGCGCCTGCAAGGCTAAATATTTAGCCACCCCGGTCAACGGCTGGCCATTTTCGTCCAGTTCCGGCTTAGGCGGCTCAAGTTTTTGCAGATAACGGGCTACACCGGTCAATTGCGCGTCTTCGCTGTCGACACGAGAATAAGCTTCTGACCGACTATCACTACTGCTCGAATTGTCGAACAAAAAGCCGAATAAGCTATTCATCAAACTGTTTGTTGCCATTTGAGAATACTCCTGAATGTAATAATTGTTATGTGTCTAGACGACGAGTTCATCAAATTCACGGTATAGCCTAAAAATACTAGGAACCCGCTGCGCTGAATACTACTTTAGGCTGAAA
The DNA here is from genome assembly GCF_000365425.1 of Methylomonas sp. MK1. NCBI lineage: Bacteria > Pseudomonadati > Pseudomonadota > Gammaproteobacteria > Methylococcales > Methylococcaceae > Methylomonas > Methylomonas sp. MK1. The sequence goes on from NZ_AQOV01000001.1 coordinate 2,719,986, forward strand.
ACTGGCTGCCGGGTACTTGGCGTCAATTTCTGAGGTCTGCTCATGCTTTGTTTCGGCACAAGGCGCGCTAGAACTAATGGTAGCGGCGACCGGAGAGCTGGCCTTGGCTACTTCAGCAATAGCCGGATCTCTGTAGAGAACCTTAGGTTGAAAATCCGCAGCAGGATAATCTTGAGCACTGACCGCGGCCGATACGGCTAACAGCAAGCCCGTTAAAAACTTCTTAATCAATTGCGTGTTTATCATGATTCCACCTTACTCTATTGATTAAAGACGAGCCTGCCGGCAACATTGTCACCGGCAGGCCTTTTACATAGCGCTTATTAAAGCACAGCTTCCACATTAGCGACGACATTGTCCACGGTAAAGCCGAACTCTTTGAAGAGTTGACCTGCCGGGGCCGATTCGCCGAAACGGTCCAATCCTACGACTCTACCCGCGCTGCCGGCATATTTCCACCAGCTGTCGGTTACTCCCGCTTCTACTACCACGCGCTTGGTAACGCTTGGCGGCAATACGCTGTCTTTGTACGCTTGGTCTTGCGCTTCAAAGACATTGGTCGATGGCAAGGACACCACGCGGATGTTTTTGCCTTTGGCTTCCAGCGCTTCAGCGGCTTTAACCGCCAATTCCACTTCAGAGCCGGTGGCAATGATGATGGCATCCGGGGTACCGGCACTGTCTTTCAGGATGTAGCCACCTTTACTGATGCCGTCAATCTGGGCTTGGCTGCGCGCCATGTGCGCCAGGTTTTGCCGGGAAAAGATCAGGGTGCTCGGTCCATCTTGACGTTCGATCGCGGCTTTCCAGCACACGGCCGACTCGACGGCGTCGCAAGGGCGCCAGACCTGCATGTTCGGAATCATGCGCAGGGTGGCGGTTTGTTCGACGGGTTGGTGAGTCGGACCGTCTTCGCCCAGACCGATAGAGTCGTGGGTGTAAACGAAGATGGTCGGAATTTTCATCAACGCGGCCATGCGCAGGGCGTTACGGGCGTATTCACTGAACATCAGGAAGGTAGCGCCGTAGGGTTTGAAGCCACCGTGCAGGGTGATGCCGTTCATGATGGCGGACATACCGAATTCACGCACACCGTAGTAGACGTAGTTGCCGTCGAAGCCCGGTTGGTTGACGTCTTTGCAGCCGGACCACAGGGTCAGGTTGGAGCCGGCCAAGTCGGCAGAGCCGCCCAGCAGTTCGGGCAACAAGGGGCCAAAGCCGTTCAGGGTGTTTTGTGAGGCTTTACGGCTGGCGATGGTTTCGCCTTTTTCGTTGACAGCGGCGATGAAGGCGTTGGATTTTGCCGCCCAATCGGCCGGCAGTTCATTTTTGATGACCCGACGTTCGAATTCGGCTGCCAATTCCGGATGTGCGGCTTTGTAGGCAGCAAATTTGGCGTTCCAGGCGCTTTCCAGTTGGGCACCTTTGGCATTAGCATCCCAACCGGCTTTGATGTCGGCAGGAATGTCGAACGGCGCATGAGGCCAACCCAGGTTTTCACGGGTCAGAGCGATTTCGGCTTCACCTAAGGCTGCACCGTGGCATTCTTCTTTGCCTTGTTTGTTCGGCGAACCGAAACCGATGGTGGTTTGGCAGCAGATAATGCTCGGTTTGTCGGTGACTTTCTTCGCCGCTTCGATAGCAGCTTTCACTGCATCAGCGTCGTGACCGTCGACTTTGGGGATGACGTGCCAGCCGTAGGCTTCGAAACGTTTGGGCGTGTCGTCCAGGAACCAGCCGGCGACGTTGCCATGACCGCGGACTTCGCCGTCGATGGAAATGTTGTTGTCGTCGTAGAAGGCGATCAGTTTGCCCAGTTTCATGGAGCCGGCCAGGGAGCAGGCTTCGTGGGAGATACCTTCCATCAAGCAGCCGTCACCCAGGAAGACGTAGGTGTGGTGGTCGACGATGTCGTGGCCCGGACGGTTGAATTGACCGGCCAAGGTGCGTTCTGCCAGGGCAAAACCCACGGCATTGGTGATGCCTTGTCCCAAGGGACCCGTGGTGGTTTCGACGCCATCGGTGTAGCCGTATTCAGGGTGTCCTGGGGTTTGCGAGTGCAGTTGGCGGAACTGTTTCAGTTCTTCGATCGGCAAATTGTAGCCGGCCAAGTGCAGCAAGGAATAAATCAGCATAGAGCCGTGGCCGTTGGACAGGATGAAGCGGTCGCGGTTAGGCCATTTGGGGTTGCTGGGGTTGTGTTGCAGAAAATCGTTCCACAATACTTCTGCGATGTCGGCCATCCCCATCGGTGCACCGGGGTGCCCGGAGTTGGCTTTCTGTACGGCGTCCATGCTGAGTGCGCGGATGGCGTTCGCTAAGTCTCGGCGCGAAGGCATGTTTAGTTCTCCTTTGAATCTGGTAGTGCGAGCCGGCTCATGATCGGCCGTGCCCGGTAAAAACTGGGGGGGTTATAACAAACGAAAGGACGAGTGGCGCTAACCACCCGTCCTTAATATTTCCTAATAACTAGGTATTGCCAAAACTGGCTTATGCAGCAGCAGCGTCAACCAGTTCGCGGATTTCGCGAGCAGCTGTTGCTGGGCATGGCGCGCCATAGATCGCAGCACCAACAACGATGATGTTAGCGCCAGCTTCAACGACTTGTTGTACAGTCGCTTGTTTGATACCGCCGGCAACAGAGATACGAACATTCAAGCCCAAACGAGCGATGTCGTTCAGGTCGGTAAACGGTGTGTGACCGGCTGCTTGCGCGTCCAGACCTGTGTGAATACCAACGATTTGTGCGCCCAATTTCACTGACTCTCTAGCGCAGTCTGCTTTGTCGGCAACGTTGATCAAGTCGATTTGAGTTTCAGCGCCATGTTTTTTCGCGGCTTTGATAACGCCAGCGATAGTGGCCAAACCGGAAACACCCAATACTGTGCAGATATCCGCGCCAGCAGCGTAGAAAGCACCGGCTTCGTATTCGCCAGCGTCCATGGTTTTCAAGTCAACCAACAACAATTTGTCTGGGTAACGTTGTCTCAGTTCTTTAACCAGGTTGATACCGTTGTATTTAATGCAAGGAGTGCCGATTTCAAAAATATCAACATAAGGCGCTACTTTATCAGCCAATTCGACAGTTTGGTTGAAATCCAGTGAATCCAACGCCATTTGAATTAATGGTCTTGCCATATTTATGTGCTCCGATTGTTATAGTTACAGTTATTGTTTTAAGACCCACCCCCCGACCAAAACGCCATTTTCAGGTCTTTAAGTCGAGAGCGCCGCAAGCCTTTGTCGATGGGCAGTTTTCGCGAGTGCGGCAACTCTAAATCAGAATAAGGCACCCTGTCAATTGAAGACCGACTATTTACTCAGTAAAAACCCTGTATTCAGTCCGGATCGATAAAAACTTAACCATCCAGACCGGTCCAAGGCTTGAATAGCCCCGTCGCATCCACCCCGAACATATCCAGGATTCGACCCACACCCTCATCAACCATCGCCCTTACGGAATCGGTCTTGTTGTAGAAAGCCGGCATCGGCGGATAGATAATCCCGCCCATTTCCGTGACGCTGGCCATATTGCGGATATGCGCCAAATTTAACGGTGTCTCGCGGGGCACCAACACTGTTTTGCGGCGCTCTTTCAATGCTACGTCTGCCGCCCGAGAAATCAAGTTGTCGCCAAACCCATGCGCCACAGCCGCCAGCGTTTTCATGGAACACGGCGCAATCACCACGCCCTCGGTCTTGAAAGAGCCGCTGGCAATACACGAAGCAATATCGTTTATGCCGTGCGTAACATCCGCCAACTCATACAAGGTAGCGCGATCCATATCCAGCTCGTATTTTAGATTAACGAAACCAGCTGTCGATACCACGAGATGAGTTTCCCATTCGTCTCGCTCCCGCAACACTTGCAGCATCCGGACGCCGTAGATGGCCCCGGTAGCGCCGGTCATGGCAATAACCAGTCGTTTTTTGTTGCTCATAATGCCCTTGTCTACGCTAAAAGCTTGGCCATTTCATCGGTCGCGGATACCAAAGCATCGATCATTTCGTCGCCCCGCGCAATGTGCCCGGCATTCGGCAACACTACGTAACGAGATTGCGGTAAGGCCTGATGCAGGCGCCAGCCGGCTTCTATAGGACAGGTCAAATCGTTTCGGCCGTGAATGATGATAGTCGGTATCGCCTGTAACCCTGCACAGTTTTCCAGGATTTGATTTTCGCGGATGAAATAATCATGGATGGCATAAGACAATTCCATTTTTACTTGCCGCAACATCTGCTCGCTGACCGACTCCATACTCTCCAAATAGTCATTCCCCAGAGCCACTTGTCCGCTCCAAGCCTGCCATTGTTGAGCAGCGCGCCTGGCGGCGTCCTGATCGGCACCGAAAATGGCCTCCACCAATCGCTCCAAAACATTGGCGTCCGGCAAATTGGGTAAATTATCCAACAAGATTTGCCAACGCTCGGGATAGATTTTATTGACGCCGTTTCCCAGAAACCACTCCATATCGGCCTGCCTCGCTAAAAACACGCCGCGCAAAATCATTGCTAATACCTGTTGCGGATACTGCTGCGCATAAAGCAATGCCAAGGTGCCGCCCCAGGAACCGCCGAATAACAACCACTTTTCGATACGTAATTGTTGGCGGATGCGCTCCATATCCGCCAACAAATCCTGAGTGGTATTGCCTTGCAATTCGCCAAACGGCTCCGACAACCCGCAACCGCGCTGGTCCATCAAGATGATGTGGTAGCGATCGGGATCGAAAAAACGCCGATGATCCGGCTTGGTGCCGGAACACGGGCCGCCATGCAAAAAAATCGCCGGAATACCGGCCGGATTGCCGGATTGCTCGACATAAACGCGATGCTCGCTATCGGTTTCCAGAAAAAAGGTATGGAACGGCGAAATGTCCGGATAGAGGGTTTTCATTATTTTTCATCCATAAAAAAAGGGAAGGCTGTTACGCCTTCCCTTTTGCGTGCTAACTAAGCGTCAACTTAGAATTTGAAACCTAAGTAACCGCCAGCGTTGAAACCGTCGGTTGGTGTAGCGTCCGTTTTGCTGGTGGAGTAGTGGTAGCGCACATCGGTACCCAATACGATACCTCTGAACAGGTCATACTCGACACCGGCACCAAAGTTCATGCCGGCGTTCAACACAGAAACCGCGTTGGAAGGCACGCCTAAGATGTTGATATCTAAACCCACTGGAATAATCCATGGACGCAGCTTGCTGTCATGCATAAATTTGATTTTTGGCGAAGCGTTGATTCTCAAGCGGGCATCTGTTGATGTTTCGGTATTAGGCACCCCCGCCACCCCCCAAAGAGTGGCAGCTGAGTTTTTACCGGTACCGTATTCGGCATATTCAACCCCAAGCTCGATTCCGAAGGAGGTATCGTCCATTAGGCCGAACAAATCATTGTTGACGTTAAAGTCGAACGCACCACCGAAGTAAAAACCGTCACCATTTGGATTGTTGGACAACAACGCACCGTTTTGAGTAGCACCGCCTAAAGGTCCTGTTGAACTGCCACGTGCATGATCCAGCGCTGACCAACCGCCACGAACCGCAACCAAATTGTCTTTTGCAGACGCTTGCGCTGGAGTTGATTTAACAGACGCCATCCATTGATCCAGCTCTTGAACTTTCGCATTCGCAGCAGTGGAGCTGGCAGATGAAGATTTAACCCGGCTCAATTCTGCTTGCATGGCTTGCATTTGCTCGGCCATTTGTTGCATTTGCGCTTCCAGAGCTTCGGTTTTTCTGGCGGCAGCGTCGGCTACGCGCTCGGCACTGGAACCAGCAGCTTGGGCTTGTGGGGCAATGAATGCTCCAGCCATTGTCAAAGTCGCCGCGGCAACGCCCAGCGCTAATTTGGTTTTAGTAAAACTCATTGTTGTTCCCCCCAAGGGTAGTTATTGTTAAGACTGAATTGGCTTTATAGCAACACAGGATTTCTTCACGTGGGCAATAATAGCAGCAAAACACTAGCCTTACAAGTTTTAAGTCTATTTTTTTTCATCAAAAACATTGTTTTATATCAATAAGATACGAATACTTTGTAAACTATAATCCATGTTTGTCAAAAACTAACAACAGCCATTTGCTTTTTTACACACCCATCGACAATCGGCAAACCCTATCTAAATACGCCGGCTTCGTGTTACCTTAAAAAAGCCTTCTTACACCCGTTTTCCTCAGCATTTGCATGACCAAACACCTGGATATTCTGATCATCGGCGGCGGTATCAGCGGCCTATTAGCCGCACGAGAACTGCGCCTTGCCGGCCGCGACGTGACGATCCTCGACAAATCCAAACCGGCTCTGGAATCCTCATGGGCCGGCGGCGGCATTTTGCTGCCGATTTATCCCTGGCGCCAAGCCGCAGCGATCTCCGAATTAGCCGTCAATAGCTTAAAAAAATACCCTGCCTTAAGCCAGGAACTGCTCGCCGCTACCGGTATCGATCCGGAATGGTATGCCTGCGGCATGCTGATCTGCAAAAACCCGGACTACGAACAAGCTATACAGTGGTGCGAGCAGTACCACATCGACTACCAGCCGGCAGCAACAGAATTGACCGAGCCGTTTACCAGCGATCTCGACCAAGCGCTGTGGCTGCCGGGAATTGCCCAAGCCCGCAATCCCAGATTATTAAAATCGCTCCTCGCTTACCTAATACAATCAGGCGTGAAATTTCTGGATAGCACCGAAGTTCGCAAGATCGGCATCGCCAACCGCCAAGTTGAGAGCATTGAAACCAGCAACGGTAGCTACACCGCTCAGCACCTGATCGTTAGCGCCGGCGCCTGGACCACCGATTTGATGCGGGATTTATTGCCGGATTGGCCGATAGACTTGCACATCAAGCCGGTCAGAGGCCAAATGCTGCTGTTCGACGCCACACCAACCACCTTGCCTTACATGGTGTTGGACGGCGATCAATATTTGATCCCCCGCCGAGATGGGAAAATCCTGGCGGGCAGCACCGTGGAGCAAGCCGGCTTTAATAAGATCACCACCGAAGACGCCAAACAACAGCTTTACCAATTCGCCACCGAATTGCTGCCGACCTTGAAAAACTATCCGGTTTGCCATCATTGGGCAGGCTTGCGCCCCGGCAGTCCGCAAGGCATACCCACTATTGGACAGCATCCCGACATTGATAACCTCAGCATCAACGCCGGCCACTTCAGAAATGGTTTAGTGATGGGCCCGGCATCCGCAAAATTGTTGGCCGACCTGATTCTGCATCGCCCCACCGAAATAGACCCGACACCGTATTCGCTAACTCGAGCAAGCGCGCCATGAATCTATACCCTATTTTACGCCCGTTACTTTTTTCCTTAGACCCGGAAACAGCGCATCATGTGACGCTGGATTTACTGAAGCTGGCCAAGCAAACCGGCTTGTCGGCTTTGAGCAGACCAAGATCCAGCGGAAAGCCGGTTAAGGTGATGGGCTTGGACTTTAAAAACCCGCTAGGACTGGCGGCGGGCCTGGATAAAAACGGTGACTATATCGACGCCTTGGCCGAGCTGGGTTTTGGCTTTATCGAAATCGGCACCGTCACCCCGCGCCCGCAACCCGGCAACCCCAAGCCACGCCTATTCCGCCTACCAGAACATCAAGCCATCATTAACCGGATGGGCTTTAACAATCTGGGTATCGAACATTTGCTGGAACAAGTCGGCACCTGCCAGTATCGCGGCATTTTGGGAATTAATATCGGCAAGAACGCCGATACGCCATTGGAAAACGCCACTGAAGATTATTTGATCGGTCTAAGGAAAAGCTACGCGGCGGCGAGCTATATCACCATCAACATTTCCTCGCCCAACACCAAGAATTTGCGCCAATTGCAGCAAGGTGACGAGATCAAGCAATTGTTAAACGCTTTGAAGGAAGAACAACTGAAACTTCAGACGGCGCTGGGCAAATACACACCCATCGCGGTGAAAATCGCGCCGGATTTAAGCGATGAGGAAATTAGCCACATCGCGGCATTGCTGGTGGAATTTGCCATGGACGGGGTGATTGCCACCAACACCACCATCGCCCGCGATAAAATCCAGGGCCATATCCACGCCAACGAAGCCGGCGGCTTGAGCGGCGCACCGGTTAAAGACAGTTCGACTCGGGTAGTGAAAGGCTTGGCGGCGGAATTGAACGGCAAACTGCCGATTATCGCGGCCGGCGGCATTCTCAGTAGCGCAGACGCCCAGGAAAAGCTCGCAGTCGGCGCCAGCCTGGTGCAAATCTACAGCGGCTTGATCTATAAAGGCCCGGCGTTGATCGAAGAAATATTGAGCGTAATCTGATCAGTCAAAGGGTACGCGGCTGCGTACCCTAACAAGCTATTCTTTGATGGAGTGATGAAGCACCGTCTAGGTTGCTTCAGACTTAATTTCTGATCTTGTACCCGGTTTTAAATACCCACCAGACAAAAATCAAACAAACGGTCAGAAAACCAAACGTCATGCCTATGCTCATCGCCACATCCACATCGGCCATGCCATAAAAGCTCCAACGAAAGCCGCTGATCAAATACACCACCGGATTGAACAAGGTGACGTTCTGCCACAAGGGCGGCAGCATATTGATCGAGTAAAACGCGCCGCCCAAGAAAGTTAGCGGAGTCACAACCAACATCGGCACCACCTGCAGCTTCTGAAAACTGTCGGCCCACAGGCCGATAATGAAACCGAACAGACTGAAAGTCACGGCCGTCAGCAGCAAAAAGCCGATCATCCACAGCGGATGAGCTATCTCGTAGGGCACGAATAGGCGGGCTGTGCCCAAAATCAGCAGACCCAACAGCACCGACTTGGTCGCCGCCGCCCCTACGTAACCCAACAGCACTTCGATCCAGGACACCGGTGCCGACAGCAACTCGTATATCGTACCCGCCCATTTGGGCATGTAAATGCCGAACGAGGCGTTGGAGATGCTTTCGTTGAGCAGATTCAGCATCACGAGGCCGGGAATGATGAAGGCCCCGTAGCTAACGCTGTCGATGTCGCCCATCCGCGAGCCAATGGCTTTGCCGAAGACGATGAAGTACAGCGAGGTGGTCAACACCGGCGCGGCGATGCTTTGCGCCAGCGTACGAAAGGTGCGGGCCATTTCGAAGCGGTAAATGGCGCGGATGCCGTAGATGTTCATGATTGCGTCCCTTGTGATTGGTGGACCAGGCTGACGAAAATGTCTTCCAGCGAGCTTTCGCTGGAGCTAAGGTCTTTGAAATCGATACCGTGCTCGCTTAGCCGGCGCAGCAGTTCGGCAATACCGGTCTCTTCTTCCTGAGTGTCGAAGCTATAGACTAAGCGTTGGCCGTCTTCTGTCAGCGTTAACGCCCAGGCGTCAAGCTCAACCGGGATCTCGGTCATGGGCTGGCGCAAAGTCAGCGTGAGTTGTTTCTTGCCAAGCTTACGCATCAGTACGGCTTTGTCTTCCACGACGATCAGTTCGCCCTTATTGATGACGCCGATGCGGTCCGCCATATCTTCGGCTTCTTCGATGTAGTGGGTAGTTAAAATGATGGTAGTGCCATTGGCGCGCAGTTCGCGCACCATGCGCCACATGTCGTGCCGCAACTCCACATCGACGCCGGCGCTAGGCTCATCCAAAAACAATATCGTCGGCTCATGCGCCAGAGCCTTGGCGATCAGCACGCGGCGTTTCATACCGCCCGACAGCGACATGATTTTCGCATCGCGCTTGTCCCACAACGATAAATCGCGCAGCACTTTTTCCACATAAGCATGGTTGGGCGGCTTGCCAAACAGTCCGCGGCTGAAATTAACCGTGGCCCACACCGACTCGAAGGCGTCGGTGTGCAGTTCCTGAGGCACCAGGCCGATGGCGGCGCGCACGGCGCGGTAGTCCCGCACGGTGTCGTGGCCGTCGGCGATGATGCTGCCGGCACTGGCGTTGACGATGCCGCAGATGACGCCGATCAACGTGGTTTTGCCAGCGCCATTGGCGCCGAGCAAAGCAAATATCTCACCGCGTTTTATGTCCAGGTTGATGTTTTTCAGGGCTTGAAAACCGCCGGCATAGGTCTTGTTTACGCCGCGTATGGAAATAATGGGGTCGGCATTCATGGACAGTTCGAGTTTAAGGGTTGCCGATAAGGTTTCGTCATGTGGTTTTCCTGTATATATGATCTTGAGATGACTTTCGTTGATATTGCTATTACTGGTAACGGCTAGCTATCGAGACCTTGTCGATCCGCCCACCGATGAATCGACCGTCCAACCACCCCCAAAAGCTCGGTACAGCGACACCATCGCTACACCGACCGCGGTTTCGGCTTTGGCGCGTTCGTCGCCGGCGGCGAGCTTACCGCGTTGGGCATCCAGAACGGCCAGATAATTCCCCGCTCCGCGACTATACAACGCATCGACCAGCCGGTAAGCTTTTTCCGCCGAGGCTTCCGCTTCAGTCAATCGGCCGAAGCTATCGGTCGCGGCACGATGGGCGACGAAGGCGTTTTCCACATCCTCCAAAGCCAACAAAAAAGTCTTCTCGTAATTGGCCGCGACTTGCTCCAGCCGCGCATCTGCGGCGGTGATATGGGCGCGGATGCGTCCGGCGTTGAAGATCGGCGCCGAAAGGCCAGAGCCCAGCGCATAAACGCTATCGGCCAGACTCGGAAAACCGCCGACCGCCAGCGCGCCGACACCGCCGCTGGCCGACAGCACCAGCTTGGGATAGAGATCGGCCTGCGCCGAACCCAGGCTGGCTGCTGCCGCACTGACTTCGGTTTGTGCCAGGCGTAAATCGGGACGTTGCGCGAGTATATCGGCCGGCAGCAGATTTGGCAGGACCGGCGCTTGTTTCGGTAACGGGCCAACAGCCGCCAAACGGTTTCCTAGGCTTTCCGGCGGCTCGCCCAATAACACGCCCAAACGATGGATCAGGTTTTGCTCGGCGTTGGCCAGTTGTGGCAGCGTCGCTTCGGTGCCCTGTAAGAGCGATTGCTGGCGGGCAAGGTCTGCCTCGTTAGCCAGTCCGGCTTTAAGAAATACCTGTAAAGTCCTCAATCGTTCGCGTTGCAAGGCTATGTTTTTTTGCAGAATGCCGGTACGTTGCTGCACGCCGCGCAGCTCCAGATAGTGGGTCGCCACCTGGGCCAGCAGACCGACTTGCGCCGCATGCAAGCCTTCCTGGCTGCCTTTGGCTTGTGCGGCGGCGGCTTCCGCTTCCAAATGCCGACTGCCGAACAAGTCGATTTCCCAGCGCGCCGCCAAGCCGCCGCTGACCGCATCGGCGGTAGGTGTAATCAATTTGATACCTTGCTCGCTCGGTACGCCGACGATGCGGTCGATGCGTTTTTCCCGACCGCCGAACAGCGAGAAATCGAGGCTGGGATACAGCGCGGCTTCGGCGACGGTGACCATCGCGTTGGCTTCGCGGACGCGAGCGGAGGCGATCTTCAGATCGTGGTTGGCGGCCAAGGCTTTGTCTATCAACTCGTTCAGCAAGGGGTCGTTGAATCCTTGCCACCAAGTCTTCAGGTCCGCCGTTTCGGCGGTTTGGGCATTGGGCGCGTGTTGCCATGTTGCCGGGCTGTTGAGCGCTACCTGGTCCCCGACGCGGGTCGGCGTACAGGCGATTAGACTAGCCAGGGACAGTATGGTCAGTGGTGTTAAATATCGATTATTCATTGTAAAACTCCGTGGTCGCATCGCGCGGTACCCGCGAGGATTATCGTAAAAGCGGGGTTTATTCCTTCTCCCCTTGGGAGAAGGTTAGGATGAGGGCATATAAAACAAAGCCTTATCCCCTCACCCCAACCCTCTCCCGGCGGGAGAGGGAGTTTTTGCGTCGGTACGCTCCACCCTGAACCAAGCCGCATACAACGCCGGCAGGAAGAACACCGTCAGCGCGGTCGCCACCGTCAGCCCGCCCATGATCGCGATGGCCTGCGGGCCGAAGAAATCGTTGCGCGACAGCGGTATCATCGCCAGGATGGCCGCCGCTGCGGTCAGCATGATCGGCCGGAAACGCCGCACCGTCGATTCGACGATGGCCGACCAGGTGTCGAGTCCTGATTGTTCGTCCTGATCGATTTGATCCACCAAGATCACCGAGTTGCGCATGATCATGCCGGCCAGCGCCAGGATGCCGAGCAAGGCCACGAAGCCGAACGGCGCCCGGAACAACAGCAAGGCGAAGGCCGCGCCGATCACGCCCAGCGGCGCGGTGCTGAACACCATGAAAGTCCTGGACAGATTCTGCAACTGCATCATCAACAAGATCAGCGTGACGATCAGCACCAGCGGAATCCAGATCAGAATCGACTTCTGCGCGGTCACCGCATCTTCCTTGGAGCCGCCGGTTTCGATGAAATAACCGGCCGGCAGGCTATCCTGTATGGATTTAAATTTCGGGACGATTTCCGCCGCCACGTCCGGGGCCATCTTGCCGTCGGCCACGTCGGCGCGCACCGAAATGGCCGGGAAGCGGTTGCGCCGCCAACGCACGCCGTCCTCGAACACGGTTTCGAACTTGACGAACTGCGACAGCGATACCGACTTGCCATTAGCGGTGCGAACCGCGACATCCGGCAATTCGTCGGCGGCGGTGCGCAGTTCGGGGCTGGCTCGCCAGACGATGTCGATCAATTTATCCTGCTCGCGCAATTGCCCGACCGGGATGCCGGCGTAATGCGCCTGCAAGGCTTGCGACAGACTGGCCGTCGAAACGCCGAGCGCGCGTGCCTTGTCCTGATCCAATGCCAGGCGGAACGACGGCACGCGGTCATGCCAGTCGTCGTTGACATCCACGGTGCCGGGATGGTTACGCACGACTTCGGCCACCCGCTCGGCAATGTCGCGTACGATGTTGGGGTTTTCGCCGAGCACCCTGAACGCCAAGGGATAATCCATCGGCGGCCCGACATTGAGACGCTTCACCCGGCCTCTGACATTCGGAAAATCCGTCTCAAGAATCTGCCGGACGCGCTGCATCACCCGTTCGCGGGCCACGTTATCCTTGGTCATCACCACCAATTCGGCCAGATTAGTGTTTGCCAATTGCTGCACGATCAACATGAAAAATCTCGGCGTGCCGCTGCCGACATAGCTGGCGACGTGTTCCACGTCCTCGTCCTTGGCTAATAGCGCTTCCATGCGCTTGGCGGCGGCTTCAGTTTGCTCGAAGGCACTGCCCTCCGGCAGCCACAGATTGACGATGACTTCCGGGCGGTTGGACAACGGGAAAAACTGCTCGGGGACATGGGTTAAAGCCACTACACCGAGACCGAACAAGGCCAGCGTGGCGACAATCACTTTCTTACGGTGCGCCACGCAGGCATCCACCCAACGCCGCAAGCGGTTGTAGAACGGCGTGTCGAACAAGTCGTGGGCCGCTTGGTCGCCGTTGGCATGCACCTTAAGAATCAAAAATCCCAAATACGGAGTGAACACCACCGCGCCTATCCACGACAGTATCAGCGAAATGCCGACCACCTGAAAAATCGCCACGGTATATTCGCCGGCCGAGGATTGCGCCAAACCCACCGGGAGGAAACCGGCGATGGTGATCAAGGTGCCGGTCAGCATCGGAAAGGCCGTGGCAGTATAGGCATAGGTCGCGGCGCGCATCCGGTCCCAACCTTCTTCCAGCTTGCGGGCCATCATCTCCACGGCAATCATCGCGTCGTCCACCAACAGGCCCAACGCCAGAATCAAAGCCCCCAAGGAAATACGTTGCAGATCGATGCCGCACAGCAGCATGACCAGCAAGGTGGCGGCCAGCACCAGCGGCACGGTCAGCGCCACCACGGACCCGGTGCGCCAACCCAGGCTCAAGAAGCTGACCACCAACACGGTGGCCAGGGCTTCGAAGAAGGTTTGGCCGAATTCCGCCATCTGGTTTTTAACGACGTGCGCTTGATTGGCTACCGGTTCTACGTCCATGCCCAACGGCAACTCGTTTCTGATGACGGCCAGCGCGTCTTCCAGGTTTTTTCCCAGGGCTATAACGTTGCCTTGTTTGTTCATCGTCACGCCTAGGCCAAGGGCCGGTTTGCCGTTGAAACGCATCTTGAACTCGGCAGGATCGACATAGCCTCGCGTCACCTTGGCGAAATCCTTGACCTTGAAGGTGCGATCAGCGATGCGCACCGCCATATTGGCGACGCTATCTTCCGAGTCGAACGAGCCGGTCAGGCGTATCGGCAGGTTGCGCTGCGCGGAAAATACCGTGCCGGCCGGTGCCATGCCGTTCTGCGCCTGCAAGGCCTGGGCAACCGCCGCCGTATCCAGGCCCAGTTCGGCCAGCTTTTTGTCCGAAAATTCGACGAAAATCTTTTCGTCCTGTACGCCGATCAGATCAACCTTCTCAACAGCCTTGACCCGCAACAGCTGTTGCCGGACCGAATCGGCCGCCTGTTTCAGATCGGCATAACTAAAACCCTCGCCGGAGAATGCGTAGATCAGGCTGTAGGTATCGCCGAATTCGTCGTTGAAAAACGGCCCTATGCTGCCGGGCGGCAAGGTCATGCGAATGTCGTCGACCTTCTTGCGCACCTGATACCAAAGCTCGGGAATGTCCTTGGGCGGCGTATCCTCTCGAGGGGTGACGAAAATCACCGATTCGCCGGGTTTGGAGTAACTGCGCAGATAATCCAGATTGGGCAGCTCCTGAATTTTCTTTTCCAGCCTGTCGGTCAACTGTTGCTCGACTTCCAGCGCAGTGGCGCCGGGGTAGAGGGTTTTAACCACCATGATTCGAAACGTGAACGGCGGATCTTCCTGCTGACCCAGCTTGAAATAAGCGAATAGCCCACCGAGCACCACCAATGCCAGCATAAAGCCGGTGAAAGAACGATGCTTGAGCACCCATTCGCTGAGGTTGAATGATTTCATAGCTGCCCCTCGCTACCGCGCCCCTTAGGCAGCCCCTGTTGATCCGGCAACCGAACAGCTTGCCCCTCGGCCAGACGTTGCACGCCTGCGCTGACCAGCAATTGGCCGGCGGCGAGGCCCTCGACGGCAATGCGTTCGCCGGCCAATGTTTCTCCCAGCCGCACCGGCGCTGATTTGACGGTGGCCGCCTGCTCGTCGACCAACCAGACTAAAGGATGATCCGGCTGATTTTGCGGGGTATAGACGGCGGAAAGCGGGACAGCGATGCGGGAAGCAGTGTTCGCCGCGACATGAACGGTCGCCGTCATGCCCAATTGCGCGGCGTCCGGGTCTTCCAGCAAGGTGGCCTTGATGCGATAGGTGCGGCTGACCGGGTCGGCGGACGAGGCGATTTCGCGGATTTTAGCCTTGAGTAGCCTATCTTCGTCGGCCCACAACGAAACATTAACTTCTTGTTGGCGTTGGATTTCCGTCAGGCGATGCTCGGGCACGTCGAAATGGATTTCCTTTTCTTCCAGCTGGGCCAGTGTCACCACTGCCTGGCCGACAGCCAACACCTGCCCGGCCTCGACAGCCAAGGCCGTGACCACACCGTCGCGGTCGGCATGCAATTCGGTATAGCTCAGCTGGTTGTTCGCCTCGGCCAATTGCGTTTCCAGCGCCGCCGCCCGCTCCCGCGCCGTGGTATACGCGGTTTCGTGCCGCTCGAACTCCGGCGGACTGATGACTTGCTGGGTCAGCAATTCGCGGTATCTCACCAGATCGTCCCGCAAGAAAGTGCTGTCGGCCTGCGCGGCAGCCAGTTGAGCCTTTAGACCTTGCACGGCAAGGTGGTAATCGTTGCCGTCCAGTATGGCCAGCAGTTGGCCTTTACGTACCGAGTCGCCAACATCAACTTTGCGCTCCAGCAGTTTACCGCCCACCCGGAAGGATAACGGCGTCTCGATTCTTGCTCTAACTTCGCCGGCAAAGCTTCTAGCATCTGCAACGGCATGGTCCTCGATCCGAAACACTTTCACCGGGCGGGCAACCGCTGGCGCTGGTTTGTCCTGATCGCTGCATCCGACGCTAATCGTCAGTGGCAGCAACAACACGGCCAACAACCGGGCATTGGCTGTGCATCGGAACTGAAGCCGGTCACGGCGGGTGGGCATTAACGGGATGTTGGGTTTCGGCATGTTGCTTCCTCCTTCGACAAAAGGTTCGGTACTATTCGAAATAATCATTCGATGCTGTTTGCTATCAGTATCTCGGCGGCCAACTGGCATCAATAGCCGCGCCGAAATGGCGCTGTAATTGTTCGGAAAAGAAATGGTCATCACTTAGCCTCTTCGCCCGAAGATCAATAATGTCGATGTGGCCGAGGCATAGAGTCGGTCTTCAGTATCAATGAGACGTGCCTCCGCAAAAGCAGCCCGCCTCCCTAACGACAAAACCCTGCCTTCCGCTCTGACTAAGCCCGTGTTCTTGGTCATGGCCTTGTGATAGGAAACCTTCAACTCCAAGGTGGTGTAGGCCTGTCTCTCGGTTAGTCTGGAATGGACGGCACAGGCGCAGGCGGAATCCAGCAATGTGGCCGCATAGCCGCCGTGAACGGTGCCCAGAGGGTTATAAGCATGTTCGCCGGGCTTGCCGGCAAACACGGCTTTGCCCAAGTCGACTTCCACCAGCTCAAAATCCAGCGACACCAGTATCCCTGGCTTATGCCCCGAGACCATCAGCGCCCGCAACTGGTCAAGGCCATTGCGCTCAACATCGGTTTTGATCAGAAAATTCATATAGCTACCGTCCCTTCTCCGATATGCAGGACCGTGGCGGGTACAGTCGACTTGGCATTGTTTGAACGATGAATCATGTCCTTATCCTTCCGTTATTCAGACTATCGGCAGTTGGTTAAACTTGCGTAAGCTCTTGTCTACCAAGGCTTCCGGGAGGAAACGACGCAGGAAACGCACTTGGCTTGCCTGTTTTCCGGCGGTGTAACGTCTTCTGGGTAGTGCGTCAGTCGCGGCTTTTAATATCGTACTGGCCACTACGTCCGGCGCATCGCCCGCATTCACCCCTTTATGCATCAGTGCCGCCATGTCGCTACGCACAGAGTCATAGACGGCAAGCGGTTGATCGGGCTTGGTTAAGCTTGCTTCGAATGCGGTGCGGGTAAACGCCGGTTCAACCAGCACCACCCGGATGCCGAAGGTGCGCAGTTCGTGGTCTAGCGATTCGGAGTAACCTTCGACCGCATGCTTCGTGGCGGCATACAGAGCGTTGTAGGGAGACGGAATCAGACCCAATACCGAGCTGATATTGATGATGCGGCCTTTCCCCTGCCTGCGCATGGTCGGCAACACGGCATTAGTGACGCGGGTTATGCCGAACACATTCACGTCAAACAAAGCCTGAGCCTGCGCGGTGGAGGACTCTTCCGCGCCGCCGAGTAGGCCGACACCGGCATTGTTGACCAGCAGATCGATGCGTCCGGCCTGCTTCATGACCTCGGCGACCATGTTGCTTACCGACGCTTCGTCGGTGACGTCGCAGGTCAACATCGTGATGCCGTCAGCGCTGGCAAGCGCTTTGCGGCTGGTTCCAAATACTCGATAACCTGCTTGTTGCAGGGCCTTGGCGGTTACCAGCCCAATGCCCGACGATGCGCCAGTGATCAGGGCTACGCCAATGTCTTTATTGCTCATATCAAATCTCCTTGTGGGGTGGATAGTCTGCCGACTAAGTGTTACTATCATTTTGAAAGCAATGTTACTATCAAAATGAAACCAAGTCACTACTAAAAACGTATGAACGATAAAAATATTTGTGATGAGCCGTGTCCAATCGCGCGTTGCCTGACTTTCCTCGGCGATGAATGGAGCTTATTAATCCTACGAGACGCCCATTTCGGTTTAACCCGATTCGATCAATTTCGGAAAAGTCTCGGCATCGCACCGACGATGCTGACCCGGCGCTTGGCGACGCTGACGGAGGAAGGCATGTTGGAAAAACGGCTGTATTCGGAGCGGCCGCCGCGTGAGGAGTATGTGTTGACCGCCGCCGGCCGCGATTTCCTGCCGGTGCTGATCATGATAGGCGCCTGGGGTCGCCAATACCGTAGCGGCGGCAAGCTGGTATATATCGAGGACGCCGAAACCGGGCAGGAAATTAAACCGGTGGCCATCGACGAGGTCACGGGCGCAAAGATCGGTTCTCGGCCGATACGCTTTGTGCTGCCGGAAAATGGCTAATTTTTGGCCGATTTTTCAGTATTGGCTGGCTATGTCTAACATTTCTAAGAGACATGTCGCCGATTTTTAGAGAGGCATAAACAAAGTTCCGCATGATTACGTTGTATCAATTTCCCAGAGCCTGGAGCATTCCCAATCCGGGCCAGTTTTGCGTAAAGCTGGAAACGTATCTGCGCATGGTCGGCATCGAATATCGAATCGCCGAAACCCTGCCGCTTTATGCGCCCTTGGGCAAGCTACCTTTCATAGAAGACAACGGCTATAAACTTGCCGATAGCCGGATGATTATCCGCTATCTGCAACAACATTATGGCGATAGCCTGGATGCGCATCTGTCAGCCGAGCAAAACGCCCTGGCCCTGGCTTGGCAACGCTTATTGGAAGAACATTTGTATTGGGTATGCATGTATAGCCGTTGGCAATACGGAGCGGAGAACTGGCAAATCAATAAGCAGGCGATCTTCCAAGGCCTGCCGCAACCCATGGCGGACATGGTAGCCGCGATCTATAGGCTGCGGATTCGCGGACAGATACGCGGCCATGGGATTGGCCGGCTAGCCGCCGCCGACATTTTCGAATTGGGCAAGCACGATGTGGCGGCTCTTTCCGCCGCGCTTGACGGCAAGACGTTTTTGTTGGGAAACCGGCCCAGCAGTATCGATGCCTCGGCCTTCGGCGTATTGATCAATCTATTGGCCTGTCCAGTCAGCTCGCCGGTTAAGGACTATGCCTTAACGCAATCTTCGTTAGTCGATTATTGCCGGCACATCCAGACTCGCTATTTTCCCGAGCTGGGCGAACCGAAGTTTGGCGAATGATGGTCCAGCGCGGCGCAAGCGGCGCGAATTTCATCGCGTAGCCAACGATTGGCAAGATCCTGGTCTTGTAGCGGATGCCAGACCATGACCGTGTCGTAATGCGGCAAATCTAACGGCAAGGGCACCAATTGTAGCGGCAAGTTCCGGGCGAATTGCTCGGCAGTGCGTTTAGGAAAAGCCATGACCATATCCGTTTGCGCCACGATCAACAACGCGGACAGAAAATGCGACACAGTCAGCGCCACACGCCGCTCGCGACCGTGTTCCGCTAACCAGGCGTCTACTTGCCCCGTGCTGGCCCCGGTTCTGGATACCAGAATATGCGGCAGATCTATATAGTCTTCCAGCGCTAATGCCGCAGTGACCCGGGGGTGACCAATGCGAGCCATGCAGACCATGAAATCGTCGAACAAGCGTTCGGAATTTAGATGCTTGGGCGCATTCAGCATCACGTCAAAACCCAGTATCAGGTCTATATCGCCTTGCTCCAGTGCATTGAAAGGAAAACGGCTGCTGGTGCGTTTGAAGTGGATATCCACGCCCGGTGCTTGTCTGGCAATACGCGGCGCCAGTATGGGCAACAACAAGGCTTCCACGTAATCCGTCGCCGCAATATTAAAGGCGCGCCGGCAAGTGGCGGGATCGAACGGCGCCGGCGCGCGAATCAAACTTTCCACCTCTTTAAGTACCGCCGCCACGGGTTCCACCAAAGACAGGGCCCGCAGCGTCGGCGTCATGCCCGCCGGAGTTTTTACCAACAACGGGTCTTCCAATTGTTGCCGCAAACGCTGTAGTACGTGGCTCATCGCCGATTGGCTAATAAACATTTTTTCCGCCGCCCGCGACACATTGCGTTCCTTCATCAGCAGATCGAAGGCGATCAATAGATTCATATCAAACGTTTTTAAGTTGGCCATGGCTGGGATTCCAAAATGTAAACGCGGGTTATGTTATCGAAAATACCTGGGGTGTTTGGCATCAAATATTTTCATAGGCGCATGAATAGAAAGCATTTTACCGTTTGCCTTCTCAGGCATAGATTTATCCCCGACGCAGCCGCCGACGTTTAGTTTCTACCCAAGGAACCTGCATCAGTTTCCCCCCAAGGAACTTGCAAGTTAACGTGGCTGCGGCGTCGCCTCGCGCTCTATCGTGCAGTAAGCGTCTGATATTGCCGGGCGGTATTTGGCAAACGCATTTGCCAATCATGATGTTGAGACGATGGGCGAAGAGATGGCGCTAGCAAAACATTGGCGATCAGCGTCGGGTTTTGCCGGAACGCCAATTCAGAAAAACAAGGTGGTCAGTAAGATCGCCAAAACTTAATTTCAAATACAGGAGAATCATCATGCCTTTGTGGAAAGTCTATCATCCCAGCGCAGCCTTCAGCGCGGACGACAAACAAGAGCTGGCTGAACGCATCGTAAACATATATGCGGCTGTACCAATCCCAAGATTTTACGCGGTAGTCATTTTCGAAGGAGTGATTAAAGGCAATTGTTTCGTCGGTGGTGTGCGGAATGACAAGTTTATTCGCTTCAAGGTCGACCAAATCGCTCGAACGCTACCGGGTCCCATCATACGAGAATGGTGGATGCGAACGCTTGACGAAGTCATTGCACCCTTTGTTAAAGAACGCGGTTTCGATTGGGAAATTTCGATTGACGAAACCCCATTTGATCTTTGGTCACTACAGGGCGAATTGCCTCCGCCCTTCGAATCGATAGCGGAAAAGCGCTGGGTTGAAGAAAACAAGGCCAGCCCTTACACGTACCAAGAAAAACTACCCTCAGGTCACTTTTTATTGACCCCAGGCGTAACGGGTTGATTGATGATTAACCCGTGATAAATAGGGCTGGGTAAATAATTCCAAAGGGGGCTGGGGCGCTTAGACATATATTATCGGCCGCACAGAGAACCCAGAGGACATTTACTCGCCCGCAATCGCCATCCGCTCCAGCAAGATCGAACCAACCCGGATATTGCCGCGCAAATCCACATCGTTGCCGATGGCGACGATATTGCGCAGCATGGACTTTAAATTGCCGGCGATTGTAATCTCTTGCACCGGATACTGGACTACGCCGTTTTCCACCCAAAAGCCGGAAGCGCCGCGCGAATAATCGCCGGTCACGCGATTTACGCCCTGCCCCATCAATTCGGTCACCAACAAACCGGTATCCAGCAATTTCAGCATGCCGGCAAAATCCTGACTGCCGGGCTCGACGGTCAGATTGTGCACCCCGCCGGCATTGCCGGTGGTTTGCATGCCCAACTTACGGGCCGAGTAGGTGCTGAGCACGTACGATCTTAAAATACCGTCGCTGACAATATCTCTGGCCCTGGTCGCGACACCTTCGGAGTCGTAACTGGCACTGCCCAGCGCACCGCGCAGGAACGGTTGCTCATGAATCCGCACGAAGTCCGGCAAGATTTGCGTATCCAGCGTATCGAGCAAAAACGAGGATTTGCGATATAAACTGCCGCCGCTGATCGCACCGATCAACGCGCCGATCAAACCGGACGCCATTTCCGACGCGAATAATACCGGACATTGCCGTGTACTGAGACTACGCGCATTGAGGCGGGCTATGGTGCGTTGCGCGGTTTTTTCGCCGACTTGTCTAGCCGATTCCAGACCGTTCGCATTGCGGGCCACGCTATACCAATAATCGCGCTGCATCGCATCGCCGCTGCCGGCCAGCACCGAACAGCTCAAAGAATGCCTGCTTGACTGGTAACCTTGTAAAAAGCCCAGCGAATTACCGAATACCCGCGTACCTTGATGCGTATTGACCGAAGCACCTTCGGAATTGCTAATCGCCTTATCGTAGCCGCGCGCGATATTTTCGCATTCGATGGCGATGTTTATGGCTTGTTCGGCGTTAATACCCCAAGGATGATTCAAGTCCAGATCCGGAAACTCGGTTGCCAATAATTCGGCATCGGGCAAGCCGGAATAGGCGTCGTCGCTGGCGTAACGGGCGATACTACAGGCGGCCTTGACGGTTTCTTTCAATGAATCAGAAGAGATATCGTTGGTACTGGCCGAGCCCTTTTTCTGGCCGAAATAGACGGTAACCCCTATACCTTGGTCGCAGTGATATTCTACGGTTTCCACTTCACCCAGACGTGCCGACACGGACAAACCGTTATCAACGCTGAACGCCGCTTCGGCGCCGCTTGCGCCTTGTTGTTTGGCTTCGTCCAATAATTGCTGAACGACATTTTTTAAGCGATTAATTTCTTCCTGATTTTGCACGGTAAGTCTCTTAGAATTCGATTACTTGTGTGGGCCGCAACATAACGGCCCGAGGCATTAAACGCTAGTGCCGCCGACGGTCAAGCCGTCGATTTTCAAGGTGGGCTGACCGACGCCGACCGGCACACTTTGCCCATCCTTGCCGCAGGTGCCGACGCCGCTATCCAGGGCCATGTCGTTGCCGACCATCGATACTTTCGTCAATACGTCGGGACCGTTACCGATCAGCGTCGCACCTTTTACCGGCCGGGTAATTTGGCCGTTTTCGATCAAATAGGCTTCGCTGGTGGAAAACACAAATTTGCCGGAGGTAATATCCACCTGCCCGCCACCGAAGTTACGCGCATACAAACCTTTTTTGACCGAGCGGATAATCTCCTCCGGATCGCTGCTGCCGGGCAACATGTAGGTATTGGTCATGCGCGGCATCGGCAAATGCGCATACGATTCGCGGCGGCCATTGCCGGTGGGTTTCACGCCCATCAAGCGGGCATTGAGCTTGTCCTGCATATAGCCTTTCAAAATGCCTTTTTCAATCAATACGGTGTTTTCGGTGGGCGTGCCCTCGTCGTCGATATTCAAGGAACCGCGCCGTCCAACCAAGGTGCCGTCGTCGACTACGGTGCATAAATCCGACGCCACCCGCTCGCCGACCCGACCGCTAAATGCGGAAGTGCCCTTGCGGTTGAAGTCGCCTTCCAAGCCGTGACCAATGGCTTCGTGCAGCAAAATCCCCGGCCACCCCGGACCCAACACCACGGTCATATTACCGGCCGGCGCTTCCTGGGCCTGTAGATTAACCTGAGCCAAACGCACCGCTTCGCGGCCGTATTCAAAAGCTCGGTCGTTGTCCAGAAAGAAACTGTAATCGCTGCGCCCGCCGCCGCCCATGCTACCCTGCTCGCGCCGGCCATTTTCGACCATGATGACCGTCACGTTCATCCGCACCAAGGGCCGCACATCCGCAGCCAGAGAACCATCCTGATTGGCAATCAAGACACTGTCGTAAGCCGCAATCAGGCTGACCATCACTTCTTCGATGCGGCTGTCCAGCTTGCGAGTTTCGCTGTCGACGCGCTTCAGTAAATCGATTTTTTCCTGATCGTCCAGGGACTTTAAAGGATTGAGCGGCTGGTACAGCTGCGGCCAGCTCTTGGCGACTTCGATCTGGCGCTGCGCCTGCTGTCCTTGCCTGACAATGGCTTTTACATTGTTAGCGGCTTCCAGCAAAATCGGCAATTCGATGCGGTCACTGTAAGCAAAGCCGGTTTTGTCGCCGCTGACGACGCGCACACCGGCACCGTGCTCTATGGAATGACTACCTTCCTTGATAATCCCGCCTTCCATGGACCAGGATTCGAAATGGCTGGACTGAAAATAAATGTCCGCCGCATCGACCGGCACGCTGAGCAGCGCGGCCATCACTCGATCTATATCCTGGGTTTGCAAGCCATTGACGGCAAGAATGGATTGGGTAACTTGTTCTAGTAATGGCATAAGAAAATTAAAAATAAAACGGTTTCGTCAAGGATGCGCACAATCACATCACGAAAAATGAAGCGATATAAGCAACGGCCACGGCAGTGACGGCAAGAGTCACCTTATCCCTTATGGTAAGTGACAACCAATACAACTCTAACTCGGTTTTCCGCCGCACCCAGGTATTCAGCACCATTTGTTTAAAAGATGCCCAAAGCCGGGGTACTAATTTTGAGAGTCGATAAAAACCAAACCAGGCGATGGTGACCAATATATAGAACGTCACCACCTGGCTACCGTGGCGGTCGGATTCGAATAGATACTCGATGATTTCACCGATATCCAAAACGTGGAATACCAGTTCTACCGCTTCTTCAATACCTAATTCGACATACTCGAAGGCCACGTGAAAACCTTCGAACACCAGATGCATCAATTCACCCAGCAGTTCCAGCGTCACATCGTACATGACGATAGCGAGTACCACAAAACCGACGATGATCAAGTCGAGATTCTTTCTAATCATGGCTAATTCCTTACCGCACTCACCGCTATCGACTCCGGCACCTGCCATTCGACTTTCCAAGACCCCTTACCGTCCGCCAAGGCTTGATTCAAGCAAGGTAGCAGGGCTTCCGCTTGACTATCCAACTGCCACGGCGGATTGATGAACAACATGCCGGAACCGGTCATGCCGCGTCCCGGCCCGTCGTGGGCTATGCAGTGCTCGATCCGCAACTGGCGAGGCATGCCGGTTTGCGCCAATTGCCGCATAAAGTTTTCGGTCGCCGCGCGGTCGATGACCGGATACCACAGCACATAGACACCGGTAGCGAAGTGCTTGTATGCGGTTGTCAGAGCCGCTACGATTTTTTTATATTCGTCTCGCATTTCATAACTGGGGTCAATCAAAATCAAACCGCGCTTTTGGATAGGCGGCAATTTCTTGCTCAAGGTTTGCAAGCCATCTTCCTTGGCGACACTCACCTGTTTGTCGCCGGCAAATAATTGCTGAAGGGCTTCGACATCGCTACTGTGCAATTCCGACAATACTAAGCGATCTTGCGCCCTGACCAAGCGTTTAACCAATTGCGGCGAGCCGGGATAGCGCACCAGTTGCTGACCGGTATTTTCCGCGCGCACCGCGGACAGATAATCTTTTAATTCCGGCGGCGCACTTTGAATATCCCAAAGCTTGGCTATGCCTTGCTGATATTCGCCGGTTTTTTGGGCAAATTCGGATTTAAAAGAATATTTACCGGCGCCGGCGTGGGTATCGATGTAAACAAAAGGCTTATCTTTCTGCTTTAGTGCGTTGATCGCCAGCGTCAGCAGACTGTGCTTTAACACATCGGCAAAATTGCCGGCGTGGAACCCGTGACGATAACTAAGCATGCTGTCTACCCATTTTTATTATTCCAATCCGTTCAAATTCAGCTTAATTTGGCCCTGAACATAAAAAACACCGCACCCAGCAAACATAAACCGGCCCAGAGATAATCCAGTTTCAGCGGTTCTTTCATGTAATAAACCGAGAAGGGTACGAATACGCTAAGCGCGATCACCTCCTGCATAATTTTCAACTGCGCCACACTGCACTGCGTGTAACCGATACGATTGGCCGGTACTTGTAACAAATATTCGAATAGAGCTATCCCCCAACTGACGAGTGCCGCCAACAACCAGGGTTTGTTATTCAGTTCCTTCAGGTGCGCGTACCAGGCAAAAGTCATAAAGACATTGCTGCAAATCAATAAGCCGGCGGAGATCAGGATGGCATTCATGCTGATTCTACTGTTAGGTGCTGATAGCCTTGCTTGTAATCGCTGATGGCTTGGGACCGCAACTTGCGGATGGCGATACCAATCTGTTCGCCTTGCAAGCCTTTCAGCAAAGCCGCCGAGGTATCGACAGCCAAGGCCGCCATGGCCGCCGAACGAATGTATTCAGCTTGCGGGTAGGGCCTGTCTTCGAATCCGGTTCGGCCGCGCGCGTCGGCTTCGCAAGCCTGCAAAAATTCCTCCAAGCGACTATCGGGCTTGAACGCGCCCAGGGTTTGCAACATATCGGCCAAGGTATCCGCACGTAATTCCAAAGCCCTGTGGCAATGTGTGTGATATTGCATGACCTGCCCGCACAGCGATTTAAAATGATTCGGCACCCGCAATCTTTCGCACAGTTTGGTCAGCACCGGCAAACCTTTTTGCTCGTGGCCGTGATGGCTAGGCCAATGCTGGCTGGGCGTCAAGGCCTTGCCTAAATCATGCAACAAGGCCGCCAAGCGCACCTCGGCCTTATCGGAAAGCCGCGCGGCTTGCTCCAGCACCATCAATGAATGCACGCCGGTATCGATTTCCGGATGATATTTCTCCGGTTGCGGCACCCCGAATAAAGCATAGATCTCCGGAAAAACCACCTGCAAGGCGCCGCAATCTCTCAACACCTGAAAAAATGCCGCCGGCGTCCGCTCCAGCAAGGCTTTATGCAATTCCGCCCACACTCGCTCGGCAACCAAAAAATCAGTTTCGCCAGCGGAGACCATCTCGCGCATCAGTTGCAGTGTTTCCTCAGCGACAGAAAAGCCCAAATGGGCGTACCGGGCCGCAAAGCGGGCCACGCGCAAAATCCGCACAGGATCTTCCACAAATGCCGCAGACACATGTCGCAGAATCCGACTATCCAAATCCCGCCGCCCGTTGTAGGGGTCGATCAATGCGCCGTCGGCATCAATTGCCATTGCATTGACGGTTAAATCCCGTCGCAACAGATCCTCTTCCAATGTCACATCCGTAGCCGCATGCACCGCAAATCCCTTGTAACCGGGGGCAGTTTTACGTTCGGTGCGCGCCAAGGCATATTCTTCGTGATCGATAGGATGCAAAAATACCGGAAAGTCTTTGCCAACCGGCCGAAAACCGGCGGCCAGCATGCTGTCCACAGTCTCACCGACCACCAGCCAGTCACGCTCCTTAACCGGATAATCCAGCAAACGGTCGCGAACTGCGCCGCCGACCAGATACGTTTTCATGCCTTACTAACTCGCCTGCTAAATGGATCAAAAGACACAGTATAAATGAGTCGCTATCATAGTGCTTTGCTTATTCCCCAGCCATTATTCATCATGACGGAAATTTTTTTAGCCAGCCTTTTATTGGGCATTCTCGCCGGACTCTCCGCCGGTTTATTCGGTATAGGCGGCGGCGCATTGATCGTGCCGGTCCTGGTCTGGCTCTTCCAGGCTCAAGAATTCAATACAGAGCAAATCATGCTGATTGCCGTCGCTACGTCCTTGGCAACCGCGATATTTACGTCGGTGGCTTCGGTGCGCACGCACCATAAACTAGGCAATATCGATTGGCGACGAGCAAGGCACTTAGCCCCAAGCATGCTGCTGGGCGCCGGCGGCGGCGCGGTGTTGGCCGAATATATCAGCGCGGATTTACTGCGCTGGTTTTTCGTTGCCTATCTACTTTATACCAGCGTACAAATGGCAATGCCCAAGCCAATCAAAGCCTCATCCCACCCCGCCAGATCCTTTCTGGATTATCCGATGGGTCTGTTGATTGGTGTGTTATCGGCTATTTTAGGCATCGGCGGCGGCACCATGACCGTACCTTACCTAGTGAACAACGGTCTGATCATGAAAAACGCGGTCGCCACCTCCAGCACTTGCGCAATCCCCATCGCCCTGTCGGCTGCAACCAGTTATGCCATCTTGGGTTGGCAAGAAGATCAATTACCGGCTGGCAGCCTCGGCTACCTGTATCTCCCAGCCTTCGCCGGCATCGTTTTGACCAGCATATTTACCGCACCTTTGGGTGCCAAGTTAGCCCACCGTTTGCCGGCGCAAAAATTGAAACGTTACTTTGCGATTGTGCTGTTGGCACTTGCTTTAAAAATGGCTTGGTAAGCTAGGGAACTAAAGCGCCGAGACACAGCTCACATCACCGCTAGTTTCGGTTTGATTGCTCTGTTGCGCAAAGAAAAACTTCATCGTATACTTCGGCGCAGCTTTCTCGATCAAGCTATCGCACACAACAACAAAACCTCTGGAGGGTATATAAATGAAATGGGAAACACCAGCTTATAACGACATGCGTTTCGGTTTTGAAGTTACCATGTACATCTACAACCGTTAATCCTTAGGGTTGACGATAAGAAAGGGGCATTTTCCTGCCCCTTTTTTTTGCCTGGCGTTTTTTAATCCCGTATCATGCCTCGCTCGTTCACCAACCCTTATAAGCGAACATGAAGATAAGAGTTCTCGGCGCCGGTGCCGGCGGCGGTTTTCCGCAATGGAACTGCAACTGCGACAATTGCCGACGCTTGCGTAACGGCCAATTCAACGGCAAAGCCCGCACCCAATCGTCCATAGCAATCAGCACCGACAACCGCAACTGGCTGCTGTTTAACACCTCACCAGACATTCGCGCCCAATTGGAAGCCTTTCCTGCCATACAGCCCAAAGAAGGTATCCGCGATACCGGCATCAAGGCTGTACTGTTGATCGACAGCCAAATCGACCACACCACCGGCATGCTGATGCTGCGCGAAGGCAAACCGTTAAACGTGTACTGCACCGACATGGTCAAGCAGGATCTGACCAGCGGCTTTCCGCTATTCAATATGCTGAAAGACTATTGCACAGTCAATCATCATCCGATTGCCTGCGACGAAACACCCTTCGAGATTCCCGGCATTGATGACATCCGCATTTATGCCCATGCCCTGAAAAGCAAAGCGCCGCCCTATTCACCGCACCGCCACGACCCGCACGACGGCGACAACATCGGCGTGATCGTCGAACAAATATCCACCGGCAAAAAACTGTATTACTCGCCGGGCCTTGGCGAAATCGAGCCACATGTTTTGCAAGCCATGCTGAATGTAGATTGCCTAATGGTAGATGGCACGTTTTGGACCGACGATGAAATGGTTACGCGCGGCATCAGCCACAAACATGCTCGGGAAATCGGCCATCTACCGCAATCCGGCCCTGGCGGCATGATTGAAGTTTTGAATGGCGTACCAAGCGCCCGGAAAATTTTGATTCATATCAACAACACCAACCCGATTCTCGACGAAGATTCGCCGGAGCGTAAAACCCTGGATGCCAACAGCATCGAAGTGGCTTACGACGGACTGGAAATTGACTTATAACAAAGGTGTTACATGACTGCTGATAATCAACCCTGGAGCCGCGAAGAATTCGAAGCCAAACTGCGCGGCATGGAAAAGTTCTACCACATTCATCATCCGATGCACACATTGATGAATGAAGGCAAGCTGACCAAACAGCAATTGCAAGGTTGGGTCGCCAATCGCTTTTATTACCAGGTGATGATTCCGATCAAAGACGCCAACATCATGGCCAATTGCCCGGACCGCGAAACTCGCGCCAAATGGGTACAACGCATTCTCGACCACGACGGCCACCCCGGCGACCCCGGTGGCATCGAAGCCTGGATACGTCTGGGCATCGCAGTTGGGCTAACCCGCGAAGAGATCACTTCCCTGGAATACGTGCTACCCGGCGTGCGTTTTGCAGTCGATGCCTATGTCAACTTCGCCCGCCGCGCCGAATGGCACGAAGCTGCCAGTTCATCACTGACGGAACTATTCGCCCCCAAAATTCATCAACAACGCTTGGATAACTGGCCAGATGTCTATCCATGGGTCGAACAAGAGGGTTACACTTACTTCCGCAAGCGCCTGACCGAAGCCCGCCGCGACGTGGAACACGGCCTGGAACTGACGTTGGACTGGTACAAAACCCGCGAGCAGCAAGAACGCATGGTGCAAATTCTGAAATTTAAACTGGATGTGTTGTGGAGCATGGCCGATGCGATGTATCTGGCTTATGTGGCGGATATGCCGCCGTATTTCAATATCGAGTGATAGAAATGCAAACCGCCGAACAGCTTCGTTTTAGCGCCGCCGACTTTTTGGCTTGGGAGGAATCCCAAACCGAAAAGCACGAGTTCGTCGCGGGAGAAGTGTTTGCGATGACGGGCGCTCGGCGTGAACATGTTGTCGTCAGCCTAAATATTGCCTCGGCCTTAAAACAGAGATTACGCGGTTCACCCTGCCAAGCCTACATTGCCGATCTGAAACTACGTGTCGAGGCCGCCGATGCTTTCTTTTACCCGGACGTGATGGTGTCCTGTCACCCGGAAGATAACAAAGCCAAACAATTTATTTCGCAGCCGACATTAATTGTCGAAGTACTGTCCGATTCAACAGCAGACTACGACAGAGGCGGCAAATTCGTCGCTTACCGCAAGCTGGAATCGCTTCAAGAGTATCTGATCGTTGACATCGACGCCCGCCGAGTGGAATGCTTCCGCCGCACTCCAGACAACGATTGGCTGTTGCACGACTACATAGGCGACGTGGATTGCCAACTGCATAGTTTGAGCCTCAACCTGCCGCTGGCGGAAATTTTTGAAGACATCGAAACCGCTTGATTCCCCAGCCGTTTGCTTACATACCGGAACTCTATGACCATCACCCCCGATCAACTTATCCAATTCTCGCCGCTGCACCGGCTGCAGTGGGAAGAAGCCCAGCAAAAATACGTGATTCTGTATCCCGAAGGTATGGTCGAGTTGAACCAAAGCTCGGCGGAAATACTCAAGCTGTGCGACGGTAGCCGGATGTTGGGGCAAATCGTCGCCGAATTGGAAGAAAAATTCGCCACGTCCGGACTGACCAATGACATCACTAACTTTTTAAACGTAGCATTACAAAATGGCTGGATCAAGCAAGCTTAATATCACCCCGCCCCGCTGGCTGTTGGCCGAGCTGAGCTACAAGTGCCCGCTGCAATGCCCGTATTGCTCCAATCCGCTGGATTACGCTAAATATCCGGACGAATTAAGTACCGAGGATTGGAAACGCGTATTAAGCCAAGCCCGCAAAATGGGTGCGGTGCAGTTGGGGTTTTCCGGCGGCGAACCTCTGACCCGCCAGGATTTGACTGAACTGGTCGGATACGCGCGCGAACTGGGCTATTACTCCAACCTCATCACTTCCGGCTACGGCTTGAGCGAAGAAAAAATCGTCGAATTAAAGCAAGCCGGTTTAGACCATATCCAAATCAGCATCCAGGCCAGCACCCAGGAACTGAACGATCATATCGCCGGCACCGCCACTTACCAGCACAAACAGGACGTGGCGAAACTGATTAAAAAACACGGCTATCCGATGGTGCTGTGTGTGGTAATCCACCGCGAAAACATTCACCAAATGCCGCAAATTTTGGAGATGGCCGAAAACCTCGGCGCCGATTATCTGGAACTGGCCAACACCCAATATTACGGCTGGGCCCATTTGAATCGTGACGCCTTGCTACCCACACGCGAGCAGTTCGAAGAAGCGGAAAAAATTGCCCAGGCTTATAAAGAAAAAGTGGCCGGCAAGATGAAGATTTATTACGTGGTGCCGGATTACTACGAAGACCGGCCGAAAGCCTGCATGAACGGTTGGGGCACGACATTTTTGACCATCGCCCCGGATGGCACGGCGCTACCCTGCCATTCAGCGCGCGAACTGCCCGGCCTGGATTGCCCCAACGTGAAGGATTTCAGCATAGCCGAAATCTGGAACGAATCGAAAACCTTCAATTTCTTCCGCGGCACTGAGTGGATGCAGGAGCCTTGCCGCAGCTGCGACGAGAAACTCAAAGACTTTGGCGGCTGTCGCTGCCAGGCGTTCTTGTTCAACGGCGATATGTACAGCACCGATCCGGTATGCAGCAAATCTCCGCAACGGCACCGAATTGACGCGGCGATCAATTCAGCGCGCGAACTGGCCCTGTCGGACCGAGAAAAACCGCTGGTGTTTCGCAATAGCAAAAATTCCAAACAATTTTAATACCTATCTCAGTCGGCGGATCGGATAAGCCGAGTCACTGACTGATTCATCACTCTGGCGAAGCAAGGCTTGCCGATTGCTCCACTGGTTTAGTTTGGCCGACATCCTGAAACTGCATCTTGTGCAATTTGGCGTAGGCACCATCACGCGCCAAGAGTTCGCGATGCGAACCTTGTTCGACTATCCGGCCCTTATCCATCACCAAAATCACGTCAGCACTTTCTATAGTGGATAAGCGATGCGCCACCACCAAGGTAGTACGGCCCTGCATCACGCGATTCAGCGCGGCCTGGATGTAACGTTCGGATTCGGTGTCCAAGGCCGAAGTCGCCTCATCCAAAATCAAAATCGGCGCATCCTTCAATAATGCTCGCGCCAGCGCTAAGCGTTGACGCTGGCCGCCGGACAATTTAACGCCATTCTCGCCAATTTCTGTCTCCAGCCCTTGCGGCATTTTGCTGATAAAGTCCATCGCATAAGCATCGACCGCGGCCTGCTCTATTTGCTCTCTGGCCGCACCTTGTAACGCGCCATAGGCGATATTGTTCGCGACGGAGGCGTTGAACAAGGTGACGTTCTGCGTGACCAAGGCAATCTGCCGGCGCAAACTGTCCAGGCGGTAGCGTTTTAACTCCACGCCGTCAATCAAAATCTCGCCCTGCTCGTACTCGTAAAAACGTGGCAACAAGTTAATCATCGTGCTTTTGCCACCACCCGAAGCACCGACCAACGCCACAGTCTGACCGGGCTCGATAGTCACGTTTATATTATTCAATGCCGGCGTTTCGCTGCCGGGATAACTGAAACTGAGATTTTTGAATTCGATGCGCCCCTGACTGCGCTCGACCTGATAATCACCACCGTCGATTTCGGCCGGCTCGTCCAACACTTCAAACAAAGACTCAGCCGCCGCGATGCCGCGCAAGATCTCGGAATTCGCATCGCTTAATTGGCGGATCGGTTTGGGTAATAAGAACGCGGCTGTAAAAAAACCGACAAATTCGCCCGGACTGGACGATTTCATCATGATCAAGGCCAGATACATCATGCCGGCCAGCGCGAAAGAAATGACTAGCTGCATCAGCGGGTTATTCAGCGACACCGTCATGATCAGCTTGCGGTACTGAGTACGGTTATCCAGGCTGGCCGATTTAAAACGCTGCCGCTCGTAATTTTCACCGCCGAAACTTTTCACGATGCGGTTTCCGGAGACCATTTCCGAAGTGATGTGAGTCAAATCGCCGACGGTATCTTGCATGTTGCGGCTCAATCTTTTCAAGCGCTTGCCAACATAACGCACCATCACCGCGACTACTGGCGCAATCGCCAAAAAAACCAAGGATAGCTGCCAGTTGGTATAAGCCAGATAACCCAGCAAACCCACTGCCGTAAAGCCTTCCCGCACGAAAGAGCGGATCGAATCGGATGTAGCACGCGTGACTTCGCCAATATTATTGGTAATCCGCGAAATCATGTAGCCGCTGTTATGCGCATCGAAATATTGCACCGACAAACGGGTGTACTGATTAAAAATCTCGCAACGCAGCTTGTGAATCAAATTGCCGGAAATCCGTGCCAGATAGTAATTGCCCAAAAATGAGCCTATACCGCGTACCAAAAACAACACCACGAAGGCCAGCGGCAAATACTGAATATCACTCCTGTCCGGCGCGCCAAAGCTGTCGATGATACGCTGAATAATCATCACCACCGCCGGCTCGGTCGCGGCGTAGATCGCAAAACCGATGGCGCAGACCACAAATAAACGCCAATACGGCACCACAAACGCCAGCAAACGCTTGTACACCTGGCTGTCCGTCATTGTTTTGCGCGAATTTTCTAACGTGTTCAATACTGTTTACCTTTAAAATGTAAAGCCATGTTGATCAGCCAGCGCTCCATGCCCAACCAAAAACCGCTCAATATACAACCTAAACGCATTTTGGTGATAACGCTGCGTTATCTGGGCGATACCCTACTGGTGACGCCATTAATTTCTTCGCTGAAGCAAGCCTATCCGGATGCGGAAATCGATGTTTTATTGCCGGCAAGTAACGCGGGCATGCTGGAAGGCAATCCCGACATCCATCGCTTACTGCCCGTGACGGGTAAACTCGGCGGCTTGGCCTTCGGGAAATTGTTACTTAGCCTGTTTCGCCGTTACGATTTAGCCATTTCCACCCAGGCTGGCGACCGGCCAACTTTGTGCGCGGCGATAACCGGCAAGACCGGCATCGGCTTTGTGCCTGACGATGCGACTAAGGCTTGGTGGAAAAAAGTGCTGCTAAACCGCTGGCTGGTATTTGGTGCCGATTACGATCATGCCGTACTGGAGAATTTGCGCTTCTGCAAACTACTCGGAATAGCACCTTGCTATCGACTGACCCCGCCGCAAAGTTCGACGCCGATACCCAGCATAACCAATCCCTATGCCGTTCTGCATATTATGCCGCAATGGCGCTATAAACAGTGGCATGCCGACGGCTGGCGGGAGCTCGTCGCCTTTTTAGGCCGGCAAGAC
The DNA here is from genome assembly GCF_000365425.1 of Methylomonas sp. MK1. Classification (NCBI taxonomy): domain Bacteria; kingdom Pseudomonadati; phylum Pseudomonadota; class Gammaproteobacteria; order Methylococcales; family Methylococcaceae; genus Methylomonas; species Methylomonas sp. MK1. The sequence continues at coordinate 2,754,028 of NZ_AQOV01000001.1, forward strand.
CTCCAAATCGTATTGACCGGCAGTGGCAACCCCGCCGAACTCGACGCGTTGCGAGAATTACAGCAACGACTGCCATCGGATGTAATCAATCTTGCCGGTCAACTGTCACTCGGGCAATTGTCCGCCTTGATCGGCAAAGCCAGATTATTCGTGGGTCCCGACACCGGTATCACCCACTTGGCTGCGGCCACCGGCACACTGACTTTTGCCTTGTTCGGTCCCACCGACCCGGAGAAATGGGCACCCTGGCCGTATGGATACAGTGAGAATAAAACGCCTTTCCCGTCTCGTGGTTCGGGCCAAGTACATAATGTGTATCTGCTGCAAGGCCAAACCGAACAAAATTGCCTACCCTGCCAACTGGAAGGTTGCGATAGGAACCGCAATAGTCACAGTGCCTGCCTCGATCAGTTATCCGGGGCCCGAGTAATCGACGTTATCGCTCAGGCTTTACAAGCCAAACCACCCGTAACATCAGGTTGACTACCGCTTAACAGTAAGAACGATGATGTTATTTTCCGCAAAACCGTCGATAATCGCGGCTTTTCGTCAGCTACCTGATTCCAAATTCGCATGATGCTATCGCCAAGCCTTGACCGCATTTTGGTTTTGAATGTTAAGAAATTCGCTCAACGCCGTATTTTCATGGAACAACAGTTGCGCAAATTCGGCTTATCGGCCGAATTTATTTTCGACTGGGACATTGACGACTTGACTGACAGCGTAATGGCCGAATTTTTCCGCGACAACCAGCTTACGGCCGGCCAACAATCCTGCGCATTAAAACATGTGGCAGCTTTACAAAAAATTGCCGATGCTGGCGGACAGGGCTATTCATTAGTGCTGGAAGACGACGCGGTGTTTGGCAAGGATATTAAGCTTGGTTTAGAGCGGGCTATCGCCCAAAGCGCTCGCTTTCCGGGTGACAAAGTGATCTACATTGGCTCCGGCGGTAATTTTTTTACCCCCAAGAGCCAACGCAAACCCGGTCAATACCTTTATCTAGGTCATCGCGGTCGTTTTGCCGACTCGTACTTGATCGATGCCAGTACCGCTCGCCGGCGACTGGACTGGATTAAAGCTCACAAAATCGCTGAACCGATAGACAATCAATTCGAAAAGATCGACAAACAGCTCGGCATTCAAATGATTTGGCTGGAGGAACCGGTCATCGAACAAGGCAGCAAAAACGGCTTATTCAAAAGCGCATTGGAAGCCGATCCGCCCACCTGGCTGAAAGGACTGTTTTTCCGCTGGGAAAAACTCAAGCGTAAACATATCTACCAATTATGGCGTTAAGACCACAAAACATGTTTGCATCCCCCCAGACGTCCGAGACATCACTCAATATCTGTCGCAGCATGACTATTGTTGCAGCCATCGCCGCGCCCATTTCCACGGCCATCGCGAGCATAGCCAGTGTGGCTTTGTTAGTATTCTGGCTACTCTCAGGCCAGGCAGTGCAGACCCTTAAGTTATCCTGGCAACAGCCTGTTGGAAAAATGATCTTGCTATTCATTGCCTGGCTGCTGATCGGCACTCTTTACGCGGATACAGACTGGCACAGCAAATTGGAGACTTTATCCAGCTGGAAAAAACTGCTCTATGTATTCCTTCTACTTGGCGTTTTTCAGCAATCGGAATGGCAAAAACGTTTTATCTACAGCTATTTCATCGCCATGGTGGTAGCCGGCATTGTTGCGATACCACTTTGGGGCATGGATCTTATCGTTAGGGACGGCCGGGAAGCAGGTATTTTCATGACCAATCATGCCACACAGAGCACTGCTTTTGTGGCAGCCCTGCTCTGCGCTATCTTCCTGGTGCAAGAACCGCTAAACACCCGGCAAAAATATGCAGTTTGGGCCGGAATAGCCATCTTTCTATTCAATATTTTCTTCGTTAGTACGGGTAGAAGTGGCTATTTAGCCGTACCCATCGCCGCAGTTTTTGCATTGGGCTCAATATATGGCTACAGCAAACTACCACAGATTATTGGGATAGCCGCCATCGTGCTGGTGGCATTTGGCCTTAGTTCCAGCACATTGCAAGAACGATTCAGACTGGCTTGGGACGAACAAGCTAGTTATCAAAGCAGCCAGGATTTAACCTCAGTAGGCATTCGAGTGGTCTTTTACCAAAACACCGTGGAACTCATCGAGAAAGCGCCTTGGTTCGGGTACGGCACCTCATCGTTCAAAGCGACTTACAGTAATTATGCCTCGGCCAAAAGCCAGGGATGGCAGGGTACCAGCACCAGCGATCCGCATAATCAATACCTGTTCATTTGGCTGGAAAATGGCTTGGTCGGCTTACTGCTGTTTTTTGCTTACATTTATGTCGCATTGCGCCAAGGTATGAATAACCTACCCTACGGTCCAATTGCCGCCAGTTTTTTAGTAGCCATCTGTGCTTCAAGCCTGTTCAACTCGCATTTCAAAACTTTTGCTGAAGGTTATTTGCTGGCGTTTTTTCTCGGCGCCTTGCTAAGTCGTCCAGCCGATTCCAGCCTTCGTCAGGCCGATGCTTAGCGTTATCGTCATCACCAAAAACGAGGCGCAACATATCGGCCGCTGTCTGGCATCGGTAGCTTGGGCCGATGAAATCATCGTGCTCGACTCGGGTAGTAGCGACGAAACCGTGGCGATTTGCCGACAATTTACCGATAAAGTCTTCATTACCGACTGGCCTGGATTTGGGCCGCAAAAGCAGCGGGCATTGGACAAGGCACAAGGAGACTGGGTGTTATCTATTGATGCCGACGAGGAAGTCGGCCCGGCGCTAAAAGCCGAAATCCTGCAAGCCATGCAGCAAAACGAGGTGCAAGGCTTCGAAATTCCGCGTTTATCCAGCTACTGCGGCAAGCAAATCAAGCATGGCGGTTGGTGGCCCGATTATGTGTTACGACTATTTCGCCGCGATGCCGGACATTTCAGTAGCGAAGTCGTGCACGAGCGTATTGAAGTTAAGGGGACTATCCGTCAACTTAACAATCCACTCTTGCATGAAGCCTTCGTAGACCCGGCGGAGGTACTGCATAAGATCAACGCTTATTCTTCGCTGGGCGCCGAGAAACTGTTCACTAACGGTAAGCGCGCCAGCTTGGGTAAAGCCATTGGCAAGGGTTTGTGGACGTTCATCCGCACTTACTTCATCCAGGCAGCCATTTTGGATGGTGCGGAAGGCCTGACTCTTGCCATCTCCAACGCCGAGGGCAGTTATTACAAATACCTGAAACTACGCCAGCTTTGCCGCAAAACAGCAAGCAAATGAACGGCTTGATCTCGGTCATCGTCACCACCTATAACTGGCCGGAAGCGCTTTCCACCTGCTTACTCGCGCTGATGGCTCAACAAGATCGCCGGTTTGAAATCATCGTCGCCGACGACGGTTCCGGCACTGCAACGCAGGAACTGATCAAAGACTTTATCGAAACCTGCGAAATTCCAGTACGGCACGTTTGGCATGAGGATAAGGGATTTAGGGCCGGCACCATTCGTAACAAGGCGGTTGCCGACAGTCGCGGCGATTATCTGCTATTTATGGACGGCGATTGCGTAGCGCTACCGGATTTTATTAGTCATCATCGACAATTGGCGGAAACCGGTTATTTCGTTCCGGGCAACCGGGTGTTATTGAACGAAGCTTACACATCACTGGTATTAGGGCAAAAAATACCGCTGCATGAACAGTCCCTTGGCTTTTTTTTACGCCAATGGCTGCGAGGCCGCATCAATCGTCTGTTGCCTTTGCTGTATTTACCGCTATACGGCTGGCGTTCTTGGCAACCGCAGAATTGGCAAAAAGCCATGACCTGCAATCTGGCGGTCTGGAAAGACGATTTCCTGGCAACAAATGGTTTTGATGAAGTCTTCGAAGGCTGGGGATATGAAGACTCGGATCTGGTGATCCGTTTGATTCATTACGGCGTCAAACGCAAGGAGGGCCGCTTCGCGGTGCCGGTTTTACATCTTTGGCACCGACATAACGATAGAAGCCAACACGATGAAAACTATCAGCGTTTATTACAGCGAGTTGCGGATACAACGATGATTCGCGCGGAACTGGGGGTGGATCAGTATATGGAAACGATCCGCAGCTAACCCAAGCCGGAACGCCTACCTCCGCCATGTAAGCGCATCAATAAAACCGCTTCGTCGCGGGTTAGCCCGCAATCCCTGACCAATTCTTCAATACCGACGCCATTGCGGATTTTTTGGATCACATCTTCATAGCCGCTTGCGGGGATAGGTTCTGCGGGCGCGACGTTAGTAACAGTTTGCCGCTGCGTATTGACTTGATCCACAATGCTATTTAGGCGCGAGTCGTTCGCGGCCAGCCGCCGATCAACAGCCACCGCGGCGGAACAAAGGCCGGCGACGTCCTCGTTGCTACGCTGTACCCGCTCGTCAAGGCTTTGAAACTGTTGTTTTAGTGTTTGCTGCTGCCGCAACAGCCACACTAACATCGCTAAGACAAATACGACTACCCCCGCCAAAACCAGCAATAAATATTCGCTCATCACACTATTTCGTCAACATGCTCGGCAGGCTGTTTATTGTCTTTGTTCGGGTCGGGCTTGGTTTGCGGTTGTTTTTGCGGAGGGCGTTTTTCGCGCTCTTCCCGCTCGACCTTGTATATCGTATGCACTGGAGAAAAAGGCGTGATCGGTGTTATCTCGGCCATGTTGCACCTCGCATACCTAGTTAGGCAATCAAAACATATCCAGCTCGGCTTTTTCGTCGTCGCTAAGGAATTTATTCAAATCTACCAGAATTAACAAATGATTGTCGCGACTGGTGACACCTTGAATGTATTTTGAGCTTTCTTCATTACCGACGTTAGGCGCGGTTTCAATCTCGGAAGCGCGCATTTCCACGACTTCAGCGACGCTATCCACCAAAATACCGATGATATGCCGGTCGGTTTCGATGATCACTACCCGCGACGCATCGTCCGTGTCTTTGGACGGCAAGCCGAAACGGTTACGCGTATCGATGACGGTGACCACATTACCGCGTAAATTGATGATCCCCAATACGTAGGAAGGCGCGCCGGGCACCGGGGCAATCTCGGTAATACGCAACACCTCTTGCACTTGCATGACATTGATGCCGTACTTTTCGTCGCCTAGACAAAAAGTCACCCATTGCATGATAGGGTCGCCTTGTTTTTTATCTTCGCTCATTTTGCTGTATCCAGATGCTGTTTAACTATTTTTTCTATGCGGTACTAGCTGTTTAACATCGATAATCGCTGTCAACTCGTCTATTACCGTACCGATTAACCATGGCTTTTTTTGTCTGGCCGTTCGCCATCTGACCCCATCGGGCTTAACTTTTCCGATGGAGAGAATTTCATCACACACCAAACCCCATTTTTTATCCTGGGTTATTAAAATGCGCTCGAACGGATATTCTTCACTATCGGGCTGCAAGCCTCGGCTTTTGCCGAAAATCAACTGCCGAGTATCAAGCACGCCGATACGGCTATCATGCTCGTCCAGCAAACCCAAGAACCAAGAGGGTTGTCCGGGAATTTTCGTGGGTTTGCGATCAATTTTGATAGTTCTCGACAACTCGATCAGCGGCGTTGCCAATATCAGCTTATCAACCTTAAAAAACAAAGCCTGAAACTCGTACTGCGACCAATCCGGCATTATAGACAGTGCCTGTAGTTTAGCCGGGATTTCCGGCTCTACAAGCTTGGTTTGTCGGTTCCTAACCAGTGATTTGGAAGTTGATTTCGGACTGCCGGTCAAGATCGGAACAGGATCCGGCAACTTGATCGGCTCCTCAACGACAAGCGGTTCCCGCGCTATCGCCGGTTTTACGCTAACAGTTTCCTCTGCTTCGGGCACCTCATCCAACAGCGTCTGTAAGTAAACATCGAGCGCTAACTGTTGATGAACGATACTGGGGGGTGGTTTTGCCTGAGTCATTTATGCGGCGCCAAGTTTTTGTCTGGACTCTTATCAAGCAATAACAGTTCCAACAATTCGGCATACGCTTCCGCTGCACGTGCACTTTTGTCATACAGGGGTAATGGAATACCGGCCTGGCTAGCATCCCGCACTTTAGTATCTACCGGTACCACCGAACTCCAGGCATTGTCCGGGTACTGCTGATGTAACGCCGCTAAACTGTCACGGGCCGCCTTGGTGCGTTTGTCAAACATGGTCGGCACGATAGTGAATTTAGGCGGCGTTTTCCGGGAATGGAACACCATTTTTATGGTGTGCACCATTCTATCCAGACCTTTTAAGGCCAGAAATTCGGCTAAAACCGGAATAATTAAATGATCGCAAGCCGCCAGCGCATTGATCATTAAAACCCCCAACATCGGCGGACTATCGATAATCACGTAATCGTATTGGTCGGCCACTTTGTTTAATGCGGTAGCAACCACCAAGCCCATGCCGCCGATTGCGGCGACCTGCCTATCCAAAGTGGCGATAGCAGTCGATGCGGGCAAGACATCGATTCCATCAAAGTCGGTCTTGGCGATATAGACCTGAGGATCGATGTTTTTCTTTTTCTCGCTGGCATCGAGAAATAAATTGTAAACACCAAGCTCGATCTCATCTGGATTCATCTTGAAATAGCTGGTCAACGAACCGTGCGGATCCAAATCGACCAGCAGAGTCCTAAACCCCCAGGAAGACAGCAAGCCACCCAGCGTCACCACGGTAGTCGTTTTACCGACTCCGCCTTTTTGATTGGAAACTGACCATATTTTCATAACTGAGCCGGCAGTTCCGGCGTCTTTTCAACTGCGGTTTCAGGTGGCGAGCTGGGCTGCGACGGCGCCAAATTCAGCACTTTCGCGCGTTCGTCGTCAGTCATGCCGTAACGAGCAAAGGCTTGCGACATCAGCACTAATACAACTCGCCGATTCTTAAAGCGCCCTTCTTCGTCTTTGTTATCGGCGATCGGATGAAATTCTCCATAGCCCACCGCCGATAATCTTGTCGCCGGAATATTGTTTTTTACCAACTCCTTGACCACGCTGGTCGCTCTGGCCGAGGATAAGTCCCAATTGGACGGGTAAAAGCCGGTGGAAATAGGCACGTTATCCGTGTAACCCTCCACGTTAATCACATTAGGCACATCTCGTATCACTTCCGCGACTTTTGCCAGCACGGGGAGCGCTTTAGCGGACAGTTCGGCCTTGCCGCTGGCGAACAGCAATTCGCTGTTCATTTCCAATTCCACCCAGAAATCGTGCTTTTTAATACCGACGAGCTTGCTTTCGACATAAGGCTGCAAAGCGCCTTGAAACTGTTCGGAGACTTCGCTAAGCCGCTGCTTTTCTTGCAAAATCTCCTCGCTTAGTTCACGCTCTTCGGCTGTAGCCAAATTAGGCAGCTCGATAGGTTGGATCGTAGTAGGAATCACACCGATCTGAATCGGCTCGGCTTCCTTTTGAATCTTCTCGTTGTGAAACAGGGCCTGGTCCAGCGATTCGGAGAATGTTTCGTATTTACCCTTATTAACCGAAGAAATCGAATACATCACCACAAAAAAGGCAAAGAGCAAGGTCACAAAATCAGCGTAAGACACCATCCAGCGATCGTGATTATCGGCCTCTTGCAATGGCCTGCGTCTGCGCCGACTCATAAGGCCTCCATTATTTTTCCAATAAAAAACCGGATAATTTCAATTCGATATTACGCGGGTTTTCGCCCTCGGCTATCGAGGAAATGCCTTCTATCACCATCTCCCTGGCTTGCGATGCTTCGAAAATCAGACTCTTCAGCTTATTGGCTATGGGAATAAACAATAGATTGGCTAGGCCGACACCGTAAATAGTCGCGACGAAGGCTGTCGCGATGCCGCTACCCAACAACTCCGGTTTGGCTAAATTCTGCATGACATGAATCAAGCCTATTACCGCGCCGATAATGCCGATAGTCGGCGCATACCCGCCCATTGCCTCGAAAACCCTGGCAGCCTGGATATCCAGATGCTCTTTTGTCGTTAGCTCAACCTCAAGGCAATCGCGTATCACTTCCGGCTCGTTACCATCGACCAGCAACTGCAAACCTTTTTTGGCAAAACTGTCTTTTTCGGTTTCGATAACGGATTCCAACCCCAGCAAGCCTTCCTTGCGCGCCAGAGAGCTCCAGCGTACGATCTTGTCGATTTGCTTTTTAAGCTGCAAATTTTGCGGCACAAAGATCCAACTCAAAATTCGTAAACTGCGCAGAAATACCTTGGGCGGAAATTGCAACAGCGTGGCTCCCAGCGTACCCCCCACCACAATAATGAAGGCATGAAAATTGATTAGGGACCCGAGCTCTCCTCCGCCCATTAGGTTACCGCCGATAATCGCGGAAAAACCTATCAACACGCCCAAAATACTGAGAATATCCATCAATGTAATTTTTTAAATTGGTTGGCAATCTCTTCCAGAGAATAAATATGATCCGCCAGACCGGCTTCTGCGATGGCTTTCGGCATGCCATAGATAGTACTTGTCGCCTCGTCCTGCGCCCAAATTTGCGCGCCGCGCTGCCTTAACTTCATAGCACCAGCCTTGCCGTCGGCCCCCATGCCGGTCAACACCACCGCCAACACATGCCCGGCGAACACCTCGGCAAGCGAGTCAAAAGTAATATCGACGCTGGGACTATAAATTTCCCCGCTTTGCTTGGCCCTCAATGCAATCCGCCGCTCACCGGCTACTTGCTTTACTTGCATCTGCATTGCCCCTGGCCCTAATAATGCGGTACCCGGCTGCAATACGTCACCATCTCGCGCTTCCCTGACATTAATGTTGCACAGCAAATTCAAGCGTTCGGCAAAGCTTTTGGTGAAATTAGGCGGCATGTGTTGCACCAGCAATATGGGTATCGAACACTCAGCCGGAATTTTGCTCAGCACGTATTGCATGGCGACCGGACCGCCGGTCGAGGCGGCAACCACTAAAAGCTCGATTTTGCCACTAGTTGCTGTCTTGGACCATGCCGACGCAGCGCGCATCGGCTTGGCTACGGGTTTTTCTGCGGTTGAGCTCTGATGCTCTTCTAGGCTCGTGCGCGCCAGAGGTCTAGGGGAAGTCATTCTAGTCGCCTGAGAAGCCACCATCCTCACCCGATATCTCAGCAAGTAGCGGGCCGTTTCACGATTAGCATCGATGTCTTCCAACTGCTTGGGCAAAAAGTCGATAGCGCCGGCATTTAACGCATCCAGAGTGGCTTGAGCGCCGACTTGTGTCATTGCCGAAAACATCAGAATCGGGCAGGGCCGGGTACCCATGATTTTTTTGACTGCCGTGATACCATCCATGATTGGCATCTCCACGTCCATGGTTATAACATCCGGTTGCAGACTTGCCGCAAGCTCTATGGCTTCGCGACCGTCATGGGCGACGCCTATCACTTTAAACTCTTGATCCTCTTCTAAAATTTCCCGAATTCTTTTACAGATAAAATTGGAGTCGTCGACGATCAGCACCCGAATGGTCATATTGCCGCGTCACATCGCATACTTCTTCATCAGACCCGGCACATCGAGTATCAGCGCTATCTTGCCGTCACCGGTAATGGTGGCTCCCGCCAGCCCTTCCAATCCATGTAACTTGGCACCCAGCGCTTTAATCACCACCTCTTCCTGACCGATCAATTGATCCACCACAAAACCAACATGCCTGCCGCCGGCGTTCACCACCACCACATGATTGGTCGGCTGCGTTTCGCCTGTGAAATAAGAACCTCTGACCAGCCATTCGCTTAAATAAAACAGCGGTAAGGCCTTGTTTCTGACCATTACCACCAATTGACCATCTACCTTATTGGTTTTGCTCAAATCCAGATCGAGTATTTCCAGAACGCTGGCCAAGGGCAACGCGAAAGCCTGTCCGCGCAGCTTCACCATAAGGGTCGGCATGATAGCCAAAGTCAGAGGCACCTTGATCAGAATAGTGCTGCCCTTGCCTTCCACCGAATCGATTTCCACCACGCCGTTCATTTGCGCGATACGGGTCTTCACCACGTCCATGCCGACACCGCGACCGGATACGTCGGAAATTTCGGTTTTGGTGGAAAAGCCGGGTAGAAAAATCAGGTTGTAACATTCCTTATCGTCAAGACGGGCGGCGCTTTCTTCATCCATCAAGCCTTTTTCCACTACTTTGGCGCGCAGTATGTCGGGGTTCATACCTTTGCCGTCGTCTTTGATGGACAACTGGATATGATCGCCTTCCTGAGAAGCTTTCAATATCACCACGCCTTCCCGAGGTTTGCCGTTGGCTTCGCGCTCATCCGGCGATTCGATACCGTGATCTACCGCGTTTCTGACCAAATGCACCAAAGGATCCGCCAGGGCCTCGACCAGATTTTTGTCGAGATCGGTTTCTTCACCCACCAACTCCAGCCTGATTTCTTTTTTCAGACTTCTAGCCAAATCGCGTACCACACGCGGAAAACGCCCGAAGACTTTTTTGATAGGCTGCATCCGCGTTTTCATCACCGCCAGTTGTAAATCGGCGGTCACCACATCCAGATTGGATATAGCCTTGGACAACTGTTCGCCAGCTTCGGCATTGGCTTTAAGGGTTTGGAAGCGATTGCGTACCAGCACCAACTCCCCGACCATATTCATAATATCGTCCAAAATCTGGGTATCTACCCTGACCGTGGTATCGGCTTGCGGTGTTGCGGCTTTACTTTTGTCGGAAACGGAATCTACTACCGGCGCTACTTTGCCGAGGTTATTTTCGGGCTCCACATCGGCGGGCGGTTTCTCGACCGGCTCGGGTTTAGCAGCCACCACCGGTTTCTCGACAGGCGCCGCCACATTTTTAATTGGTGCGTCTTTTTCACCCGCAGCTTGCTCGTCAATCTTGCCCAAATTGGCAGCATCGAACTTACCTTTACCGTGTAAAGCATCGAGTACTTTATCGAACTCCTCGTCGGTAATATCCCCCGAATCGTTGGCTTGAACAGGCGCCTCGGCTTTTACCGAAAACTTGCCTTTGCCATGCAACTCGTCGAGTAAATTTTCAAACTCGTCTTCACTAATTTCGTCATCCGCCGCCGGGGCTGCCGATTGCGGCGCTATGTGTACAGTAGGAGAACCACCTTTACCATGCAAAGCATCCAGCAAATCTTCGAATTCCTGTTCGGTAATTTCGTCGGCATCTTCCGAGGCGGATTCGCTAGCCAATAACTCCTCGGGATCGAGCATCGCATCGTAGTCTTGAGCTGCGGATTCTTGAGGGGATAGCTGCTGCCGAGTGGATTCGTAAGTTTCGTTAATTACAGCGGTTTCAACCGCAATCTCAGCAGGCGCGGATGCAGCAACTTCGGCCGGCCCCGCGTAAGATTTCAAGCGTTTCAATAGACCTTGATCCGCCGATTTTGGCGTATTGCCCGAACGGACTTGCCCAAACATCTCGTTGACGATGTCAACTACTTGCAAAATCACATCCATCAAATCCGGGGTGACTTGGCGATCACCCTGCCTGAGCACGTTAAAAACGTCTTCGGCGTTATGACAAACATCGACCAGAGCGCTGATAGCCAGAAAACCGGCACCGCCCTTTATGGTGTGGAACCCGCGAAATATCGAGTTGAGGAGATCAAGATCGCCGGGTGATTGCTCCAGTTCTACCAGTTGTTCACCCAGTGAATCGAGAATCTCCCCGGCCTCGACCAGAAAGTCCTGCAATATTTCGTCGTCCAGATCGATCGCCATGTTGTTTTCCTCAGAAACCTAGACTAGACAGTAAATCATCAACATCGACCTGACTTGTGGCGACATCGCCGGCTCTGTCATCTACTCCGGGGACAACCGGTCCGGGCACTTCGGGCTGCAACGCCGCTCCGCTGCTTGGCGTGATTTTGCGACTGGAAATTTTGATCAGATTAACCATGCTGCCTTCTAGATCCTGCACCAAATCGATAACCCGGCGGATAATCTGCCCGGTAATATCTTGAAACCCTTGCGCCATCAAAATATCGTTTAAACCCGCCTGGATTTTTTCCAGAGACACTTGCGATTGCTCAAAATATTGACTGAGGTCGGCGCTCATCGCCTTAAACTCGTCGAACGGCATTTCCCGATCCAAAAAGCGATTCCATTGCGCCGACAATTGTTTAACCTGCCCGTTCAGCTCATCCGATACCGGCAACAACTCTTCAACGGCGGTTAGCGTCTGATCCGCGGCTTGTTCGGTCATGGCGATCACATAATGCAGGCGCTCCTTGGCGTCCGGGATATCGTGCTCAGCCATGGCCGCTATTTTAGAATCGACGGAAAAACTAACCATGGTGTCGTGCAATTGGCGAGTTAGGCGGCCAATTTCTTTAAACAATTGTGTTTCTCTTAATCCGGCTACTTGATCGAGAATTTCGTCGGCAGCCGCTTCGTCGCATTTTTCTAATGCTGCGACCAAATCTCGGGCCAAACTCAGCAGGTCAGTATTCATCGTAATCTCCCTGTGCTTCAGCCGTCGATGCGTTCAAAAATCTTTTCGATTTTCTCTTTAAGCGTAGCAGCAGTAAAAGGCTTGATGACATACCCATTTACACCGGCCTGCGCAGCCATAATGATTTGCTCGCGCTTGGCTTCGGCTGTGACCATCAACACCGGCAGATTGGCCAAACTGGGAGTAGACCTGACGGCCTTCAATAAATCGATGCCGGTCATACCCGGCATATTCCAGTCAGTAATCAAAAAATCGATACCGCCTTTTTCCAAAATAGGCAGTGCCGTTTTACCGTCGTCAGCTTCCACAGTGTTGGTAAAACCCAGATCTTTCAACAGGTTTTTTACTATTCTCCGCATTGTCGAAAAGTCATCGACAACCAGAATACGCATATTTTTATCCAAGGATAATCTCCACCCAGATTACTTTATTGTTAAGAAACCTCTAATTTGTGGCTAATAATTGCGAAAAATTCCTGCAATAACCACATATTAGCTGCACTTTTCATTATCTTTCCCTTCCACCCAATCCGCAAGTCTAGCGCGTAAGCGCAACATCGCCTGACTACAAATTTGGCTAACCCGCGATTCGCTAACATCCAGCACCTTGCCAATTTCACGCAAATTCAGCTCTTCATCGTAATACAGCGATATGACTAGGCGTTCGCGCTCCGGTAATTCCGAGATGGCCTTGGCCAGGGCTTTTTGAAAATGCTGTTGGATCAGCACCTCATCCGGCTGCTGATTGCCGTGCACATCGTCAATGACGCTGTCTTCGCCTTGCACCAATTCTTCGACGCTAAAGGTCTTGCAAGACACCGCGTCTTGCAGAATATGATGGTATTCGGTCAGATCGATACCCATATGCCCGGCCACTTCGGTATCCTTGGCGTCGCGACCCAGATGGTTTTCAACCTCGCGTATCGCCTCCGCCACCATCCTGGCTTTCTTGTGCACCGAACGAGGCGTCCAATCCGAACGGCGCAATTCATCCAGCATAGCCCCGCGAATGCGGATGCCGGCGTAAGTATCAAAGCTGGCACCCTGGCCGGCGTCATAATGTTTCAGCGCTTCCAGCAACCCCAGCATGCCGGATTGAATCAAATCATCGAGCTGCACCGTATCGGGCAACCGGCCCATCAAGTGGTAGGCAATGCGTTTTACCAGCGGCGCATGTTGAATGACTAAAGCATCAACATTTCCAGCCTGCACGGCAGCATACATTGCCGCTCCGCTCATGCAACATCCTCTTTCGCGCTGTACTGGATCATCCGTTCGACAAAAAACTCCAGGTAGCCGCCCGCTTTGGGCTTGATGGGCCAGCTGTCGATTTTCCGCGCCAGATTCTTGATGGCCAGTGCCGCTTTACTTTGCGGGAACGCTTCCACCACCGGGGTTTGCTTTTGCACGGACTTTTTCAAATATTCGTCCTGCGGTACTGCGCCGACAAAATGCAAGGCGACGTCCAAATAACGGTCGGTCACTTTACTCAACTTATTGAACAAAGCCTGTCCATGTTCTGCGGACTGCACCATATTCGTAATGATGTGAAAGCTGTTAAGCCCGTAATCTCTATTCAACAATTTGATGTAAGCATAGGCGTCGGCCAGTGAAGTCGGCTCATCGCAAACCACCACAATGATTTCCTGACAAGCACGGGCAAAATTCACCACGCTTGCCGAAATACCGGCAGCGGTATCGACGATCAACACATCCAACTCTCGGTCGATTTCGCTAAAAGCCCGTATCACGCCGGCTTGCTCGATACTCGACAAATCGGACATCCGCTGAATACCCGACGAAGCCGGAATGATTTTTAGCCCGGAAGGCCCGGTCATCATGATGTCCTTCAAGCTTTTTTCGCCGCTCAATACATGCGACAAATTGAATTCGGGAAACATGCCCAACAAAATATCGACATTGGCCAAACCCATATCGGCATCGAGTATCGCCACCCGCCTGCCCATTTTGGACAGCGCTACACCGATATTCACGGAAAGATTGGTTTTACCAACCCCACCCTTGCCACTTGTTACCGCGATTACTCGCACCGGTTTCATATGTCTCATTTGTCTAATTCCAGCTGCCTGATCGAATGACTTATGCATGACTTTCCGCCAGCCAGTCTTCAACATTCACATCGTCGCCATAGCCACGGTCCTGATCGACACTTTCCATACACTGCTGAATCAAGGCATCGGCATCGGGTAAGTAAATATCTTCCGGAACCTGCTGACCGTCAGTGATAAATGACAATGGCATGCGCCGCTCGATAATCGCCGACAACGCGGTACCTTTGCTAACTGCCTCATCAAACTTGGTTAGTATAGTCGCTTGTGGTTCGAGTATTCGGAACGCGTCCATAATTTCCAGCATTGCTTTATATTGCGTGGTTGCGGACATCACCAAATAGGAGCGTATAGGCAAATCGCCGTGTTGCAAGGTTTTCAGCTGCTCCGCCAAGCGCATATCGCGCTGACTCATGCCTGCGGTGTCGATCAAAATCAGGCGTTTATCGGAAAAACTGTTGATATGCCTGCGCAATTCCTCCGCATCGCCCGCCACTCTGACCGGCACATCCAGAATTCTGCCGTAAGTATTGATTTGCTCGTGCGCACCGATCCGATAATTGTCCGTGGTAATCAGCGCGATCTGCCGGGAGCCGTGTTTTAAAATAAACTGCGCAGCCAATTTAGCGACTGTGGTGGTTTTACCAACGCCGGTCGAGCCGACCAATGCGGCGATCCCGCCTTGATCCAGCAAATTGTCGTCGGCTATCGGCACCAGTCTGGCCAACATTTCTTGAGCTTTGCCAATAGCCAAATCGAATTGTTTATGGCTGCCCAGCCGATTGGCTATCTTGCCCGCCAAATTTTTCGAAAAACCGCACTCCAACATCCGGTCGCGCAAATCATCGTGTAAAGGTAGCCCGTGTTGCGGCATTTGCATGACTATATTCGACAACTTACTGTCCAACATGGTCCGCAGTTCTTTCATTTCCGCACGCATTTCGTCGATGAATTTATCGCCATTGTGCGCTTGAACCGGCCGAGGCTCGGTTAACGGTTTTAATTTTGGATCGGCATTCGCCCACGCTGGTTTTTCGACTTGGCGAACTTTTTCGGAGATTTTCTGCGCGTTGTTATGACCAACCTGGAGTTTTTCGGCATAACCGACGTATTGATCCAGGTTACGGCGGATCGGGTTTTCCGGAATACTGCCTTCCGCGCCGCGTTTTCTGGCGCTGCTTAAAACATGCAGCGATTTTTTTTCGGCTTCGAGATCTGGCAAATCGACTTTTTTAACTTCATTGGGCGGCGATTTTTCGTCTTCGCGTTGCTTGAGATTTTTATGAATGACTTGCTCGTCAAAGTCGCGGGCCGCAACGATTTCCACGCCGCCATCCACCGAACGGTTGGACATAATCACTGCATCGGCGCCCAATTCTTCTTTGACCATGCGCATGGCCTGCCGTATGTCTGCTGCAAAAAAGCGTTTAATTTTCATCGCGCAACCTCTATTTTATTGTCCACGCTGTCCCACTGTGGAAACCACCCTGATCTGCCGATCTTGGGGGATTTCATTATAGGCCAGCACATGTAAGCCGGATATCGAATGACGAACGAAGCGAGCCAACCAGGGACGAATATAAGAAGACACCAACAACACTGCGGTCTGTCCTTCCATTTCCATCCTTTGCGCACTTTCCTCCAAGGATTTGTGCATCTGCTCAGCCAGGCCCGGTTCTAAACCGGCACCACCTTCGCCCGCCGTCTGCAATGACCTATGCAATATCTGTTCCAACCCAGGATCTAGGGTTATAACCGGAATCTCTGTCTGTACCCCATTGATTTCATGGACAATTGAGCGTCCCAAGGCCGCCCGTACCGCCGAAGTCAAGATGTCCGGATCTTGACTCTTCACCCCGTACTCCGCCAAAGTTTCGGCGATGGTCCGTAAATCGCGAATCGAAACCCGCTCTTGCAGCAAATTTTGTAAAACCTTCACCAAAATACCCAAGGGCAAGGTTTTCGGTACCAAATCCTCGACCAGCTTCGGCGCCACTTTCGATAGATTGTCCAGCAACTGCTGCGCCTCTTCGTAACCAAATAATTCGTGCGCATTGCTTTGTAGAATATGACTGAGATGCGTGGCCACCACCGTGCTGGGGTCGACTACCGTGTAACCCAGGGTTTGCGCCTGGTCTTTTTGATTGGCATCGATCCAGA
Organism: Methylomonas sp. MK1; assembly: GCF_000365425.1. Taxonomy (NCBI): domain Bacteria; kingdom Pseudomonadati; phylum Pseudomonadota; class Gammaproteobacteria; order Methylococcales; family Methylococcaceae; genus Methylomonas; species Methylomonas sp. MK1. Next base: position 2,770,688 of record NZ_AQOV01000001.1, read on the forward strand.
TCGCATCCAAACCAAACGCAGGATCCTTGCACGGCGCGCCTTGCAATGTGCCGAACACCCGGCCTGGGTTAATCGCCATTTCTTTCTCGGGCATGATATTGGCTTCGCCGACGCTCACGCCCATCAAGGAAATCCGGTATTCGGTAGGCGACAAATCCAGGTTATCCCGAATATGCACCGAAGGAATTAGAAAACCCAGCTCTTGCGACAATTTCTTGCGCACACCCTTGATGCGCATCATCAATTGGCCGCCCTGATTCCTATCCACCAGCGGAATCAAGCGATACCCCACTTCCAGACCAATCGCATCGACCGGCATCACATCGTCCCAGCCTAATTCCTTGATTTCGGTTTTGGCTAGTTGTTGCGGCGAGACGATGCGCTCCATTTCCAGGGCTTTTTCTTCCTCCAGCTTACGCCGCCTATCGATAAGATAAGCACCGCCGACCAGTGTCAACGCCAGCAAGATGAACACTAGATTCGGCATGCCGGGAATGATGCCTAAGATGCCCATAACCGCCGCAGTCACCAGCAGCGTTCGGGGATCTTCAAACAGTTGCGAACTCAACTGTTTGCCAATGTCTTGTTTGCTGCCGCGGACCCGCGTGACCACCATCGCGGCAGCGACCGATAATAGCAGCGACGGAATCTGCGCCACCAACCCGTCACCGATAGTCAGCAACACATAAACATTGGCGGCGTCGGCAAAGCTCATGCCGTGTTGACCCACGCCTATCGCCAAACCGCCTATCATGTTCACGAACAAAATGATGATGCCCGCTACCGCGTCGCCGCGCACGAATTTACTGGCGCCATCCATCGATCCGTAAAAATCGGCTTCGGCAGCCACTTCTTCGCGGCGGGCACGAGCTTCATCTTGGTTGATCAACCCGGAATTCAAATCAGCGTCGATAGCCATCTGCTTGCCCGGCATCGCGTCCAAAGTAAAACGGGCGCTCACCTCCGCTACCCGTCCGGCACCTTTGGTTACCACCATAAAATTGATGACCACCAAGATCGCAAACACTACGATACCCACCGCAAAATTGCCGCCGATGACGAATGAACCGAAGGCTTCGATGACTTTGCCGGCGGCATCCCCGCCCTCATGGCCGCGAATCAACACCACCCGGGTGGAAGCCACGTTCAAGGACAGCCGCAACAAGGTTGCCACCAAAATCACAGTGGGGAAGGACGCAAACTCCAGCGGCTTGAGGGTGTAAATCACCACCAGCAGGATAATCAGCGAGAACGCAATATTGAAGGTAAAAAACAAATCCAGCACAAACGGCGGCAGCGGCAAAATCAACAATGCCAGCAACATCACAATCAATAGTGGCGCGCCCAAGCCCAAGCCTGTCAGTGCTTTAAGTGCGTTGAGTAGTTTCGTAAAATCCATAATTCAGCTCGATACCGGGCTATTGCTTAAAGTCGTCGGGTACTTGCACATCGGTAGGCGGAACCGGTTTGTTCCAGCCGTATTGCGTCGAAGCCCGTAATTGAAAAACGTAGGCCAATACTTGGGCGACCGCCAAGAATAAGCCGCGCGGTATTTCCTGATTCAGGTCGGTGGAATAATATAAAGCTCTCGCCAGCGAAGGGGCTGCAACCAAGGGTACTTGCGAGGCCATTGCCAGCTGCCGAATCTGCGCGGCAACTAAATCGGTACCTTTGGCAACCAGCAAGGGTGCGCCATTGCCGCTCTGATCGTATTTTAAGGCTACCGCGAAATGGGTGGGGTTGGTGACGATGACATCGGCACTAGGCACTGCATCCATCATCCGCCGTTGTGCGGCCTCCATCTGCATCCTGCGAATTTTGCCTTTAACTTCCGGATTACCCTCTTGATCCTTGGCTTCATCGCGAACCTCCTGCTTGGTCATTTTCAATTGGCGCTGGTGATTCCACAATTGATAGGGCGCATCCAGCATCACCAACAGCAAAAAGGTAGCGCTTAAAATCACCAAACAGAAGGAAATAATATCGCCGACATGATGGATGGCTTGATCGAGGGGCAAGCGGCTCAAGCCCATAAAATCGTCGAAGTACAGTTTGAACAAATTCCAGGAGACAATCGCAACCAGTAAGGTTTTGATGATGGCCTTGACCAGTTCGACCAAGCCTTGAATTCCGATGATTTTTTTTATCCCAGTCAGCGGATTGAGCTTGGAAAACTTCACCTCGAAGGCTTCGCTGGTAAAGTTCCAACCGCCCAACATCATCGCCGCCGCCAAATCGGCAACCACCAATACCACCAAAAACGGCAGAATTACCCACAAACCTTCGGCAAACGCCGCCTTCAAATAAATCAAAGGCGTCGCCGGATCGAACACGGCCTCCCGCGACAACTGTAAAGGATGCCTCATCATCTCCAGCATGCTGCGCCACATACCTTGACCGGAATAGAAAAACAGCGCGGCACTGGTAATTAAGGTCACAAAGGTGTTGAGTTCCTTGGACCGCGGAACCTGGCCTTTTTTACGTGAATCGGTAAGTCGCTTACCGGTGGGGTCTTCGGTTTTATCTTGACCGGAATCTTCTGCCATTTATTGCAACCTCAACAATGCACCGACCAGCGCGAAGCCTTTGTGCAGCATATCGCTAAAGCCTTCCAGCATGGTCGGCAGGCCAATCCAGATTAAGCCCATACCCAGCATGATGGTGATTGGGAAACCGACACCGAATATCTGTAACTGCGGCGCCGCTTTTGACGCAACGCCGAAACTGATGTTGACGAATAACAATGTCGCCATCACCGGCATGGCCAGCAGCAGGCCGTCAGCAAATATCAGACTGCTCCAACTGATTACGCGCCACAAGTCAGTCTTATCCATACCGATACTACCCACCGGCAAAGTATGGAAGCTTTGCGCCAACATCTCGATCAGCAATAAATGACCATCCACCGCGAGAAATAACAAGCTGCCGCTAATTACAAATAATTGGGCAATCACCGGCACCTGCACCCCAGTTGCCGGATCGACCATGGATGCAAAGCCCAAACCCATGCTGTAAGCGATAGTCTGCCCGGCAAATAACATAATGGAAAACACCATTTGTAGGATAAAGCCTGTGGTCAAGCCCAAGGCGACCTGCTGTACAGCCACCATAAACCCTTGGTAGCCGAACATTTCAATATCCGGCATTGTCGGCAAGGTTGGCATAATTACCCAGGTAATCAATAGGCTGGCGATTAATCTTACTTTGGCCGGCACCGCTTTGACGCTAAAAACCGGCACCGTGATGAACATGGAACTGATGCGAAAGAATGGCCAGACAAACGAAGCAAGATACCGCAGTAACTCGTCTTCGCCGAAGTTCATCCTATTAGTGTAGGAATATCGCGCATCAAATCTTGGAAATAATCGATGAGCATTTGCAACATGCCGGGACCGGCTATCATCAACACCGCGATAATCGTCGCCAGTTTGGGGATAAATGTCAGAGTCTGTTCTTGAATCGAGGTTGCGGCCTGAAACATGGACACCAGCAAGCCAACAACCAAGGAAGCAATCAGGATGGGTCCCATTAATTTCAAGGAAATCAATACGGTATCCTGGGCTATTGCCGAGATGGTTTCCGGTGTCATCATCGGCTTGGCCTATACGTAAAAGCTGGCTGCCAGCATTTCCATCACCATGGTCCAGCCGTCCGCCAGCACAAACAACATAATCTTGAACGGCAACGAGACGATCATCGGCGACAGCATCATCATACCCATGGACATCAATACACTGGCTACCACCAGATCGATGACCAGGAACGGCAGAAAAATCAGGAATCCTATCTGAAAAGCAGTTTTCAACTCACTGGTCACATAAGCCGGCACCAACAAGGAAAACGGCACATCTTCCGGTTTATCGATTTGCTCACGGCCCGAGATGCGCACAAAAGTATCCAAATCCGCCTCGCGGGTTTGTTTGAGCATAAACTGTTTGAACGGCTCCGAGGCTTTTTGCAAAGCGGTCACGGCGTCAATTTTTTCTTCCATGTAAGGCTGCACGGCCGTTTCATTAACCTTTTCCAACACCGGCATCATGATGAAAATAGTTAGAAATAGAGATAGCCCCAATAACACTTGATTGCTTGGCGCTTGCGCGGCACCTATGGCTTGGCGCAGCAGGCCCAGTACGATCATGATGCGAGTAAACGAAGTCATGGATAATAACAATGCCGGCAACAAGGTCAGCATCGTCATCAACGCTAAAATCTGGATGGTGACCGTGTAGGTTTCGCCGCCTTTAGCGTTGCTGGTCACCGTAATGGCATCTATGCCTACTGCGGCGTAAACAACTTCCGGTAAAAACAGTAAGCCGATCATCAGGCACGAAAAAATCAACTTAATCATGGTGCTTACTTTGCATGACTTGCAGCAATTTCTTGGCAAATACGCTGGTTTCCTGCCCCTCTGCGCTATTCATAAACAAGCGCTGGTCGCCTTCGAGCTCAAGCAGTTTATCGATACGTCCGCTACTAACACCTAACAGTAGCTGTTTCTCACCGACTTTAACCAACACCAATTTTTCGCGCATACCCAACGACAATCCGGCCAACACCGCTAGCTGACTTTTACCGACAAAAGCCAAACTACCGCTTTTACGTAATAGCCACACCGACAGAAAAAATAGCGCCAATACCAATAACAATGCCAACAGCCATTGTGCGACATCTCCGGAAGTCACTACTTTCGCGGTCTGCCTGGGCAACGTAGCGGTTTCGTCAGCCCATACAGCAGGTGCAATTAATACCGAAATAATTTGGGTAGCCAAGCGAGATAAAGACATCAGCCTAGCTTTCTGACCCGTTCCGACGGACTGATAATGTCGGTCAGCCGAATACCAAACTTGTCGTTGACCACCACTACTTCGCCGTGAGCGACTAAAGTACCATTCACCAGCACATCCATCGGTTCGCCGGCAAAACGATCCAACTCCACAACTGAGCCCTGGTTTAGCTGCAACAAATTTCGGATATTGATTTTGGTTCGACCGATCTCCAGCGACACCGTCACCGGCACATCGAGAATGACGTCCAGTTTGACTTCATCACTGCTAGGACCGTTATTTCTGGATTTTTGCTCGCTAAACTCGGGGAACTCGGCGGCGGCAAAACCTTGCTGAGAGCTCTTGGCGGCGTTTGCTTGTTCCTTCAGCGCGTCGCCCCAATCAGCTTCAGCATCGGCTTGCTCGTTCATCGCTGCGGCCCAGTCGTCGCCGATTTCGTCGTTTTCACTCATGCTTATCCTTCCCTGCTGTTAAATATTATCCAGCGTCATTTTTTCTGTAATTTCGATGGCGTAGTTACCATCCGAAAGACCCAATTTGCCTCGAAAAACCGGTACGTCTTCAACTTCGAGTAATACGGTTTCCGGCATTTCTATAGGAATCACGTCGCCCTTTTTAAGTTCAATCACTTCACTGATAGACATTTCTTTTTCTATCAGTTTACTGTTGACGATCACTTCGCTACGCATAATTTCGACTCTTAGCGAATCTTGCCAACGGCCATCGACCTCACCTCGGTCGCTGGTTACAGCATCCAGCAACTCTCTAATCGGCTCAATCATGGAATAAGGCATCGCAATATTGATATCGCCGCCGCCGCCTTCCAATTCCACATGGATAGTGGAAATCACCACAATTTCCGAAGGACTGACGATGTTAGCAAACTGCGGATTCACTTCCGAATTGATGTATTCAAAGTCGATATCCATTACCGGCTTCCAGGCTTCAGCCAAATCCTTGAAAATCATATCGATAATCAGCCGAATAATGCGCATTTCGGTTGGGGTAAACTCCCTGCCCTCAACCTTGTTATAAAACTGACCGCCACCGCCGAAAAAGTTATCGACAGCGGTAAAAACCAAACGCGGTTCCATTACGATTAATGCCCGGCCGCGTAAAGGCGACATCCGAATAACATTCAAATTTGTGGGTACGAATAAGCCCTGAATGAATTCAGAAAACTTCTGTACCTGAATCCCGGAAACGGAGATTTCCGCAGCGCGCCTTAAAAAATTAAATAACGCTATCCGGAAATGGCGAGCAAAACGCTCATTGACCATTTCCAAGGTGGGCATCCGCCCCCGGACAATCCGTTCCTGACTATTAAAATCGTAGACTCTAGCCGTGCCCCGACTATAGTCATCATCAACTCCTGTATCGACATCACCGTCGTCCACGCCATGCAGTAACGCATCGATTTCGTCTTGTGATAATAGATCGGCGGTTGACATTTATTGCATTACAAATTCAGTGAAGTACACATCTTTAACGGTATTTTTACCGGCCATTTTTTCCAAAACTTTGCCAATTTCTGCCTGCATCATAGCTTTTAGTTCTTGCTTTCCTTCCAAGGTTTTCGCTTTTTCCGCACCCACCGCACTAATGGCCATCAACAAGTTATTGCGTATCATCGGCTCATGTTTTTTCATTGCATCCTTACTCGCCTCGCCTTTCATCAGTATTGTCAGGGAAATTCTGATCACTTTTGCGCCAGAGCCGGCGGGAAAATTAACCAATAAGGGACTTGGTAAATCATAATAAACATCAGGCTCAGCGACTTTTTCATGGTCGGCTTCTTCTTCATGCGCGGCTTCTTCCTTGTGCTCCTCCTTGCCGTGCTTGGCATCACCTTCTTCTTTATGCTCGGCGTCAGCTGGCTTATTCAGAAAGAAATAAGCCCCACCTCCTGCGCCAACCAAAATCAATATAACCGCAGCGATTATTATGATTATTTTCTTGGAAGACTTCTTACCTTCGTCTTTCCCATGGGCTTCTGCCATTTTCCACCTTTTAAATTTTTACAGCACAATACGCGCCAAAATACTCAAGTTCAATCAGACCACAGCCCTAAAAACAGCTGGATTTGATCATACAAGAAAAAACATCGTTTTAGAATAATAGTATAGCCGTCACTTGAAAGCAGTTAGGCATAAAGCGGAGTTCAGGTATGCAAAATATACCTGGAAGAATTGTAGCTCCTAAGTCAAATTTTTGACTCAGATTGTGAATGTTTTACAGAAAGGACTGCAAAGACCTCATGGCCTTTGCAGTTTTATCAAGATATTACAGCGAATTAACGGCGTTTAATTCTTGGAAGGCTTGCTCTAAACGAGTCACCATGCCAACTTGGCCGGCACGTTGCCAAACCCGTGGGTCATAGTATTTTTTGTTCGGCTTATCGGCACCTTCCGGGTTACCGATTTGGCCTTGCAAATAAGCTTCGTTTTTCTTGTAAAACTCCATCACGCCAGCCCAAGATGCCCATTGTGTGTCGGTATCGATGTTCATTTTAACGACGCCGTAGCTGATAGATTCTTTAATCTCTTCTGGAGAGGAGCCTGATCCGCCATGGAACACGAAGTTTAATGAATTTTGCGGCAAGCCGAATTTTTCTGAAACGTATTTTTGCGAGTTAGCCAAAATTGTCGGCGTCAATTTAACGTTGCCTGGAGAGTAAACGCCATGAACATTACCGAACGACGCAGCAATAGTAAACCTGTGGCTGATTTTGCTCAGTTGCTCGTAAGCGTAAGCAACGTCTTCCGGCTGGGTATACAAAGCAGAATGATCCATACCGCTGTTGTCGACACCGTCTTCCTCACCACCGGTACAACCCAGTTCGATTTCCAGAGTCATACCCATTTTGGACATGCGCTCCAGATATTTACCGCAGATTTCAATGTTTTCTTGCAAGCTTTCCTCGGAAAGATCCAGCATGTGCGAGCTGAACAATGGCTTGCCGGTTGCAGCGAAGTGCTTTTCGCCCGCATCCAACATGCCATCAACCCACGGCAGCAATTTCTTCGCAGCATGGTCGGTATGTAAAATAACCGGTACGCCATAATGCTCAGCCAAAGCATGCACGTGATGAGCGCCAGAGATCGCACCAACAATTGAACAACCTTGCCCTTCCAACTTCAAGCCTTTACCGGCAACAAATGCCGCACCACCATTGGAGAACTGAATCACAACCGGCGACCTTACTTTCGCCGCCGCTTCCAACACCGAATTGATAGTATCGGTGCTGATCACGTTCACAGCAGGTAAAGCAAATTTATTTTCTTTGCAAATTGCAAAGATTTTTTGTACATCTTCACCGGTTACGACACCGGGCTTAACAACATCTAATATTTTTTGAGACATGCCATAAATCCTGCTTAGAAATCGGGTTGCTCAATAAACAGGCAACCCGAGAAATTCGTAATGGAACGCTGGCAACGAGACCAACTCGCTGCCAGCTATCTTTTTAAGCTTCCAGACTAGCCAAACGCTCTGACAACAATTTTTCCAAAGCTTCCAAAGCTTTGGCAAAGCCGTCGATACCTTCAGCCAATTTTTCTTTGGCCATACGGTTTTCTTCGTGCATCCGCTCAAAAGTTGCTTTATCGACAGTGATTTTTTCGATTGCGGCGTTTGCTGCATTAGCAGGATCCAGTTTACGCGGCAGGTCACCTTCAACGGATTGCAGTTCAGCCAACAGCGACGGAGCAATAGTCAACAAATCACTACCGGCCAGTTCGGTAATTTCACCGATGTTTCTGAAACTTGCACCCATTACTTCGGTTTTGTAACCGAACTTTTTGTAGTAGTTGTAGATTTCAGTTACTGACAATACCCCTGGATCTTCAGTCGGGGCATAAGAGTCGCGGCCGGTGTCTTTTTTGTACCAATCCAGAATGCGACCGACGAATGGCGAAATCAGTGTGATGCCGTTTTCTGCGCAAGCAATCGCTTGGTGCAAGCCAAACAACAGCGTCAGGTTGGTGTGAATGCCTTCTTTTTCCAATACAGCAGCAGCTTGGATACCTTCCCATGTTGCAGCAATTTTGATCAGCACGCGCTCTTTAGAAATACCGGCGGCTTCGTATTGTTTAATCAGGTCCCGGCCTTTGGCAATGGTACCTTCAGTATCGAAAGATAAGCGCGCATCTACTTCGGTTGATACACGACCCTCGATGATTTCCAGTATTTTTAGGCCAAAAGATACCGCCAAACGGTCAAATGCCAAAGAAACGACATCCGCGGCAGCGGCGGCAGCACCCAAGGTTGCTCTTGCACCTTTCAACGTATCATCAACGATACCTTGATACTGCGGCATTTGCGCGGCAGCGGTAATCAATGATGGATTAGTGGTCGCATCGCGTGGTTTAAATGTTTCAATCGCTTGAATGTCACCGGTGTCGGCAACAACAACAGTCATTTCGCGGAGTTGTTCGAGTAAATTTTTTGCCATAGGATTATCCTCAGATGTGTTGTTAATTTTTCCCCCTCGTTTGAACCGAGCTTTACAAGTAAAAGATGTTCAGCAATTCTTGCAGGAGATTGATTGCAAAAGAGTCCCTGGTGATGAAACTCTATTTTTAGATATTTTGATAAGACTGAATCGCCACTTGGCATATATTCAAAGCCGAAACAAACGCTTTAAAACATACGAAGTGGCGATCATTTAAATCTGCCGGATAAGAGTTAACGCTTAACCCTTAAGTTCCCGCGATCAGCATCATAAATCAGATGCTATTAAGCTTTATCACGTAAATACTTTTCCACGCCAGTCGCTTTCGCAGCGGCAGCTTCCCGATCTCTTACGATTTGCTTTGCCATGTATTTGGCAACGCCTGTAGCAGGATTGGAATCTTGTTTTTCCAAGTATTTGGCAACACCGGTTTTATTCGCACCCATCTTTTCCAAATACTTTTCCACGCCGGTTGCACCAGATGCAACTTGGTAATCATTAGCTGAAGAACCTTTGGCACTTTTAGGCGATTTTTTGTTGTAAATAAAAAATCCTGCTACCGCCAGCAAAACCAAGCCAATGTAGGAAAAATCTGAGGACGCAGCTTTTTCCGTTTGTATAACATCTACCGCTGCTTCCGCAGAAGTTGTGGAGGCAGATGAGCTTGACGATTTAGCCGCACTGGGCGCTGCTGCGCTGTGCTTATACTCAGCATCGCTGTATAACACTTTAGGTTGAAAATTCGTCGCAGGGAAAGCTGGATCCGCTTCAACTTCTTTTGCAGCAGGTTTCGCCGCTGGTGCTGGAGCAGCAACTGGCGCCGATTTGCTGTCGTTATATTCAGGATTGGTATAGAGCACCTTTGGCTGATAATCAGCCGCCGGATAATCCGATCCCGCCATAGCTAAGGAACTGGTCAGCATTAGAGCTGCCATCACGCCTTTCGTTAATTCATTTCTTTTCACGTCTATCACCTATGCTGTTAGAAACGTGAGGCTTCGGTCATTTAACCCAAGCCTCACCTAAGTTTACAAAATTAAAGAACGGCTTCCACATTAGCGACGACATTGTCCACGGTAAAGCCGAACTCTTTGAAGAGTTGACCTGCCGGGGCCGATTCGCCGAAACGGTCCAATCCTACGACTCTACCCGCGCTGCCGGCATATTTCCACCAGCTGTCGGTTACTCCCGCTTCTACTACCACGCGCTTGGTAACGCTTGGCGGCAATACGCTGTCTTTGTACGCTTGGTCTTGCGCTTCAAAGACATTGGTCGATGGCAAGGACACCACGCGGATGTTTTTGCCTTTGGCTTCCAGCGCTTCAGCGGCTTTAACCGCCAATTCCACTTCAGAGCCGGTGGCAATGATGATGGCATCCGGGGTACCGGCACTGTCTTTCAGGATGTAGCCACCTTTACTGATGCCGTCAATCTGGGCTTGGCTGCGCGCCATGTGCGCCAGGTTTTGCCGGGAAAAGATCAGGGTGCTCGGTCCATCTTGACGTTCGATCGCGGCTTTCCAGCACACGGCCGACTCGACGGCGTCGCAAGGGCGCCAGACCTGCATGTTCGGAATCATGCGCAGGGTGGCGGTTTGTTCGACGGGTTGGTGAGTCGGACCGTCTTCGCCCAGACCGATAGAGTCGTGGGTGTAAACGAAGATGGTCGGAATTTTCATCAACGCGGCCATGCGCAGGGCGTTACGGGCGTATTCACTGAACATCAGGAAGGTAGCGCCGTAGGGTTTGAAGCCACCGTGCAGGGTGATGCCGTTCATGATGGCGGACATACCGAATTCACGCACACCGTAGTAGACGTAGTTGCCGTCGAAGCCCGGTTGGTTGACGTCTTTGCAGCCGGACCACAGGGTCAGGTTGGAGCCGGCCAAGTCGGCAGAGCCGCCCAGCAGTTCGGGCAACAAGGGGCCAAAGCCGTTCAGGGTGTTTTGCGACGCTTTACGGCTGGCGATGGTTTCGCCTTTTTCGTTGACGGCCGCAATGAAGGCGTTGGATTTTGCCGCCCAATCGGCCGGCAGTTCATTTTTGATGACCCGACGTTCGAATTCGGCTGCCAATTCCGGATGTGCGGCTTGATACGCAGCAAATTTGGCGTTCCAGGCGCTTTCCAGTTGGGCACCTTTGGCGTTGGCATCCCAACCGGCTTTGATGTCGGCAGGAATGTCGAACGGCGCATGCGACCAACCCAGATTTTCACGGGTCAGGGCGATTTCCGCTTCACCTAAGGCCGCACCGTGGCATTCTTCTTTGCCTTGTTTGTTCGGCGAACCGAAACCGATGGTGGTTTGGCAGCAGATGATGCTCGGTTTGTCAGTGACTTTTTTCGCAGCTTCGATAGCAGCTTTCACTGCATCGGCGTCGTGACCGTCGACTTTGGGGATGACGTGCCAGCCGTAGGCTTCGAAACGTTTGGGCGTGTCGTCCAGGAACCAGCCGGCGACGTTGCCATGACCGCGGACTTCGCCGTCGATGGAGATGTTGTTGTCGTCGTAGAAGGCGATCAGTTTGCCCAGTTTCATGGAGCCGGCCAGGGAGCAGGCTTCGTGGGAGATACCTTCCATCAAGCAGCCGTCACCCAGGAAGACGTAGGTGTGGTGGTCGACGATGTCGTGGCCCGGACGGTTGAATTGACCGGCCAGGGTGCGTTCTGCCAGGGCAAAACCGACCGCGTTGGTGATACCTTGTCCCAAGGGACCCGTGGTGGTTTCGACGCCGTCGGTGTAACCGTATTCAGGGTGTCCTGGGGTTTGCGAGTGCAGTTGGCGGAACTGTTTCAGTTCTTCAATCGGCAGATTGTAGCCGGCCAAGTGCAGCAAGGAATAAATCAGCATGGAGCCATGACCGTTGGACAGGATGAAGCGGTCGCGGTTGGGCCATTTGGGGTTGCTGGGGTTGTGTTGCAGAAAATCGTTCCACAATACTTCTGCGATGTCGGCCATCCCCATCGGTGCACCGGGGTGCCCGGAGTTGGCTTTCTGTACGGCGTCCATGCTAAGTGCGCGGATGGCGTTCGCTAAGTCTCGGCGCGAAGGCATGTTGGTCTCCTTTTTATTTTGTTATTTTAGTTGCGACATTTGATTACTCAAACATCACTCTGGCTGAGGCTGGTAAATACAAGGAAGACCAAAACCACACTCTCGTTCATTCAGACTGCTGGAATCGGTATCGCCTTGACACCCGAATGTAATGTAAAAAACCCGTGACCGAATCTCTCCGGCCACAGGTTCACACGCTAAGTTATTCCAAATTGGCGTGTCTTGATCTCATCTCTTCTTCTGCAATGCCTTTGTCATGGATTACATGCGAAATTGTCGCTTCCAGGAAAAACAAGGTAGACAATTCAAACACAGTACCCATAGGCATGCCTTTGACTTTACCGTATTGTTCGGATCTGCCGATTTGCAAAGTGACATCAGCCATGTCGCCAATCGTTGAATCGTCCTTAGCCGAAATCAACACAATCTTTGCGCCGACTTCTTTGGCTTTTTTGGTAAAGGCAATCAACTGCTCGGTTTCACCAGAGCCGGAAATAATGATCAACAAATCGCCAGCTTTGATGCTTGGCGTAACAATTTCACCGACAACGCTAACGTCATAGCCGCCATGCATCAAACGCATAGCAAAGAAATTGCCGACTAGCTTTGAACGGCCAGCGCCCGATATAAAAATGCGCTTAGCCTGATCCAGCATGTCCACCAAGGTTTTGTCATGCGAGTCGGGTGTCGCTTCCAGAATCCCTGAGATTTTGTCAATAATTAACTGCTGATGCATGACTTATACCGCCGCTGCGTCAACCAATTCACGGATTTCACGAGCAGCTTCAGCAGGTGAAGGAGCACCGTAAATAGCAGCACCAACAACGATGATGTTGGCGCCAGCTTCAACGACTTGTTGTACAGTCGCTTGTTTGATACCGCCAGCGACAGAGATACGCACATTCAGGCCCAAACGAGCGATGTCGTTCAGATCGGTAAATGGCGTGTGACCGGCTGCTTGTGCGTCGAGACCTGTGTGAATACCAACGATTTGCGCGCCCAATTTAACAGACTCTCTCGCGCATTCGGCTTTGTCGGCCACGTTGATCAAGTCGATTTGAGTTTCAGCGCCATGTTTTTTCGCAGCCTTGATAACGCCTGCGATAGTAGCCAAACCGGATACGCCCAACACGGTGCAGATATCCGCGCCAGCAGCATAAAAAGCACCGGCTTCGTATTCGCCTGCGTCCATGGTTTTCAGGTCAACCAACAACAATTTATCTGGGTAGCGTTGTCTCAGTTCTTTAACCAAGTTGATACCGTTGTATTTAATGCAAGGAGTGCCGATTTCAAAAATGTCGACATAGGGTGCTACTTGATCTGCCAATGCAACTGTTTGGTTGAAATCCAGTGAATCCAACGCCATTTGAATTAATGGTCTTGCCATGTGATGTGCTCCGAAAGTTTTAATTTTTAGTAATAGCCGATTCTTGCAAATTGCCACAACCCGCTAGGCTTGTCACGTACGTGTGATGCATTTGTAACTGTAAGGTAGAAATGGGATATATGTCAATGCTTAGCAACTACGCGCAGTCTATAGCTTATGCGGACAAATTGTTACTAGACAATTCCGCGACGGAACCTAAAGCTGAACAAACCCAAAGGCAAGCCGAGCAAAATTCAATTTCCATTTTAGGATTCACCGCTTACGAGCTGATAAATCTTGATTTTTTTTTGGCTAATTGCCTATCCTCGTAGCAATAAAACAGCCCCCTTTAGCCTGCTCTCGGCACCCAAACCCCAGTATTTTACCTACCATCGAAAATATGAAAAAGTCATACCTCCATCTAACAACAACCGGAGAAGGACAGCTTGAAACGTCTCTTTTTTGCCTTATGGCCGGAACAAAACGGCAGACAACAATGCGCGGCGTTAATCAACAAACTAAACCGGACCGGAAAACCTGTTAAAGAAGCAAATTTACATGTCACCGTGTTGTTTTTAGGGAGAATTTCTCCAGAACAACAGGCCGGAATCACCGGGGAAGCGGGAAAACTGCCATCGCCGCCGATAACGTTGAGTTTTGACCGCCTGAGTTTCTGGAAAAAACCTGCCGTACTATGCCTGACTGCCTGTCAATTCGATCAAAGCGTGTCGATATTAAACAAAAACTTGGCCCGCATAGCCAAACAACAAGGCATACCCATCGAAAACAGACCATTCAAGCCGCACGTCACTTTAGTTAAAAAGGCTAATTCGGCAATCGATCTCGATTTCGTCCCCATTCTTTGGCGATCAAACGGCTTCTGCTTGGTAGAATCCTGCTCAGGATCGGATGGTGTCGAATACCGGATCATTCAGCACTGGCCGGCAATCTAGCCCCCCATAAAAAAACAGGAGACTAATCATGCCCTTTTTAAAATTGAACACCAACTCAACGCTGGACAAGGAACTGAAATCAAAATTGCTAGGCGAGCTATCGCAACTGGTGTCCAAAGAGACAGGCAAACCAGAGCGCTATGTCATGATTAGTATTGAGGAACACAACGCCATGCTGTTTGCCGGCAACACATCGCCCCTAGCATATCTGGAATGCAAGAGCATTGGCCTGAGCAGTAGCCAAGCCAAAAACTTGTCCGCATCAATATGCCAATTGCTCAATACCCGGCTTTCAATCCCTCAAGATCGGATATATATCGAGTTCAGTAACTGTCCGGCTGATTTTTGGGGCTGGAACGGCTCGACATTTGGCTAAACCACCCGGACGTCGAATATGTACGAGTGTGTATTTCAGACAAAACAGACTCAAATGAGTTGGCAGGCCAAACCCAAGCACGCCAACTCAGTCGCCTTATTTTGATTTTTTGGCTTCTTGGGGTTTTTCCGGCTTCTCTGGCTTATCGGTTTTCACTGCAGTAGCGGGGGCAGGATCGCCAATCAAGATATTCTTTTCATTCTGCTGGATGGTTTTCTCACCAATTCCCGGCACATTTTCCAGATCTTTCAATGATTTAAAATCACCATGCTCCTTCCTGTATTGGACCACGGCCTCGGCCTTCTTCGGACCTATGCCGGTCAGCGTCTTGGCAATAGTGTCAGCATCAGCTTGGTTGATATTGATAGGATCGGCCAAAACGACAAAAGAACACAGCATTAAAAGCATAAATAACTTTTTCATGGATTTTCTCCGACTTAAGATAAATAAAGAACGCCCGGACGAATCAGCTCATGAAAAATCAGCTGATCTTGTGGGCTAGGCAATCTTAGCCCTTTCTTTCAATTTTACAATTCAAAAACAAAAATCCGCTGATTAGTCGACGCTAGCCACAATCACCGCCCGAACCGGCGCCGGCAAGCCTTCGCAAGTCAAATCCGGAGTATGCGGATCCAAAAATTCCGCCAAAGAATGAAACCGCATCCATTCGGTACTGCGTTGCTCCTCGACAGAGGTTTTGGAAACATCGGCTAGGCGAATATTTTTAAATCCGCAACGACGCATCCATAACATCAAAGCTGCGCAGCTAGGTAAAAACCACACATTGCGCATTTGCGCATAACGCCCCTCCGGCACCAACACTTGTTCCGAATTGCCTTCAACCACCAGAGTCTCCAAAATCAATTCGCCGCCCGAACGCAAACAGCCCTTTAATTCCAGCAAATGATCGATAGGCGAGCGACGGTGATACAACACCCCCATCGAAAACACCGTATCGAACAACCCCATGTTGGGCGGCACATCTTCTATCCCCAGCGGCAATAGATAAATCGGCGCTTCGCCGTGCAGCTTACGGATAGCCTGAAACTGCATCACGCTGAGCAAAGTAGGGTCAATGCCAACCACCAGTCTCGCTCCCGCACCGAGCGTGCGCCAACAATGATAACCATTGCCACACCCGACATCCAAAACCAGTCGATTCCGTAGTGGTGCAATCTGTTCTTTCAGCCTATTCCATTTCCAATCCGAGCGCCATTCGGTATCGATGTCGATGCCAAATATCCGATAAGGCCCTTTCCGCCAAGGATGCAGCTGCATCAATTGTTCGCGTAAACCGGCCCGCACCTCTTCGGAAATATCCTCTGCCTGACCTATTCTGACACTCTCCAACAAATCGACACTGGACGGCATCAAGTCCGGCAAATCCTCTACTGCCTGTTGCCAGCGCTTTAGATCGCCATGCGACGAATCCGCAAAAGCCGCCGCCAATTGCTCAGGCAAACGGTTTACCCAGACTTCGTCGCCGGCCGCCGCCAATGTTTGATAAAGACCTTCGTAAAGCGTCATTTCAATGCAATCATCGAAGCGAAGTTGAAATACTGAAACCAAACTTCCGCGCTGGCGAACCCCGCCGCTTTCAGGCGCTGTTGATGCGCAGCAAAGGCTTCCGGTATCAACACATTCTCGAGGGCGCTGCGCTTTTGGCTGATTTCCAGCTCGCTATAGCCTTGGGCTTTTTTAAATAAATGATGCATATCAATCTGCAAAGCCTGCTGTCGAGCATCGTCGAACGCCAGCTTTTCTGACAAAATCAAAATCCCGCCCGGCAACAAACCGCGATAGATCGTGGTCAAAAAAGCCTGCCGATCAGCCAACGGAATAAACTGCAACGTAAAATTCAGCACAACCACCGAGGCATTGCTAATCGCCATGTCGCGAATATCAGCACAGACGATTTCTATCTCGGCTCCGCCGGACACACCCGACAGATTTTGTCGGCATTGCTGAACCATTGCAGCCGAACAATCCACAGCAACGATTCGGCAATTCTTAGTGGTGATTTGCTGATGCATAGCCAAGGTCGCCGCCCCCAACGAGCAGCCCAAATCGTAGCAAACGCTATCTTCCTTGGCAAAGCGTGCCGCCAATAAACCGATAGCCGAGATGATGGTGCTGTAACCGGGAACCGAGCGCTGGATCATGTCTGGAAAGACTTTGACGACAGCTTCGTCGAAGGAAAAAGCGCCAATTTCGCCCAGCGGACTGGCGTACAGAGAGTCTTTAGCGGATTGCATACAGATGGCGATTCCCGGCTGCCGTGAACAGCACAACCGGGAACATTTAAGAAGGGGAAAAACTTATGAATTATTCTTGCTGTTTAACGCTTCGGTATTACGCTTGGCCAATTGGTTGATAACCTCTTGCAACGAACCGGTGCGCTCCACTTCGTTTTTGAAGCTGGTGCGATAGTTGGTCACCAAACTTACGCCTTCGATCATGATGTCGTAAGCTTTCCATTGGCCTTTGACGTTCAGCATCCGATAGTTAACAGCGATAGGCTGCAACCCGGGTTGCAGCACTTCGGTTTTGATCAGAACTTTTCTTTCGTCTTCTTCCGGGGTGATCGGCAAAAACCGCACGGACCAATCTTTAAATTCAAAGAAAGCTCGGGAATAGGTCCTGATCAACAACACCTGAAACTCTTTTTTAAAGCTTTCTTTTTCGGCCGGGGAAGCATCCTTCCACATTTTCCCCAACACTAGCGAAGAAATCAGATCGAAATCCACATTTGGATAAATCACTTCCTGGACGAAGGCATTGATTTTTTGGAAATCGTGTGGAAATGCAGGATCCTGCAAGCGTTGCTTCAACTTGTTGGACGCCTCCTCAATAGTGCGTTGCGGCTCGCTCAGATCAGCCGCGGCAGCAGGCAAAGACAAAAACATGCCGACAAACAAGCTAAAAACCACTACAAATATAAAATGCATATGACGTTTGATATTCATAAAAACCATCTCAAAAAAGTATCGCCGGCTAATTTCAACCGCCTTCATTCGATACACTGCTAAAATAAAGGCCGAAGCACTAAACCGGCTCCAGATTCTAGCCAGCCCACGGGGCCGGCAAGTACCCCACTATATTACTATGGAAGAGATGTCATACCCTAACGACTTTTTCCCGGCCACCCGGATGCGCCGGATGCGTTATCAGGCATTTTCCCGACGGTTGATGCGGGAAAATCGCTTAAGTAGCGACGACTTAATCTGCCCGCTATTTGTTATCGAGGGCAATAATAAACAAGAAGCCGTCGCTTCCATGCCGGGCGTCAATAGATTATCCATCGACCTGGTGCTACGCGAAGCCGAAACCTTATTAAATCTGGGCGTACCCGCCATTGCCCTATTCCCGGTGACCGATCCGGACAAAAAATCCTTAAGCGCGGAAGAAGCTTATAACCCTCACGGCCTGGCACAACGTTGCGTTCGGGCTTTGAAAGATGCGCTGCCGGAATTGGGGGTAATCACCGATGTGGCGCTAGACCCTTTTACTTCACACGGCCAGGATGGATTGCTAAACGACCAAGGCTACGTCGTCAACGACGAAACTGTTGAAGTTCTCTGCAAACAGGCCTTGTCGCATGCCGAAGCCGGCGCCGACATCGTCGCCCCTTCCGACATGATGGACGGCCGCATCGGTGCAATCAGAACCGCCCTGGAATCGCATGGCCATAGCAACACCCGAATTCTGGCCTATTCGGCCAAATACGCCTCCAGCTTCTACGGCCCGTTCCGCGATGCGGTTGGCTCAGCCGGTAATCTCGGCGGCGGCAATAAATACAGCTATCAAATGGATCCGGCCAATTCCGATGAAGCCTTGCGGGAAATTGCTCTGGATTTACGCGAAGGCGCCGATATGATCATGGTCAAACCCGGCATGCCCTATCTGGACATCATCCGCCGCGCCAAGGATCAATTCGGCGTACCGACCTTTGCCTATCAGGTCAGCGGCGAATATGCGATGCTGAAAGCGGCATCGCAAAACGGCTGGCTAAACGAACAACAAGTGGTGATGGAATCCCTGCTAGCATTCAAGCGTGCCGGCTGCGACGCCATACTGACTTACTACGCCAAATCCGCTGCCCAGTGGCTAAAACAACAATAACAACTACACAAATGGACTCGGCATGAACGACGACCTAGATTTCGATGACAACAACTCGACCGACGAACCGCCTGAACAGCGCCGACGTTACTTCGGCCTGGAACAGGCGGTATTTATCCTACTGGTCGTTTTGTCGCTGTTAGGCATCGCTATCACTGAATTCAACCCGCACGATGGCTATGGCTATTGGTTATTTATGGTGATCGTGTTTGGCATGCTATCTATTTTCGTGTCCTGGCTGCAAACCAGAACCAACGACAACGACTTTGGCGACATCGTCAAAGCCCAAGGCCTGCATTGGCTGCATACACTGGTTGTGGTGATAGCCGCCGCATTGCTTAACAAATCCGAAGAGTTGTCCGACAGAAGCGCCAGCTTGGTGATTTTGTTGATCCTGGCCTTGGCGACGATGCTGGATGGCATACGCATCGGCTGGCAATACAGCTTACTCGGCTTTTTCCTCGCGACCTGCGCGCTGATCGTCGCCTATTTTGAGAACTTTATGCCTATCAGTATAGGACTGGGTGTGCTGGTGACAGCCTGCACCTTCCTCTGGGAATATTGGCGCAGCAAATACAGTACCGATGATGAAAATTGATAATTACGCGGTATTCGGCCAACCGATCAGCCACAGTAAATCACCGCGCATCCATAAATTATTTGCCGAGCAAACCGGCCAACTCATGGACTACGTCGCCCAGGAGGTCCCTGCGGAAACTTTTGCAGCGGCTACCACCCATTTTTTCACCGAAGGCGGCAAAGGCCTGAATTGCACCGTCCCGCTCAAGGAACTGGCTTGGCAATATGCCGACCAACTGACAGAGCGCGCTCGTCAAGCAAAAGCCGTCAACACCTTAGTCCGCCAAGCGGATGACAGCATTTTGGGCGACAACACCGACGGCATCGGCTTGCTTAACGACTTAACAATAAACCATGCCATCACGCTGAAGGACGCCAAGATTTTGATTCTAGGGGCAGGAGGCGCCACACGCGGCATCGTCCCTCCCCTACTGGAACAACGGCCATCGACATTGGTCATCGTCAATCGCAATGCGGGCAAAGCCCAAGCTATTGCCGAGGACTTCGCGGAACTAGGCGCGGTGCAAGCTTGCGATTACGCTAATCTTATAGATCGCCAATTCGATTTGATCATCAACGCCACGTCGGCCAGCCTCAGCGGCGATTTGCCGCCCTTGCCCGCCGCGCTGTTGAAAGCGGGCGGTAGTTGCTACGATCTGGCTTATGCCAACCAAGCCACCGCATTTGTGACATGGGGCTTGGCGAATAACGCCGCGCACAGCCTGGACGGCTTGGGCATGTTGGTAGAGCAGGCCGCCGAAGCGTTCTTTATTTGGCGAGGCGTGCGTCCGCACACATCGCCCGTAATTGGCCTGTTAAACGCCGAAAGAGAATTGCACAACACGAACGGATGAAATTATTGACCGGGGCGATGTCCATGGTAACAATCTCCCCAAACCGCCCGCCATTAACGTTTACTGGAATACTATGAGTGGAATTAGAGCTTTTTTTGAAAAATCCCAAGCTAAAGGCAAACCGCAGAGCGGTGGGCAACGCATTACGCCGGAAACTCTAAAACAGTTATTCCCCATCAGGAATTTAAGCGACGAGATATTACAAACTTTCGCCACTGAAAATCACGTCGAAACCCTGCCAGCCGGCAGCACCTTGTTCAGCGTCAATCAGCAGGCGACTTGCGCAATGTATTTGTTGCGCGGCACAGTGATCCTGGCCGACCACAACGGCAAAAGCTATGAAATATCGGCAGGCAGCGCACAAGCCAAATTCCCGATATGCAGCGGTATCAAGCACACCGCCACCGCGACCGCCAAAACCGAGATAGACCTGTTGCGGGTATCCCTGAAAATCATGCTGACGCCGAGCCGCCAAGACCACGGCAAATTGTCCATTCCGGAAGGTTTGCATGACAACCGGCTATTGAGCTTATTCGTCGAACACTTTGAGAATAACGACCACGAGATAGAAATCCCCTCGCTGCCTGAAGTGGCGATCAATTTGCGCAAAGCCATCCAAAGAGATGTCAACATCGACGAAGCAGTCAAGATCATCCAGCTGGATCCGGCCATCTCCGCCAAATTGATCGAAGTTGCCAATTGTCCACTATATCTAACCAACGTACCCGCGAAAAACTGTAAGGACGCTGTCGTGCGTATCGGCTTGAATGCCACGCGCAACCTGGTAACCGCGCTGAGTATGAAGCAGATTTTCAAAAGCAAATCGCCGCTGATTAAAAATCATTTGGAAGATCTGTGGAAGCAAAGCCTTTATCTGTCCGGCCTGAGCCATGTGCTGGCCAGCCACAGCATGCAGCAAAATCCTGAGAATGCCTTACTGGCCGGATTGGTCTGCGACATCGGCGTGATTCCCTTTCTGAGTTTTACCGCCAACTTACCACCCGAATACCATAACGACGCCGAAATCATGGAAGCCATGCCCATCATCAAAGGCCCGGTCGGCGCCGTGGTGTTGAAAGAATGGGATTTTGCCGAAGAATTCATCGACGTGGCCAAGTCGTCCAGCGACTGGTTTCAAAACAGCGGCGATACCTTGACGGTGACCGATATAGTAGTCCTGTCCAGACTCCATGCCTTGATCGGCAAAAAAGCCACCGCCGATCTGCCGGCGATTACCGCCATCCCCGCCGCGGCCAAATTGAAAAACTTCTCTTTGTCTCCGGAAAATACGCTGGCAATCTTGCACGATGCCAAAACTAAAATTCACGAAGCATTGAGCATCTTTTCGTCCTAGCCGCATGATCTGGAAATTTTTAAAAAAATCACCGGACAAAACGCCGACAGAGAGCAGCCCCCCCGCAGCAACCGTCAACCAATTGCCCTTGAGCTACCTGCAAAAGCTCATCCCGCTGGGGGACTTGCCGGCGGCGGACTTGTTGGCAATACCGGTGACCATGCGGAACTTCAACCCCGGCGACATCATATTTAACCGCGGCGCCGAGGCCGAACAATTAAGCTATCTGTACACCGGCAACGTCTATCTGGAAGCGAATAATGGCGCCGGTTATACGGTCGAAGCCGATACTTTTAAAGCCTGTTATCCGCTGGCAACATCCGGCGAACACGCCTTCAGCGCGATTGCCAAATCACCGACCCAAATCATCTACATGCCGCTGTCCAACTTGCAGCGCAGCAGCAAACCCATCAACAATCCGCTGATCAACCCGGAGAGCATTCCGCCCAAGCTGCGAGACAGCTTTTTTTTCGACAGCTTTTGCGATGCGTTCAGAGCCGACAATCTGCATGTTCCCAGCCTACCGGATGTTGCCTTGCGTTTGCGCAGCGCCTTGCAAAAAGACATCAGCATCGCCGATGCGGTGAAGATTTTAAACCTGGACCCGGTTATATCCTCCAAACTGATTCAGGTGGCCAATAGCCCGATCTACCGTGGCAGCAACCCGATCACCAGCAGTCATGATGCAGTGAATCGGCTAGGCTTTAAAACCACGCAAAACCTGGTGACCAGCATCAGCCTGCACCAGTTGTTCAGAAGCCGCAACCGGCAATTGAACAACATTATTCAGACACTTTGGAAACAAAGCATCCAGATTGCCAGCCTCAGCCACACCTTGGCCGGACTAACCCGAAAAGTAAACGCCGACGAAGCCTTACTGGCCGGGTTAATTCACAATATTGGTGCTTTACCTATCGTCACCTTTGCCGAAAGCCTTGATATTTCAAAGTATACCGAAGAAGAATTACAGGCCAGCATCGCCTGTCTGCAAGGTTTGTTAGGCACCTATATTTTGAAAAAATGGCATTTCCCCGATAGTTTTCAGCAAATTCCCGTCAATACCACAAATTGGTACTTCGACGACGGCCAGGGTTTGCAGTTGTATGACGTCGTTTTGTTAGCCAAATTTCACAGCCAACTCGGCGGTGCCAACACCCAAAAACTGCCGCCACTCAACACCTTGCCTGCCTTTCAAAAACTGGACGATAGCGCACTGACGCCAGACATGTCGCTGAAAGCACTACAGGACGCAAAACAACAAATTGCCGAGGCCATAAACTTTTTCAGGACATAAGATGAACTGGTTTTCCAAGCTACTGGAAAAAAATACCGCCGCCAAAAAGTCAACCCCGAGAGCAGTGACATCTGGCGCTGAACAACCGTATAGTCAGCCAACCGACAGCGCGGCATCCAAACCCAACACCACCCATCAGCAAACTCTTACAGTCGCACAACTGAAAAAATTCGCTCCCTTGCGTGATCTGGATGACGCCGCCTTAAGCTCATTGCCGCATCTCAGTTTGGCCTACGCCAAGGGGGCGATTATTTTTACCCTGGGGCAACCGACCAGCAGCGTCCTGTATTTGTTGGCCGGACAACTGTCTATGCAGCCGGATAGTGCTAGCCGCTATCAAATCGACGCCGATTCCACGTTAGCCAATCTGCCGCTGAACAGCGGTAGCCGCTGCGGCGCTACCGCCACGGCGCTCAGCGATGTGCGCATTTTGGAAATCCCTATCCAACTCAACCGTTTGTGGACGGATAAAAGCCAGGAAAGCGCCAATTGCGTGGAGCTGGTCGATATTCAACTGCCGGAACCGATTAATGGCAGCCGCTTCTTCAACAGCTTCGCCCAAGCCTATCGGGAAAACAAACTCCGCCTGCCCTCCTTACCTGACGTAGCACTGAAACTGAAAGATGCGGTGCAAAAAGACATCGGTATCCGTGGGGCCGCTGACATTATTCAACTGGACCCGCCTATCGTGGCAAAATTAATCCAGGTGGCGAACAGCCCCTTGTATGCCACAGAAATACCGATCAACAATTGCCATGACGCGGTAGCCCGCATCGGCCTGAATGCGACGCGGAATCTGGTGATGGGCATCAGCATGAAACAATTATTCAGCTGCACCGACCCGGAACTCATGAAAGGCATGCAGACATTATGGAAAAACAGCCTGTATGTCTCAAGTTTAAGCTTCGTGTTGGCACAGGAGTGCAGCAACATCAACCCGGAGGACGCCCTGCTGGGCGGTTTGATTGCCGACATCGGCGCGATTCCCTTACTGCATTTTGCCGAACAATTTCCCGACGGCGGCCCCAGCTTTCAGGAACTAAAAACCGCGCTGCCCTATTTGCGCGGCCCGGTAGGTGTGCTGATGCTGCATACCCTCGGATTTCCCGAACAACTGGGCAACATTCCGCATCAAGCAGAAAACTGGCTGTACGACAGCGGCCCGGAACTAACGATGACCGACATCGTCATCCTCGCCAAATTGCACAGCTATTTCGGTTCCGGCAATGCCCGGGATCTGCCTTATATCAACTCGATTCCGGCTTACAGCAAACTAAATCACGGTAAACTGAATCCTGACTTTTCCTTGATGGTGTTGAAAAAAGCCCAAAACCGGGTCAACGCCGCCATGCATTTATTATCCTAATCATCCCGATATTCATATCAGACTGGCTGCCGACATGACCAATCCCTTGCTAGAAAACACCGAACTGCCGCAATTTTCTAAAATCCTGCCCGAACACGTAGAACCTGCGATCAATCAGTTGCTGAGCGACGCCCGGCAAACCATCGCACGCCAGCTGGAAGCCGGCGGCCCTTACACCTGGCAAAACCTGATCGAGCCCATCGAAGCCGCCGAGGACCGCCTCAACAAAGCGTGGTCGCCGGTCAGCCACATGAATTCGGTGGTCAACAGCGAAGCGATGCGCGACGCCTACAATGCCTGCCTGGGCAAACTCAGCGAATATGCCACCGAAACCGGCCAGAACCGGGCTTTATACGAGGCTTATCAGGCCATCCACGACAGCGCCGACTTTGCCGAACTCGACCGTGCCCAACAAAAAATCGTCAATAACGCCCTGCGCGATTTTCATTTATCCGGCGTGGACTTGCCTACCGAGCAACAAGCTCGCTACAAAGACATCAATCAGCAATTATCCAAGCTGGCCAGCCAGTACGAAGAAAATCTGCTGGATGCCACCAATGCCTGGCACAAGCAGATTACCCATATCGCCGACTTGGCGGGCCTGCCGGAATCGGCCCTGGCACAAGCCAAACAAGCCGCCGAAGCGGAAGGCAAGGAGGGTTGGCTGATCAATCTGCAATTTCCATCCTACCTGGCGGTAATGACCTACGCTGATAATCGGGAACTGCGCCGCGAACACTACGAAGCCTTTTGCACCCGCGCCTCCGATCAAGGTCCACATGCCGGCCGATGGGACAACTCGGAGATCATGGAGCAAATTCTGGCCTTGCGCCACGAAAAAGCCCAACTGCTAGGCTTTAACAACTACGCCGAATATTCGCTGGCCACCAAAATGGCCAAATCTACCGACGACGTCGTGAAGTTTTTGGAAGACCTGGCCGACAAATCCTGGCGCCAGGCCCGCCGAGATTTGACCGAACTAAAAGAGTTTGCCGCCGCCGAACACGGCCTAAACGACTTGCAAGCTTGGGACATCGGTTATTACTCGGAAAAAATGCGTCAGCATTTCTACCAACTATCGCAAGAAGAAGTGAAAGCCTATTTCCCCGACAGCAAGGCCGTACCCGGCCTGTTTGCCATAGTCGAGAAACTCTACGGCTTGCAAATCAGTGAAATCAAAGATTTCGACACCTGGCACCCAGACGCGCGCTTTTACCAAATCCTGGATAAAAACGGCCAATTGCGCGGTCGCTTCTTCCTGGACTTATACGCCCGCGCCAAAAAACGTGGTGGCGCCTGGATGGATGATTGTGTCTGCCGCAAAAAAATAGGCGACGAATTGCAAACACCAGTGGCTTACCTGACTTGCAACTTTACCCCACCGACCGGCAACGACCCGGCTTTGCTGACGCACGACGAAGTAGAAACCCTGTTTCACGAGTTCGGCCATGGCCTACATCATATGTTGACCCAAATCGATCATCTTGGCGTATCCGGTATCAATGGCGTCGAATGGGATGCGGTGGAACTGCCCAGCCAGTTCATGGAAAACTGGTGCTGGGAAAAAGAAGCACTGGGCCTGATCTCCGGCCATTACCAAACCGGCGAACCTCTGCCCGATGCCTTGTACGACAAAATGCTGGCCGCCAAGAACTTCCAAGCCGGCATGATGATGGTGCGCCAATTGGAATTTAGCTTATTCGATTTCAAGATGCACCAACATTACGACCCGGCCAAGGGCGGCCAGATTTACAGCATCCTGAAACAGGTGCGCGATCAAGTGGCCGTAGTCAAGGTCCCGGACTTCAACCGCTTCGCCCACAGCTTTTCGCATATTTTCGCCGGCGGTTACGCGGCCGGATACTATAGCTACAAATGGGCGGAAGTGTTATCGGCGGACGCGTTTTCCTTGTTTGAAGAAAAAGGTATCTTCGACCAAACCACAGGCGAGGCGTTCTTGCACAACATCCTGGAGCAAGGTGGCAGTAGCGACGCGATGACACTATTCAAAAACTTCCGCGGCCGCGAACCCAATATCGACGCCCTGCTCAGACATAACGGTATCGCTGCGTAAATTTTTCCCGCATTGCCTTGATGGGGGCCATCAAGGCAAGCGAGTTTCTAAGGAGTTAGCATGAAAAACTGCCCGCAATGCGGCCAGCCCAGATTAGGCGAGGAGTTTAAGTGTCCGCATTGCGATGTGTTCTATTCCCAGCTCGACGAATTGCTGTATGAAGAACAGCAAAAACAGGAAAGCCAGACGCTAAAAGGCGCGTTTAAACGCATTCGCGCCGCCGAAGAACGCTTGCAAGCTATGCGAGATGAACTGAAAACCCTGTGGCGCCACACCCCTTTAAAAACCAAGATCGTGATTTGGACGGTAGTAGCGTTCGTATTTGTGCTGGTCGTGCCGATTTTTTAAGCACTTTCAACGATCAGGGACTAAGGATTTGGCAACCCATAGTCCCGCAAATTTTTTCTTCGGTTAGTCTTCCTTAGGTGCGGGGGGCGGTGGCTCGGTTGGCGTATTGGTGACGGTTAAAGCATTCGCATCCAGTTTCAGTACAACCGCATTGTTCTGATGCGCCTTCAACTCGGTCAACGTGCGCCAGCCGGCATTATCCAGTTTACGAAAAGCCGCGAAAAAACCCAGTATCCGGGTATCGGCGGCTGGTTCGATCCGCAAGGTTTTATTCTCGCCGGGTTTTAACACCAACTCTTGCTTACGTACCAAATCCGCGCCCAATGTGGCCTGCTCTTTATCGAATATGGCAAAAAAATCGGCACCGTTAAAACCGCTTTGCTCTCGTAACTCATAGATTCTTAGCACCACCGGCGACGCCTTACCGTCGGCATCGGGGTTAATAGAAGCGGTGCTGTTTAGCGTCAACTCAACAACAGTAGGCGGTGGTGGGGCCGGCTGCTCGGGCACATCCGCACACGACGCCAGGATGGAAGCAAACAAAATCGGCAGTATTCTGGTTAACAACATACGATCATCCCTTAAAAAACATAAATGAATACATTCTGCCATAGACGTCCGTAGTTGGCGTAAGGATTCGATCAAAGGATCCACAAACAACCGTATTCAAAATTATTGCAAGATCGGGGCTTGGGCAGCCTGCAAATTAGAGTTCGCCCAAAACCCTAATACCCAGCCTAGCATTGCCATCGCCGCCAGTTTTGGCCTATGCTTAGCGGCTGGTATCACTTCTTCATTCGTTAAGCCATGCACGTTACCCTCGTTCACGTCCACGTCAAACCCGAGCATATCGACGACTTCATCGCCGCCACCCGCTTGAACCATTTAGCTTCGGTACGGGAATCCGGCAACCGCCGCTTCGATGTACTGCAAGTCCCGGACAACCCCAGCCAGTTTATCCTGTACGAAGTCTACGCAACCGCGGAAGATGCGGCGGCGCACAAACAAACCGAACATTATCTGGCCTGGCGCGACGCGGTCGCCGACTGGATGGCCCAGCCGCGCCAAGGCGTTCCATATAAAGCCTTGTTTCCGGAGGCTTGAGCATGCAGGCTTTCAAACCGTTTTATATTGCCCGCTTGCCCAGGATTTTGTTCGGCCGCAGCCGTTTAAACGAAGCGCCGGCGCTGATCGCCGGATACGGCCGCAAAGCACTGCTGGTCACAGGCAAGCAGTCGTTTTTCGGCACGCAGCGCTGGCAACGCTTTATTGACGATTTGGCCGGGCAAGGCGTCGAATGGCGGCATTGCATAGTGTCCGGCGAACCCTCGCCGCAATTGATCGACGACACGGTGGACCAATTCCGTAACGAGCATATCGAAGTCGTGGTCGCTATTGGCGGCGGCAGCGTATTGGATGCCGCCAAGGCCATCGCCGGCTTGCTCCCCAGTGGTGACTCGGTGATGGATTATTTGGAAGGCGTAGGCCGCAACAAACCGTATCGCGGCCCCAGCACACCGTTCATCGCGGTGCCGACCACCGCCGGCACCGGCAGCGAAGCCACCAAAAATTCGGTGCTCAGTGTGCAAGGCCCGCAAGGCTTCAAAAAATCGTTCCGCGACGAATGCCTGGTACCAGAATACGCCATCCTCGACCCGGACTTGTTGGCCAGCTGTTCGCCGGCACTACTCGCCGCCGACGGCATGGACGCATTGACGCAATTGCTGGAATCCTACGTCTCGGCCAAGGCCAATCCGTTCACCGACGCGTTGGCCTGGAGTGGCATGCAGGCCGTCAAAGACGGCTTTTTCGCAGCCTGGCACGGAGCCGAACCGGAAGCCGGCGAAGGCCGCGCTGCGATGGCTTACGCCGCGCTGTTGTCCGGCATCACGTTGGCACAAGTGGGCTTGGGTTCCGTGCACGGCTTGGCATCCCCCCTGGGCGCCTTCTTCCCGATCCCGCACGGCGTGGTATGCGGCACGCTAGTCGCTGTCGCAACCGACGTCAACATCCGCGCAATGCAAGCCCGCGAACCGGCCAATCCGGCCCTCGCCAAATACGCCGCAGTCGGCCGGTTACTAAGCGGCCAAAACGAACTAGACGACCAATTGGCCCGCGACGCATTGATCGCGCTGCTGGCCGACTGGAGTAATAGGCTGAAACTGGACCGTCTTAGCGTCTACGGTATTACCGAGGCCGACTTCCCGCACGTCATCGCCAATGCGCGCGGCAGCAGCATGCAGACCAATCCGATTGTGTTGGCGGATGAGGAGATTGGTGAAATTTTACGAAAAAGACTTTAATTCTGGCTAGCCTTGATGAATGCCGAGATGATCCAGATGGTAGTGGTAGAGGCATTCCCGCTGGCTTGGGTGTTGTCCTGTTCGTGCAGCGCCAAGGTCCGGAAGCTGCCGGGTTCGAATAGATAGGTGCGGCTGCGCTGGTGATCGGTTTCCGCCAGCAGGCGCGGGCCGTCGTATTGAAAACGGGTTTCGCCTTGCGCGGTGTGCTTGGCGATGCACCGGCCCAGGGCGTCGTAGCGGTAATGAGTGGCGCCTTGCGGGGTTTCGACGCGCACCAGGCGGTTGTCGCTGTCGTATTGGTAGCGGGTGACAATGTGGCCGGCCTTGCCGCGTTTTTCTTATATTCGGTTGCCGTCCGAACGAGAACCAAGCTTTCTGATTCAGGGCTTAACTGCGAATCAGTGCACTTCCTTGCGCACGATTACGCTGACGCTAACCGTACCTGCGGGCTGAATGCCTGGCGAGGTGGGGCAGATGGAGGCTTACATAGCTACAATCTAAAGCACAAGGTGAGCCGAATATCCCCTTAGCCTGACAGACACCTATAAAAATCCAGTAACTACCAGATTAAGTTTCAACCACTACAAATTATAGGTCTGAATTAATTCAGCAATGTTCTTACAAGTTCCGGATTACCAAGCACCAAAAACCCGACCTCGCAATCATCAAATTCACCAATTTTCTTAAAAATCAATGCACCCTTATTTTGTAAGGAAACAAGCATTTTAGAATCCTCGTTAAGGTCACCGCTCCATCCCATTTCTAGCACATCTCGAATTCCACAATGACCAGGGAAGGCAACAATATAAGCGCAACGCTCATCCGCAATAGCCTTAATAACATCCTCGATTGCATGTTCATAGAATTGAGTTGCTCCAAAAAATTTCACTTTCCCATTGCTTTCCATGAGAATCTCAAGTGAATTTTCTGAATCAGGTATAACCATTCCCCTAGCTTTCAGTGCTCCCCAAAGCTTTCGATAACGAACAACACGCGTATCGGGCTGCCAAGCGGAATTACCGATCAATAGCCAAACACCGTATTCCGGAATATTTTTCGAAAATAAACCAAAAATAAAGCGCAAAATCATACAAAGCGAGTCACGGGAAGGAACATTCTTAACAGTCCAACTGGCCCCTGCAACAACATGGTCGCTCGGCCATACACCTTCCTTGAAATTAAAAACTTCGTTTTTTTCTGATAGATCATCAGTAACCCCAACCATGATTTCAGTAGTCATAATGGTTACCTGCTTCGTCATTGAAGTGCGCCCCCCGATTTTGAGAGTTGCCAACTCCGAAATCATGACCACCTGCGTCATCACGAATCCTAACGGTTTTAGTACCTCCACCCGATGTGGGAACCTCATATTCGTATATCCGACCTGGTTGGGTGTTACCCCGCCGATCCACATTCGGCAGTACCCGGCTCGGTTGTTGACTCGTCGGAACACCCGATTGACGCTTAGCCTCATTGAAAGCGCCGCTCCGTCCTGAACCACGGGGGCTCATGTTGGGAGGCCTTGTCTCGTTCTGAAGCCCGCAATCCTTTCCGGTCAATCCTAAAGGATCAATCCAGTTCACTGGATTCTGAACATATTGGTAAAGATTACTTCCACCGGCCAACCCAATCGGATCCTGATGAATAAACCGCCCCGCATTAGGATCGTAATACCGGTTCAGGTTGTAATGCAAACCGGTTTCGGCGTCGTAGTACTGGCCTTGAAAGCGTAGCGGATTGTCGATTTCCTCAATATCTGCCAGGGCTAGGTTGCCGTAGGCGCGGTAGCTGGCAGACCAGACGATGTGGCCTTGGCTGTCGGTCAGCTCCCTAGGGGTGCCGAGATGATCCAGGTGGTAGTGGTAGGTGGTTCCGCCGGCTTGGGTGTGGTCCTGTTCGTGCAGCGCCAAGGGTCGGAAGCTGCCGGGTTCGAATAAGTAGGTGCGGCTGCGCTGGCGGTCGGTTTCCGCCAGCAGGCGCGGGCCGTCGTATTGAAAACGGGTTTCGCCTTGCGCGGTGTGCTTGGCGATGCGCCGGCCCAAGGCGTCGTAGCGATAATGGCTGACGCAGTTTGGGGTTTCGGCGCGGATCAGGCGGTTGTCGCCATCGTATTGGTAACGGGTGACGATTTGGCCGGCTTTGCCGCGTTTTTCCTCGATCAGGTTGCCGGCGGCGTCGTAGGCATAGTGGCGGTCGCCCATCATCAACAAGCGGTCGCCTTCGATTCGGCCGCCTTCCGCGCTGGCGCCCAATAGGTTGCCGGCTGGGTCGTGAACGAAGCTTTCCGGACTGAGGCCTTCGCTGCGTATCAGCCGGGCGGCGGGGTCGTAGTGGTATTGGCTGCGGCCCTGGCGCAGGTCGTCCAGTTCGCGGAGCTTACCGGCCGCATCGTAGTTGTACTGGCGACCGATGAGCGCCGCTTGGCCTTTGAGCGCGGCGCGTTGCCGCAACAAGCGCCCCAGCGGATCGTAGTCGTAGTCGGTGTTGAGTTGGCCTTGGCTACGGCCGATTTCCCGGCCCAGTTCGTCGTAGCGGTGGCTGGTCAGGGTTTGGCCGTCGAATTCGATGCTGTCCAGGTAGCGCTCGCCGAAACGGTAGTCGATGCGATGCCGGTCCGGGGTTTCGGTGTGGATGCGCCGGCCCAGCAGGTCGTATTTGTGGCGGACGATGGCACCGTTCTGGTTTTCCTGGTTGATCTGACCCAGTGCGTTGTACCCCAACAGCACCAGGCTGTCGGCATTTTTGGCCAGTTGCAAGCGGCCCAGCGGATCGTAGCCGTATTGGCTCAGGCTGCCGTCGGCGGCATGCTTTTTTAGCAGCCGGCCGAGACGGTCGCGTTCGAAGTGGGTGACGCTCCAATCGCCGTCGGCGCCGGGTTGCAGGTAGGCTTCCAGCGCACCGGCGGCGTTGTAGCGGTAACGCTGGATACGGCCGTCGAAGCCGATTTCTTCGACCAGATTTTCGTCGCGGTCGTAGTTAAGGCTGTAGGTTTCGCCTTTCGGGTTGATCAGGCCGATCAGATTGCGTTCGCTGTCGTAGCGATAACGCATTTCATGACCCAGCGGATCGATGCGGGCGGTGGGCTGGGACAGGCCGTCGTCGTAGCGATATTCAGTGGTGTTGCCCAGGCCGTCGATGTAATGAGTCAACAAGCCGGCAGCGTTGTAGCGCAATTGCACAGTGCTGCCGTCCGCGTGTTGCACGGCCGTGACCCGGCCGGCGGCATCGTAGCCGTAACGGGTGGTGCGTTTGTCTTGATCGATAATCGCGACGACACGATCGTCATCGTCGTATTGGTAGCGGGTCTTGATGCCGTCGAAGCCGATCTCGCCGACCAGGCGCAACTGTTCGTCCCACAACAGCGAGCGAGTCCGGCCCAGCGCATCGGTGATGCGCACCGGCACGCCTTGAGCGTTGTATTGATACTGGGTGACCGCGCCATTGGCGGCGACGGTTTCTTCCAGACGGCCATTAGCGTCGTAGCGGCGTAGCCAACGCTGATCCAAGGCATCGATTAACTCGACCGCGTTGCCTTGTTTGTCGTACTTGACGCGCTGACTAAAACCCAGCGCATCGGACACACCGGTCAAGCGGCCTTCCTGATCGTAACTAAAACGCGTGATACCGCCGTCGGGCGCCACGGTTTGCGCCAGTTGGTTATCGGCATTGTAGCTGTGGCGGGTTTCCCGGCCTTCCGGGCTACGCTCCGAGAGTAACAGGCCTTGCGGGTCGTGCCGATAAATCGCGACGCCGCCGCGCGAGTCAATGGCATGACTGACGCCGTCCGGCAACCATTCGAAGCGGTAATCGTAGATTCCGTTATCGCCCCAGTTGTGCAGACATTTGCCTTGCGGCGTGTCTTGATCCCATTCGAAATAAAAGTTAAAGCCGCTGGGCAGGGTGCGACGGGCGATGACATGGTTTTGATAGGCGTAGGTTTCGCCTTGATCGAGCCGGTCGCGAGCACCGATTAAATCGCCTGCGTCGCTATACAGATAGCTCACCAGCGGCTCGCCGGCCGCTTCGAATCCGCTTCCGACACGTTTGCCGGGACGAATCGCGACAATGCGCCGGCCTTGGCGCTCGAACAGTAAATGTTTGTTCCAGCTGGCGGAGATGCGCTCGACGTCGCCGTTGGCGTCGCGGTGAAAATACAGGCTTTGGCCCTGGCTGTTGTGCCAGGCCCGCAGAGGGCAACGGCCAGACCGACCGGTGAAGGTTTTCGCCAAACCGCTAGGATCGACGATGCGATACTGGCCGTTTTCCCGGTACAGGCGAACCTGTTCCGGTAGATTAATGCTATAGGCTCCGGGCTTGGGCAACGGCAAATCGATACGCTGACCATCGGCATTGCAGAACGTCACGCGCTCGCCGATTTCCAGCCATTCGTCCAACGGCGTCAGCCAACCATAGCCCAATTGATGATCGACATCGGATTGGCTGCTACGGTAATAACGCCGCCAAGCCAAGGGCAATGGGCCATCCCAAGTAAAGTCGATTTTTTCCAGCATTTCCTCGCCGGTGAGCATGCTGATCGGCTCGCCGGCGGTTTTGCAATCCTTACCCGGACATGCGGTTTGTTTGGAGGTGGAGGCCCCGCCAGCGGCTTCCCCCTCCGCCGCCGCGCCCGCGCGTGCCGGCGCTTTACCGGATGCCGATTTGCCGGTTGCTTGCGATGGCGTTACTGCTTCCGAGGCGGCTCCCGATTCGCGGGCCAAGCCTTTTTTTCCGCGTAAAGAACGCACTTTTGCCAACAGCGCGACGAAGGCCGCAACACCGATCACCGCGATTGCGTCCGCCAGATGCGTGGCAGCTTCGTCTAGATCTTGTTCATTGCCGGCAGTGGCCGTGATCGCCAAAAATTCGCCCAAATCGCGGGCGACACCGAATACCGCGAGCCCGAACATCAGGATGCCGCCGACCAGCATCAGAATATCGACGATTTCGCCAACCCCAAACACGTGGGCGCCAGCCCAAATAACCAATGTTGCGGCCATGATCGCCAAGCTTTCCGGACTGAGCAGCACTTCAAACTCGCGGCGCATACTGCCGGGCAGTTTCGGCGCGGTTAAACGCAAGGCTTCGGAGAATTTGCGCTCCAGCGTCCAGCTCCCCACCGTTTCCACCGGTATCGGCATAGGCATGTTAGGCGCGGGAGCCGGTTGGACCGCGCTACTACTGGCACTTGCGGGTGGCGGTGGAGGCATCGGTGCAGCGACTTTCGCTTTATCCCCCTTCAGCAGATAAAACCAGGTGTCTTTGCCTACGATGCTGTCGGCATTAATGCCGACGCTTTGTTGATACTGGCGCACGGCATTCGCAGTAGCCTGAGCAAACCGCCCATCAAGGACCAAGTTTGGCGACGGACTAAGACAGGCGTTAAGTAAGCTTTGCAACTGCCGAACCTCGGCACCTTGCGAGCCCGGCTTTAATGTCGGTAAACCGCTACGAGTCGGTACTATACGCGGCGCGGCCTTGGCCGGTTGGCCGGGTAATACGCCTATGGGTGTCGGCCGTGGCGAAGCATCGCGGATCGTCGTGCCGGCGTCGATGTTGCGCGGCCTGATCTCGGAACCCGTTGGCCTGGGGTCTTTCCATCCGGCCATCTATGCCGTCCTCGGAGGCAATGCGATAGAGAAGACTGACGAAGCCTCCTCGCGCTCCAGCCTGACGCCGGTCCGGCGCCGCTTATCCCTAAAGTATCCCAGCATAATCCTTACTCAATCCGTATTGTTCTGCGCGGAGGCAAAATGACCATCAGTTAATCATGACCATCCCGCCTTTAAGGGTCAGCATGCCATCACCACTCACCGTGGTCTGCAAGCCCTTCAATTCGGCCTGGGTGTCTGCCTGGATTTTAACGGTCATACCTTTGATCGTTACGCCGCTTTGGTCGATTTTGATGCTGTTGGAGCCCACTTTAAGCTCTATGGACTGCCCGGCTTCCTCGGAAATGCTGCCGGCATTGACTTTGATGGTCCGGTTCCCCTGAGTGACTGTCAAACTATCGTTGCCTTTGTCGATTTCAACGGTGTGATTGCCGGTTTTGACCGTCAATTTATCGTTGCCTTGGTCCAACGTGATGGTACGGTGATTGTAGATGTCCACGGTTTGGTCGCCGGCATCTTTTTTCTCGAAGCCGATTTTTTGCACATCGTTGTTTTCAACGATACGCGTAAAGTTTTTCTCGGCGTGGATATACAGCTCTTCGCTATCCTTTTTGTCTTCGAAACGAATTTCGTTGAAGTTTTCAGCAGCCCCATTCGGCGTACTGCGGGTCTTGATACCGCTTTGGGTTTTGTTGGCATCCAAGGCATACGGCGGCATTTGTTGGGCGTTATAAACTCGCCCGGTGATGATGGGGTTATCCGGATTGCCTTCCAGGAAATCGACGATTACTTCCTGGCCGACGCGCGGAATAAACATAGACCCCCAATTATTGCCGGCCCAAATCTGCGCAACCCGCACCCAAAATGAGCTATTTTCATTTTTTGTGCCGAGCCGATCCCAGTGAAATTGCACCTTAACCCGGCCATATTGATCGGTCAGTATTTCGTCGCCGCTCGCCCCGACGACAATCGCGGTTTGCACCCCTTGCACCACCGGCACACGGGTCCGCCGCGGCGGACGGTAGGCATATTCGGTACTGATAACGGAATAGGTACATTGAAACTCGTCCATGCCGCCCGCTTCGGCAATACCATAATCATTATTTTGAATCTGGAATTGGGTGGATACCGTCAGGTATTCGCGGTTTTGATCGGCGCGCGGAAATTCCGACAAGGTGAATTTTTGCCCCACGGCCAGCGTGCGTATATTGCCGAGGGCAACGGTTTGCTCGTGCTCCGCGCGTAGCTCTTCCATACGCAGGCGCGAGTAACGTTCACCTTCGCTATCCACTTTGAACTCCCCCGGATAGTCGTAGACCGACTTACTGGCTTGAGCATGTTCGCCAGGCAGCTCTGTGACTTTATCCAAAGGCGCGGTCGTCGCCTCGAAATCGAAATCCTTTAAGCGGTAACTGCCGGAACGAATTTGCCGTCCGAGCCGCCATTGGTAAAAATGCTCCTCGTCGCGCCCGCCCTGATTTGCGGCTGGGTAGTATTTGACCGTGGCCGGTGTCGCTGCCGTCAACTTGGTAATGTCGTCGCATAAAACCAGGGAATGAATGCTGTCGGTATGCGTGAAGTAATAGTAGATACCTTCTTCTTCGAGCAGCCGGCTAATGAAATTGAAGTCGGTTTCCCGGTATTGCACACAAAAATCGCGGGGCTGGTAAGTGGTGGAAAATTTTGTCGTCACGTCGGTATAACCGTGCTCGGCGAGAACAGCCTTGACCATGTCCGGCACGTTTTTTGTTGCCGGCGCCGGCGATAATACTCGGCAGTTACTGGCTTGCGTCAGTAACCACACTTTCGGATGCACAATAGCCCGGTAGAAATACAGATCGCCGAGCATGCCGAATTGGTTAATCTGCGTGACAATGCCGTTGAACGGGCGTAGCGCGCCGTTATCAAGTTGCAATTTGACGGTAATGCTGGTGCCCAACACCGTTTGCAGATCAATATCGCCGTTCTCGCTCAGCAATTCCAACTCGTACTCAAACAAACTGCTCAATTGTTCTTTACCAGTCATCCGATACAGCACAAAGGTATCCGCACCGGCGGCCGTAACCACCGAAGCGGTGCGAGATTCTTGAGAAAGTGGCATGGTGAAATCCTAACGCTAAAACGATAATTTTTTGATAAAGCCGGCGTCAGCCACCGATCAATACCGTAGGGTAACCAAGGACAATGGTGCCGCCATGGGCGCACATATCGCCCATCCTGGCGGCCGGCATATTGGCTATCAAAACCGTCGCCGAGCCTTTGGCAATAGTATCCGGCGGACCGACGCAAGTCGCCATGTCGGTAGCGCGTGCTGCCGGCATTTTGCCTATCATCACCGTGGGCGCACCAGGAGGCAAAATCGGGCCACCGACGTGCGGCACGGGGCCGGTAAACATCGGACAAACATGCATATCAGTTATACGTGCAGCTGGCTGTCCCATCGCAATCTCCTTAAGCGGCCTGCCAAAGTCGGCCGTTACCGCCGTTGGCAATATCAATAGCCTGATCGATAAAAAACTGGTATTTCTCATAGGCTTTTTCCGGCTGGGTCAATACCGCCGCCAACATCACCGCACCGGCCACCGCCTTGGCCGTCAGATTGTCCGCCGGCGGAACCGATGGCGCATCTTCCGGTGCCATGCTGCCGTCGCTCCAAAACGCGGCCATGGCTGCCCATGCGGCAGGATTTTCGAACGACGCACTGTGCGCGGCAGCGTTGGCGGCCCGGCGATTCGGTTCGGTTGGCTTAAATACCCATAACTCCGCAGCATCAAGCGCTTTAACGACTTCAGGGGCAGTTTGCGGGCTAACCACACTGCGCGCGGAAAGACAGGCCCACCAGGTCGCTTCCCGCTTGGGTAACGCTCTGGCCAAAAACCGCACTGCATCGGGATAAAGTTTCTGCTCGAGCAGCGTATTCAAAAAGTCAACCGGAGCAGGATCGGCAACCAGACCTGCAACTGCCTGCTGATCCAATTGAATATCCCGGCAAATCGCCGAAGCTTTAGGAATTGATACTTTTGTTAAAGATGCCGCGCCTGCCATGTATTCCCCACTTTCCGTTCACCTTATCAATTTAAATCAAAAAACAGCTCGCTTATTATGCCGACTCTCTCATTGCAGAGTATTGCTATCGTCATTCTGTTCCTTTTTATATCCAAGCATTAACCATATGGAGTCTTACTTTATTCATCATAGACCTGATGATTTCGACGAACTGCGGTATTCGAATGTTGCGGCGCACTTTTAAGCGATTCGTATACCATCCACCTGAAACACACCACCCATGCTTTAGCCCAACTAGCATTTTTTACATATCCCGTAGAATGAGCTGGATAATGTGACTCGCTTATAATTAAGATCCATAATGCTCAAATATTTGTCAGGTTGATACTCTCGTCACATCCCAAATGATTGCCCCCCCAGTAGCATAATTCCTCTCAATATACTATTTGGCCACCGCATCCCTAACGTCGGCATAAAACCATCCCCAGTTTGCCGCGCAACTCAAACACTTAGGCGAATTTTTACTCGCCTTATCTAAACAATTCTGTTCACCGTACCAATGATCTGAAGTTGATATCACTCGATGAGTAACCTCATGCGCCATAGTGTGAAACCTCCTTCGAGGAGTAACCTGCTCAACCAATGTATCTCCTAGTATAAAGACGCGAAGACCTGATGGAACAAAATCGGGCACAGAACCAGCTGGATGATCTTCAAAAGCGGAACTTATAACTTGAGCAAGATCACCATTCTCTACTTCACAGCTATCCACGTATTGCCCTACTTGTTTTTTAACATAAGTCAAGCGAGTACATTTATTATTCAAATAGGTAGACATGGTCTTACGTTTCAAATCGAACTCAGCGTATCTAGAATGCCCTGGTGTTGCTTCTGATCCAAACCACCGTTGGATTAAAGCTTCCCCAACGCTGTTAGCAGCGGTAACGACCGCATTCAGCTCTTTTGGAACAAAAACTTTGATTGCAGCTATTTCCTTTTCACTAAGGCCTTCAAAATTTAATGTATACATAATTCAAATCTCCAAGAAGTAATATCCCGCTCCAGACAAGGGGGAGCTAGTTTGTGAGGTAATAAAATGCACATAACCTCGCAGATTATTAAGCAGTCCTATCATTTTTTTGTTACTTAACGGCATCAAAATTTGCAAATCTCTATCCGATCTACACCTGACTAGCTACAAAATCTCGAGAAGGAGAAACCATCTGGCAAAAATGATGCTAGGTGTTATTCGCGCAGTAACGCAAATCACGTACTATATTTATTCAAACCCATACCCAAACTCTCCATTCTCGACTTTCACATGCACGCGCCCAATCGCGGCACCCTCCATCATCCTTGTCAAAAATTCCTCGCTGATCTTCGGCAACACAGTATTGGTCAGGATCGCGTCTATCATCCGGCCACCGCTTTCCAACTCGGTACAACGGCTGGCGATAAGTTTGATGACCTCGTCGTCGTAAGTGAACGGTACTTTGTGCGATTCTTCGACGCGCTTCTTGATCCGGCCTAATTGCAGACGGGCGATTGCGCCTATCATTTCGTCGTTGAGCGGGTAGTACGGAATCACTACCAAACGGCCCAGCAATGCCGGCGGAAAGACTTTCAATAAAGGTTCGCGCAAAGCCTTGGCGATACCTTCCGGCTCCGGCATTAAATCCGGGTCTTTGCACAAGTTGGCGATCAGGTCGGTGCCAGCGTTGGTGGTCAGCAAAATCAAGGTATTTTTAAAATCGATGACCCGGCCTTCGCCATCTTCCATCCAGCCTTTGTCGAACACCTGGAAGAAAATTTCATGGACGTCGGGATGGGCTTTTTCCACTTCGTCCAGCAACACGACGCTATAAGGCCTGCGGCGCACCGCTTCGGTCAACACCCCGCCTTCGCCGTAACCGACATAGCCCGGAGGCGCACCTTTCAAGGTGGAAACGGTATGCGCTTCCTGGTATTCGCTCATGTTGATGGTGATGACGTTTTGTTCGCCGCCATATAAGGTTTCGGCCAGCGCCAGCGCGGTTTCGGTCTTACCGACGCCTGAGGTGCCGGCTAACATGAATACGCCAATGGGTTTGTTCGGGTTATCCAGGCCGGCTCGGGAAGTCTGGATGCGCTTGGCAATCATCTCCAGCGCATGGCGTTGGCCAATGATGCGTTGCTCCAGCAAATCCGGCAGTTTCAACACGGTTTCTATTTCATTTTTGACCATGCGCCCAACCGGAATGCCCGTCCAATCTTGCACAACAGCGCCTACAGCCTGCTGATCGACGGTTGGCAAAATTAGCGGTGACTCGCCTTGTTGTGCATGGAGTTGGGCCTGCAAAGCTTTCAATTCAGATAGCCAGGCATCGCGGTCATTGGCCGCGGTATCGGCATCTCCGGACGGCTCGGCTGCATCAACGGCATGTCCAGCCGATCTGAGTTTGCCGCGCAATTCCAAAATTTTTCCGACCAACTCTTTCTCGGCATTCCAACGCTCTTCCAAACCGCTTAGGCGCTGTTGTTCAGCTGCCAGTTTTTCATTCGCCACCTGCTCCCGCGCAGTCACTTCGACACCTACTGCTTTTTCCCGGCCGATGATCGCCAACTCGGTTTCCAAGGCTTCTATGCGTTTACGGCAGTCATCCACTTCGGCGGGCACCGCGTGTTGGCTGATGCCGACCCGTGCACAGGCGGTGTCCAACAAGCTGACGGCCTTATCCGGTAATTGCCGGGCCGGTATATAGCGGTGGGATAATTTGACGGCAGCTTCCAGCGCTTCATCCAGAATCAACACCTGGTGATGTTTTTCCTGCACCGAGACCACGCCGCGCATCATGCCGATCGCTTTGGCTTCGCTAGGCTCCAACACTTGCACGACCTGAAAACGCCGGGTCAAAGCCGGGTCTTTTTCGATATGCTTTTTATATTCCGCCCAGGTCGTAGCTGCCACGGTACGCAATTGTCCACGCGCCAGCGCCGGTTTTAATAGATTGGCGGCATCGCCGGTACCGGCCGCGCCGCCGGCGCCGACCAAGGTATGGGCTTCATCGATAAACAAAATGATGGGTTTGGGCGAGGCTTGCACTTCTTCAATCACTTGCCGCAGGCGGTTTTCAAATTCGCCTTTCATACTGGCGCCGGCCTGCAATAAACCGACATCCAAGGTGCGCAAGCTCACATCGCGCAACGACGGTGGCACATCGCCGGCGACAATTTTCAAAGCAAAACCCTCAACTACCGCAGTTTTGCCGACGCCGGCCTCACCGGTCAGAATCGGATTATTCTGCCGACGGCGCATCAGAATATCGATGACCTGTCGAATCTCTTCCTCGCGACCGACGATAGGATCGATTTTGCCGTTACGCGCCTGCTCGGTCAGGTCGACCGTAAATTGTTTCAGCGCCTCCTGCTTACCCATCGCCGCCGGCGCAATCGCGCCGCTGGCTTCACCGGGGGTAGCACCGACCAACGAACCATCATTGGCGACCAAACCGTCTTCCGGTGAACCCGACACAATCTTCGGCAGCTCGTCGGAAACGGTATCCGGTTTGAGTTTCTCAAACTCTTTGGAAATGCCTAGCAACTCGTTGCGCAAGGATTTGGTTTTCAACATACCGACCAACAAATGGCCGCTACGTACTTGGGCTTCGCCGAACATCAGCGTGCCGAATACCCAGCCACGTTCTACGCTATCTTCGATGTGCGGCGAAAAGTCGGAAATAGCGGTGGAGCCCCGCGGCAAGCGATCCAGGGCCGTCGTCACGTCCTTGGCAATCACCGAGGCATCCAAACCGTAATGTTTGACCAAGCGGTGCAAATCGGAGTCTTGCAGTTGCAACAGTTGGCTCAACCAATGCACCAGCTCGACATAGGGGTTGCCTCTCAGTTTGCAAAACACCGTCGCGCCCTCGACGGCTTTGTAACAAACCTTGTTCAATTTCCCAAACAACTTGACTCGGCTAATTTCCGCCATGGTGTTTATTCCTCGCTAAAGTTTAAGTGTGGTTCAGCAGGCAGCATCAGCCTGTATAAACGGATTAAGCGTTAAATCATCGGCATCGCTTTCATCGCGACGCGGCCCCAACCAAGTACTCCAACCCAATTGAGCATCACCGTTCATGCTATTCGCACCAGTCGTTTCAGGTTTTCCTAAGGCCAGCTCTTCCGGTACTTCGGTTTTTTCCAGAATCAATTGTGCGTCCCAGACCATTTCGTCACCGGCATAATTACGGACAATAGCCACCAATTTGGGCAACAGCGCCCCTCCCGGCAGCAACGCCAAATACAGGCTACGGCGCAACGGCCCTATCACGACACGAAATTTATGTTGGCAACCCCAGACGCTGGCGCCGATTACGACAGAGCTCCCCAGAGAACAGGTGTCTGTGCTCCAGCCCAAACGCGTTTGCTCACGGGGCTGAATGTCCATCCACTCGCCAACGAATTCAGCAACGCGGACCGGCACTTTAAAAATATCCGAGACAATGGCCTGTAAACCTTCGGGATGTTTGGTCTGTGCGGCAAAATGCCCGGCATAAAACAATTTCCCCCGGTCTGTCAATGCGTCCCGATTCTGAAACGGCGCACCGGAAAGACCCAGCATGGCCCCAACGTAAAACCCGAAGCGATCGGAGTCCGGCCGGTCGTAATGCACTTCAGGCCGGGCGTTGGCCCAAGCCCGGTAAAACAAACTAATCATCCGATGATGGAATACATCGGCGAAACGAGAGAAAGTCGGATCGTGATGGTGGCGCTGCCGCTCCCGGGCATATTCGGTCAAATGTAGCGGCAGCGGACCATTCGGACCGAACAAACCCATAAAATTGACTGCTAATCTCGGTTTAGCGGAACCGATGCCGGCTGGAGAATAGTAATCGACTGCGGTAGCAGGAAATTCCAGCTCCGGCTCCTGGGAAAAACGCACTGCGTCATCAACCGCTTTGACGCTGGTACCGAAACGCGGTTTGTCCCTGTTCATGCATTCGATCAAGCGCACCGCCTCAAAAAAATCGAAGCGCGACGCATCCTTCGTCAATTCACCGATTAAATCGTGTGCCGACATCCCATCCTCGCAGGCCAGCGCGCCACTTCACCGCGGTCGGTGGTACGAACCACCGTCTCGACGAAAGAATTGATCGATACATACCGAGCGAAAAAGCGCTCCAATACCGTTGCCAACAGAAAATAGCCGCCACCTTCAAACGCCGACTCGTCCAGCGTGACAGTAATTTCCAAACCGCGCCCGAACACCATCGGCCCCTTGGCATCGATGCGTCTGACTACATTTTTGGAGGCTACGGAAATCACGCCCTCGATCTGCTTCTTGATGGCCGGTTCACGTTGATCGGCATACAGGCCCAATAATTCCCGCAATGCCGCCGCGCCGGTCTTGGCATCGGTATCCAGCAGCGACAGATAGTTCAGTGACAAATGATTGATCAGGCGCCACACGGTATCCGCCTCATAAGCTGCCGGCAGCGGCCGAGTTGGGCCGGCGATGCAGCGCACGGATTTTACCGGAGCACTTACCTGCAAGGTAAAATCGGTTTCACCCTGGCCTACAGGCATCACCAGCGGTAAATCGCGGTTGGTACATAGGGTATCCAGGCCCAATTGCGCCAATTTGCTGGAATACGGCGCCTGCGCCGCATCGACCAATGAAATGAAAACCTCGCTACCGATATAACTGGAACGCACCCCTTTACGACGCTGATTCGACGACAACACACGATTCACGCGCCGTACGCTGAAAAACGCGGTCTCACCGGCATGCTGATAGGACGCCTTGGAACCGTAAAAGGGTAGAAAGGTTTGCTCGTTGCCTTGGTCGGCCCCGAAT
The DNA here is from genome assembly GCF_000365425.1 of Methylomonas sp. MK1. Taxonomy (NCBI): domain Bacteria; kingdom Pseudomonadati; phylum Pseudomonadota; class Gammaproteobacteria; order Methylococcales; family Methylococcaceae; genus Methylomonas; species Methylomonas sp. MK1. The sequence continues at coordinate 2,814,417 of NZ_AQOV01000001.1, forward strand.
CCGACGGCTTCATTGACGCTATGGATTTCATAATCCATTGGCCGGCTACGATCCACCACGATGTGATATTCCGATTGGCGCTGGTCGATATGGATCCGATCAGCGCGCTTGGGAAACAAGTTGATGGCCGGCACACAGAACAAAGCCAAATTATTCTGATCCAGTACATTGATCAATTGCGGTTCGCTGCGATCAAACAGCACGAACAATTCAATCTGTTCGCTGTCGCAGGTGGACGCTAGCTCTTCCAGTCCGCCGAGCTCGACAAACAGGTAGCGATCCGGGAAAGCGAAATATTCCTGCAATATTCGATAACCGTCGAACGAGCGCGGTGTCTGTCTCAGTAATGCCTCATCCGGCTCGAATCCCAAACCGCGGATTGCACCACCGGGCAGCGCACGAATTTCGGTCGAGACACCATTATTGAAGCTGCCGACGATGCCGGTTGTATTCGCCAGCATTTGTTCATACAAGCGATACGGGATATTGCCGACGCCACGCAGAAATAGCGGCAGCCGGCCCAAGGCGATTTCATTAAACTTCAAACCTCCCACACAGTTCAGGACGATGCGCAGCGCAGCCTTCACCGGCCCACGAAAATGCTTAGCCGTCAGGCCACGACTGGAAACGGCGGCCAGACTCGGTAGATATTCAATCTGACCAATCTGCAACGGCAACAGTTGCAAGGCTTGCGCAGTACGGTACTCGCAGGCGGTTTGTTCGCCTCTGGCAATCTGACTACGCAGCACCGTATCTTTGGCTATCGTTACCCCGTCAGCCAGAGCCGCTTCGGCAAAATCCGGTTTCAACTCCACCACGGTCATCGATGGCGTAGCCGACAAATAGTGCGGATAGATAATCTGCAATAATTGCTGGGTAAAGCTGGGGAATTCGGAATCGACCTTCAATTGCACCCGAGCAGCCATAAAGGCAAAGCCTTCGAATAGGCGCTCTACATAGGGGTCGGAACATTCGAACGTATCCAAACCCAAGCGATTGGCTATTTTCGGAAACTCGGCGGCAAACTCCGCGCCCACTTCGCGGACGTATTGCAATTCGCGGTTATAGTATTTAAGCAGCCGGGGATCCATCGTTAACCGTCCAATTCCTTCACGCTGATTTCGCCGGTTTCCAGATCCAGGTCGCTGCGAATGTATAAATGTACCGGCAACGGCTGCGCCCACAAATCGCCTTCGATTCGAAAGGACAGCGCCTTGTGATTCATTTGATCATCGGCTTTCGCCAATTCCACCGACAGCGAATCCGCCAAGATTCTCGGCTCGAAATCGTTAATCGCCTGCCTGACTTTGCGTTCAATCTTTTTAACGTCAATCCCGGTCAGCGATACGCCGGACAAGACCGGCGTCCCGTAATTCAGTACCGACCGAGCTACAAACGGATAGTCGGCCAAATTAACCATGCTCTCAAACGCTGCGGTGTTAAGTAGCCAGCTTAAGTCGCGCAAGACGCTCTGCCGTAATTGACGTAAGGACATAACGCGTTGTTCGCGGGTTTCCGCGCGTTTTTCCGGCGCTTCATCAGTCAACCGATCCAACAAGGATGGTTGGAGACGTTCCGCGTGCAGTAAATCGGCCATTATTCAAGCCCTGCCGCCGGGTTAAATTCGATAGTGCGGACATCCAGCAGGGCGTAATCGTCGACGTCGGTGGCCAGTAAGCGCTGTCCGGTGCCATGCATTACGCCATCGGCGACTTCGTTCCATTCGGTTAAACGGGACAGGCGGATGCGGGCGTCCGAAGCCGTTTCAGAGCCCGGATAACGGCAAGGTATCAAGCCGCTTGCTTCACCGCCATTGATCCAGGTAAATTGCGCCGGTATCCATACCAAATCGCGTAAATCGGTGGGTTTTTCCAACTGAATCTTGCTGATCTGCATAAACGGCACCCAATAGTATCGACCGTTGACAATGGCCTCCAAGACGGGTCCCAAACGGCTATCAGCATCCGCCATCCATTCAAACGGCGTGCCGTCGAGCGTTCCAGCAGTAGCCGGCGCCTGTTGCAAGGCCTGAGTTCGTAACTGCACGGCTTGCTGAAAATCACCGCTGCTTTCCCGCATAAGCGCTTCGAGAAGCAAGGCCAACCACGCAGGTGGTTCTCCAAAGATCAGCGGCGTTTTGCGCGCAGCGAAGACATCCTTACGTAGCGCTTCGCAGAGTAAAACTTGTTCGTAAGTACTAACCATCAGCAAGGTGGAGGCATCCAAATCACGCAGCACATTGAGTTGATTTAGCGCCTTGTCCCATAGGCCCTGCACGCAATACAACTGAAACAGCAGGATACGGGATTTAGGATCGGCCGGGTTTTGCCTGATATGTTGCTGGGTCTGCTGCAATGCCGCGTCCAATTCGCCGTCGGCAATCAACCGTGAAACGTCCTGCATGGGAATCTCCGATAAATAAAAAACCCCCGGCTATCAGGAAATAGCCGGGGTCACGCTTTAAGGAGCTGCGTTTAGCTTCAAGTCCCAAGCTTTTAGTTCTCCAGCCACCGGCGCCGTGCCTTCGCCAAAAGTGCTGTACTTGGTAGTGATCTTGTTGAAGTTGATGGAAATGCTCTCGCTGGGACGATCACCGCCACTAGAGGCACTGTAACCGCTAATAATGGCTTCACCCAATTCGATTTCGTAATAGACTTGAACCTTGGAATCTGAGCCCGCAGTTTGGATGAAATGTATTGTAGCGGTGCCCAAACTTTTACCGCAGATGGCTTGTCTCCAAAGCTCTGTGGAGGCAATGTCCATACTTTTGGTAATAGTCACTTCGGAAAACGAAGGATTGCTGGTATCACGGTCTTTGCCGGTACCGCTGGTTGAGATGGCGCGACCGACGCCCATTTGCAAAGAGTCGAGGGTAATCCAATCTTTGTGCCCTTCGACTGTGCTATCGCCTTTAATTGCTGTTGCGAAATTTAATAAGATCATAATGCTCTCCTTTCTAAGTTACTGATAAAAAACATAAACGGGTACTCACCCAAAGATTTACAGCGCCGGCAAGCCGGCATATAAAACAACCATCGCCAGTCCCGGGAAATTCGCATTACCGACCCGACAATTAGCATACTTCCTAGCCTTATTCAGCGAACAGGGCTTAACCTTTTTGCGACGGTAATTTAGACGTCAGCCGCAAGGAAACCGTCAACCCTTCCAACTGATAGTGCGGTCTCAGGAAAAACTTGGATTGATAATATCCAGGATTGCCTTCCACCTCTTCTACCACCACCTCTGCCCCAGCCAACGGCCGCCGGGCTTTATCTTTTTCAGTCGCCACCGCCGGGTTGCTTAGTACATACTGGCTAATCCAAGTATTCAGCCAAGCTTCCATATCCTGCCGCTCCTTAAACGAACCGATCTTGTCGCGCACGATACATTTGAGGTAATGCGCAAAACGGCAAGTCGCAAATAAATAAGGCAAACGCGCGGCCAGATTAGCGTTGGCACTGGCATCCGGATCTTGGTACTCGAATGGTTTTTGTAAGGACTGCGCACCAATAAACGCGGCAAAATCGGTGTTTTTCTTATGCAGCAAGGGCATGAAGCCACTTTTCGCCAACTCTGCTTCGCGCCGGTCGGTAATAGCGATTTCGGTCGGGCACTTCATGTCGACTCCGCCGTCGTCGGTCGGGAAGGAATGCACCGGCAAGCCTTCCACCGCGCCACCGGACTCGATACCGCGAATCTGCGAACACCAGCCGTATAACTTGAAAGAACGATTAATATTGACCGCCATGGCATAAGCCGCGTTGGACCATGTATATTTGCTGCTGTCGGCGCCCGAGGTATCTTCCTCGAAATCAAACTCCTCGACAGGATCGGTTTTCGAACCGTACGGTAACCGGCTGAGGAAGCGCGGCATAGCCAAACCGAGGTAACGCGAATCTTCGGATTCCCGCAATGAACGCCAGGCCGCATATTCGGGCGTTTGAAAAATTTTGGTCAGATCGCGTGGATTCGCCAATTCAGACCAACTCTCCATTTGCAGCACGGATGGCGCCACACCGGAAATGAACGGAGTGTGCGCAGAGGCGCTGATTTTCGCCATCTCGCCCAACAATTCCACATCTTGCGGACTGTGGTCGAAATGGTAGTCGCCCACCAAGCAACCGAACGGTTCGCCACCAAACGTGCCATATTCTTCTTCGTACAGTTTTTTGAATAGCGGACTTTGGTCCCAAGCCGTACCCTTGAATTTTTTCAGGGTTTTACCCAACTCATTTTTAGTGATATTTAACACCCGAATTTTCAACATTTCGTCGGTTTCGGTGTTGTTAACCAGGTAATGTAAGCCGCGCCAAGCACCTTCCAGTTTTTGAAAATCAGGATGATGTATGACTAAATTCAATTGCTCGGTGATCTTCTGGTCAAGGCTGGCAATAATCGACTGGATAGTTTTAATTGCGTCGTCGGATACTTTTGAAACATCCTGTAATGCGTATTGCGCCAAGGTAGTTACCGCAGTATTGACCTGATTGGCAGCTTCTGTTCCTGGCTTGAACTCCTTGGACAATAATGCGGAAAAATCGTCCAATTCCAGAGTTTGAGTTGCGCCCTGTCCGCCTTGAGTTTCTAATTCGGCCATGGCTTACTCCCCTTTTCCTTCGGCAGCATCACCGCCGGCTTCCGTCGGTTTCGCCGAAGCAGCCAAGGTTTGCAACAATGCTGGGTCGTTAACTAACTTCGCGATTAATTCCTCGGCACCGGTTTTGCCGTCCATATAGGTAATCAAATTGGACAATTGGGTTCTGGCTTCCAACACTTTGTCCAAGCCTGCCACTTTTTTGGCAACGGCGGCCGGAGAAAAGTCATCCATACTTTCGAACGTAATGTCGACGTTCAAATTGCCTTCACCTGTCAAGGTGTTGGCAACTTGAAACGCGACCCGCGGCTTCATCGATTTCAATCGATCGTTGAAATTATCGACATCGATTTCCAACAATTTACGATCAGCCACCGGCGCCAACGGTTCAGCCGGCTTGCCGGACAAATCCGACATAACGCCCATCACGAACGGCAACTGCACCTTTTTCTCGGAACCATAGAGTTCGACATCGTATTCAATCTGTACCCGGGGAGCCCGGTTTCTTTGTATAAACTTCTGACTACTTTCAGCCATTGTATTCTCCGCTTGACATTAAGAAGGACTACCAAAAATCAGTTTCTAACTCGGGTCGGGACCCTTTATCGCAGTTATTTGGGAAAGCGCATCCGGCATTAAGTTTTGGACGATTTCCAGGAAATCCGCGTTTGCCAGATGCTTGGCCCGGCGCAACAAAATGGGCACGGGACTAGACGGCTCGTAATCCGCATAATATTTACAAAGCGCATCCAAAGTTCTCACCACATCTTGACGCGACTCAATAGCACCACCCACTGCTTTGGATTTAACTGGCTTTACATCATTACCTGCCTCGGCCGTGCTGCCATCGTCGATTGCCTCGCTCTCGACGTCGCTAGACAACCGCGACCCGGCGTAATGATCGAAATCATCCCGGACTTCCTTCAGTAAAGCTTTCAACGGCGTCAATACCGCGCCTTGGCTGGCTCCGACTTTTTCGTTAACGAAAGCGTCGATCCGCTCGACAATTTTGATGCTATCGAGTACCGCCTGATAATTATCGGTTAACGCCGCGTCATCCATATCCAGAAAAGCCGCGTTGATAGCGCCGTTGTCTGGCTTTGCAAGGCCCTTGGGCACTTCCAGCCGGTCGGTTGCATACTGAATGTCACGCAAACAAAACCTACCGATTGCTTTCGACTCAACCAGCACCGCCAAACTTAGAGGCCTGATTATCAGGTCGAAGCTGGCAAGCTCTTCCAAAATATTGATTCGCGACGTCGGATCCATACCGTCGTCGGGATCAAGCTGAGGGTGTATGGAATCCCAATAACGAGTCAAAGATTCTTCCAGAAAGCCCAGTCCATCGCGAAAACCTCTCCAACCTTCAACGTTGATCAGTGTCCGGATCAAGTACAAAATGACTTGCAAATCTTTGGAACGTTGCAACAACGCCAAGGCCTCTTTATAGACCTCGCGCCAGTTAGGCGGTAGCGCTTTCTCTCCAGAAAACTGATTTTCCGGGGTCCCTAAAATATTGGTGTCCAACGCCACTCTGGCATTGTCATACTCAAGGTTATCGCCACAAGGCTGCTCGGCCGAAACAGGTTCTAGTAATCCGGACAAATCCGCCATTTTTACGCCTCTATGGTCATGCAATTGTTAACATCAACCGATTGAAAAGCTGCAACGAAACCTTGTGCCTGGCGCCCCGTTTCTTACAATCGACCCAATTCTATACTGCCCCGGACTTGTTACGCCTTTATTAAGCCCAAAACTAATTCGCATTAGTCTAGTCGGTTTTTCATGTCACGCTTTAAACTAAAACAACCCTAAATGTCGCAGAATCTTATACCTATCAATTTGCATTTGCTCATCAATAGGTAACTCATCTTTATCATTTAACATGCCAACTTATGAACCCATCGCCAAGCAAACTATAAGACATTGAAATAAAATAACTTACAACTGAATCAGCGTATTAAATCGCAACATGGACACACCATTGCAAAGACAAGTCGGCACGATATTTCGTAACGGATACGATATTCGGTACTTGCGGATGGGCTACCGAGATGGGAAATACCGTTTTCCATTGAGAAAATCCGTCTAGTGTTTCGTGGCGCTAAAACCTCGCGGTCTTAGCGTCGCCTAATGATCACATCGGCTTCTTCACATCATTTGGTCTATCGGTACTAAGCACTCATTGACAGACATTACCCAAAGACACCACCGAACACCGCCGCCCGTTCGGGAATTCACGCGTTTATACAATTGTTGAATCGTATTTTCCCAAAGATACTTGAAACCTAAGATTCCGGACTTAAGGACAGCATCCTGATTTCGGCTTAACCGCTAAATTCGGCGACTAATACGGTAATGTTATCTCGGCCGCTTCTGCTTAACGCCTGGTTAATCAGGGCTTCGGCGGCCGACTGACAACTTCCTAAGCCCATCAATTCCGCAATCTCGGCTTCCGATAACTCTTTATCCAAGCCGTCGCTGCATAGCAGATAACGATCACCGCCGGCCGCCTGAAAGCGCAGCACATCCAATGCCAGCGTCAATTGCCCGCCCACCGCGCGGGTAATCACATTCGCGCCAACTTGTTGGGCCGCGACTTCCCGGGTCATCACACCGGAATCCATCAATTCGTCTATCAGGGTATGGTCGCGAGTAATCTGCGTAAACTCGCCTTGGCGCAATTGGTATAAGCGGCTGTCACCAGCCCAAATCGCCGCGCACTTGTCTCCCTTAGCCAGCAAGGCCACTACCGTGGTTCCGACAATACTGCCTTGCTGAATGCCCGAGGCAAAGCGGCATAAATCTTCGTTGATCTTATGTAATTTGCGGGAAACCGCTTCGACCTGATTATCCAGGTTTTCGGTAAATTCCAACGTCGATAAAGAATCCACCACCAAGCGGCTGGCAACATCGCCGGATTGATGCCCACCCATGCCATCAGCAACCACCCATAAGCCCAGTGACGGGCAATCGAGCAAGGCATCTTCATTATGCTTACGCTTATTGCCGACCACTGTAACCCCGTAGGACGCCCACATTGTCGAGTTAGGCGTTGTTAAGACCTGACTCGCCGCAGCGCCTACTGCAGATGCACTTGACTCTCTCTCGATTTTTTTGACACTTTGGTCTTGCCGATAACTCTGCACATACCAAGATCTGCCAGCCTGCGGCATACCCTGCAAAAAACTCGCGTAAGCATCGATAGGCGGCAAGCCTTCGCAAACCAGCAAACTCGGACGATTCGTCTGGCCGCCTTCACTCGCCCAAATGCTGTAACCGGGCATAAAGCGTTCCAGCAAACTCTGACTCAAGCGTGGAAACATTGCATCCATCTGATCCAGGCCCTCCAAATCGAAACGAAACGCGAGCTTGCCGTTGGATGCAGCCAAGCCGCCGTTAGAATCAGCTTGAAAACGCTGCGGCGTCAGGCTGTCAGCCGAACCGATTTCCATCAGCCCCTTATCAAACCGATCCAGATCGCAGGACTCGTTCAACACCGATAGCGCGGCGTCTTCCAATTTTGCAAACCAATCCGATTCCGGCGAAAACAATGACAGCAACGATTCCGCACTGACAGCTTGCGCCAAAGTCAACGGATAATAGCGGCCCACCCTATCGACGCTGGGCATCATGACACCAGCCCAGGCACTCGCACCGCAAACACCCGGTCTCAGAGCAAAGCGCCAAAGCGGGCTAACCAAAAACAAGGATAACCAGCTCTCTCCTAATGTTTCCTGGCTGGAACGCATAGAGGCTTGTAACCAATTATCCCATGGCTCAATAAAGTGCCTGGGCAAGCGCCGACTCACAAAATCCCCCAATCCCGGTACTTTCCCAAAAAAGCCGACGCTCAGCCCATCCATAGAACTCATAGCGACTCCGGGCAACGGAAACTTTGATATTCACTGATGCCAAATGGATTATTGACGCTGGCTGCGCGCAATTCGAACTTAGCGGTATAGCCCTCCAGTTGTACGGTCAAATTAAAGCGGTCCGGCAAGCCGGTGGGCTGGATATTGAACTCGTCGAACATTCTAAATAGTGCCCAAGCCCCTTCCTTGGACTTGCTAAGCTGTTTGCCATCCAAACCTTCAAACACCACTCTGACACCGGCGCTGTTATTGGTGCCGGGCCACTGAAACTTGGTAAGTTGCTCAGGACCGTGGCGATAAACCAACTCCTGGCCTTCGACATTTAATCTGAAGGTACTGACTTTGTCGTCCAATGCCAAGGGTTTTAACTCGAATTGCACTTGCGGCACCGCGCCACCACCGGGAAAAAATGCGTCACGAATTTTCGCGGCGATCTGGAACTGGCGAATACTGGCTGCCGATAAGCCTAAAGCCTTATCAGAGCTGAGTTCCTGCCATTGCACCGCTGTAGTATCGACAAATGCCTTGAGATTCGTGTTAAAAAATTGATCGACAATCCCGTTAGCGGCAAACACTTTGCCGAAATCAGCCATCAACACGTCCTGCTGAGTATTTTTTGCAAACGGATAACGGCCGGCCAAAGCGCTTTTGCAGGGCATCGTCACCGCGGTTTTCAACATTTCATTGAGTTGCCCTTTCGCGCCGGTTTTGATTTGTTGTCCGCCCGTGCTGGTCAACGCGTTCAGTGAGGCTGCAACCGGACCAGGTAAACGGGCAAATTCCATTTTTGCGGATTGCAAAGGATCGACACCACCGCCGGCAAACCGCGCCGCCTCAGTAGACAAGGCTTGGCCACCGCTATTGGGTGCCGAACCAATCTGCATCAGATAATCGTGCAGATTTTTGATACTCGCCATCGTCGCATTGATCGGAGCCGGCCTATCGGCTGCACCCCGCACTTGCATATTGTAAGGTTCGAAGTAAGTCTCCAAGGCCTTGACCGGGTCAACACCGCCGTCACTTTGCTTAGCCATTGCCAACAGTTTTTGGGTAGCGGCTTCCGGAACCGCCAAGGCGCCGCCTGTGGATTTTGCCAACGCATCGGCCAATTCGGACGAGAGCTTGCTTAACGCGGTATTTTTTTCGACCAGTTCCAATAACAACTTCAATGGCGAATCCGGACGCGACAGCAGATCCAGCGTATCTACCAGCTGATTATTGTTGAGTTGCGGACGGAATTTAACCGCTGTCAGCACACCATCCCAGGTCTTTTGGTAATCCCCCAAATACAGGCGTTTGAAATCGCTATATAAACGATCAATTTCGACAGGCGTACTGGCACCGTTTACGCCGAGCACCCAGTTCTGCTCACTGGCTTCCTTGACGTAAACCATGCCTTTCTTCAGAAACAACTCCGTATAGCCGTAACTGCTAAACAGACCGGGCACAACCAGCGTATCCAATTCCTTGCCGTTTGCTGTAAACACTCGGCCACCGTTCGGCGCCAATTGTCCGGCGACCGAAATGTCGTGACTGCGATCAAAAAGCGCCTCGCTTTTAAAGCGGCTATAAAGTTGATTGACCATGGGAATTTGCGTCAATTTATTACGCACCGCGTCGACAAACCCGTTATCAAGTGCTGCCGGATCCAAATTCAAAGCCAGCATATTGTCCAAATGTAACTGCAATTTGGCTTGGGTTTCCGGGTCGGTGGCAAACATTTGCTCCCAATCCAATTTCACCCAGGGTTGCGCAACCTTGGCGTCCATCCGTTGCGGCTCGCCGAACATCAGATAGACGCGCAAAAGTTGATAGAGCACGTCCAGATTCTTGCCCTCATCGCTTTGCATACGCTCTTTCAAGCGCAGCGTAATCAAGGCCTGAAAATTTTCGCGAAGCAAACGTTGATAGGCAATATCGATAGCGGAATCGAGTTTATCGCCTTGATATAAACCAAAGCCGCTGCTCCAGCCGGTTTGAGCATACACGTCCTTGGCGGCTTGCAGGGCATTTAGCTTCGGCAGCAAGACCAAGAAGCCGGAACGTGAATCTGTTGGAGAAAGATTACTGGCTCGGTAAATTTCTATCTGTTTTTCGACATCGGCAATCGCCGACTTATTGTTGGCAAAACTGACCATCCACACCACCACGGCTATCGCTACAATTGCAAAGGTGGCGGCAAAGCCGGCTAAATTCATTAAGCGAAAACGCCGTTCGACCTTTGGATCCACGCCAACCAATGCGGCTTCGGGAAACACCACTTGTTTTAGGAGCTTAGTCAGAAAATAGCTTTTGCCGCGCCCGCTCATTAAAGGCGTCACTTGTCTTTCCAATCTAAAACTCGAGGCCAAAGCCGCCATCACCCGATCTATCGGTGTACCTTCCTGGGTGCCGCTGCTGAAATACACGCCGCGCAACAGAAAAGGCTCTTCGTAGCGATTGGTGGAAAACGCGGCATCCAGAAATCCAGTTGCCACCGTTTTGAACAGCATCATTTGCTGCGGGAAATCGAAAATAGCCGTACGGCGCAGCACATCGCGCTCTTCCTGGATACGCTTCAAACGGCGTTGTACCAACCTCTCAGTCAATTCGTCATAGGCCTTCTCGAATTGCAATAAATGGGCGGCCAGATCCTCTTTATCGTTGTCGGCACGAATAAATGTTTCGCCCCACACCTGACTGCGCTCGTCTTCGGTTAAATTGGCGAAGAAATCGCTAAAACCTGCCACGAGGTCGGCTTTGGTGAACAATACATACACCGGCAATTGCACACCCAATTGCGCATTAAGCTCCGTAATCCGCCGCCGAATCGCCGCCGCATGCTGACGTAATTCTTCCTCGGTCTGCTGTATCAAATCACTGACGCTCACCGCCACAAATACACCGTTCAGGGGGCGGCGTGGTCGATATTTTTTTAACAGCTGCAAGAAACCATGCCAGGCCGTCGCATCCACTTCTTGATGGCTATCTTGGGTGGTATAGCGACCGGCGGTATCCAATAACACCGCTTCGTCGGCAAACCACCAATCGCAATCCCGCGTACCGCTGACACCTTTTACCGCATGCTTGCCCAAGCGTTCGGCCAACGGAAATTGCAATCCGGAATTGATTAAAGCTGTGGTTTTGCCGGATCCCGGCGCACCGATAATTGCGTACCAAGGTAGTTCGTAAAGATACTGCTTCCGACCGCGTTGTTTGGAGCTGGTGGTTTTCAATAAAGCTAAAGCCTCGTCGAAGCCGCGACTCAACACGTCCAACTCAGCAGCAGATGCCGATTGCGCATCGTTTGCATCGGCTCCGCCAGCCAAATCGGCCATCAAGCGCTGCTCGCGCTTACGCGACAACAGCCATGCAATCAACCGGTAAAGCAGCCAACAGCCGACTATTACGCCTATCGTTACGATGCGGCTTAAATCTGACTCCAACGGCACACTGCCGGCAATCGCAATTAAGGGCCCGATAAACCAAATCAATACCGACAAAACCACGATACCGATCAGCTCAAGCACCCACTTTGTTTTAAAAAAACTGATTATCCGTTCCACGCGGTATTCTCACTTTATCAGGATGTCGACGCGCCGATTTAAGGCTCGATGTTCAGGAGTGTCATTGGGTGCCAAAGGCTCGCCGTCGGCCCTGCCTTCGGCTCTGGCGGAACCTTTTAATTGGGCGGATGCAGTTAAAATCGCCAAGACGTTTTTAGCGCGTGCCGCGGACAGATGCCAATTGGATGGAAAACGGGCCGATACGATGGGTTTGTCGTCGGTATGCCCGGTTACCAAAATCGAGTCTTGTTCATTCTCAAGCTCCTTAGCGATTTTTTTCAACATGGGCAGAAACTCCGGTTTGACTTGGTCACTACCCGAGGGAAAGGAGTTACGGACGCGGATGATACTATCGTCGACCACTTCAACCATATTCTGGGCAATTTCGTCGCGCAATAATGGCTTAAAGCGTTCCAATCTGTTTGCAATAGCGGGCGCAGGCGGTGGGGTTATAGTTGCTGCCGCCGCAACTTGTACAGGCTCCTTGGCCAGTTTTAGTAACTCACGGTACGTCGGATCGGATGCCGAATTAATAAAAAACGCAAAACCCAGATAACAAAGCAGTAATAGGCCGCCTGCTACGCTGGCGAACACCCATAAGGGTACTTGCGTGATCAACGAGCTATTGCCGCTCTTTTGCCCCTGCCAGCGCGGCGACAGTTCCGCTGGAAAATCCCCTCTCACTCGCTGAGTCAATTGATACAGTTCCAGACGTTGTTTTTCCAGTTCGTTGGAGCCGTTGGTCATGACCCGATATTTGCCCTCGAATCCAAAACTTAACAGCACATAGCAAAGCTCGATGAGCGGTAAGTTTTGCGCAGGCTGTTTCACCAGATGTTCGAGTATTTGGAAAAAGCGTTCGCCGCCCCAGGCTTCTTTATGAAAAAGGATAAGTAGACTTTGATGGCCCCAATTACTCTGCGAGCCCCAGGGCGTGTTTTGGATAATTTCATCCAGAAAAGTACATAAACCGTAGCTCGCCATGCGTATGGTTTCTTGCTGAAACCCCGCATTCAAGCCACGATTCTCAAATTCCCTGACTTCTTTGGCCAACTTTTGTTTTAGTTCATCAACGCCGGCATAACTAACGGTTGTTCTAAGCCTAGCCGCCAAGGAAAGTATGCCAGCCGATAGAGTCAATAAAGAACCGCTATCCGCTCCTGAAAGCACGCTCAGCGAAGGAATGTTGATATTTGCAGTCGGCTGCTGGGGTGGCGATGGTGGTACTTGCGTGAATGACGGCTGTTGAGGCATTCTTCCGCCAGGCGAAGGCCGTAACACTGTTTTGTCGTCATCGCCGAAAGGTCCTTGTTGCGCCATGTCATCACCCTTTTTTTATTGCCCAGAATTCCAACTCCAATCCCGGAAAATTACCGCCAATATGAAATGCAAAGCCGCCGGAATCCATCATTTTCTTCCAATAAGGGCTTTGTTTGTCCAGTTCGAAATAAGAGCATCCGGCGTGATACGGCAATTGCCTTGGCGCCACGGGCAAAGGGTGAATTGAAATACCCGGCAGTGCAGCAGTTACCAGTTGGGTGATCTCTTCGACAGGACCAATTTTTACCTGGGGTGGAAAATGTGTACGCAACATTTCCGACGATACTTGGGCACTTGCAGCCAGGATGTAGATTGCCTGCTCCAATAATTTCACATCCGGGCGACCTGAGTAATACACCGACTGACTATGCTTGGTTAAAGGAATTTGAATGGCATTTTGCTCAAGCACCATGCTCAGCAAGCGTCGCAACTCGTCAATTAACGGCATAAAGCAAATACGCAAGTCGTCATGCCGATATTCAGGCAACACCGCAGGCCGTTTATTTTGGCGGTAGAAAGTCGCCAGATCTCCCATCAGCTGCAAGCACAAGGAAAAAAACGCTTCCGGATGGAGTAGTGTGTTCCCAGCCAAATGTGCCAGCAATGGCTCATAACGATTGATGGTTTGCAGCAACATAAAGTCTGCCACCTCCGCCACACCGGCACCTTGTGAAGTGCCAGCAACGCGTGCTGCTAAAGCCTCACCTCTGGTATGCAGCAAACCTTGTAGTTCCCGAACAAAGCCGTTCAAAATACTACTGGCTGCCGATTGCAACACCACGGGGATGTATTTGTCATCCAGTACGACAGTTTTGTCGGCGCGCACCTCAACAATATTGGCAACACCCAGACATAGATAGCCTGATCGTTCTTGATTGCCAAGCATAAGTTTCGGACGAATGCTGCCTATCTGCACGGGGTAACGAGCATCATAACCGGCGTTGTTGTCTCTGACGTCCCTATGGGTAACGCGGTATCTCGCCAATCCGTCGGGGTTATTGTCGCTGTCAACCTCAACAGCGTCCGGACGACTCAGCGGCAATGCTAAATACACTACTTCATTAGCAACGCCTTCAGAGACATCCAGTGGCAAAGGCAGCTCATCTTCGTCAGGCAAATGAAACGGAGTACCGTCCTGGAAAATGCCTCTGGCAGCAATCAGAGTGATTTTTCCGATTGCCAATTGTGCTCCATCCAGCTTTAGCGAGGAAAAACCCCAGTCGTATGCCCTAATTCCATAACATCGACCATCGATTCTGCTTTCCAGATAACGATCATGTTGTTGAAAGTGCTGCGGCCTAAGGAACATGCCTTCCGACCAAACAATCCTGTTATTGATTGACATACTGTATTCGGTACCGTTTAGTATTTAAGAACAATGACTTATGAAAACTGCGCTGCCAACCCAATAAACTTGCAAACTTTCACCGCCTCGCAAATAGACGCATCTGTTTTTCATAAGCTTCAGCGAACTCTTCCCCAAAAAATCCTTCAATTGCTTGGGTTTTTAATTCCGGATATTTTTCGCAAAAAAGCTCCCAACACTTGGCTTTTCTTTGAAAAACAATGCCTTCACCCAAAGTCTTCTCAAAACTCTCTGGATCAAAACGATGCAAGATCTCTGCTAATGCGGCCTGAATACCGGCTGTCATCGCTAGCTGGTGAAATTTGACATCCTTGAAAGCTTCATTTATTGCATCATTTGAATTTATAAACGCGGGATTATTCGGCGCGAGCATTAGCTTAAGCACACTTTCCACATCAGGATTGAATTTTAGCGGGTTATTGTCAAAAGAGCGGATTGTGGTGACGGAAACTCGAAATTCACTTTTCATTTCCGCGCGTGCGCGCAAAACGTCCATCAAGCCTTCGATCAAATTTCGGAACAACACACCGGTAACTTTCATCGCCTCCGGCCACTGATCTTCTGTTAAGAACGCGTGATCATTTATTCCCGCACCATCCAGAAACATCTTCATGAGTGATACTTCACCCGTTTTCGAACTGGTATAGCGGTCCTTATTCGGTGCTAGCGTAAATTCTATTTCACTGTCTTGCGGAACTGCGGGGGGTTGAACCTCACGCTCAATATTAGACGCATTTTGGAATACATCTTCAGAATCCAGCGCTGTATGCGAAGGAATAGGCTTGGATAAATTTATTGGTTCAAAATTTGGAAACTCTACTTCGGGAGACGCATTGAAAGGTGTATCCAATGTGCCTAATGAATCTAACCCTTTTAAGAATTCGGCAATATCTTTACCACCATTCTCGGGAGGTATTACCTCGGGCGGGGTAAAGCTATCGTGAAAAGGGGATGCTGGAGGACGCTCTCCGAACGGAGAATTCGCTGCGCTATGCGGAATCGAGAAATTCAGCGGTTCATTTACTATTGACTGTTGATCGTTTGGAAACGATTCGGCAAATGGTGAAGGCGAAAGATTCTCGATACTAATGGGTGAACTTGGCAATATTTCGGCTGACTGTTCCACAATAACTTCATATTCGCCGATACGTAAAATTTCACGATCTAGCAATCTTGCTTGCGCATCATTTATATTCAGTCCGGCATTAGACAAAAATGTACCATTTTTACTTGTATCCTTTATGAAGTAACCGCCGTCCTGGTAAATGATTTCAGCGTGATGCCCTGATACAAAGTTTTCTGTGTCAGGTAACACCAGAGTGTTTCCCGCCTTTCTGCCTATCGTTCCTCCTAACTGATTGAATTCGGCACTCAATTCAGTAGGTAATGGCAAACCTTTGTAAGAAAGTACTTTTAAGATAATTGGCACGATTGTCGTCCTACCGTTAACATTAGTTAAATAGCTTAGCAACTTACGTCAGCTTTTATCAAAAAGCTTAGTCATTTTTGCAATCTAACTTTATCACTTTGCTCGATATTCAATCATAAGAGCGGTCATCGCGGATTGTTTAAGTCTCCAAAATAACGGCGGCAAAGCCTCGCTTACCTATTGTCAAAATATTTATCGTTCTTCAATCAAGTATTCGGGTCTGAATCCGATGGCTTTGCCTCGTTTCTACCACAACATTAATGTACTTTGACCCAATTAGAAAGCCAGCCATTAACTTGATGTCCCGGCGAGCTGAGCAAAGATGCAGTGATAAATTGTTTGGTGGGATATGCTAACTTATGACTTTGGGTGTAAAACTCCTAAGGAAACTCTGATTAATTCGCCATCTCGAACTTAAGCACCTACTGATTCAATTGCTTGCTCATCGTTTTTCTTGAAAAACTGAATTAATTAGAGACTCCCTAAAATCGGGACGATTATTTGCAGCGCAGCGCTCCAAAAGACCTATGATAACGACGGCGATGATGTAATAAGTTAGCGTGCCGTTTCCGCAATATTATCGGACCTTTTACTACATCTCTAATATCAATACCTTGCTGATATAAACCCCTGATTAACCCATTGTTTTAACCTGAAGAGATACTTGTAATTTTTGGAATACACTCCCAACGTGGGACTCACTTGCATTTGGGTTTTGTACTTCACTTTTGAGTGATAACTAAAATAGGTTCCGTAAAAACTTTACATTTTACTCACCCAATTAAATTCCGAGTGGTTTGCGACTTTCCAAGCTTTATCGTCAATCCGTTTGAATTCGTCGTCAGGTTGTACTATTTTGCATTTTTTAATTTTTCTTCACCACCAGTCACTAATCCAGACATACATTCGACTACGCTTTCGACGTAATTTGAATGTGCTTCTGCAAGCTCTTTGGCTGCACCAAAACTTTCTCGTAATTCAGTTAGGGTCTTCTGCGGATCCTTAGACTTATTAAGATCTAACATTTTGGCATAATTTTTATACGCCTTGCGTCTTTCAGGATCTAGTAAGAATAATCCTGGCATATCATTTGACGAAGTATCGACGACACATTTTGTCATTGTTTCCGGCTCAATTCCGTAGTCCTTAATATCTTTATCCTGCTTCATTTGCTCCAATACTACGGACTGATACTCTTCTTTTTCCGAGCAACCGCTTAATACCAATACCCCAACAATTACTAACATTTTTTTCATTTTTTATATTTTCCTGCATTTTCCGAGCATATTAACCAAAAAAAACCCCCGCTATCTTTCAATAGCGAGGGTTTTCAGTTTCTTCCTAAGTATTTCGACTTAGGAAACTTTCACTATTAGATGAAAGTTGGGATCAGAGGAGCATCAACTGTTACCAATTGACGGTTACCTTTTTCATCCCAGAAGAACAACAGACCTGCGAAGCGGCTGTCTGGATCGTAGATCAAGTCAGCTAAGCGATATACTTCCCAAGCAGCGTCAGAAGCAGTAACTTCGACAGTGCGTGTTTCGCCTGGAGCCAGAGGGCTGTTATCGCTAACAGTTAAGCCTTCTTCAGCCAGCAAATCGTCTGGGTAAGCAGTATCATCTTCATGAACCGCTGGATCTAAGAAACGTACACCTGCTGTGTTGAACTCACCCAAACGAACAGCTGAATCACCGTTGTTTGTAATGGTCAAAGTCATTTGCATTGCACGACCTGGAACACGGTATGTGGCATCATCAACTTTAACTGAAACGTTAGCTTCAGGCATTTGATAAGTTTTCATACCACGCAACAAACCAGCTTGCAAAGGAGTAGTTACAGGGTATTTTTCGTTGGTAGCGCCCATAGAAGCAGCAACGATAACCAAAGTACCTACGCCGAACAGCATACCGATTTTTTTGTCGCCAGCTGAGATCAGAGAATCTGCTTTGCCAGTGCTAACAGCGATATGACGTGGAACGAACAATGGGCGTTTGATCCAGAACAACAACCATGCGAACGCGATTGCGAACCATACTGCGTGCCAGAAATAAACGTTGTCCAGAGCGTAGTTTTCCAAGTTGATTGTTTGACCAGTCAATGTTGTGACTGGGTTAACAAACTCGCTCATAGAACCAGTAATGGTTACCCATTTGCCTGGGCCGATGATAGGACCACCGCCTTGTACGTTCATCATTGAGTGAACGTGCCAGTCGCCTGGACGACGAGCTTTCAGCAGAACTTTAAACTCGTAAACTTCGCCCAATTCCAAAGACACTGAACGAGGAACCAATTGACCGCCGATCCAAGAACCTGCACGGATAAATACAGGACCAGGGATACCAACGTTCAAAAATGAAACTTCTGGTTTATCAACAGTTTCTGGCCAGCCTGCGAATACCAGGAATTTACCAGAAATTGTCATAGTTTCATTAACAGGCACTTCTTCTTTTGACCAGTTCAGGTCAAACCAGTGAATCGTCCGCATACGCATGAACGCAGCCTGTGATTTTTCACCGTGAGCAGATGCTGTTGGAGCATAGAACATCGCTGCTGTCATTGCGACCAACAGTGCGACAAAGGACAGTTTTGCAACTTTGTCTTTTATTATTTTCATATTTCCTCCTCTATCACTAGAGAATTTTAATTAAGACTTTCTGGTAGCTATCTAGAACCACCAGGTTCATTTTCTTACTATTCTTCTAATTAAGACGCGTCGTCAGCGATGAAGTCGGTTTTAGCGAACCATCTGCCGAAGAAGTGCCACAAGAAGTAAATAATGATAGAAACGAATCCAGAGAAGAACGCTGATACTGGAGCAACGTCTTTACCGAAAGTTCTTAATGTACCTTTCTCTACCATACGGATGTACTCAGGTGTACCGGTACGAACATAGTGGTAACCTTGTAAGTCAGCCAAAGTCATCATCATGCCGTTATATTCTACAGGCACGTGCAATGGAGCGATAACAGGCCAGTTACCTGGGTAGAACAACAGACCATAAGCCAAACCACCAACAACAGCAGTCAGAGTCATGCTGTTACCCATCATCAGGATAACGTCAAGAACGATCGCACCTGGCAACAGGTTAGATGGGAAGCAAATGTTTACTGGGAAGTATGTCCAGCCCCAGAAGTTCATGTAACGGTTGATCCACTCACCAATCATCAGAGCAACAACAGACAAAGTTGCGCCAATTGGTAAACGGTATCTCCACCACAAGCATGCTTGAACAGCCGCAGGGAACGTAATAGAAACGATAGGAGCTACGGTTACCCATAGACGTCTATCTTTCCAGTCGGTCCAGAAATCCCAGTCACCGCCAGTCAACATATAGTGAATGTGGTAACCGCCCAGAACCGCTGTGAACAGTGTAAAAAGAATCATCCAGTCGAACGTACGGGAAACTTGTACCGCTTCCGCACGTGAACGTACAGCTGATTGAGATGCGCTCATTAGCTTACCTCCTAAAGAATTAAAATTATATTTTTTTCACTTCTCTTTATCCTGCCGTCACTTAAACAAAGCAGCGGCAGGAAAGGAGATAGTATTTTTACTTTTAAAGATAAGCTATTAAGCCAGATCTTTTTTCAGCAATTTTGCAATTGCCATTACTTCGGTGTTCACAACACCCATTATAGCCAGAGCAGCCCAACCAAAGAATACGAAACCGTAGTGCAATGGAGCAACGAACAACTCTTCCATAAACCAGAATGTGTGACCCCACTCGTTCAAACCTACGTTAGGCAGGATCATGAATGGACCGATAACCGCAATCAGATACATCAAGTGCAGACCTTCGTGGTATGTAGGCAATCTTGTTTTTGCATACATGAAAGAAGCTGAACCAGTGATGATGTAGATTGGGTATGACAGGTAGAACTCGATGATGTGACTTGGAGTAAAGTCAGTATCACGAACGATAGTTTGGTGCCATGTACCGTCTTGCTCTGTGAAGTAAGAAGCACCCCAGTAGATAGCCCAGCCGTAGCAAACCAACCATGTCCAGTGTGTAAAGTGTCTTCTCAACTCTTCACGTGGAGTGATTGACATAACTTTACGGTCACGAGTTTTCCAGATATAGCCATTGATACCAGCAAACAGCAGCACTTCGATAACGATCTCGATGTACAACATATTCATCCAGTATGTTTCAAACTCTGGAGCAAAAGAGTCTAAGCCAGCTGACCAGCCGTAAACACCTTCATACCAACGAATGAAAGAATAAAAAACCAAATACAGGCTGATACCAGCCCACAGGTTTTTTTGATTTAAAAGCGGTGCTTCCGCAGCATCAGCCTTAACTGATTCAGTTGT
The DNA here is from genome assembly GCF_000365425.1 of Methylomonas sp. MK1. Lineage (NCBI taxonomy): Bacteria > Pseudomonadati > Pseudomonadota > Gammaproteobacteria > Methylococcales > Methylococcaceae > Methylomonas > Methylomonas sp. MK1. Next base: position 2,834,863 of record NZ_AQOV01000001.1, read on the forward strand.
AGCAGCCATTTCTACCTCCTAAAAGATTATCTAAATCCCCGATCAAATCGGGAGTTCTTTGTTTTTCCTTGTTATTTAGCCTTCTTATTGAAGACACCCCGGTCCCTTGAGGTGCGTGGCAGTCTACCACTTGCCAAATCCTTGTCAAGATAAATTAAGCTATTTTATCTGAGCGCTTGAGTCTGTAGTGATCAACTTTTTTCGTACACCGAGATAGGTCGATACCCATCAATCTTCAAGGTGGAACGAATAAAACAAGAAATAAGGAATTACGATGAGGTATTCAAGCGGCGATTCGTGAAGATAATTAAGGAACAAGAGCTGAACAGGGACCCTGGCTTGCCAGGAACTATAGCTGGGCGATAAAGCAGTGCGTCGTTGACTAAAGCATGTGTAAGCCGAGCAGTTGGGCCAACCCGTTAACCCTGGAGAAGCAGCGTATTCGGCTACTGGAACAGAAAAGTTGGCAACTGCGGGCGGATAACGAATTACTAAAACAGGTTTTGGCCTATTATGCACCATGGATATCTTTGCCAGGGAACAGCAATGAACATCAAATGATTCGGACGTAAGCAGGGGAGAAGACCATCTCGGCGCAACTGGGTTCTTAGCTGTTGGACAAGCCTTCGGGATTTTATGTGGCCCGGCAGCTAGTTCGTCAGCCTAAAACGACTTGCGGCACACGGCTTCAGCTGGGCAGAGCGTTCGGGGCTACTAGTCAGTCATATGGTAGCCGCCTTCTTCGCAAGGCATTGGCAGAGCAGAGCATCAAGATCCGGCGCTATCGTTTGCGCCGTCTGATGAAGGAACTTCAGCTCGATCCAAGCAGGAAGCCTTAGTTCGGGCATACCCCGACAGCAACCAAAGCCTGCCGCTGTAAGATGATGCGCTGGACGCCAGCCTGAGCAAGTAGCCGCTAATCGAGCCAGACTTTCAGACATCAATTGCACGCGGACACTGAGTGGTTGGTCTAGTCCCCTTGGGTATATTTGGCGGCCGAGTTAGACCTGTATTCGCGTAAATTCGCCGAGTGGACTGGCGCCCACCATGCCAGCAGAGCTGGCTTGCAGGTCTTCTTGCGGGTTACCATTGCCTGGCGTCATCCGCAGGGGCTGTCAATAGCTAGTCACGAGTACCAGGATTTCCTAAGCCGCCATGAAATTCAAGGCAACATGAGTAGCAAGGACAACTACCGGGATAATGCGGTCATGGCACGATTCTGACTCAATCTAAAAACAGGGCGCGCCAAGCGCCTCCAGCATGCCAATCACGCCGAGACTATTCGTGCGTGACGTGACCGAATATATCTTCAATTTCTACATCAGTAAGCCTTGCATTCATCATCGGACTAACTGAATCCCAAAGGCTTTGAAATAAAAATGGCAGACAACGGCCTATACTTAAACTCCGAAAAAAGCTGACCACTACAGTATTGTTTCAGCTCCGCGAATTTTTAGCGCTTGATGCTCAGAATAGCGTTTCCTCTAGACGGAGCAAGAACTAGGACTGCACACTTATAGCGCTGCGGTCACGTTAGCCAGCATAGTAATGAGTTCACCTTTATTAAACAGGTCAATAACGATATCGCAGCCGCCGACTAATTCGCCGTTAATATACAGTTGGGGATAGGTGGGCCAGTGCGAGTATTCTTTCAAGGCTTCACGCACTTCAGGATCTTCGAAGATGTTGATGTGGGCGTAGTCAGCGTTGCAGGCTTCCAAGGCTTGCACCACCCGGCTGGAAAACCCGCATTGGGGGAAATCAGGGGTGCCTTTCATGTACAAGACGACGGGATGGCTGGCTAATTGGGCTTGGATTCTATCTATTGCACTCATGCGTTTTCTCGCTAGACATTGATGAGATGGGATTCTAACAACCACTACTGCAAATTTGAAGCGTGATTATCTGAATGGGATTTTGATACAAAAAAAGCCCTGCTATTACTAGCAGGGCTTTTGGGATAGGCGCTTGGCGATGACCTACTTTCACATGGCAACCTGCCACACTATCATCGGCGCTAAGCGGTTTCACTTCCGAGTTCGGGATGGGATCGGGTGGTTCACGCTTGCTATGTTCACCAAGCAAACTGGTTTGGCTGGATGATTTATCCAACCGTCATGCAACAGGTTAGGTTTTCAGCGTCATTGGCTGTGTTCCTTTTGGGCTTTTTCTCGCGCGTTCACTTTTGATAGGTGTTCACGACGGCTTTAGCCTTTGACCTGCTTTCATGGAAATCTGTATTGAGTTTGTTGTTCTCTTGCGTGTTCAGCTACTGTTGTCTTCTGACGCTACCCAAACGCATTGGGTGTTATATGGTCAAGCCTCACGGGCAATTAGTACACGTTAGCTTCACACATTACTGCGCTTCCACACCGTGCCTATCAACGTCGTAGTCTCCGACGGCCCTTCAGGGGACTTAAAGTCCCAGTGAGATCTCATCTTGGGAGGGGCTTCCCGCTTAGATGCTTTCAGCGGTTATCCTGTCCGAACGTGGCTACCCGGCAATGCCATTGGCATGACAACCGGAACACCAGAGGTTCGTCCACTCCGGTCCTCTCGTACTAGGAGCAGCTTCCCTCAAATCTCAAACGCCCACGGCAGATAGGGACCGAACTGTCTCACGACGTTCTGAACCCAGCTCGCGTACCACTTTAAATGGCGAACAGCCATACCCTTGGGACCTGCTTCAGCCCCAGGATGTGATGAGCCGACATCGAGGTGCCAAACACCGCCGTCGATATGAACTCTTGGGCGGTATCAGCCTGTTATCCCCGGCGTACCTTTTATCCGTTGAGCGATGGCCCTTCCATACAGAACCACCGGATCACTAAGACCTACTTTCGTACCTGCTCGACTTGTCCGTCTCGCAGTCAAGCACCCTTATGCCTTTGCACTCATTGCCTGATTTCCGACCAGGCTGAGGGTACCTTCGTGCTCCTCCGTTACTCTTTAGGAGGAGACCGCCCCAGTCAAACTACCCACCAGACACTGTCCCTAACCCGGATAACGGGTCGAGGTTAGAACTCCAAACATACCAGGGTGGTATTTCAAGGTTGGCTCCACGAGAACTGGCGTTCCCGCTTCAAAGCCTCCCACCTATCCTACACAAGTAGGTTCAAAGTCCAGTGTCAAGCTATAGTAAAGGTGCACGGGGTCTTTCCGTCTAGCCGCGGGTACACTGCATCTTCACAGCGATTTCAATTTCACTGAGTCCCAGGTGGAGACAGTGTGGCCATCGTTACGCCATTCGTGCAGGTCGGAACTTACCCGACAAGGAATTTCGCTACCTTAGGACCGTTATAGTTACGGCCGCCGTTTACTGGGGCTTCGATCAAGAGCTTCTCCGAAGATAACCCCATCAATTAACCTTCCAGCACCGGGCAGGCGTCACACCCTATACGTCCACTTTCGTGTTTGCAGAGTGCTATGTTTTTGCTAAACAGTCGCAGCCACCGATTTTTTGCAACCCCCTTCCGCTCCAGTCGCGAGGACCTTCACGTAATGAGGGCATACCTTCTCCCGAAGTTACGGTATCATTTTGCCTAGTTCCTTCACCTGGGTTCTCTCAAGCGCCTTAGAATTTTCATCCCACCCACCTGTGTCGGTTTAGGGTACGGCCACTAGTAACCTGAAGCTTAGAGGTTTTTCCTGGAAGCAGGGCATCTATCACTTCGCTGTTCTTTCGAACCGCTCGTCATCACGTCTCGGCATAGAGCACCCCGGATTTGCCTAAGATGCATGCCTACCTGCTTAAACTGCCACTTCCAACCGACAGCTGATATAGCCTTCTCCGTCACCCCATCGCAGTTACTACTGGTACAGGAATATTAACCTGTTTTCCATCGACTACGCTTTTCAGCCTCGCCTTAGGTGCCGACTAACCCTGCGTCGATTAACGTTGCGCAGGAAACCTTGGGTTTTCGGCGAGGGGGTTTTTCACCCCCTTTATCGTTACTTATGTCAGCATTCGCACTTCCGATACCTCCAGCCCACTTCTCAATGAACCTTCGCAGGCGTACGGAACGCTCCTCTACCACTCACACTTACGTGTAAATCCGTAGCTTCGGTACTATGCTTAGCCCCGGTAAATCTTCCGCGCAGACCGACTCGACCAGTGAGCTATTACGCTTTCTTTAAAGGATGGCTGCTTCTAAGCCAACCTCCTGGCTGTCTGTGCCTTTCCACATCGTTTCCCACTGAGCATAGATTTGGGGACCTTAGCTGACGGTCTGGGCTGTTTCCCTTTTCACGACGGACCTTATCACCCGCCGTGTGTCTCCCGTGCTTGCACTTGCTGGTATTCGGAGTTTGCATCGGGTTGGTAAGTCGGGATGACCCCCTAGCCGAAACAGTGCTCTACCCCCAGCAGTGATACACGAGGCGCTACCTAAATAGCTTTCGAGGAGAACCAGCTATCTCCGAGCTTGATTAGCCTTTCACTCCGATCCACAGCTCATCCCCGTCTTTTTCAACAGACGTGGGTTCGGCCCTCCAGTTAGTATTACCCAACCTTCAGCCTGGCCATGGATAGATCGCCCGGTTTCGGGTCTACACCTTGCGACTAAACGCCCTATTAAGACTCGCTTTCGCTACGCCTCCCCTATTCGGTTAAGCTTGCCACAAAATGTAAGTCGCTGACCCATTATACAAAAGGTACGCAGTCACCCCACGAAGGGGCTCCCACTGCTTGTACGCATACGGTTTCAGGTTCTATTTCACTCCGCTCTCCGCGGTTCTTTTCGCCTTTCCCTCACGGTACTAGTTCACTATCGGTCAGTAAGGAGTATTTAGCCTTGGAGGATGGTCCCCCCATATTCAGTCAAAGTTTCACGTGCTCCGACCTACTCGATTTCACTAAAAAAAGGTTTTCGTGTACGGGGCTATCACCCTGTATCGCCGGACTTTCCAGACCGTTCCACTAACCTTATCCTAGCTTAAGGGCTAGTCCCCGTTCGCTCGCCACTACTTAGGGAATCTCGGTTGATTTCTTTTCCTCCGGGTACTTAGATGTTTCAGTTCTCCGGGTTCGCTTCAGTGAGCTATGTATTCACTCAAAGATGACGTGCTTATGCACGCCGGGTTTCCCCATTCGGACATCTCTGGATCACAGCCGGTTTGCAGGCTCCCCAAAGCTTTTCGCATGCTACAACGTCCTTCATCGCCTCTTACTGCCTAGGCATTCACCGTATGCGCTTATTCACTTGACCATATAACCCGAATACGTCTGTACTTTGGTTATACTGTCAGCTGACATTTTCGCTGATTTTTTCTGCTTGAGAACGACATGCTGTTTGCTTTCCGCCGTTCTCTTTGGAGAATGACTTCATTCAAACCGCAACTCGTTTTAGTTTTGATCATTGCTGATCATTACTATAGTTACAGATTTCCATATTGTTAAAGAGCTATCGGCACGAATACCAATGCTATAAAGTCTTTATCTCTTGATTACGATAAAACCTCATAGCGCTGATGTTCTAACATCGACTATCTACTGGTGACGTACTGGTTTACCCTCAGCGTTCAGCGTGATGGTGGAGCCAGGGAGGATCGAACTCCCGACCTCCTGCGTGCAAGGCAGGCGCTCTCCCAGCTGAGCTATGGCCCCTAAAACAGACTAAAGACCAAGACTCAAGCCGAAACCCAACTATGCACAACCTTACCTATTCTAACCAGGAGTGTTGTCTGATCGTTTTCCGCCTTATTGCTTTCGCCTTTTATGCGTTGGTGGGTCTGGGAGGAGTTGAACCTCCGACCTCACCCTTATCAGGGGTGCGCTCTAACCAACTGAGCTACAGACCCAGGTGCGTCTTTCAATCGAAATAATTTGTTGTGAGTACGTGTAACGGTGTGCCGTCTTTGTAAGGAGGTGATCCAGCCCCAGGTTCCCCTAGGGCTACCTTGTTACGACTTCACCCCAGTCATGAATCACAAAGTGGTAAGCGCCCTCCCGAAGGTTAAACTACCTACTTCTTTTGCAACCCACTCCCATGGTGTGACGGGCGGTGTGTACAAGGCCCGGGAACGTATTCACCGCGGCATTCTGATCCGCGATTACTAGCGATTCCGACTTCACGCAGTCGAGTTGCAGACTGCGATCCGGACTGGGACCGGCTTTTTGGGATTCGCTTACTCTCGCGAGTTCGCAGCCCTCTGTACCGGCCATTGTAGCACGTGTGTAGCCCTACCCATAAGGGCCATGATGACTTGACGTCGTCCCCACCTTCCTCCGGTTTATCACCGGCAGTCTCCCTAGAGTTCCCGGCATGACCCGCTGGCAACTAAGGATAAGGGTTGCGCTCGTTACGGGACTTAACCCAACATTTCACAACACGAGCTGACGACAGCCATGCAGCACCTGTCTCAGAGTTCCCGAAGGCACTCTACTATCTCTAACAGATTCTCTGGATGTCAAGGGTAGGTAAGGTTCTTCGCGTTGCATCGAATTAAACCACATGCTCCACCGCTTGTGCGGGCCCCCGTCAATTCATTTGAGTTTTAGCCTTGCGGCCGTACTCCCCAGGCGGTCAACTTAATACGTTAGCTCCACTACTAAGTTCTTTAAGAACCCAACAGTTAGTTGACATCGTTTACGGCGTGGACTACCAGGGTATCTAATCCTGTTTGCTACCCACGCTTTCGTACCTCAGCGTCAGTTTTAGTCCAGGGAGCCGCCTTCGCCACTGGTGTTCCTTCAGATCTCTACGCATTTCACCGCTACACCTGAAATTCCACTCCCCTCTACTAAACTCTAGTTGCCCAGTATCAAATGCAGTTCCCAGGTTAAGCCCAGGGCTTTCACATCTGACTTAAACAACCGCCTACGCACGCTTTACGCCCAGTAATTCCGATTAACGCTTGCACCCTCCGTATTACCGCGGCTGCTGGCACGGAGTTAGCCGGTGCTTCTTGTATAGGTAATGTCAGTCTACCGGGTATTAACCGGCAGGTATTCCTTCCTATTGAAAGTGCTTTACAACCCTCAGGCCTTCTTCACACACGCGGTATTGCTGGATCAGGCTTTCGCCCATTGTCCAATATTCCCCACTGCTGCCTCCCGTAGGAGTCTGGGCCGTGTCTCAGTCCCAGTGTGGCTGATCATCCTCTCAGACCAGCTATGGATCGTCGCCTTGGTAGGCCTTTACCCTACCAACTAGCTAATCCAACATAGGCTCATCTATTAGCGCCAGGTCCGAAGATCCCCAGCTTTCCCCCGTAGGGCGTATGCGGTATTAGCGTGAGTTTCCCCACGTTGTCCCCCACTAATAGGCAGATTCCTATGCATTACTCACCCGTCCGCCACTCGTCAGCGCCCGAAGGCCTGCTACCGTTCGACTTGCATGTGTTAAGCATACCGCCAGCGTTCAATCTGAGCCATGATCAAACTCTTCAGTTTAATTTTAACTTGTCACTCAATAAGATGAGTGACCAATCTTGGTCTCGACTACAGAACATCTTTTCTTGCGAATTGACGTGGTTTCTGTGTCGACTATTTCTAACAGCACATAGTCGCTACACATACCCACACAAATTATTTCGATTTCGTTTGTTAAAGAGCCAGAGCATTTCGCCCTGTTGAGCCGACATATTCTACAGCGTTTTCAATTCCTGTCAAATTTATTTTTAAGCCATTTCAAAAAACCGAAACACTTAAAACAAATCCGCCACTCACAACCTTAAACCCGCCGAACTAAGCCGACCGCTTCACCGCTAAAACCCAAAAACATGAGCAGTGAAGAGCCGTGCATTCTAATCACCCATACACACCGCGTCAAGAACTTTTTTATCCAACAGCCTTCAACCCCTGCGTGATCGTGGATGTGCTTGATCATATACGGCCGCTAAATGCTGAAAATCCAGGTGCGTGTATATCTGCGTAGTAGATATATTGCTATGCCCTAATAACTCTTGCACAGCCCTAATATCTTTACTAGCTTCAAGCAGATGGCTTGCGAACGAATGTCTTAACATATGCGGATGAAGGTGTTCGGCTATGCCGTTTTTTTTACCCCAACGATCCAATCTAAGCTGCACACTTCTTCGAGATAATCGACGACACTGCAAGGAAACAAACACCGCTTGCCCCCCCCCATCAGGCCGACTTGCCAACCAAACCTTAAGCGCATCAAGTGCTTTACTACCAACAGGCAATTGCCTTTGCTTGCCACCTTTACCAAAACGCACTCTCAAAAAGCCTTCGCTAAGATCGATGTCAGACAAATCAAGCATCACTAACTCGCTCAGTCGCAACCCTGATGAATAGAACAATTCGAACATCGCCAAATCGCGGACTTCCAAAACCGAATCCGGCGTCGCATTTAACATCCCCATCATCTGATCAACATCCAACACATGAGGAAGCCTTTTTGACACTTTAGGCGCCTGCACATGCTGAGCAGGGTTATGCGCCACTTGGTTAGTTTTGAGCAAAAATCGATAAAAACTACGTAGCGCAGCAAGTTCGCGCTGAATCGTCTTGCTTCCTATCCCGTTTTTATGGCGTCCAGCAATATAGTTCCTCACATCGCGATCTTGAACTTGCTGCCAAAGCCTAAGCTCTTGCACATTGCAAAAACTTCGAAAACGCTTTAAATCCCGCTGGTAATTCGTCGACGTATGGTCGGCAACACGCTTTTCCGAAACCAGATAGCAAAAATACAGCTGCAAGGCGTCATCCGCTTCGGCATGCATAACAATCAATCCGTTTGTTGTAGCAATGAAATAAGACGCGTCCCGATAATTTCGCTCATTTGGGTAAGAAATATACTGCCCATACTATAGTGAAATCGCGATTCATCGCGGCTGCCGATTGCCAACAGCCCATCAAGCTGAGTGAACACCATGGGTATGATTGCGGCCGAACGGACTTCCGCAGCCACATCCCCGAACAAAAACCTAGCTTGCGCCAAGGTAGGCCGACCGCATTTCGGTTGGTTTGTGGTTAATTCATTGGAAAAATGCTTCAAATTAGCATCATCCGCCCCGACAAATAGATTACTGATGGGCGATAGCGGTTGCTCTTTAATGATTTTAATGGCCACGAAATCAGTGAAAAAACATTCAGCCAACACCTCGCTTAAATTAGCGACCGCATCCTCCAAAGAATTTGCTTCCAGCATAGCTAAGGTCAACTCATGCATGCGATTGAACGACGCATCGTTTTCCCGAGCAATATCAATCAATGCGGTTAGTTGATTTTCTTGTTCCTGGTGCTTCGCCCTGAAAATTTCCAGTTGCTTGGAGATTAGCGATATCGCATTTCCGCTGGGGTGAGGGATATGCATCTTCTCCAGCAAATCCAGGTGATTCTGGAAAAACTCAGGGTGGTCTTGCAAATAAGCCTTAACGTGGGCTTCGGTCAATAAGACTTTTGGTTCGCTGCTCATAACTTAATTTGTCCCTCAAAAACCCTGGTAGCCGCGCCCGTCATCAGTACAGGATGACCGCTGCCGATCCAACTAATAGTTAGCTCCCCGCCAGGCAATTGAACCTGAACAACCTGATCCAACAACCCCTGCTCGATACCAGCGACCACGGCGGCACACGCCCCGCTACCACAAGCTAAAGTTTCGGCTGCACCGCGTTCGTAAACTCGCAATTTGATGTGCCGGCGATTAACAACTTGCATGAACCCGATATTAGCTCGCTCTGGAAACAACTCATGACACTCCAGTCTAGCTCCGATAGTCGAAACAGGCGCGTTCGCCACATCATGGACCTGAATAACTGCATGAGGATTACCCATGGATACCGCGGCGAACTGAACTTCCGCATCCGCCAACTTCACTTTATACAGCTTGGACTGTTCGGAAACCTTCAGCGGTATCTGCTTAGGCTCAAGTGCCGGGACACCCATTTCAACGGTGATCAAATCTCCCGCATCGAATCGCAGTGTCAGCTGTCTTGCATCGGTATCGACAATAATTTCGTCATTATTGCTTAAGCCTTTGTCACGCACAAAACGAGCAAAGCACCGCGCACCGTTTCCACACTGAGAAACCTCACTACCGTCAGCATTGAAAATCCGGTATTTAAACTCGGCGTTATCGCTAATCGGCTTTTCCACCAATAACAATTGATCGCAGCCCACGCCAAAATGGCGATCCGCCAAAAATCGAATCTGTGCGGTCGTCAATTGTATTGGCTGGTTTATAGCGTCGATCACGACAAAATCATTTCCCAGCCCCTGCATTTTGGTGAAATTAATTATCATAGCTACTCAGGCAAAAGCTGCTCGCCAACCCACAATTGATCCAGAGTTTCTCGGGCTCGAATAAGATGTGTTTTATCGCCATCCACCATTACCTCCGCCGCTCGAGGCCTTGAGTTATAGTTTGAACTCATCGTAAATCCGTAGGCACCGGCTGAGCGAACCGCTAATAAATCACCTTGTTTTAGCTTCAATGCCCGAGCCTTTCCTAGAAAGTCACCCGTCTCGCAAACTGGCCCAACGATGTCCCAATCCAACTCGGGCTGATCACTTTCGGCATTCGCCGGAATGATTGCCTGCCACGCCCCGTATAAAGCCGGTCTGACCAGATCATTCATTGCCGCATCAACAATGGCAAAGTTTTTATTCTCTGTCGGCTTAAGGTATTCCACTGTGGTTAACAATATTCCGGCATTGCCAACGATTGCTCGCCCCGGCTCCAATAAGATTTCGAAGTTTCGCCCATCCAGACGCTGCAGCAACGCCGCGATATATTCAGAAGGTTGCGGGGGACACTCATCGCGATAACAAATACCCAGCCCTCCCCCTAAATCAAGGTGGTGCAATTCAATACCTTCCGCCTGCAGTTCGTCGACCAACGCCAACACCCTATCCAACGCGTCCAGAAACGGCACGGCTTCCGTTAGCTGGGAGCCGATATGGCAATCAATACCGACTATTTCGATATTCGACATCTGGGCGGCTCGCCGATATTCGTGAATAGCTTGCTTGATATCGATCCCGAATTTATTCTCTTTCAAACCAGTGGAAATATAGGGATGCGTCTTGGCGTCAACATCGGGATTAACCCGAAAAGACACGGGTGCGACAACCCCTAACTCACCGGCTAAACGGTTGATACGATCCAACTCACCGCTGACTTCCACATTAAAACAGCGTATACCTATTTTCAGCGCTGCCAAAATTTCATCTTCGCGCTTGCCTACTCCGGAAAACACAATTTTGTCCGGACTGCCGCCCGCAGCTAGCACACGCTGCATTTCGCCAAGCGACACGATGTCGAACCCAGACCCCAGTCGTGCTAACAAATTGAGAATAGCAATATTTGAATTTGCTTTTACGGCATAACAAATAAGATGAGGGTGACCGGCAAAGCCTTGATCGAAAGCTTGCCAATGTCTTTCCAAGGTAGCTCGCGAGTAGACATAACAGGGAGTGCCGTAGTTTTCGGCAATTTCGTCAACAGGAATGCTTTCGGCAAACAGTTCATGTTGCCGATAATTAAAAAAATCCATGGCTTATTTATCTTGTTTGGGTACGTAAATTGGCGGCGGGCTATCCGGCATATATAAAGGCCCGGTTTGGCCGCAGGCCTGCAACAACAGCGCCCAAAGAACTAGAGTTAAAATATTGTTTGTCGTCATATTCGTAACGATTGTCTGGTGAACGCGGAATATAGCATAGCCGGCGGCTTAAAAGAACGAACACGAGGTGGCCGCCCAATCTCGGCAAGCCACAAAAAAAGGGGCATGAAGCCCCTTTTTGTCACGAAGTCAAACGACGACTCACTTTGCCGTCATAGACTCTTTCACCACTTTAGGCGTGATGAACACCAATAACTCTTTTTTGGTATCGTTTTTTACACTTTTCTTGAACATCCAGCCTATCACCGGCAAATCCGACACCCAGGGCACGGTATTAAACGATTCCTGAACGGTTGACTCGTAAATACCGCCCAACACTACCGTCTCGCCATCTTCAACTTGAACTTTGGTTTTCAACTGCCGGGTATCGATGGGTACGGTAGCATTACCGCCCGTAGCAAGCGGCGTTCCCGGCGAATCTTTTTTGATGTCGAGCAACATGATAACACTGCCGCTTGGCGTAATCTGCGGCGTGACATTCAGCTCCAACACCGCATCGACCAGCTCCGTCACCGGACCTGTTGCCTGGCTTTGGGTTTGATACGGAATCTGTACACCTTGTTTGATTGATGCTTGCACCATATCGCTAGTCATTACCCGCGGATTGGATACCAACTCGCCTTTGCCGTCATCCTGCAAGGCACTTATCTCAAGATTCAACAGATAATCCGCGCCGCGCGCCAAAGTCAATGCCAAGGCACCACCACTGGAGGCAGCCAATGCGGACCCCAAATCCGACAAAATTTGAGAATTTTCACTTGTTTCAACACCGGCACCCGTCATCCCATATTGGGTGCCACTATTGACGTCGGCTTTATGCGCCACCCCAAATTTGGTACCCAAGTTCTGCGCAAATGATGTATCAGCTATTACGATCCGCGATTCGATCAATACTTGGCGTACTGGCACGTCCAATAGCTTGATCATTCTTCGCACATCTTCCATAGCCTTTGCTGTGTCTTTGACAATCAGCGTGTTGGTCCTGGCATCGACAATCGCCGTACCGCGTGGCGACAGCAAGCGCATACTTGCCGAGCCACCGCCTTGACTATTCTGCCCGGCTCCGGACTGCTGCGAGGCTACGGAACCACCTCCTCCTCCTCCGCCGCAACCACCACCTCCGCTCGCGCCTGCCCCCGACTGCCCACCTTGCGAGTTATTACCTACCCCCATCAATACACCGCAAATCTCCCCCGCTTTCGCGTAATTGATTTGAATATTTTCGGTTTTTAACGGCTCCAACTCTTCAAATATTTTTTTCGAATCCAGCTCTTCCTGCTCTATTTTCATGATTTCGGCAACCGGCGCCACCATCACCACATTACCATTCTGTCTTTTCGCCAATCCTTTAGCTTTTAGAATCAATTCCAAAGCCTGATCCCAAGGTACATCGTTCAATCTAAGCGTCACGTTGCCCGCCACAGAATCGGCGGCAATGATATTGAGCTCGGTAAAGTCGGCAAGAATTTGCAGGACCGAACGCACTTCGATATCTTGAAAATTCAATGACAACTTGTTACCGATATACGGGAATTTTTCTTTTTGCTGCGCTTCCTTTTCCGCCGGCGTCAACGGTCGAAACTCAACCGTCAATAGATTATCGGACTGATAGGACGAGTAATCGTAATTACCGTTGTTAGGTGTTATGACGATGTTGACGCTATCACCTCTTGGAGAGGCTTCGATTTTTTGCACGGGTGTCGCAAAGTCCGATACGTCGAAACTTTTAACTAACGACTCCGGCAACCTGGTATTTAGGAAACTTAATACCACTTTACCGCCATTTTGCTTAGCGTCCACGACAGTATTCGCCGCTGATAAACCCAGCAACAAGCGTCCCTCACCGTTGGGGCCGCGTCTAAAATCAATACTTTTTATGTTTTGTTCCGGCAAAAACTTACTAATCACCGAATCCTTCGCGGTGGGCGCTTGCTGTACCGCCCGATTTACCGCAGCGACGGTTCCACCAGACCTCAAAACCACATAAAACTTATTGCCCTCTATTTTGGTTTCGTAAGGCACTTTTTCTATCAGATTGATAATAACCCGAGTCCGCCCCGACGCCTCTACTACATAAACCGTACCCGCGGCTCCTTGGTTAATAGGAAAGCTTTTTTTCGCCAAATTACTTTTTACCCCGGCAAAGTCCAAGGCGATTCTGGAAGGATTATCGGTCTGAAAAATTTTTGGCTCCACTATCGGCCCATCCATTTCCAGTTGCACCTGCACTTGGTTTCCGGCCAAGGTGGAAAACTCTAAGTTGTTTATTGCTCCGTCATCAGCGCGCACCAGCGCAACGTGCATAAAACAACCCAGCAACACTGAACACCAGAAACCGAAGCCGGCCGCTTTCCACCCGTTTTTATTTTGTTTAGTACTCATTTCTATAACCCTTTTTCATCGGCCAATGCCAGTGAAGACTGTTGTTCGCGCCAAGTGCCCGGCTTATCAGGTACGATTTCCATTAGCTCTATTTTGTCGTCGAGAATTCGCAGAATCTTGCCGTAATTTTGCCCCATATGATGCCCGACCTGGACCCGATGGATAGTGCCGTCCCTAGCTCTTATCAAGCCCCAATAGCCTTTATCGTTACGCAGCGTTCCAACCATTCGCAGGCTATCAAGCGGATAAGCTTCCAACTCTTCCTTCCGACGCTCTATGTCGGGCTTAACACCGTTTATGCCGGAAACGTCGATACTGCTATCGTCATCCTTTCTTTCGATAGACCGAAAAGGATCCCGCAAACCATCGGGTTTAAATATGAATGATTCCACCACTTTAATCTCGGGCAATGGTTCGATAGCAGCCTTGGGGCGGGCTTTTACTTCTTGAATATATTTTGTTAGATCGCTGACATCATCCCCACCGCAACCCGTCATACCGATCAAAAGCAAACTCAATACCGGCAGAGTCGAATACACTTTCACGCTACCGCACATCATTGACCTCTCCTTTTCTTAGCTGCCGATCCGCCAGCGGCTTGCGCTGTTTCACCCTCGTTATAGGTTTTTATGGTTGCAGTCATGCTCATACCATCTTTGCCTTCTTTACCCAGCGGTGTCATCACCACATCGTGCACCGTCACAATCCTGGGTAGCGAAGCCAAACCGCTGACAAACAATCCCAATTCTTCATACTTGCCGACAACATGGATACCAATCGGCAATTCGGAATAAAACTCCCTGTTAATTTCGGTACTGGGTTGAAACAATTTAAACTCCAGGCCACTCGCCAAACCGGTTTGGGAAATATCGACCAACAAGCTGGCCACTTCAGCCTTGGTGGGCATTTGCTTTAACATCTCACCTAGCGACGCTTCGATTTGATCCAGCTGGTCGCGGTAGTCCTGGAGGTTGACAGCCTTTTTCTGCTTAACTTCAAACGCGCTTTTCAAACTCTCTTCTTGCTTTTCAAGCACGTCCAATTCATCCAACTGCGGCACCGTCACAAAGTACACGCCCGCAGCCGCTGTTAATACCGAAAAAATAAGTATGACAATGATTTTTAGCGGCGTTGGCCAGCTACCCGCCGAATTGATGTCCCAATTTATTTCAGACAAATTCATTTGACGGCTCCTGGTTGCGGCTTATCGGTCTTCTTACCTTGCTTGGCAGTCATCGTGAAGTCGTTCATCTGCCCGTCTTTTTTACCTTCACCTTTGATTACAGTAAGCACAGAGGTATTCATCCACGGCGAGTTATCGATAGCCCGCATGTATGCAGACACCCGCGCATTCGATTCCGCCTTCCCGTCCAAAGTCAAAACCGACCCGGCTTGGGCGAATTTCGTCAGGTAAATACCATCCGGCGTGGTTTTAGCCAATTCATCGAACAAATGCACCACCTCGGGCCGACTTTCCTGCAATTTTTGGATCACTTCAATTTTGGTCAATAACCTATTTTTCTTGTCTTCAATTTCCTTGATTTCTTGAATTCGCTTATCCAAGATGGCTATTTCGTTTTGCAGAAGCGTGTTTCTGCGGGTCTGATATTCTTTGATCCCTTCGATATACATAAAGACGACGACCAAAATCAGTGCCGTCACCAAAATACCGGCACCGATACCCGCCACAAAATCCTGCTGCTTTTTTTTACGTAGCTCTTCTCGCCAGGGGAGTAAATTAATTCTTGCCATTAATCGAAACTCCTTAACGCTAAACCGCACGCTATCATCATCGCTGGCGTATCGTTACTCAGACTTTGCGGCTTGACCCGATTAGAAAGCGCCATATTGATGAACGGATTGGCAATGTAAGAAGGGATGCCCAGATCACGTTCCACCAATTTGTCCAAACCCGCGATTGATGCGCAACCACCGGCAAGCACCAACGCATCGACGCCGCGATTGGCGCTAGAGGAAACGAAGAACTGCAACGACCTGGCGATTTGCTGCAACATGGCTTTTTTGAAGGGTTCCAGCACATCGGTTACGTAATTGTCCGGCAAGCCACCGTGCTTCTTGGCCAAACCGGCTTCTTCATAAGACAGGCCGTAGCGACGCTGAATCTCTTCGGTTAGCTGTTTTCCGCCAAAGCCCTGCTCCCGGGTATAAACAGTTTTACCTTCATGCAGAATGTTCAGCGATGTCATGGTTGCCCCAATGTCGGCGATTGCGACTGTCATATTGCCGGCACCTTCCGGCAACTGATCCGCCAACAAGGAAAACGCATTTTCCATCGCAAAAGCTTCCACATCGACCACAACGGCTTTCAAGCCAGCATAGGCCAGCGCGGCAACCCTGTCCTCAATATTTTCCCGCCGAGAAGCCGCCAGCAACACATCGACCATATCCGGATTATTTTTGGTGATGCCCTGAACTTCGAAATCGAGATTGACTTCGTCCAGCGAATAAGGAATGTACTGATCGGCCTCCACCATGATTTGCTCTTCCATGTCCCTATCGGACAAAGAGGCAGGCATCGAAATAATCTTGGTCATCACCGATGAACCCGCAACCGCAACGCTCGCCTGTTTTGCCCGAGTACCGGATTGCTTTACCGCCGCTTTTATTACCGCGCCGATTTGCTCTATATTGGTGATGTTCTTATCGACTATCGCATCCTGAGGTAACGGAGCCACAGAGTAACTTTCTACCCGGTAACGCGCACCGACCCGGCTCAATTCCAACAATTTAACCGCAGCTGTACTAATATCCACACCCAGCACAGCCGACGGATTCCTGCTCAACCAGCTCATGAATGAACCCTTTTTAGATCGAATATGATTGAATTTGGCTCAAGCATGCTCAGACGAGGCTTGCAGAACCCACATGGGCCTGAAGTATAGTAGATTTTTTTATTTTCATCCTCTTAGATAAACCACTTTACAAGTAACTTTAGGTTGTTCCCAAAATCAAAAGGGTTTATTTTGAATGGCAATTTGTATTTTAGCAGTGCGTTTGAATTTCAGTGCCCATTAAGAAAGCCCCCAAACCCAAATCCCTGATCAAGACACTTTTTAAGTGGCTGGCCTTCTGCTCGTTGGCTTTTATCGGCACATTTCTGATTGCTGTTTATTTTTTCCTGCTCGAACTCGACAAGGAGTTGCCGGATATAGACCAGTTACAACACGTTCAATATCAGATGCCGTTGAACATCTACAGCCAAGATAACCTGCTGATAGCTCAGTTTGGCGAGAAGCGCAGAATCCCGACCAACATCGCGCAAGTGCCGCCGCAATTGATCAAGGCTTTCATCGCGGCAGAAGATGATCGTTTTTATAAACATAACGGTGTCGATTTCAAAGGCCTGCTGCGCGCGGTGAGCCAATTAGCCCTCACCGGCAAAAAGCGGCAAGGTGGCAGTACCATTACGATGCAAGTCGCCCGTAATTTCCTGCTCAGCAACGAAAGAACCTACTTACGCAAGCTCAAGGAAATCATTCTTGCACTGAAAATTGAGCGGCAATTTTCCAAAGATCAGATTATGGATCTTTATTTAAACAAAATTTACATGGGTCAACGTGCCTATGGCGTAGCAGCAGCCGCACAAACCTATTACGGTAAAGATATTTCCGAGTTAGCTCTGCATCAACAAGCGATGATTGCCGGCCTGCCGAAAGCGCCATCCATTTACAATCCGATAGCCAATCCGCAGCGCGCCATAGAGCGACGGAACTACGTGTTGCGCCGAATGCTGGATCTAAACTACATAAGCCAGCACGATTACGAAATTGCCGTGCAAGCAGTTGATAATGCGGAGATTCAGCCGATAAATGTCGAGCTACAGGCGCCATACATCGCAGAAATGGTTAGGCAAGAAGTCATGTCCAAATACGGCGAGACAGCCTATACCTTGGGTTTGAAAATTTTCACCACCGTCCCCAGCCAATTTCAGTTAGCAGCAGAAGACGCTTTGCAAAAAACCCTGCACGAATATGACGAGCGCCACGGCTATCGAGGCTTTCCCCATAAAAATACGCAAAAAAACGGCGCTCAGCTAACCGACAATGTTGTTGGAGATACCCGGCAAGCCCTGATAACGGCAATAGCCGACTCCGGTGTTACCGCAAAACTCTACGACAACACGCAAATTGCCATCGCCTGGAAAAATATTGAATGGGCAAAACCTTACCCGGAAAAAAATATCGGTACCGCAAAAGCGTTTCTTAAGCCGAACGACATCATCTGGGTTAGAGAACTCGTAAAGGACGAATGGGCGCTCACGCAAATTCCGGACGCCGAAGCTGCTTTTGTAGCGCTCAATCCCAACAACGGCGCAATTTTGGCCTTATGTGGCGGCTTTGATTTTTATCACAGCAAATATAACAGGGCTACTCAGTCCAAACGCCAGCCTGGCTCGGGATTCAAACCTGTTATTTACACAGCCGCATTAGAAAAAGGTTTCACCGCAGCCAGCATTATTAATGACGCACCGATCGTGATCGAGGATCCTTCGCAAGAAAACGACTGGCGCCCGGAAAATTATAGTCGCCGTTATCTGGGCCCGACATCACTGCGGGTTGCGCTCCGGGAATCGATCAATCTGGTTTCAGTGCGCTTGCTGCAGGAAATCGGAATACCCCAGGCAATCGATACGGCCATGCGCTTTGGTTTCGATAAAGAACAATTACCCGGCACACTGTCTCTGGCCTTGGGTAGCGGCTATGCCTCACCATTGCGCATGGCATCGGCCTATGCGGTCTTTGCCAATGGCGGTTTTTTGGTAAAACCCTATCTCATCGAACGCATTGAAGATCACAAAGGCAACTTGTTGTTTCAGGCAAACCCACCACTGGCATGCGCCGATTGCCCCGACCAGGATCCGCCTCCACCGAACCGCGCGCCGCGCGCTATTTCAGCAAAAATCAATTTCCTGGCAAACAGCTTGCTGCGAGATGTTGTACAACGCGGCACGGCAACCCAGGCCAAACAACTGGGCCGTAACGATTTGGCTGGCAAAACGGGCACCACAAACGAGCAAAGAGACGCTTGGTTCAACGGTTT
This sequence comes from Methylomonas sp. MK1, assembly GCF_000365425.1. NCBI lineage: Bacteria > Pseudomonadati > Pseudomonadota > Gammaproteobacteria > Methylococcales > Methylococcaceae > Methylomonas > Methylomonas sp. MK1. Next base: position 2,853,898 of record NZ_AQOV01000001.1, read on the forward strand.
TGCTACGGATATAGTGGCCTCTGCATGGATAGGCTTCGACAATTCATTACCGCTTGGTCACGGCGAGACTGGCGGCAAAGCGGCCTTACCGATGTGGATTAAATTCATAAAGGCCGTACAACAAAACTTCCCGGAAAAGCCATTAGCGCAGCCGAGCGGTATAGTCCAGGCATACATTAATCCGGCGGACGGATTATTGCTCGATCAGGAAGCGAGAGGCGGTATTTGGGAATATTTCAGTGAAGAGACGGTACCAACGGCAAAATCTGCACCTAAATCTGAAGACCCTGCAGAGGAAGAGATTTTTGCTGAAGAAGCGTTATTTTGAAGGTGTTATATAGTTCGGAAGAATCTGGCCGCCAATTGACCGACGGCCGAACAAGACTTCTCGAAAATCTTTATTTCCCGAATTTTTTACGGAATTTATCAACACGACCCGACGTATCAACGACGCGCTGTTTACCGGTATAAAACGGATGGCAAGAAGAACACACCTCAATGTGTAAATCAGAAGCCAGCACAGAACCGGTTTGAAAAGTATTGCCGCACCCGCAGGTGACGGTAATTTGTTTATATTCTGGATGTATTTCTGGTTTCATAGCGCTCACATACCCGTTCCGGGCTACATACTTGATAGAGAACTGCTTATGATACGATCTCGTAAGGCGATCTGCAAGAACTTTGGCTATTCACTTAGGATTCGAGAGTAGCACTGTTATCAGCCATGCTCATCAGCAACGCCAATAAAATCACTACCGCTAGACCAATTGGCTCAAAACCAGGTAAAGACCAGAGTCCTATCGTTTAATATTCTGCACACGCCAAAGCAGCAGCAATAACAGCAGGGGCGGCACCGCAGTCAGACCAGTGGCCACAAACGCGGTAGCATAGGCTCCGAGCAACCCGTAGAACGGAGTGAGCGTTTCAACCGCAATCCCGGAGAATCCTTTCAGAAATTTGCCAAGCAAGGCATAGGTTGAGGACAGCATGGCGTACTGAGTAGCGGTATAGCCCAGACTGGTCAGGCTCGACATATAGATTACTAGGGCCACGCCAGCGAAGGACTGGGCAAAAGCGTCGAGCGTCATGATTGCGGCGAAAATTGCCGTGTCAGCGTTGACGCTGAGCAAGGCGAATGCCGCAGTGCCACAACCCTCGAACACAAGCCCCGCGATCAGTGTTGGCAATAGACCTAGTCGAACCGCACTGAGACCAGCAGCGGCAATACCGAAAAAAGTGGCAACCAGCCCAAATGACCCGCGCACCCAGGCCACTGTATCCTTGGAGAGCCCCAGATCGTGATAGTACGGATTGTACATTGGCCCCATCACGAAGTCGGGCAGACGATAGAGCGCCACCATCAGCAGCATAAGCAATCCGGCCACCTTGTGGTTGGCGAAGAAATCAATAAATGGGCCGATGACCGCATCGGCGAGGCCGCGCAAGGTCCATAACGGAGACTTACGGTGCAGCACCACCTCGGCGCGGACTGGCTCAGAGGCAAACAGGGTTGCCATTGTGCAGAATGCCATCAACATTGCCATGGCAGCGTAGGACATGCTCCACCCGATACGGGCCGCCGCAGCAATGATCAAGGCATCGGTAATGATGAGGGCGACGCGGTATCCGACCTGCGCCGCCGAAGTCATCAAACCCACTTCGTCGGTGTCGGAAGCGGATTCGATTCGCCAAGCGTCGATGGCGATGTCCTGAGTGGCTGACGCGAAGGCGGTCAACAAGGCGAACACACCAATTGCCACCAACCCGCCTGCCGTCCCGACAGTGGCCATGCCAAGCAACCCGATGACGACCAGAATCTGGCACAGTAGCATCCAACCGCGACGCCGTCCCAGACGGCCCAGCAGCGGCACATCGACATGGTCCACCAGCGGCGACCAGTACACTTTGAAGGCGTAGGCGAAGCCAACCCAGGAGATAAACCCAATGGCAACCAGACTAGTACCATCGTCCCGCAGCCAATAGCCGAAGGTGTTGGCCGTCAGCAGGAAGGGCAGGCCAGAGGCGAAACCCAGCGCCAGCATGACAGCAACCTTGGGCTGTTTAAGCTCACGCATCACTTCCAGCGCGGAGCGTTTACGGCGCGCGGCGGAGCTAGTCGCGGTTATTGAATGGGCTTCTTGCAACGACTTGTCAGGCAAAGAGGGAGCACCGTACGTTGGCAATCTCATGCAGAAACAATACTTTACCCGAGCAAGCTACGTCCGCCAGACCGAAAAAACTAATAATTAACAGCGAAACCTGTCCATCGACCAGCCAGACAGATAAAGACGAAGAATCCAACGAGAACGGAGGCCGGCCGAAATGCCGAGAAAAGTCTGCTGCACACGCTCTGTGCGAAGCAGAAACAGAGAAAGCGCTACTCCAACTGTTGACAGCCTTTGTCACGCGCTTTCCCTGGTTTTAATACAGCTTTATCAAAATCGACGAATTAACCGTTGATCAGATAGTGAGTAACGATACTCGCCGCATAGCCTGCAGCGATAACCGGCGTCCATTTCAAGTGACTGAAGAAGGTATACTTGTGATTGGATTGCCCCATCAACGCTACGCCTGCCGCAGAACCCACCGAGAACAATGAACCTCCGACACCAGCAGTCAATGTCACCAGCAGCCATTGGTACAAATCCATATCCAGATTCATGTTCAGTACCGCAAACATTACCGGGATGTTATCAACCACCGCAGAAATGATACCCACCAGGATGTTGGCGGTGGTTTGACCCAAGCCGTCATACATTGCACTGGATAACAACTCCAGATAACCGATATAACCCAGGCCGCCTACCGCGAAGACCACACCGAAGAAGAATAACAAAGTATCCCACTCAGCTTCTTTTACGCGGTCAAATATATCAACGCGGGAACCATCTTCCGCAGGAAAGCGAACTTTCAAGTAGTAGCTAAACAGCATCAATATCGACAGACCAAACATCATTCCCATGAATGGTGGCAAATGCAGCAACTGCTTAAAGCTAACAGCCAAACCGATAGTGACGCCAAATAAGCCGCAAACCACCCAGCCACCTGGCTTCAATTCCACGGCTGCTTCATTGGTTGCCAACGGTTGACCGTTTGGAATCGCTTGCGCCATGAAGAATGCAGGCACCACGAAGTTCACAACTGACGGAATAAACAGCTTGAAGAAGTCAAAGAATTCAGCGTAACCAGCCTGCCATACCATCAGCGTAGTGATGTCTCCGAAAGGACAAAACGCACCACCAGCATTGGCCGCGATCACCAAGTTTACAAAACCGATAGACACGAATTTCTCGTTGTCAGCACCGACCGCCATCACCACAGCCCCGACCAATAACGCGGAAGTCAGGTTGTCGGCAACCGCCGACAGAAAAAATGTAATGATGCCAGTGATCCAGAACAATTGCTTGTAGCCGAATTGTTTTCTGATAAGCCAAGAACGCAAGGCTTCGAATACATTCCGTTCCGCCATGGAGTTGATGTATGTCATCGCCACTAGCAAAAACAACATCAATTCGGCGTATTCTTTTAAGTCATGTTCGAAAGCCTTGTGTAGCTCCTCACCTGACACACCGGCTTCCTGAGCCAGTATCGCTACATGCCCCCAAATGACGGCCGCGGCAAAAATGACCGGCTTAGATTTACGCAAATGCGTAAATTCTTCGGCCATCACGAAACCATAGGCCACCAAAAAGATCAGAACGGTGTAGATGCCCCGCTCGGTTCCGGTTAAGCCGAGGTTGTGAAACTCTTCAGCCATGGCGATTTCCGGCAAAAACAGCAAGCCGGCCAAAATTAACAGTAAGCGCAACAAGATAGCCCCCTTTATCCTCTATGTTTTAGTCATTATTGAAAGCGGAAAAAACTAACCGGGCATGTTATCACCATACAATATTCTTTGTCATTTAATCCCGGCCAGTATATTATTCAGATACCTAGCAAAATAGTATGTAAACCAAGCATCGCCTTTAAATGTATCAATATAACAAGCAAGATCAAACACTTATCGAGGAGCGCGTCAATGAGTTTCGCGGTCAAACCCAACGCTTTTTAAGCGGCGAACTCGGCCCCGACCAATTCAGAGCCTTACGCCTAATGAACGGCTTGTATGTGCAAACTCATGCACCCATGCTCCGTGTCGCAGTACCGTACGGCCTGCTCTCGTCCAAGCAATTACGCAAGCTGGCATCGGTAGCTCGCGACTATGACAAGGGCTATTGCCATTTCACGACCCGGCAAAACGTACAGTACAACTGGCCGGCACTGGAACGGGTACCCGACTTGCTTGCCGAACTGGCGACCGTGCAAATGCACGCCATTCAAACCAGCGGCAACTGCCTGAGAAACACAACCTCCGACCCCTTAGCCGGCATTTGCAAGGACGAAATCGAAGATCCGCGTCCGTATTGCGAGATCATCCGGCAATGGACCACATTGCATCCGGAATTTGCCTTTTTGCCGCGCAAATTCAAGATCGCAGTTAGCGGCGCCACGCATGACCGCGCAGCCGTGCAGTTCCACGACATTGGTGTGTATCTGGTAAAAAACGAAGCGGATGAAATCGGTTTTAGAATCCTAGCCGGCGGCGGCCTGGGCAGAACGCCCATCATTGGCCAAACCGTTAGACCCTTCCTGGAAAAACATCATCTGCTGTCGTATTTGGAAGCGATTCTACGGGTCTACAACCTGTTTGGCAGACGCGACAACAAATATAAAGCGCGCATCAAAATCCTGGTCAAGGAAACCGGCCTGGAAAAATTTACCACCATGGTCGAAAAGGAATGGCTGCGCATCAAAGATGAAATGCTGCTGAGCAATGAACGTATAGAAGAGATGAAAGCGCAGTTTGCACCACCGCCATACGATGCGTCGGCAAGCAACGATAACTCCTTCAACGCGCACTTAGCCGCTGACACCGGCTTTGCAAAATGGGTTAAATACAATACCGTCGAGCATAAAATCGTCGGCTATCGCGGCGTTTACGTTTCGCTAAAAGCCCCTGACTCGCCTCCGGGCGACATGACCGACAAGCAACTCGAAGCTGTAGCCGATTTAGCTGATAAATACAGCTTTGGCGAAATTAGAAGCACTCATAGACAAAACCTGGTCTTGGCTGATGTGAAACAAGCCGACCTGTTTACAGTATGGCAGCAACTAGACGCCATCAAATTGGCTACGCCTAATATCGGCACCGTCACCGACATGATCTGCTGCCCAGGCCTGGATTTTTGTTCGCTGGCTAATGCCGGCTCTATCGGTGTAGCGAAAGAACTCAACGAAGCATTGGATGATTTGGATTATATCCACGACATCGGCGACCTTAAAATCAACATGTCCGGCTGCATGAACGGCTGCGCCCATCAAAGTGTCGGCCATATCGGCATTCTCGGCGTCGATAAGCATGGCGAGGAGTGGTATCAAATCACCTTGGGCGGTTCTTCTGAAAACGAAGCGGCAATAGGCGAACGTTTGGGGCCATCGGTTCCCAAGGACCAAATCACTTCTACCATCACAACGATATTAGACGTTTACCTCAAGCAACGCCTTGAAGACGAAGCATTCTTAGAGACCGTCAAACGCGTTGGCCTGGAACCATTTAAAGAAAGAGTTTATGCAAATCATTAAAGATCGACAGTTGGTAGAAAACACTTGGACTTTTATTGCCGACGACAATCCGCTGCCAGAAAATGGCGACATTACAGTCACATTAGCTCGTTGGCTGGCAGATAAAGAACAACTAATCAAACGTTCCAGCCAAACCGGCGTTCGACTCATCCCCAGCGATCAAATTGAACCGCTGACTGACGACCTGAGTAAAATTGGTGTAATAGAGCTTAATTTTCCGATATTCGGCGATGGCAGACTTTTTTCGCAAGCACGTTTGTTAAGGAGCCGCGACGGTTATCAAGGGGAAATTAGAGCCGTCGGCGATTACCTGCCTGACCAAGTATTTTATTTGGCGCGCGTGGGCGTGAATGCGTTTGAGTTTTCCGATCCAAACCATATCCAAGAGGCCCTGGCAGCCATGAACAATTTCTCGGTACGCTATCAGGCATCGACGAACTAAGCCAAAGTCGGAGAATTGCCTTAAGCACCTGGCAAGAAGTACAAAAAACAGACAATAAAAAACCCGCTTGACGAATATAGCCAAGCGGGTTTTTATTTGCCTAATACTTTTAGGTTACTTTCTCATGATACTGATACCTTTCAGCAGATTCAACGCTTCATGCAAAGGGTAGTCGCGAATTTCCGCTTCTGAGGATTCGTTAGTATCTCCGTCTTTTTCAGACTGATCTTTCGCATCATCTTTATCCTCTTCTTCGGATTTTTTCTCAGGCTTCGCGTTACCATTAGTCAAGTGGTGCGTCAGATCAGCTTCTTTAATCGACTCGATCTTGGCTTTTTCCAACGACTCGAGCTTAACTCTTGCCAAAGTCACATCAGGCTCAATACCCTGCGCCTGAATGGAGCGACCGGATGGCGTAAAGTAACGGGCAGTGGTCAACTTAACTGCCGCACCATTGCTGGTCGGCAGTATGGTTTGCACCGAACCCTTACCGAAAGACTTTTCGCCCATGATGATGGCTCGTTTGTGATCCTGCAACGCACCCGCAACAATTTCCGATGCCGAAGCCGAGCCGCCATTAATCAGCACCACAATCGGCGCACCGTTGATAATATCGTCAGGCGTGGCACTAAAACGCATTTCTGAGTTTTTGATTCTGCCCTCGGTATACACGATCAAACCGGACTCGATAAACGCATCACTGACATCGACAGCAGCATTCAATACACCGCCCGGGTTGTTACGCAAATCCAACACAATACCTTTCAGCGGGCCTTCGTTTTCTTTTTTCAGTTCGTCGACCGCGTCCACCAAACCTTGACCGGTACCGGATTGGAAACTACTGATCCTCAAGTAACCGTAATTTTTTTCCAGCAGTTTGTTTTTCACGCTTTTGACTTTGATAATGTCGCGGGTCAACGTAAATTTCAGTGGTGCCTCTTCGCCTTCGCGAACGACAGTCAGCACAATGTCACTGCCGGGTTCGCCACGCATGATTTTTACCGCATCAGCCAGCGTCATACCCTTGACCGGCTTGTCATCCAACCGCACGATCAAATCACCCGCCTTGATGCCGGCGCGCTGGGCAGGTGTATCGTCAATCGGAGAAACGACTTTAACAAAGCCGTTTTCCATGCCCACTTCAATTCCCAAGCCACCGAACTGACCGGTCGTGCCTTCTTGCAACTCTTTGTATTCTTCGCTAGCCAGATAAGCCGAGTGCGGATCCAGACCGGACAGCATGCCGCGAATCGCATCTTCCAACAGTTTTTTGTCGGATACTGGCTCGACATAATCCTGTTTGATACGCCCGAATATCTCGGTAAACGTCCGCAACTCATCGAAAGGCAAGGCCTGTAAATCATCCACCTTCGTCGAAACGGGCGATTCCTTTTCCGCCAGGACGCTGCTACACAAACTCAGCGTCGCACCTAAAATAAAACCGACCAATAAAATCAAAATATTTCTGTTTTTTAGCATGTGTTTTAAAACTCCAACAACCTGTTCCTGTAAATGATTAACCCTTGGCCGGCTTACGGCACCATTGCTCGGGATCAATGGGCCGACCTTTTTTCCTGATGCCGAAGTACAACGCCGCATCCGCACGCCCACCGCTACGTCCAACCGAAGCCAGTGTCTCGCCAGCTCTAACATGCTCTCCCACGCTTTTATGCAAACTCTGATTGAATGCATACAAACTCATATAACCCTTACCGTGATCGACAATGATCATCAAACCATAACCCCGCAACCAGTCGGCGTAAACGACTCTACCGGCGTTAACCGCATGAATATCGGCACCTTCGCGTGCGCTAATCACCACACCATCCCAGGTTGTCTCGTAGCGGCGACTGCCGAAACGATCAGTTATCGCACCTTGCACCGGCCAAGGTAGCTTTCCTTGCAACTCGGCAAAAGATAGGCCCGCCGGCTCGCGAACCGGATTGGCTTCGGATTTTTTAGGCGGTTCGGGTTGTTCGGTAGGCTTTTCGCGCTTCTCAATTACGCGCTCCGGCTCAACCGCAGACTCATGAGCTTCATTATCATCAGTTTTCTGTAATGATGCTACCAAGGCCTGCAATTTTTTCTCGTCATGCATCAACCCGGCCAGCTGAACACTTTTCGATGCATAGTCTTGCTGAATGTTGGCAAGCAATGCTTCTCGCTGTTTTTTTAGCGCCTGCATCGCCTCGGTTTCTTGTTGCTTCTTTTCGAGAGACACTTGCAACAGCTGAGTTTCCGTGTCTTTTTGCGCTTCCAACTGCCGCAAAACCTTGAAATCTTCGGCCATGGCCTGAAGCTTTTGTAACCGGGCCTTACTAATGTAATCGTAGTAAACCAACATTCGGCTTGATACCGCCGGATTATGCTGATTGAGAATAACCTTCAAGCCTTCTTTATCGCCGCCCATCGCATAAACCGACTTGATCAGCCCCTCAAGCTCCTTCTCCTGGCTACGCATGTCTTTTTGGGTGGCAACGCCTTTATTACGAACTTCCTGCAATGCCTGCTCTTGCTGCCTGATTTCGGCTTTGATGCCGCGCAGACTATTTGCAAGCTCCCCGTATTGCCGCTCCAGTTTTTGCAACTGCTCTAACAATCGAGACTTTTCAGCCCCCAGGCTTTTCACGTCATCGCCAACTTGCTGAATTTGCGACTGCACCTCTACCAAACTGCGGGCTTTTACGGGATCGCCCTTAGCGGGCAAAGCCCAGGCAATCACAATCCAAGTTAGCAAAAAATAGCTGCCGACACGCATCGACTAGGCAACCAACAATGACCGTCCAGTCATTTCCAAGGGTAGCAACAGTAACGGTTTTGATAAGCGGGCCATTTGTTACAGACTCCAAACATTAAATTCGTAGGCGTTAAGGAAGATAAAATTTGGCCTCATCAAAAAGCGAGTCCACCCGCGCAGCCCCGAGCTATTTTCCTAAGCCTCTAGCCGAGGGTATTGAACAATAAAGCCCACTCTGTTAGATTTGCTCACCTTTTATTGCGTTAGCGCAAGCAATTAAACCTACTTGCACCATAGCGACATTATACCAGCACAAGGATGTCGTCATAGTTCGAAAAGTACCATTGTTCGCTCACTGTTCTTAACCTTAGCCACGATCATCGTTAATAAATGGAAGACAAAAACGATACCATCCACTACGACGACAACGATATTAATCGGGCTGCGCGCTGTTTGAAAGCGATGTCTCATCCGTTGCGCCTAAAAATCCTGTGTGTGCTCGGTAATAATTCGATCAGCGTACAAGACATCGTTGAGCAAGTAGGTACGAGTCAAAGCAATATTTCCCAGCACCTGGCAATCCTGCGAGACAAAGGCATTCTCGATTACAAAAAAGAAGCCAATCGGGTTTACTACTTTATCGACGATGAGCGAGTAATACACCTAATTCAAATGATGCGCAGCGTTTTTTGCGGCACGTAAACAGCATTCCATAACCACTAAAATAAACCAACGCGATGGACCAATATATAGAATTTGCCACCAATCACTATTTGCTAGCATTCTCGCTAGTATGCGTTATTTTCTTATTAATCCAAGACTTGCTCGCGAACTCATTCAATAAGTACGAAAGCATTTCTCCGTTGATAGCCGTAACCAAAATGAACAGTGACGATGTCGTTGTGCTTGACGTCCGGGAAGCCAACGAATTCGTCAAAAGCCACATCGAAAATGCGATCAATATTCCCTTAGGCAAATTAGAAGAACAAATTAGCTCTTTGGAAAAGCATAAAAATCATCCCATGATCGTTACCTGCCAGACTGGCGCCCGCTCGGTAGCCGCTTGCAAAACGCTCACCAAAACCGGATTTGATAATGTATTTAATATGAGTGGCGGCATGCAATCCTGGGAAGACAACAAACTCCCCATCAAAGTCAGCAGTAAAAACTAAAGATTAATCAACCAAACCCAACAAATAATCATCATGGCCGAAATCAACACATCCAGCGAAAAGCAATTCGCGATTCAAAAGATTTATACCAAAGACATTTCTTTTGAGACCCCCAACGCTCCAAAGATATTCACCCAAAAATGGGAGCCCGCGCTGGATCTTAATCTCGGCACACACGTTCAACCCATCGAAAACTCGATGTACGAAGTATCCCTGACATTAACTGTCACCGTAAAAATAGCCGACAGCACTGCCTATTTAGTTGAAGTAAATCAATCCGGGATTTTTTCGATAGCCGGCTTCACCGAACAAGAAATGGGCCCAATGTTAGGCAGCTTTTGCCCCAACGTCTTGTTCCCGTATGCGAGAGAAGTAATTTCCGATCTTGTCAATAAAGGCGGCTTTCCTCAGTTAATCTTGGCGCCGGTCAATTTCGACGCATTGTATATGCAGCACCTGCAACAAGCACAAGCTGAACAGGAACCTGAAGCAAAAACGCTAAATTAAGCGGGATGCCACCATCAATCAGTATTCTTGGCGCCGGCTCATGGGGGACCGCTTTAGCGGTACAGGCAGCCAGAAATGGCTGCGATACCCTTTTGTGGGGCCATAATCCCAGACATATAGCCGCACTAAAGCAAACCGGCGAAAATAAACGGTATTTACCGGGCGTACATTTTCCAGAAAACCTGCAATTCACCGACAATCTTGAGGAAGCAGTGGCTTTCAGCTCGGTATTGCTTATTTCAGTCCCCAGCCACGCCTTTAGGGACTCATTGGCGCAAATCAAACCAATGCTCAGCGAAAACTCGCGGATTGCCTGGGCCACCAAGGGTTTCGATTGCCAAGATGGCGCCTTGTTAAGCGAGGTAGCGGCACAAGTGCTGGGCGCGAATATCGAAAGCGCCGCACTCTCCGGCCCTACGTTTGCTCAAGAAGTAGCCGCCGACCTGCCAACCGCACTCACCATCGCCTCTACCTCAGAAAGCTTCGCCGCCCAACTTAGCGAACGATTGCACAACCAACGCTTTAGGATCTACACCAGCAACGATATTATCGGCGTTCAGGTAGGCGGAGCCTGCAAAAATGTTCTGGCAATCGCGGCGGGCATAGCCGACGGCCTTGGCTTTGGCGCCAATACCCGAGCTGCACTGATCACTCGCGGCCTAACCGAAATCATGCGACTCGGCATCAAACTTGGCGGCCAAGCCGACACCTTCATGGGGCTAGCCGGACTCGGCGACCTGATTTTGACGTGTACCGACAATCAATCCAGAAACCGCCGCTTTGGCTTGGCATTAGGCCAAGGCAAAGACCAAAAATTCGCTTTAAGCGAAATCAATCAGGAAGTCGAAGGCGTATCAGCCGCTCGAGAAGCGCACCGCCTATCGCAAAAATACGGCGTCGAAATGCCAATTACCGAACAAGTCTACAAGGTGTTATTCGAACATCTCCCACCCAAACAAGCCGTCCAAAACCTGCTGACACGCGATCAAAAGCCGGAAAGTCTGTAAGCTTTGCCTTACTATTCAACGATATTACGATCCTAGCGGCACGATAGCCACTACCCAGAACCTGCTGACCACCAGGCTTATACTAAGCAAAGCCAGTCTCGCGCCAAGCGATTCAATCTGCTCACTACAACAAATCGCCTTCAAAAAAGTGAGAATTAGCGCTTAATAATTGCAATCCACATCAAAAACCATAATTAACTTTTTGATAAAAATCACTTTTACCCAAAACCCTTACCCCTAGCACCCAACACACCTCAACCCTGCGTAAGTCCTTGTAGAAAAAGAAAGAATTTAATTTAAATGCCTCTTGACTAAGCCCCCTTTGAAAACTATAGTGGTGTAAAAGTGATGTAAAGTGGTTAGAAATGGATTTTTTTGGAATTTTTGAGGTTCATCTTGTTTCGAGGCATAAGTTCAATCAGTTTGGATGCGAAAGGGCGCATTGCAATTCCTACCCGCTATCGGGAGGAGTTACAGGAATCCTGCGACCGCCAAATGGTTGTGACTGTTGCCGTTGACGACAAATGCGTCGGTGAGCCGGGCTGCCTATGGTTATACCCGTTACCGGAATGGGAAAAGCTCGAACAAACCATCAGCAAATTGCCGACTCTAAACAAAATGGCCGGCAAACTGCGGCGTTTTGTGATCGGTAACGCCTCGGAATGCGAAATGGACAGCCAAGGCCGCCTGCTGCTGCCGGAAACCCTCAGAGAGTTTGCCGGCATGGAAAAACATATCATGCTGGTTGGTCAGCTGAATAAGTTTGAAATCTGGAACGAAGCGGCCTGGAAGGCCAAAGAACAGGAATGGATGGACGGTAACGACACAGAGGGCCTTGAAGAACTTGGCTCGCTGTCGTTTTGACGGAGATGCCCGCCCATCAGACGGTTTTGTATGAAGAGGCCTTAGAGCAGCTCAACATAAAACCGGAAGGTATTTATCTGGACTGCACTTTCGGACGCGGAGGACATAGCAGCGGCATTCTGAAGTTACTGAATAGCTCCGGCAGGTTACTGGCGCTTGACAGAGACATGGACGCCATCGCTAGCGACGATGCCAAACGCCTATCGGAAGACAGCCGTTTTAGTTTAAATCACGCCAGCTTTGCAGAGCTGAGTGCCGTCATTGAACAGCAAGGCTATACGGGCAAAGTCGACGGCATTCTGATGGATTTGGGCGTATCTTCCCCGCAACTGGACAATGCGGAACGCGGGTTCAGTTTTTTACGCGATGGTCCTTTAGACATGCGTATGGATAGCAATCACGGTCTATCGGCGGCGGATTATTTGGCACGAGTCGAGGAAAAAGAATTGGTTCGCGTGCTGTTTGAATATGGCGAAGAGCGCTTTGCCAGACGAATTGCCAACGCCGTTGTCAGCCAACGCCAACAGCAGCCGCTGCAGACCACTCTGCAATTGGCAAAATTGATCGAAAACAGCGTGCCGTTTCGCGACAAGCACAAACATCCTGCAACTCGCAGCTTCCAGGCGATCAGGATAGAGATTAATCAAGAACTCGAACAGATTAAAACCGGATTGAAACAAGCCGCGGACGTATTGGCCCCGGGCGGACGTTTAGTCGTGATCGCCTTCCATTCATTGGAAGACCGCATCGTCAAACGCTTCATTCGCGACCAAGCCGGCCCGAAAACCAATCCCGGCAAGCTGCCGATTAAAGAGCAGGACATCGAACAAGGCCAGTTACGCAAAATAGGAAAGTCGATACGAGCACAACAACAGGAATTGCAACAAAACCCACGCGCACGTAGCGCGGTAATGCGAGTTGCGGAGAAACGTTAATGGCGATTGCAAGAAATATCCTGCTGACATTGCTGGTGGCGATGCTGATGATCTCCGGAATTGCCGTGATTTACAGTAAATACCAATCGCGACTGCTGTTTATCGACATTCAGAAAAAAGAAAAAGAGCTCGACGACTACGAAGTGGAATGGGGTCGGCTACAACTGGAATTGACGACGCTGACCGAAGAAAACCGGGTTGAAATCGAAGCAAGAACACGGCTGATGCTGACTTTGCCGGCCCAAGACAAAATTATTTATATAAAGCCGTAAATGCGAATTGCCACCGGCGCGGGCACGATACCGCGCCAAAATACAGATTTTGTGATCCGGCGCAGATTGCTGCTTTCGGTGATGTTGCTGGCCATGTTGGCCTTGGTGGGCCGCGCGGTATACCTGCAAATTCTCGATAAAGAATTCCTGCAGGACAAAGGCGATATGCAGCACGTCGGCGTGGTTTCGGTTTCGGCTTATCGCGGGCAGATTAAGGATAGGAACGGCGAACCGCTGGCGATCAGCACTCCGGTGCAATCAATTTGGGTCAATCCGCGCCAACTACGAGATGCCGAACAGGACAAATTGACACCGATGGCAAAGATCCTTGGCTTTCCGGAAAAGGAACTTCGAGCCCTCTTGAAAAAGGAAAAAGACGCCAACAAGCGTTTCGTGTATTTGCGCAGACAGATTAACCCGGATATAGCCGAAAAGGTCAAAGCTCTGGAAATTACTGGCGTGTACTTCGAACGGGAGTTTAAGCGTTACTACCCGGCCGGTGCGGTATCGGGACATTTATTGGGCTTCACCAATATCGACGACATCGGCCAGGAAGGTATAGAGCACGGCTACGAGCACATTCTGCGCGGCCAGCCCGGCAAAAAGCGCGTGATTAAGGACGGCAAAGGTCAGATCATCAAGGACGTTGAAAATATTGAAGAAGCCATCCCAGGCCGCGACCTGGTGTTGACTATCGACGAGCGCCTGCAATACCTGGCTTACCGGGAATTGCAGAATGCGATGATCCAGAATAAAGCGCATTCGGCATCCCTGGTGGTGCTAGATGCCAAAAACGGCGATGTATTAGCGACTGTCAGCCAACCGGCTTTCAATCCCAATAATCGCAAAGAATTGAGCAGTAACCGGTATCGCAACCGGGCCATGGTGGACAGTTTTGAACCGGGCTCGACGGTCAAACCCTTTGTGGTGGCGGCGGCACTGGATGGCGGCTATATCAAGCCCAACGTAATGATAGAAACCCATGGTGTCTATCACTTGGGCCGCAACGTGGTTAAGGATGTGCATAACTACGGCACGATGGATTTGACCCACGTGCTGCAAAAATCCAGCAATATCGCGGTTACGCAAATCGCGATGACGATGCCGCCGGAATATTTTTGGGGTGTATACAGCAGGCTGGGGTTCGGCACCTCCGCAGGCGTCGGTTTTCCCGGCGAAGCCAGCGGCTCCTTACTGGATTATCAAGGCTGGCACGAATTCGACCAGGCGATTTTATCGTTCGGTTACGGGGTTTCCACCTCAATTTTACAATTGGCCAGAGCCTATACCGCTTTGGCGGACGACGGCATCATTCATTCCGTCGCCTTACTAAAGCGCGATGAAGATCCGGACGCGCAACGAATTTTCAAACCCGAGACGGCTAGAAAGGTCCGGGAAATGCTGGAACACGTGATCAGCAAGGAAGGCACGGCATATCAGGCCAGAGTCGAGGGTTACCGGGTAGCGGGTAAAACCGGTACAGTGAAAAAAGCCGGTGCCGGCGGTTACAGCGAAGATAAATATTTATCGGTATTTGTGGGCATGGCGCCGGCCAGCAATCCGCGCTTCATTATCGCGATTGTAGTGGACGAACCCACCACCGGCCAATATTACGGCGGACTGGTGGCGGCACCGGCATTCTCGAAAGTGATGGCTGGTGCGTTGCGCGTATACGGCGTTGAGCCTGACGGCATGGACAACATGCATTTGTTGTTGAGCAAACAATGAAGCTGGTCGAATTGATGAACGGACTGACAGTAAATCCAGCGGATTTGGTGATTAGCGGCTTGTGTTTGGACAGCCGAAACATCCAAGCCGGCGATGCGTTTATTGCTTTGAACGGCGCATTCCAACATGGGATCGCGCATGCGGAACAGGCTATAGCCAACGGCGCGACCGCAGTAATTTACGATCCAAATGGCGCGGATATGCAGCTAGTTAGTGCCTTGAAAGTACCTAGCCTAGCAATTGCCGATTTGGCGCATAAATTCGGCAAGATCGCCGCAAAATTTTACGGTAATCCATCGCAATTATTGGATGTGATCGGTGTGACCGGCACCAATGGCAAAACCACCTGTAGCCAGTTAATCGCCCAGGCTTTGCCCGCTTGCGGTGTGATAGGCACATTGGGCTGGGGCGATTTCGGCAATTTGCAGCCGACCGCCAACACGACGCCGGATGCGTTGGCCGTGCAACAGATGCTGAATGAATTTGTAAAGCAGGATAAGCGTAACGTGGCCATGGAAGTTTCCTCGCACGGCTTACATCAGGGCCGGGTTAACGGGGTCAGCTTTAAAGGCGCGGTATTTACCAATTTGAGCCGTGACCACCTGGATTATCACGGCAGCATGGCGGAATACCTGCAAGCCAAACTGGCGTTGTTCAAGACACCGGGGCTGCAATTTGCGGTGGTCAATCTCGACGATCCGAGCAGCGCCGAGGTTTTGCAAAGCGTACCGAACGCCGTTGAGAGTTGGACTTTCAGCGCGACCGGCCGACGCGGTATTGCTAAGGAAGCCGTAAGCGCCGAACAAGTAAAACACAGCGCTGGCGGCATTGAATTCGATGTCGTCTGGCGTGAGCAAAATTGCCGGGCTACAACATCGCTGGTTGGTGGCTTTAACCTGGATAACGTGCTGGCGGTGCTTTGTGTACTACTGGCGACCGGTAGCAAATTCGAAGCTGCCGTCGCGCAGTTGGCTAAATTGAGCGCCATTGCCGGCCGCATGGAAAAATTCGGCGGCCACGGCAAGCCCACGATATTTGTGGATTATGCGCATACCCCGGACGCACTGGAAAAAGTGCTGAAAGCCGTCAAAGGCGCAAACCGGTTAAGAGTCGTGTTTGGCTGCGGCGGCGACCGTGACAAGGGCAAGCGCCCTCAGATGGGCCGGATTGCCGAAACCTGGGCGGATCAAGTTATCGTCACCGACGACAATCCGCGCGGTGAAGTACCAGCAGCAATTATTAAAGACATTTTGAGCGGCTGCCAAAGCCAAAAAATAACGGTAATTAACGATAGAACCACGGCCATAAACACAGTGATAAGACAAGCAGACCCAGACGATTGCGTAGTGATAGCCGGCAAGGGCCACGAGGACTACCAAGAAATCGGCGGCGTGAAGCAGCCGTTCAGCGATAGCGCTGTCGTCATGCAAGCACTGGCGGCGTGGAGCAAGCCATGAAATTGCTACTTAGCGAAATCGCCCAAGCCGTCAACGGCAAGCTGATCGGCGAAGACAGAGAAATTCGCGCCACGGGTATCGATACCCGCACCTTACAATCCGGCGCACTGTATATCGCCATCAAAGGCAAGAATTTCGACGGCCACAGCTTTATCGATAAGGCTGAGCAAGCCGGAGCGGCAGCGCTGTTAATTGAACAGGCCTGCGCATCGGCGTTGCCGCAAATCATCGTCACCGATACCCATTTGGCATTGGCGGAACTGGCTGGATACTGGCGCAAAGCCTTGTCGGTCAAAGTGGCCGGCGTCACCGGCAGCAACGGCAAAACCACCGTCAAGGAAATGATTGCGGCGATTTTCGCCACCCAGGGCCACACTTTATCGACTCAAGGCAATCTGAACAACGACATCGGCGTACCCCTGACACTACTGAAACTGGATGATTCTCATCGCTACGCAGTGATTGAAATGGGCGCCAACCATCCCGGCGAAATTGCCTATACCAGCCGCTATGCGCAAGCCGATGTCAGCGTCATCACCAATATCGGTGCCGCCCATATCGAAGGTTTCGGCAGTATTGAAGGCGTCGCCGAAACCAAAAGCGAAATCTTCAAAAGCCTCGGTGAAAATGGCGTGGCGGTATTAAATCGCGACGACGCTTTTTACGATTTCTTACTAGCCGTGGCCGGCAGCCATCGAAGCGTGTCCTTCGGCTTGAGCCCCGCAGCAGACATTACTGCTTTAAATATTGACACATCCTTAGACTCCCAAGGCTTTAACACCTATTTCGAATTAAAAACTGCGACTCACGTTTTACCAATCCGATTGCATCTGGCCGGCGCCCACAATGTGAAAAACGCCTTGGCCGCAGCGGCAGTAGCACTGCAATTCGGCATCAGCCTGCCAGACATTAAACAAGGCCTGGAACAACTCCAGCCGGTCACCGGCCGCATGCAACCCTTAACGGGCCGTAAGGGCAATATCGTCATCGACGATACCTATAACGCTAACCCCAACTCCTTGAAAGCCGCGCTGGACGTACTGACCGATTGCGGCAGCGAAGCGTGGGTGGCCCTGGGCGCTTTCGGCGAACTCGGCCCGGACAGCCCGGCGATACACCGGGAAATGGGCGAATTAATCAAGGCAAAATCGGTGAAGCGTTTGTTCGCCACCGGCGCATTGGCAAAACATGCCGTTGAAGCCTTTGGCGACGGCGGCCAGTTTTTCGACGATCAGGAACAATTAATAGACACCCTGACAACAGCCGTCACAGGAAAGGAAACCCTATTGGTTAAAGGCTCGCGCGCCCAAAAAATGGAAAACGTGGTGGCGGCGATGGTCAACAATTTCAGAGCAGCCTAATGTTACTTTTACTCGCGGATTTTTTAACTAGTATCGATAGCGGCTTCAGGGTCCTGCATTACCTGACCTTTCGCGCCATTTTGGGCGTACTGACCGCACTCAGTATTTCCCTGATGGTCGGTCCGGCCATGATCGAAAAATTGACTCGCAAAAAAATCGGCCAAAGCGTGCGCGACGACGGTCCGCAAAGCCATTTTTCCAAATCGGGCACGCCAACCATGGGCGGTGCGATGATTTTGTTCGCGGTAGCGATCAGCACCCTACTCTGCGCGGATTTGAGCAATCGTTATGTCTGGGTGGTATTGTTGGTGACACTGGCCCACGGTGTAATTGGTTTTATCGACGACTATAAAAAAGTCCTGCTCGGCAATAGCGACGGCCTGTCCGCCCGCGCCAAATATTTCTGGCAATCGCTGGTCGCGCTGAGCGCCGCCTTATACCTTTACAACACCGCCCAGGTCGCCGCGGAAACCCAGTTTATCGTGCCGTTTTTCAAAAACGTCACCGTGGACATCGGCTGGGGCTACGTAGTGTTGACCTATTTCGTCATTGTCGGCTCCAGTAACGCGGTCAATCTGACCGACGGCCTGGACGGCCTGGCCATCATGCCGACCGTGATGATCGCCGCCGCCTTGGCGATTTTTGCCTATTTATCCGGCCACGTTAATTTCTCGCAATATCTGGCTATCCCGCACATCCCCAAAGCCGGCGAGCTGGTGGTATTTTGCGCGGCCCTGGTCGGTTCCGGGCTGGGCTTTTTGTGGTTTAACACCTATCCGGCCATGGTGTTCATGGGCGACGTCGGCGCGCTGGCCTTGGGCGCTGCGCTGGGTATCGTCGCGGTGCTGGTTAGGCAAGAAATCGTCTTGGTCATCATGGGCGGCATTTTTGTGATGGAAACCATTTCGGTAATTATCCAAGTCGCCTCTTTCAAAACCCGCAAAAAGCGGGTGTTTTTGATGGCCCCCATTCATCATCATTACGAATTAAAAGGTTGGCCGGAGCCGCGCATCATCGTCCGTTTCTGGATTATCTCGGTCATCCTGGTGTTGATCGGTCTGGCCACGTTGAAACTGAGATAAGCATGAACACCACCGCCCTACTCAGTAATCTGGAAACCCATTTCAACTTAAATCCGGATAGCGCTCGCCTATTGATCGTAGGTCTGGGCGCTACCGGCTATTCAGCTGCGCAATTTTTGCAAAAGACGCCGATTAAATTCGCGGTGATCGACAGCCGAAAAAACCCGCCGCTGATCGACAACCTACGCGAACAAATGCCGGACGTGCCGGTGTTTTCCGGCGGTTTCGACCAATCCGCGCTGGATGTCGCCACTCACTTGCTGGTCAGCCCTGGCGTGTCTTTACACGAAGCGGCCATCCAAAAAGCCGTACAGGCGGGCGTTACCGTACTCAGCGACATCGACTTATTCGCTTGCGCCACTGATAAACCGGTTATCGCCATCACCGGCTCCAACGGTAAAAGCACGGTTACCACCATGCTGGGCGAAATGGCTAACGCCGCCGGCGTCAAAACTGCCATTGGCGGCAACCTCGGCACACCGGCTCTGGATTTGCTGCAACAGGACGCCGAACTTTACGTATTGGAATTGTCCAGCTTCCAGCTGGAACGTACCAAGGCTTTGAACGCCAAAGTCGCCACCGTATTAAACGTCAGTCCGGATCATCTGGATCGCCATGACGGCATGGCGGGCTATGCGGCGGAAAAGCAACGCGTGTTCCGGGGCGACGGCGTAATGGTCTTGAATGCCGACGACCCGATGGTCATGGCCATGCGCGATCCCGCCCGGCAAACATTGACTTTTTCCACGCAAACTCAAGCCGATTTTTATCTGCGTCGCGGCGAAACCGATACTTTGATGCAAGGCGAACAAGCCCTAATGGCGGCAAGCAAATTGCGCCTGGAAGGTAGCCATAACATCGCCAATGCGTTGGCAGCGCTGGCCCTGGGCACGGCAGCCGGTCTAAGCATCACCAAAATGTGCGATGCGCTCAGACAATTCAAAGGCTTGCCGCACCGCATGCAAAAAGTCGCGGAAAAAGGCGGCATCAATTGGGTTAACGATTCCAAAGCCACCAATATCGGTGCCTGTATAGCCGCGCTAAAAGGTTACGAACATAAAGTGATTTTGATCGCCGGCGGCGAGACCAAAGGCGCGGACATGCGCGAACTGGTACCGGTCGTCACCGAAAAAACCAAGGCCGTGGTGCTGATAGGCAAAGACGCGCAACTGATCGCGCAAGCGTTAAACAACTGCGTGCCAACGCATTTCGCGGGAACTATGAAGGAAGCGGTAACCATAGCCGCCAGCATTGCTAGCGCAGGCGACAGTGTGCTGTTATCGCCGGCCTGCGCCAGTCTCGATCAATATCGCAGCTATGTTGACCGCGGCAATAAATTCGCCGAAGCCGTGATGAGTCTGCCCTTATGTTGAAACCAACAGTCAAGCCACGCGCGCAAAACCGTTTGCATATCGACCCGGTGTTGATGCTAGCGTGCTTTAGTCTGCTGGGCATCGGCTTCATGCTGGTCACCTCATCCTCTTTGCACTTGGGCGTAAAGATGGCCGATGACATTTCGCACTATCCATTCAAGCAGTTGATACATATTGCGTTCGGCTTGGGCTTTTCCGCAGTCATTTTGAATATACCGATGCAGAGCTGGGAAAGAATGGGGCAAACCCTGTTCATCGCCGGCCTGGCTTTGCTTTTGGTGGTATTAATTCCCGGCGTCGGCATCAAAGTCAACGGCAGTATCCGCTGGCTGTCGATTTTCGGGTTGCGGATTCAGGTTTCAGAAGTGGTGAAATTCATCTCGGTCATGTACATGGCCGGCTATGTGACTCGCCATTCCGAACACGTGCGTCGCTCAGCGTTCGGCTTGGTCAAACCCCTAATGTTGTTTTCGGTAGCTTGCGTGCTTTTATTGCTCGAACCTGACTTCGGCTCGGCGGTGGTGATTCTGATCATCGCCATGGGCATGATGTTTCTGGGCGGCGCCCGTATTTCCCAGTTCATCATTTTATTGGGCCTAGTTGCAGGCTTGGCCGTGGTATTGGTTATCGAATCTCCCTATCGATTGGCGCGGGTCACCAGTTTCATGGATCCGTGGGCCGACGCCAGAGACAGTGGCTTTCAATTGACTCAAGCCCTGATTTCCTTCGGTCGCGGCGAATTTTTCGGCGTTGGTTTGGGCAACGGCCTGCAAAAACTTTTTTATCTGCCGGAAGCGCACACCGACTTTTTGTTCTCGGTTTTGGGTGAAGAACTCGGTCTGCTTGGCGTATTGCTAATCATCGGCCTATTCGCCGCCCTGGTAGTCCGCGCCTTTGCGATTGGCGAACAAGCCGAACAAGCCGGCCTGAAATTTTCCGCACTAGCAGCTTACGGCCTGGGTATCTGGTTTGGCTTCCAATCCTTCGTAAACATGGGCGTGAACATGGGCATGCTGCCCACCAAAGGTTTGACCTTGCCGCTGATGAGCTACGGCGGCGGCAGTATGATCGTCATGTGCGGCGCGATGGCGGTATTGTTTAGGATTCATTACGAAGTCACCGAACACAATAAAAGCAATGTGAAGGGGAAACACGCATGAGCGGCCGCATCGTCATCATGGCAGGCGGCACCGGCGGACACGTGTTTCCGGCACTGGCAGTTGCTCAGGAGATGCGCCAACGCGGCTGGCAAGTCAGCTGGCTGGGTACCGAGAAAGGCCTGGAAAGCCGGGTAGTGCCCGCCAACAATATCGACATAGACTGGCTGGCGGTAGCCGGTATGCGCGGCAAGGGATTGCTGTCCAAACTCGGCGCCGGTATTAAATTGATTCAAGCCTGCCTGCAAGCACGGCGCATACTGAAGCAACGCCAACCTAACGTAGTATTGGGCATGGGCGGTTTTGTGGCCGGACCGGGCGGATTGATGGCGAAATGGTTGGGCATCCCGCTGGTGATACACGAACAAAACCGGGTACCCGGCACCACCAACCGTTTACTGGTGAAACTTGCTGCCCGCAAAGTATTGGAAGCGTTTCCGGATAGCTTCGCCAAGTCGGTACACGCCATCTGCACCGGCAATCCGTTGAGAGATGCGTTCATTGACCTGCCTGAAAAATCGGAATGGCATCCGCAAGCCGGCCGCAATTTAAGGATTCTGATCCTGGGCGGTAGCCAGGGCGCTAAAGTCCTGAACGACACTGTGCCGGAGGCCTTGGCCGGATTGAGCAATCTTGACGTAAAACACCAGACCGGCAGCGCCATGCAAGCTGAAGTGGCCGAGCGTTACCGCAAACTGGGTCTGAACGCCGAAGCCTTGGCCTTTATCGAGGATATGGCCACCACCTACCAATGGGCCGATTTGATTATTTGCCGGGCCGGCGCGATGACGGTCAGTGAAGTGGCGGCCTGCGGCTTGCCGGCGATTTTCGTGCCCTTGCTGCACGCCATCGACGATCACCAAACCGCCAACGCCAAATATTTAACAGAAGCCGGTGCCGCATTGTTGCTGCCGCAACCCGAATTAAACGCGGACAATCTGCGTAAAACCATAGAACAAGCCATGACATCATTAACATCCATGAGCCGGGCCGCCAAAGCCAAGGCCAGACTCGCCGCCACTCAGACTGTGGCCGATATTTGCGTTGCGGAGGCCGCCGTATGAACCGCCCCAACATCGAAAACCAAGCGCTGGGCGACATCGACAAAATCCATTTTGTCGGTATCGGCGGCACCGGCATGAGCGGCATCGCCGAAGTACTATCCAACCTGGGCTATACCGTGTCCGGGTCGGATATTAAAGGCTCGGCGGTTACTGATCGCCTGCAAGCCATGGGTGTGAAAGTCTACTTCGGCCACCACGCCGACAATGTGCTCGATGTCGATGTGGTCGTCACGTCTACCGCCGTCGATAGAACCAATCCGGAAATCGTCACCGCCTACGAGAATCGCATTCCGGTGATTCCGCGCGCGGAAATGCTGGCCGAATTGATGCGCTTTAGATTCGGCATCGCCGTCGCCGGCACCCACGGCAAGACTACCACCACCAGTCTGACCACCATGATGCTGGCCGAGGGTGGCCTGGACCCGACTTTTGTCATCGGCGGTCGCTTGAACAGCGCTGGCGCCAACGCTAAATTGGGCTTGGGTAAATATCTGGTTGCAGAAGCCGACGAAAGCGATGCCTCGTTTTTGTACCTGCAACCGATGATGGCGATAGTGACCAACATCGATCAAGACCATATGGAAACCTACGGCGGCAGCTACAGCCGTTTGAAGGATACTTTCATCAAGTTTTTGCACCAATTACCTTTTTATGGATTGGCTGTTTTGTGCAGCGACGACCCAGGCGTCTGCGCGATTTTGCCAAACATTTCCAAACCGGTGAAAACCTACGGCGTTAACGAAGATGCCGACGTCCGCGCCATCGACATTAAACAAGACGGCTTGCGTACGCATTTCACCGTGCTGCGCTGGGGCGGCCAACCGCCGCTAAAAGTCACGCTGAACCTGCCGGGCTGGCACAACATGCTGAACGCCTTGGCCGCCACGACCATAGCCACCGCGCTGGGCGTGGATGATGCGGCCATAGTCAAAAGTCTGGCCGAATTCAAAGGCGTGGGCAGACGTTTTCAAATCAATGGCGACGTAGATTTCAACGGCGGCAAACTAACCCTAGTCGACGATTACGGTCACCACCCGCGCGAACTGGCCGCCACTCTGGAAGCCTTGCGCCAAGCCTGGCCGACCCGCCGCAAGGTGGTGGTGTTTCAACCGCATCGTTATACCCGCACCCGCGACCTGTTCGAAGATTTCGTCGAGGTACTGTCCAGCGTCGATGTACTGATATTACTGGATGTGTATTCGGCCGGCGAAGCGCCGATTACCGGTGCCGACGGCAAAGCGCTGAGCCGCTCGATTCGAGTACGCGGCCAGGTTGATCCGGTATTCGTGCAAAACCGTGAAGATCTGGCCACCATCCTGGCCGGCATCGTCGAAAAAGACGACGTGGTATTGACCATGGGCGCCGGCAATGTCGGCCAGATCGCTGCTGAATTGCCGCACCAATTGGCTGAGGCCCTAAGGTAATGGTGACCAGAGGCACTTTATTAAACAACGAGCCGCTGGCGAAATACACCAGCTGGCGCGTCGGCGGTCCAGCCCAACACCTGTACATCCCGGAAAACAAAGCCGACCTGATCGAATTTATCGCCAGCCTACCCGCTGGCGAACCGCTGTATTGGATGGGCTTGGGTAGTAACTTATTGGTGCGCGACGGCGGCATTCGCGGCACGGTGATCAATACCCGCGGCCGTTTGAAAGAAATGTATCTGGCCGACTCCGAACGAGTTTACGTAGAAGCCGGCGTACCTTGCGCCCATGTCGCCCGCTTTTGCGCGGATTTAGGCCTGACCGGCGCCGAGTTTTTAGCCGGCATCCCAGGCACGATGGGCGGCGCGCTCAAAATGAATGCCGGCGCCTTTGGCGGCGAGACCTGGAGCATCGTCGAGAAAGTGGAAATGATCAACCCGCGCGGCGATGTAACCCAACGGGATCACCACGAATTCGAAGTGGCCTACCGTTCTGTAAAAGGTTTGGCCGACGAATGGTTCTTGTCGGCTCAACTGAAGTTAAGCAAAGGCAACAGCGAAGCCAGCCAGCAACATATCAAAGCACTACTGGAAAAACGCAACGCCTCGCAACCGACCAATAAACCGACTTGCGGTTCAGTATTCAAGAATCCGCCTGGCGATTACGCGGCCCGCTTGATCGAAGCCTGCGGCCTGAAGGGCTTTGCGATCGGCGGCGCAGTGGTGTCGGAAAAGCATGCCAATTTTATCGAGAATCGTGGCAACGCTAGCTCTGAAGATATAGAAACCTTGATCGAACATATTCAAACTCAAGTACAAACGCAATTCGGCATCAGTCTGCAAACTGAAGTCTGCCGGGTAGGTGATAAAGCATGAAGCCATTACGCATCAAAAATGCCGCCGATTTCGGCAAAGTCGCGGTCCTGTTGGGCGGTTCGGCCGCCGAGCGCGAAATATCCTTGAACAGCGGCAACGCGGTGTTTCAAGCCTTGAAAGCGCAAGGTGTTGACGCGGTCGCGATAGACGTCACCGCTAGCCCAATCGATGCGTTGGCAGGCGTCAAAGCCGACAGAGTGTTCAACGTAATCCATGGTCGTGGCGGTGAAGACGGCGTGTTGCAGGCCGTCTTGCAAGTAATGGGTTTGCCGTATACCGGCTCCGGCGTGATGGCTTCGGCATTGAGTATGGACAAATTGCGTACCAAGTTGTGCTGGCAAGGTTTGGGTTTGAGCACGCCGCTTTGGTACGTGCTGAAAAGTGCCGCTGACATCGATCCTTGCATCGCCAAACTGGGATTTCCGGTGATCGTTAAACCAGCGCAGGAAGGCTCCAGCATCGGTATGAGCAAAGCGACTAATCGCGACGAATTGATCGCAGCCCTGCAATTGGCCAAGCAGTATCTATGCGACGTGTATGCAGAACAATGGGTACAAGGCCAAGAATTCACCGTTGGCATATTGGACGGCGAAGCACTGCCGGCAATCAGATTGGAAACGCCCAATTCCTTTTACGATTTCGATGCCAAGTATCGAGCTAACACCACGAAATACCACTGCCCCTGCGGCTTGAGCGCGGAGCGCGAACAACAATTGCAAGCCTTGGCGGTACAAGCCTGCCATGCCTTAGATGTGAAAGGCTGGGCGCGCGTGGATGTATTTATCGACGCTAACGACCGGTCGCAACTGATCGAAGTCAATACCGTACCGGGTATGACCGACCACAGTCTGGTGCCGATGGCCGCTAAGGCCGTGGGGATTAGTTTCGATGAGTTGGTCTGGCGCATTTTGGAAACCAGCATGGCGGGTCCAGGTGAGCCGATTTAGATTCATCGTTATTTCCGCACTGTTGGTCGGCGGCGGTTGGTGGACGTGGCAGCAATTCGGCGCCAGCGCACTGAGCAGTAAGCCGATTCGCTACGTCAAGATTGAGGGCGCGTTCCAGTACACCAGCAAGGACCGGCTGAAAGAAGTATTGGCGCCGCAAATGAAACAGGGCTATTACCAGGCAGACATGGATGCGATTCATCAAGCGATTAAAGCCCTGCCATTGGTAGATAAGGTCGATGTCAAGCGGGTGTGGCCGGATGCGGTGCATATAAGAATTACCGAGCAAAAACCGGTAGTGCGTTGGGGGAAATCGGCGCTGCTGAACAAGCAAGGCGATTTGTTGGTGCCGGACAATATCGACGAATTTAAAAATTTACCGCTGATTACCGGCCCGGACGGCCAGGAAAAGAAGCTGCTGGAGATCATGAAAGGCGTGTACATCGTCTTGAAGGATAAATCGATGCAGCTCGCCGAGTTTCACGTCAACGAACGACGAGCCTGGCGGATCAAGTTAGCCAGCGGCATGGAAATGCAGTTGGGCAGAAAGGCGCCGCTGGAAAATATGCAGCGCTTTCTAAGAACCATGGATTTATTGGGAGAGGAACAGCTGGCCATGATAGCGAGCGTGGATACCCGTTACCCGAACGGCTTTGCGGTGACCTGGAAACCGGAAGTCACCAACATCGATTGGAAAGCAATCGTGGAAAAAAATAAAAACCTGATTTAAACGCTTACCGAGCATAAACAATGGCCAAAAAGACAGATCGAAATTTATTAGTGGGGCTTGATATAGGCACGTCGAAAGTCGCGGCTATCGTCGGTGAATACCGGGGTGGCGACGAAATCGAAGTGATCGGTATCGGCACCGCACCGTCCAAGGGCCTGAAAAAAGGCATCGTGGTCAATCTGGAATCGACCGTGCATTCCATCCAACGGGCGATTGAGGAAGCCGAATTGATGGCGGGTTGCCAGATCAAATCGGTGTTTGCCGGTATCGCCGGCAGCCATATCAAAAGCCTGAATTCGCACGGCATAGTGGCGATCAAGGAAAAGGAAGTTACTCAGCACGATATCGACCGAGTGATCGATTCGGCGCGGGCGGTGGCGATTCCGGCCGATCAGAAGATCCTGCACATCCTGCCGCAGGAGTTTGTGATCGACCAACAGGAAGGTATCAAGGAGCCGATCGGCATGTCAGGCATTCGTTTGGAAGCCAAGGTGCACATGGTCACCAGCAGCGTCAGTGCCGAACAGAACATCGTCAAATGCATCCGCAAATGCGGGCTGGATGTGGACGACATCGTGTTGGAACAACTGGCTTCGTGCGCGGCCGTGTTGACCGACGACGAAAAAGACTTGGGGGTGTGTCTGATCGACATTGGCGGCGGCACCACCGATATTGCGATTTTCTCGGAAGGTGCGATCAAGCATACAGCGGTGATTCCCATCGCCGGCGATCAAGTCACCAACGACATCGCCGTGGCGCTGCGGACGCCGACCAAAAACGCGGAGGAAATCAAACGCCAATACGCTTGCGCGTTGACGCAATTGGCCGATCCGCAACAAACCATCGCGGTCCCCAGCATCGGCGACCGTGAGCCGCGCAAGATCTCCGCGCAAAACCTGGCGGAAATTGTCGAGCCGCGTTACGAAGAATTAATGCTGCTGGTACAAGCAGAGTTAAGAAGAAGTGGGTATGAAGATTTAATTGCGGCCGGCATGGTAATTACCGGAGGCAGTTCGCAAGTAAGAGGATTGGTCGAATTGGCGGAGGAAATTTTCCATATGCCGGTTCGCATGGGTGTGCCGCTGCATGTATCCGGATTGACCGATGTGGCGGAAAACCCGATTTATTCGACCGCGGTGGGTTTGTTGCTTTATGGCAAGGATCATCACGGCCGGGCGTTAGGCATGAACGATGATGGCGCGGATCTGTTGTCAAAAATCAAAAGCTGGTTTCAAGGAAATTTTTAATTTTTTGTCTGGAGGGTGTGAAAATGAAATATGAATTATTGGATAGTAGCGGCACCGCGGTTATCAAGGTCATCGGCGTCGGTGGCGGTGGCGGCAACGCGGTTAACCATATGGTGGAAGATGGTATCGACGGCGTGCAATTTATCTGCGCCAACACCGATGCCCAAGCCCTGCGGGAAATGAGCGTAGAGTCCATTGTGCAACTGGGTGTAGAACTAACCAAAGGCCTGGGAGCAGGCACTCGTCCTGAAGTAGGCAGAGCAGCTGCCGAAGAAAATCGCGACCGCATCCGCGAAGTGATCGCTGGCGCCGACATGGTATTTTTGACTGCCGGCATGGGCGGCGGTACCGGTACCGGTGCTATCGCGGTATTTGCCGAAGTTGCCAAAGAACTGGGCGTACTGACCGTAGCCGTCGTATCCAAACCTTTCGATTTTGAAGGTTCCAAGAAAAAGGGCGTCGCCGATGCCGGTTTGCGCGAACTGGAAAAACTGGTCGATTCATTGATCATCATTCCAAACCAAAAATTGCTGCCAACTTTGGGCAACAATAAATCGCTGGTGGAAGCATTCCGCGCGGCTAACGACGTGTTGCGCGATGCGGTGCAAGGTATTACCGAGCTAATCACTCACCCTGGTCTGATGAACGTTGACTTTGCCGACGTGAAAACCGTCATGTCCAATATGGGCAGCGCGATCATGGGTACTGGCGTCGCCAGCGGCGAAAACCGCGCGCGTTTGGCAGCTGAAAAAGCGATTGCCTGCCCTTTGTTGGATGACAACAATCTGCAAGGTGCTCGCGGCATTCTGGTGAACGTCACCTCTAACGGCGACCTGGGCTTGAACGAATTCGACGAAATCGGCAGCATCATGCACGCATTTGCTTCCGAAGACGCCGACATGAAAATCGGTATGGCGGTCAATCCAGCTATGGGTCAGGAAATTAAAGTCACCGTCGTCGCCACCGGCATGGGCGAAAAAGCCAAGCAAGCCGCTTCGCCAATCAGCTTGGTGAAAAAAGTCGCGGCCGGCGAGATCAATTACGATCAATTGGACAAACCGACCATCGTGCGTCAGCAAAAACAGGAATCGGCCCGGGAATCTCGCTTTGGCGCGCAACCTAGAAACGATGTGGACCTGGATTACTTGGACGTACCGGCCTTCTTGAGACGCCAAGCAGACTAAGGGCCGCTTGCGGCAAGTCTATGAGGCAGCTGAGCCAAGTTCGGGGGGAGCTATCGCATAATCTGTGATAGACTCCCCGACTTTGTTTTACCTATTTGTCGGCATTTCATGATTAAACAGCGTACTTTAAAAAACACCATCAGAGCCACCGGCGTCGGTTTGCATACCGGCGATAAGGTCTATCTGACCCTGCACCCCTCAGATCCCGATACCGGCATCCGTTTTCGCCGCGTGGATTTGGAAACTCCGGTGATGATTGCCGCGCGCCCTGAAAATGTCGGCGAAACCAAGCTATCCACGACTTTGGTTCGTGACGGCGTAAAAGTTTCCACGGTCGAACATTTGCTGTCGGCTTTGGCCGGCTTAGGCATAGACAACGCGATTGTCGATGTCAGCGCCGCGGAAGTACCGATCATGGACGGCAGCGCCGGACCATTTGTGTTTTTGTTGCAATCGGCTGGCGTGGTCGAGCAGGACGTACCCAAACAATATATCCGTATCAAACGCGCAATCCGCGTGGAAGACGGCGATAAATGGGCCGCGTTCGAACCGTTCGATGGCTTTAAAGTCACCTTTACCATCGATTTCGAACATCCGGCGTTTTCCGAACATCTAAAAACCGCTGTGATGGACTTTTCTTCGACTACGTTTGTGAAGGAAGTCAGCCGGGCCCGAACCTTTGGTTTTATGAAGGACATCGAGTTTTTACGCGAGAACAATCTGGCGCTAGGCGGCAGCCTGGATAACGCCATTGTGGTGGACGACGATAAAGTGTTGAACGAAGACGGTCTGCGCTACGCAGACGAATTTGTGAAACACAAAATTCTCGACGCCATCGGCGACTTATATTTGCTGGGCTATAGCCTGATTGGCGAATATCAAGGCTTCAAATCCGGCCACGCGTTGAACAACAAGTTGTTGCTAAGCTTAATGAACGACAAAGACGCCTGGGAAATGGTGACTTTCGAAAATGCCGAAGAAGCCCCTATATCCTTCATGCATTCCGCTCAAACTTCGGCTAGAGCTACCGGCTAAGACCAACCCCGCCAGATACCCTGAATAAACGGCGGAGGCCCAAGCCTCCCCGTCCCTTCCAGCCAATTTTTAAAGAATTTTCCAGCTAATATTGCCCTAAATGAGCAGCCATGGCCCTTTCAGAAATGGCCGACTCTCTAGGCTGGCTCTAATTCATCTGCTCATCCCCATGGCAAAGTCTATCCCTGCAAAAAGTAAGGGATATAACTCAAAATACGTGAAATAACTCATCCCCTAGTATTAAAGCCAGCTGGAGTCCCGGAAAACAGCCACGCTTATTGCAGCCCCACCATCTCAAAGCAAACCATTTATCCCCTTGTTTTATATATAAATATTCATACAAAAAAGCTGACCACCCACGCTTAGCGTTATTTTGGCGCATATTTTGCTTAGCTATTAATGCTGCACCCTCTGGGCGCAGCCAACAAGTCGCCACACTCGTCGCAAGGCGGGGCCGGAAAGCTGCGGATCTGATTCAGATAGTCGAGCTACCTCTTTTGAGCAGGCAAGAGAAGGGATTAGCGGGTCGATATGGAAACGACGACAACTATCCCCTAGCAGTCGCTCACTGGTCAGGAATAGTTTGTTATATCACCTGATTAGTCTGAACCCATTGTTTAACACACTGTGCAAACTAGCCCGGTATTTCAAACTCTTTGGACTGCTTCCCTCGCAAACATAGCGCGGCATGATCAATCCGGGAATATTGAAATACTTAGCGGTTTTAAGACCGTTCAAATTGCGCGGGAAGCCGTTGGTCAAACGGCCAGCCCTAGGCCCTTACCGTACGAACAGGATCGAACGGTAAGAGCCTGGCATCGCGGCAGCGGGCACATGTGCGTTAGACAACAACTCGTAAAGGGAAATACGAAACCTTGAATGTCGCCGGTAGAGACTACCGGTAAAAATCTACGTCTTACTCTATTTAAAGGAATTGAATTATGTCTGTTAACACTAGAAATGCCCAAACCTTAAAAAAGGTGGCTGCAACACTTGCTATTTCACTTTTAGGCCTAAGCAGCGCACAGGCCGAGGTCGTAAACGGAACCATCTATAAGACCGTCGACCCGGTTCACGGCGCCGGTACCACAATCGATTTCTATTCGTTTTCGTTGTCATCGGCTGCCAATGTTGTCATCGATGTCCTGGCGAATGAAGGCTACGCAGCGGGCTGGGGCGCACATCCCGGCGCCTATGTCGATATCAACGGCGACGGCGAACTAACCCTGGCGGATAGCCAATTCCGCATTTTTCAGGACACGGTCTCACTCACTACGGAAATAGTCAGCGGCGACGACAGTCCAGCCTACACCATACCTGGCAATACCGGCGGATGGGCCGACGGCAGCTTGTTGAGCCGAGACTCCTATCTGGCGACTGCTTTGGACGTAGGCAATTACATTATTGCTTTTGGAGATTACTCTCTCACCATTGAAGAAGCCGTGCTGGGTTTCAACAAGGGCGACGTTATCACTGGTGCAACTGGCCTCAACCCCGTAACTGGCGCCACAGGTCAGGATCATTTTGACTATCAAATAACCCTTACTGCTACCGACTACGTCACCGGAGCCAACCTGCCTTTGACCATAACCGGAGAAGGCGTTAGTGCAGTACCGGTTCCAGGGGCCGTTTGGTTGTTTGGTTCTGCGTTAGCGGGATTAGGCGTATTCGGCAAACGCCGCACCGCATAAACCACAGCGAGTAAGAGCGAGTAGGTAAACCGACATCAGCTATCGACTCACCCCTCGCAATGCATATTAAAACTTTGGAATCGTCCACTTTTGGCTGCCAGGCCCGAAACACCTCAGACGAATCCAAATTAAACAGCAACTTAAATCTACCACAATCGTAAACCGCGATGTGGTGGATATTGGAGACACTCAAAAATGAACATCAATTTACAACACATTTTCAAAATCACCCTATCTTCCGCGGCGTTAACCCTTGCCATGGCTCAACCAGCTGCGGCGGCTTGGACAGGTGCCGATAACACCCTTGAGTTGGGTACTAGCATCTCAAACCCTAGTTTTAATTCCAGCAATCTGGGCTTCGCGGGCAATCCGGCGCTTTCCAACGATGGCTGGGGCATGCAAGGCGCATTTACCAATTTCTATCTAAGCTCATCAGCCCAATCCGTGACAGTAGACGCGCGTTCGTCTGCCGCAAACTTTCCGGCGTTTTCAATCTTCAGAACCAATGTGGCTTATTCGGGGGAAACAGTCGGCGTCGATACACCGGCAGAGCTAACCGGCCAAATCCATAAATTCAACTCGGTCGGCCAAGCCGGGGATCCAGGCATCATCTGGGCAACAGGCGCGGACGGTATTGTCGAAACGCTGGGCTACGTCAGTTCCTCCAGCAAAAACTACGTTAACTCGTTCGGCGGCGTCATCGACTCCGGTGCACACGATGTCAGTATCGACGACCTCTATGAAACCGGCGTATCCGGCTCGACAGGTGTCACCGGTAACCCTGCGTTTGCCAACACCAAAAGATACGCTACCTTGACGCTGAACGATTTGCAGGCCGGCTGGTATGCAGTGTTCGTCGGCGGCGCGGACGTCCTCGGCTCCAGCGCCGGTATCTCCTTGAACATTTCCGCGTCGGCGGCCGCCTCTACATACACCCCACCTGCCGCGGTACCCGTGCCTTCGGCTGTTTGGTTGTTCGGTAGCGCGCTGGCCGGTTTTTTGGGCATAGGCCGGGGCAAACGCAACGCTTAAGCGTTACCAACACACAAGGAAGCGCTTAAACCCAAAAGACTTAAGCCGGTGTTCGTGTAAATAAGGAATTTGGCGAGAGACTTCGCTAAAGGAATAAGGATGGCCGATAAATTACTCGCTGTGGTTTATCGGCCTTTTTTCGTTCACGCCCGCCCGTTTTAAGCGGTTTGGGCAGTATTTTTTGCCACTTAACCATTTCTCAGTGGAGTTTCACCATGACATTGTTTCGTCATAGCCTATTAGCGATTGTCTTAGCCGGAACTGCGCTGCTCAGTTTCAATGCAGCCGCGTTCGAATTGGCGCTAGGGCCCATGCCGATAAGCCTGAAGCATTTGCCCGTTCCGTCCGTCCCCGGATTACTGGACGGCCCGGACCCTATTGTCGTCAACAAGAATGCCGCGATTGTCTTGGGCAAGGCGCTGTTCTGGGATACTAACGTTGGCAGCGACGCTATGGCCTGCGCATCTTGCCACTTTCACGCCGGCGCCGACGGCAGGGTAAAAAATCAGCTTGCACCGGGCGGCCAATCCAGCCCTTTAAGCAACCAAGAATTCAGCAATGCCATGACTGGTGCGTCGTTGGGACCGAATCATACCCTCAGCGCAGGGGACTTTCCGTTACATCAACGAGAAGACCCACTACAGGAACATTCCACGATCCTCTACGACACCGACAATGTAGTCGGTTCGTCCGGTACTTTCGGCGGGGATTTCAGAGCAGTAGACCGCTACACCGCCCCTAACGACTCGTGCAGCCGCAGCGCCGATAGTCTATTTCACGCCGGCGCCGTCGGCACCCGCAAAGTCACGTCGCGCAACGCGCCCAGCGTCATCAATGCGGTGTTTAATCATCGCAATTTTTGGGACGGTCGCGCCAACAATGTGTTTAACGGCAGCAGCCCCTGGGGCGACCGCGATCCCAACGCCGGCGTCTGGGTAAAACAGAACGCCACGACGCTCAGCAAACAACGCCTGCATTTGCTCAATTCCTCGTTGGCGTCATTAGCGGTCGCTCCACCGCAAAACACCACCGAGATGGCCTGCCGCAACCGGACCTTGATGGAGCTCGGCAGAAAACTGCTGTTACGCCGCCCTTTGCAAAACCAGAAAGTGCATCCTGAAGATAGTGTATTAGGACCTTACAGCCTGAATACGAAACCAGGCATGAACACCATGTATAAGCTGCTGATCATGCAGGCATTCAATCCCAAATACTGGTCGTTCAACGGTAGCACGCCAATTCCGGTAGCCAAAGGGCTAGCGCCTTACAATCAGACCGAAGCCAACTTTGGGATGTTTTTCGGTCTGGCCATCCAACTGTATGAAAGCACATTGATTTCGGATGAATCGCCCTTCGACAACAGCGCCCGCGACGCCGGCAATCAACCCATAGAGCTAAGCGCTTCGGAATTGAACGGCTTAAAACAATTCAGAAAAAACCAGTGCGCACTCTGCCATCTGGGCCCCAACTTCAGCGCCGCATCGATCAACGCCAACGCAGCCATTGCTAAAACCCATCCGGAAGCGTTTGGCGAGCCGGCCTTCTACATCAGCGCATCCGCCAATGTGGTGAATCGCATCCCTTTGTTTATCCAAAACGCGCCAGTCACGGCGTTTTTCGATACCGGCTTCTCCTCCACCGGGGTAACCGAGGCAGCGGCTGACATTGGCGTAGGCGGCGTGGACGACTTCGGCAACCCGCTATCGTTCAGCCGGCAATATTTACAGTATCTGGCAGGGAATAGCGCCGGCGTGTTGGAAGAGGATGTCAGCAAAGTTCGAGCCTGCGATTTTCAGGAGGCGCTT
This sequence comes from Methylomonas sp. MK1, assembly GCF_000365425.1. Taxonomy (NCBI): domain Bacteria; kingdom Pseudomonadati; phylum Pseudomonadota; class Gammaproteobacteria; order Methylococcales; family Methylococcaceae; genus Methylomonas; species Methylomonas sp. MK1. The sequence goes on from NZ_AQOV01000001.1 coordinate 2,888,651, forward strand.
GCCCTAAATCTGAAGCTGCCTTATTCACTGCCCAGTTTGTTTACGATTACCGACGGCATAAGACCCCAGCCGCAAAGTACTGAAAACTGTTTTCTACCGGCCAGCAATGCCTTTTTGCCCACCACAGCTGCCGCTTTAGCGGAGTTGAACAAGCCCAACAGCAAGAAAATGGTTGCCGCCGTCGATTCGACATTTAAAATACCGTCGCTACGAAATATCGAGTTAACCGGACCTTACATGCACAACGGCAGCATGGCCACGCTGGAACAAGCGATAGAGTTTTATTCGCGAGGCGGGAACTTCGCCTACGACAGCAAGCAAGTTACTCGGGTGTTTCCGCAGCCCAATTTACAACTGGATGCACAAAACCGAGCCGACTTGATCGCCTTCCTGAAAACCCTGACGGATGACAGAGTCCGGTACGAAAAAGCGCCCTTCGATCATCCCGAAATCAAAATACCCCACGGCCATGTTGGTGTAGAACAGTCGGTAAGCGGCGGAAATCCGCTGGCCAGTGTTCTGGCTAAAGATCAATTCCTGACCATTGAAGCGGTTGGCGCGCAAGGCAACTCATCGCCGATACAGCCTTTCGAAGAATATTTGGCACCATAGCGAGGCTTAAATTTCAGTCCACAGTCACCGGCGTTGGCCGGTGACTTCTGAAAACGGCGAGATTAAAATCATCGGGGTCTTTATCTCAAAACTCCAGGCTGCAAGTGCAGCCCCTGACTACTAGCCCCAATCAGTCCCTCAGGGCGCTCCCTCTGAGCTTATTCCAGTTTGATAGTAACATCCGACAACTGCGGCCAAAGCAGCCGTATGTTTTTTAGGGTGAGCCCATATCTAACAAGCAATCTAACTACCTGCCTTCCATCAATCGCTTGTTAAGTGTTGCCCCCAAGCGCGCCAGAGCGGCGCCCAACACGTCTAGCTCATCACCTCGCTGCGCTTGATCGCAAATCAAACCGATATTTTCAACCGACGGTAAACACGGCACACGTTTCGGCTGAACCGACTCGGCTATCGGCGGAACGATGCGCACTTGCAATCGGACAATATAGGGATGCCCTGCGCCATGCAACTTGTCTAAAATCGCTCGATTGAAAAACCGTATTTGCGATGCCCAGCTGGCCGAATCGCAGTACAACAGCAGCTGCGAACCGGACGCCACGCAATGTACGGCGTGCTCCGCTAAGGCTGTGGGCAACGCACTTTTTACGATACCCAACAAAACCTGCTGTGCGGTGACTTGATTTAAACACCACGCCAACGACCGACTTCCGAAATCCAGCACCGGCCTGAATGGTTTTTCCGAGTTTTTCATATTGGTCATTGGCAATTCGCCGTAATGCCAATATTCAAGGCAAGCACTAAAAGTACCATTGTTAGACTAAACTTAGGCATAATATGTCGTTTTTATTGGGCATTTTATTTAACAACCAATTGTCTGCTTTAACAGGCTGTTGAAAATCAGTTGTGGGAACGTTAACCGGGTAAAAATTGACTACATATTGCGACGCCGTGTAAAACTGACACCAAATATAGAAAATCAACAACCTGTTAAACCATTTCTCACGACTTACCACAGCATTCTCAATTTAGACGACTGTATTAATGTTTTTTGGCCGACTCTCAAAATGCGTAATAATAGAAATTCGCGACATAAAAAAAAATATTCACATAAGAAACACTTATTACCCGGCAGTAACCGCCCGGCTAAAAAAAATATCGTCGCCGACCAACGGTTCAGAAAAACCGCATGGCAAGTTTTTAACTTTGCAATAGTAGGCGGTTTGGCAACCGCAACCCATACCGGCTTATTTATTTTCATGATGGAAACGCATTTTGCCAAAGCGTTACAAGCAAATTTTATCGCTTTTAGCGTAGCGTTTTTAATATCTTTCTTAGGCCAATATCATTGGACATTTAGAAATAGCGGCGACAGTCACTGGGCAAAAAAAATGGCTAAGTTCATGGTCGTGGCATTGATAGGTCTGGGGCTAAATACCAGCGCCGTTTACATTATCGTCGACCAATTATTATTGTCCTACAACTACGCCGCATTGTTTATGTCTACGGTGGTACCCGCCACCACTTTTATTATTAACAAAAAGTGGGCATTTACATAAGCTTATGGTTTTTTTGCCAGGCAAAATGCGGTTAAGCCGGCCACTCTATTTACCGAAAACAGCACTTTCAACTCTATCGCATGGATAGCTATGAGCAAGAAATTAACGAAGTTATTGGGCTTTGTTAAATCGCTTTTTGCCGACAACTGCCCAGCATTCAACAATGCTCTTTTTATCAAACGCACCGACGCGACAACCGGAAATAAAAGTCCGAAGAAATAGCGCCCCTTCACCACTTCCAGCCCAGCATTATTAACCAGACGCTCTAATTTCGCGAGCGTATAACGCCGTTTATGTTCCAAAAAAACATCATGTCCCGACCACAGAAAGTTAAAAGCCGGAACGGAAATCAATACATGACTTCCGGAGGGAATCTGATCGGAATAATATTTTAATACCGCCAGGTCATCATCAACATGTTCTAGCACATCGATCATTAGAACCAACGGCTCATCGGCGTTCTCCACCGACTTGACAAAACGGATGCATTTCCCTTTATAGTTTTCCAATTTCTCATCCACGTCATATCCCGTATCGACACATCGCGCATTTTCGACTAGGCCATGATCTATCAACGATTTAGAAAACACACCGGAACCTGCCCCAACATCAAGAACGCTTTTCCCTGCCACCGACTTCAAAAGATATCGAATAACGTTCCCTTTGGACACGTAATACCAATGGCTATGAACAGACTCGCCCAATATATCTTCTTCTTTTATATCCATAAATTATTTTTTAATTATTTTATTGACAAAGTAAAGCGGCCGCCGTTTCGTCTCGGAAAATGCTCGTCCAAGATATTCGCCTAAAATACCGATAAAAATAAGCTGAATCCCGCCCAAAAACAAAATAGTAACGATTAACGATGGATAACCGGCCACGTCATTCCCAAAAACGATAGTATCTACAATAATATAAGCACCATAACAGAACGCCATAAAGGCCACCAATCCGCCGATATAACTAGCCAATTTCAGCGGGACTTCCGTAAACGAGGTTATACCTTCCAGCGCGAAATTCCATAATTTCCAATAATTCCATTTTGTTTCGCCCGCATAACGAGGATCTCTTCTATAATCGACGGCAATGGCCGGGTAGCCTATCCATGCATATAAGCCCTTCATAAAACGGTTTCTTTCCGGCAATTGCCTCAAGGCATCAACCGCTCGCCGGCTTAATAAGCGGAAGTCTCCAGTATCCGCCGGAATATCTATTTGAGTCATTCTCCGAATAAACCGGTAAAATAAAAATGAGGTCGCTTTTTTAAGCATGGATTCGCCATCGCGGCTTATTCTTCGCGCGTAAATATTGTCATAGCCATTCCGCCATTGCTGAACAAGCGCTGGAATCAGTTCAGGCGGATCTTGCAAGTCAGCGTCGATAATTACTATTGCCTCGCCCCTGGCAAAGTCAATACCCGCCGAAACTGCAATTTCTTTACCGAAATTGCGGCTTAAATCGATAACAACCACCCTTTCATCTTGACGACTCATATTTTCCAGTAATGTTAATGTACCATCACAACTACCGTCATTAACAAAAACCAATTCATAAGGCAAGCCTACGCCTTCGAGTACTCCAGTGATTCGGCGATGAAACTCATCTAATACTTCTTCTTCGTTATAGGCCGGGATGATTATCGACAGCATGCATTTCACCTTACAAAAATTGACCAAAATTGGTGGCAATATTTTCCTTTAAAATCTATGGATAAGGAAATAGAATGCGCATAGATTTTAAGCTTTAACCCGGTTCAACACCAGCTTCAAAGCAACATGGACCGCCAGAATATCGCGCTGGCAACAATCGCACAACTGGAATTCCAACGACCCTCAGTTGAACGCCCCGAAAACATTATTGATCAGGTAAATAAACACATGCGCATCAATGCCAGCCCCGTTCTAGGACTCGAGGAGAGATCATGACGAATGGATTTAAGATGTTTTCGCTTCATCAACTTAAGCACCGCCTCTTCTCCGCTTTATTAACTTATCTTCTTATAATCCTTTTTAGTTCGCTAGTTATTTATTATTTCATTGAGTTTATAAGCTCTATGAAATTCTTTCTTAGCAACGACACTTACTTCGAGGAGGCTCTAAACTTTATTCATGGCCGAGGACTAACTAGAACTCCATGGGCCGCCGGCAATCCAACCGTCGATTATGAGCCGAATATCTATCAACCTCCAGGCTTCGGCCTCCTAATTTACTTGGTATCGCTTTTTGGATTAATACCAACAAAAGCGGATTTATGGATATCGTACATCTCCTGGGCGCTGACACCAGCTATACTTGTTTTTCTACTAAAGCCACTAATTGGGCTTCGATTTTCAATTTTCTGCGCCATCCTGTCCGTCACGTCCCCCTGTTATTATTTATTCGGCTCCGGCCCATTTACGGAAGCCCTATATACCGCGATAATTCTGCTTTCAATTGGCATAGTCATTAGAAACCTTAATAGAGACCTTGATCGAAAACTCATTGCCGCAATACTCTGTGCCGGCTTTGTCGCGGGCGTTGCCTATTCCGTACGTAACGCTTGCTTGGCTTATTTCGCCGCTCTATTCTTTACCTTCGTAACTTTACGAATATTGGGGTCGATAAAAACCGAAAAAGCTCTTACCTTGTTATTATGGTTTTTTATTGGATCTGCACCTGTTTTAATTGCCCTTCACCTACGCAATCTTTCGGTTTTCAATCAAATACTGCCATACCGAATCGACCAAGGCTATTTTTCAACTTATCTTACCTCGGTACGCGTACTAATTGAGGCTTTGCTATTTGACTTCATCGGCTCGAGGACTATCGCCAAAATAGCTTGGGACTTTTGGTTGATTTTATTGGTTTTTCTACCTGTATCTTTATCGGGACTGTATTTAACTTGGAAGCAATGGGTTAAATACACCTTAGAAACCAAATTCTTTATATTATTTGCCGTTTTATTTTTATTAGCATCCAGCGGCATGTTGATTATTGCCCATACTCGTCACGGCCTGGATCCCGGCAACCTGATAAGACACGTATTCCCGTTTACCTGGGTTTTATACCCTTTGGCTCTAATTACCTTTAATTTTGAGCAAAATCGTTTTCGCAATATTTTTTCAGCGGTACTTGGCGGCTTGATCCTTTTTAGCCATTTAAACCATATGCGCAATGACATTCAAAAGACACAAGAAGTGCTTGCCGCGCTAAATCAGCCTTCCGATATAGCAACCGCAGCTCGCGCAATAACAGGAAAATACAAAATAATAACTGAGGAAATTAACTTTAAAATTACCCAAGACCCAGAGATTATCGGGATCATCGACAGCATTCCCAAAAATGCACTGGTTATATCAAATGTTGGGGGCCTATTAAGACGTTTAACACTGTTACCTATTAGAAGTTTCGATTTCGATGCTAGAAAACTACAAGAAACGGCATTGGTTATTGGAGAAATGGCCAACAACACTTTACCAGGACGCCCTTTCTATCTTGTCATTTTACCCAATAACGAAACCGTAAGAGTACTCGATGCCGGCGACTGGAAGGAAAGTATAGCAAAATCACTTATTCCACAAGGATTTGTGGTGACTGCCTCGAAAAATAATATTATTGTGTTTTTAAAATCCGATAAATCTTAAAATATTGATCGGCAACTAAAATACGCAAAATATTGTCTCCTATTAAACTGGGCGGATTCAAAAACTAATCAATACAAAATTTGTCACAGTGAAGTCTATTTCAAGCATTCTCGACAAACGCCACCTTCCTTAAACGACTCAGGAGCCACCATGAGATGTTCGCTTAAATTTAATGTTTTAGCCCTACTGATTGTGATCGACTTCACGTCCGCTAGCGCCGCCGAACTGACTCGCGCCCAAGTCGAGCAAATGCTGACCAAAGCCGACAAGCAACATCCCGCCGACTTGCGTCGTAAGGATTTGACCGACCTGGACTTGTCCAATCTGGATTTTCGCAACGCTGATTTATGGGGCGCCGATTTACGGCGTTCCAATCTGAATAAAAGTAACCTGCAAGGCCTGACGCTGGATTTAACGGTGATGACCAATATCAAGCTCAGCGCCGCGAATCTAGCCAACACCAGCATATTCGGAGTCAGCCTGATGCACGCCGACCTCAGCAACGCCGACATGAGCGGCAGCCGAGTGGTAGCAATCATGGACGGTGCCAATTTGAGCCACGCCAATCTCAGTAACGTGCAATGGGCGGCGGACATGAAAAACCAATCGATGGGCTTGATGCGCGCCAGCTTGAAAGGCGCCAATCTGACCGGCGCCAACCTCAGCAATGCCCAGCTCGGCCGAGCCATGTTGAAACACGCCAAACTGAATAACGCCAACTTGCAAAACGCCGACCTGTATTCCGCCGAGATGGATGGCGCGAACCTGACCGGCGCCAATCTGACCAATGCCAATTTCTCGCAAGCCAAATTGCACGACGCGATTTTCACCGAGGCGGTGACTACCGGCACCCGCTTTGACGGCGCCCAAAACCTGCCCGATTCAGTAAAGCCAGCCCCTTCCAAATAATCGAGACCACTTCATGCAAATCCCCAAACAATTACTGCAACGCAAATCCGTCGAAGCCTTGACCGATGTTCAGCACGGCTTAAAGCAAACCCTCACCGCCAAAGATTTAACCATACTGGGCATAGGCGCGGTGATCGGCGCCGGCATCTTCGTCTTGACCGGCATCGCCGCGGCTAAATACGCCGGTCCGGCCATCGTGGTGTCGTTCATATTGGCCGGCATCGCATGCGGCCTGGCCGCGATGTGTTACAGCGAACTGGCGGCGATGATTCCGGTGTCCGGTAGCGCTTACAGTTACGCTTACGCGACGATGGGCGAGCTAATGGCCTGGATCATCGGCTGGGATTTGATCCTGGAATACGCCCTGGCCAGCAGCACCGTAGCGATAGGCTGGGCCGGCTATCTCACCAGTTTTCTGGAAAATTTTGGCGTACATTTACCCACCTATCTGACCACTGCTTATCTGGCCAATCCGGAGGCCGGCTTCATCAACTTACCCGCTGTGAGCATTATATTGCTACTGACCGGCTTACTGGTAATCGGCATCCGCCAATCGGCGATCTTCAATTTCGTGATGGTGTTGATCAAGCTGTCGGTGATCGTGGTATTCATCGTCGCCGGCTCCGGGCATATCCAAACCGAAAACTGGGCCAACTTCACACCGTTCGGTTTCGGCGGCGTATTGACGGGCGCCGGGGTGATTTTCTTTGCCTATATCGGCTTTGATGCGGTCTCCACCGCCGCCCAAGAAGCCATCAATCCGCAACGTGACGTGCCCATCGGTATTATTGCCTCGCTGGCCGTCTGTACGCTGTTATACATTCTGGTGGCCGGCGTGTTGACCGGCATCATTCCTTACACCGAACTGAACGTCCCCGCCCCAATTGCGCTGGCAGTCGATCACGTCGGCATGAGTTGGCTGTCGCCGATTATTAAAATCGCCGCCATTGCCGGCTTGACCTCAGTGATGCTGGTGTTGCTGATGGGCCAAAGCCGCATATTCTTCTCTATGGCCAAAGACCAACTACTGCCGCCGCTGTTCGCGCAAGTGCATCCCAAATTTCAAACCCCGCATTTATCCACCATCCTGGTCGGCGTCGCCGTGTCTTTGCTGGCCGGCTTCATGCCTATCGAAAAACTCGGCGAACTGGTCAGCATCGGCACCTTGTTTGCGTTTGTATTGGTCTGTGGCGGCGTCTGGATCTTGCGCAACAGCCATCCGGAAATGGAACGCCATTTCAAATGCCCGGCCGTGCCTTATGTGCCGATTGGCGGGATTTTAGTGTGTTTGAGCCTGATGGCGGGATTGCCGATTGATACTTGGATTCGGTTATTTGTTTGGCTGTTGATTGGGTTTTTGATTTATTTTGGGTATGGGGTGAAGCATAGTCAGCTTAGATCTTCTTAGCTTTGGATGGCGTCATGCTCGCCGGGATGCGGGCATCCAGAGCCATGGATGGCGGGCTTAAATCTCCAAATCAAACCGTCGCGCCAGCGACACAAAACACTACCGTAAAATCAGAACAAACTTATTTAGAAGCCCCAGAGTCCAACAACTCAAACCCCTCCCCCTCCCGAGCCAAACAAACCGAAACATCACTCGCCCCAGCTTGCAAAAGCGATTCAAAAATCGCCTCCAAATCAGCATCGCTCCGCGTCGGCTCATGATGCGTCAAAAACAAGCGCTTAGCGCCCGCTTGCGCCGCGAAATTCATCGCCGAGCGGTAAGTGCCGTGGCCCCAACCATGCCGGTTGGCATATTCGGCGTCGGTGTAGGAGCTGTCCATAATTAACGCATCGACACCGGCCATAGCCGCTATCACTTCCTCGTGTTTTTGCTCGATCAGTTCCCGCATGGCCGGGTAGCCGGGATGATCGGCCTGATAGGGATTAAGTTGCGGTTCGTAATCGCCGGTAAAAAACAGGGAGCTGCCGTCGACGTCGTCGAGGCGATAACCAAAGTTATATACCGGGTGATTCAGCACTGTTGGTGTTACGCGCACACTGCCCACGGTAATAGGCGCATTGGCTTTTAGTGTGAAATAACGCACCTCGGCTTTTAACTGGGCTTCGCTGATCGGGAAATAGCTGTGCTGCAATTGCACATGCATCGCCCGCTCGATGCCTTGATGAGTCAAGGGCTCCAGGCCGCCGTAGATGTTGATGATATTGCCGGCCTTGAACATCGGCAGAAAAAACGGCAAGCCCTGAATATGGTCCCAATGGGTATGGGTAATCAGGATGTGAGCGGTCAGCGGATGTTTGGGCAAGCTCTGCGCCAGCGCGTGGATACCGGTGCCGGCATCCAGAATAATTAAATCGCCGGCGCTACTGGTCACCTCGATACAGGTGGTGTTGCCGCCATATTTAACAGTGCTCGGCCCCGGCGTGGCGATTGAGCCGCGCACTCCCCAGAACTTGAATTTCATGGCCTATCAGCCTCCGCAACGCTCAATGTGCTTCGTCCCAGTTTTCGCCGCTGCCCACTTCCACCAGCAATGGCACATGCAGCTCAGCGGCACTGGACATAATGCCGCGGATAGTTTCCATCTGTTCCGCCAAGCGCACTTCCGCCACTTCGAACACCAGTTCGTCATGCACTTGCATGATCATTTTCACATCCGAATTATCCGTGCCGATCCAGGTGTCGCAAGCTAGCATCGCCCGTTTGATGATGTCGGCCGCGGTGCCTTGCATCGGCGCATTGATGGCAGTGCGCTCGGCATATTGACGCATAGCGGCGTTGCGGGAATTAATCTCCGGTAAATACAGACGGCGTCCGAAGATGGTTTCCACATAACCTTGTTGCTTAGCCAGTTCCCGGGTGTTGTCCATATATTGCTTCACGCCGGGATAACGGCTGAAGTACAGATCGATATAGGCCTGAGCCTGATTGCGCGGCAAGCCCAACTGCTGCGCCAAACCAAACGCCGACATGCCGTAGATCAAGCCAAAATTGATGGCCTTGGCCGAGCGGCGTAAATCGTGAGTAACCTGATCCAGCTCCACTTCGAACACTTCCGCCGCCGTGGCGCTATGCACGTCCACCCCTTGCGAAAACGCTGCCAGTAAGCCGGCATCGCCGGAGAGATGGGCCATGATCCGCAATTCAATCTGCGAATAGTCGGCGGCGACGATTTTATAGCCGGGCGGGGCGATAAAGGCCTGCCGGATCTTGCGGCCCTCTTCGCTACGGATCGGAATGTTTTGCAGATTAGGGTCTGACGATGACAAGCGCCCGGTTGCTGCCACTGCCTGATGATAGGAGGTATGCACCCGGCCGGTGCGGTCGTTGACCTGTTGCGGCAATTTATCGGTGTAAGTGGATTTTAGCTTGCTCATGCTACGAAAATCCAGAATCAGCTTGGGCAAAGCGTAATCTACGGCCAGTTCCTGCAACACCGATTCATCGGTGGACGGTTGGCCTTTCGGGGTTTTCTTTAGCACCGGCAGGTTCAGGCGGTCGTACAAGATTTCCTGAATCTGTTTGGGCGAACCGAGGTTAAACGCCGAGCCGGCCAGATCGTGGGCTTGCTGCTCGATGCCTATCATCCGGTTTGCCAGCTCCAGGCTTTGCTGGGCCAGCATCGCGCTGTCGATCAGCACGCCGTTTTCTTCGATGCGCGCCAATACGCTGATCAGCGGTACTTCAATCTCGTTATACAAGGCCCACAAACTAGGGTGCTGCTGCAGTTGCGCGGACAAGGTTTGATGCAGGCGCAAGGTGATGTCGGCATCCTCGGCGGCGTATTCGCTGGCCTGTTCGATAGCCACGTCGGCAAAGCCGATCTGCTTGGCACCCTTGCCGGCCACGTCTTCGAAATGGATGGTCTCCACGCCCAGGTAATGCTTGGCCAGGTCGTCCATATTATGCTTGGTCGCGGTGCTGTTCAGCACATACGATTCCAGCATGGTGTCGTGTTGGATGCCGCGCAACGCGATGCCGTGATTGACCAACACATGCGTGTCGTATTTCAGGTTTTGGCCCAACTTGGCTTTGTTTGGGTCTTCCAGTAAGGGTTTCAAGGCGTCCAATACGGCTTGCCGGTCGAGCTGAACTGGCGCATCGGGATAATCGTGCGCCACGGGTAGATAGGCAGCCTGGCCGGCATCGACCGCAAACGAGACGCCGACGATTTGTGCGTCGCTGTAATTCAAGCTGGTGGTTTCGGTATCGAAGGCAAACAGCTCCGCTTTTTGTAACTTATCCAGCCAGGTATCGAAATCGGTTTGGGTGAGGATGGTTTGGTAGTTTCTGGTAAGCGCGGCCTTCGGCTCATTCTCCTCCGCGGGTAAAGGCTGAAATGAGGGGGGGCTACTTTGATTTCCCCTCACCCCTCCCTCTCCCGCTGGAGAGGGGGTTGAGCCATCGCCGTTCAAGGTTTTCAACCAACTGCTAAAGCCCAAATGCCCCAATTGATTTTTCAGCGCGGCCATGTCCGGCTCCTTGCGCTTCAAATCGTCCAGGCTGTAATGCAAAGCCACGTCGCATTTGATGGTGGTTAGTTCGCGAGACAGCGGTAACTGGCCCAAGGCCTCACGCAAGTTATCGCCGATCTTGCCTTTGATCTCGTCGGCGCGGGCGATCAAGTTGTCCAGCGTGCCGTATTCCTGCAACCACTTGGCGGCGGTTTTCGGTCCCACTTTCGGCACGCCGGGGATGTTGTCCACCGCGTCGCCCATCAGGGCCAGATAATCGATGATTTGCTCCGGCATCACGCCGAACTTGTCCTGCACGCCCTGAATATCCATGCGAGTGTTGGTCATGGTGTTTTCCAGGGTGATTTGCTCGTTCACCAGCTGCGCCATATCCTTATCGCCGGTGGAAATGATCACCTCAAAACCCTGGCGCGCGGCATTTTGCGCCAGACTGCCCAGCACATCGTCGGCCTCCACGCCGCGTTCAATAATCAAAGGCAAGCCCAGCGAGCGGATTAAATCGTGCAAGGGGGCAATCTGCACCCGCAAGTCGTCCGGCATCGGTGGCCGATGCGCTTTGTATTGATCGTATAAATCATGCCTGAAGGTCTTGCCCGGCGCATCGAATACCACCGTGATATAGGGCGTGTTGTAATCGTTGATCAGCTTGCGCAGCATGTTGGACACGCCGTAAACGGCGTTAGTCGGTTCGCCCTGGGCATTGCTCAACGGCGGCACCGCGTGAAAGGCGCGAAACAGAAACGACGAACCGTCGACCAGGATCAGTTTGTTTGGAGCGGAATCGGACATGTAGAGTCAACAAGCAACAGTAGGGTTCTCGCAACAATACAGGGCTGCACTGATGCCTGCAAGTGTGTTATTACCAGCTTACCGCTGGCGAATGACGTTTGACCAGTTCAATTGAAATCGGATATCTGACTGGTTAATACTCTCAACATAGTCTAAAAATACCCAATGGACCTTTTAAGATCCTTCCCGCAAAACCGCTTTGTGCAGTCTCGCCCTACGCTTTTTCAGCCAGATCACGACACCGGTCACCGATAACATCACTATCGCCAAACCCAGCACGCAGACGAAAATCCGATACGGCATGCCAAACACATCGCCCATGTGCAAGGCCGCCAGCCAGCTGGTGACGGTATTGCCGGCATATTGGCCGGTGGGCAGTATCAGCAGTTTCTGAGCGCCGGAGCTGGCATCAATGACCATTCGGGTACTGCCGTGCTTTTCCTCGACGTCCGCGCTACTGCGTACGTTATACACATAAAAGCCCTTGGCTGGATTGTAACGGAAGCCTTGCTGAGATTCGATAGTAAACCCTTGTTGGCGGGCTGCCTGATCCATCAAATCAACGGCGATGCGGTAAGCATCTGTCCAAGCGACAGGCGGTTGCTCAAGCGGTTTGTCCAGATCGGGAAAATCGATCCACGGTTCGTGATAATCGGTGAATACCGCACGGGTGACCGGCGCGTAAACCGTATCGGATAGATTCATATACACACTGGACCAGGCAAACACCAATAACATGGCCCATAGCCACAATCCGCCGGCCCGATGCAGATCGAAATTTACCCGAAAACCTGAACCGTGCCACTTGATGAGCCAGGCCGGCGCCCAGCGCCGCCAGAACGAACGTTGTTCGCCGCGCAGCGCAGCAACTTTGGATTTTTTGCTTACCGGCAGGGTTAGATAAAACCCCACAAAACAATCCAGCGTCCACACTAAGGCGGTAATGCCCAAGATCCAGCCACCGATTTCTTCCAGCGCCAGCGCATAATGCAACTTGTAGACGAAGGGCATCAGGTTGATCCAGCCTTCGGAAATCGCGCCCCAAGTGCGGCGGCCCAGTTCTTCGCCGGTGTAGGGATTCAGAATCAGTTGCGTAAAGCCAAGTTCGTAAGGCTTACCGCTAGCCGGATCGATACGCGGCGCCACATCGAGATGCGCGGCATCGTGTTCCAGCCAGATCGAATTGATACTGCCCTGCGGAACCAACAGTTCGGCCTTGGCTTTTAGCAACGACGGGCTCAAGCGCGGTAAAGACGATGCTGGCGCCGATAGCTGCGGACTGATCAAATGCTCCAGTTCGCTATAAAACGCCAACAGACTGCCGGTGAGGCCGACGATGATCAAAAACACCGTCATCGCCAGACCGGCATAACGGTGCACCAATACCCAAAAGGGACGAATTTTCATAACGGCTCCAGGATTTCCAAGTCAAGCCGGCAAAGTACCGGCCATCATCGGATAAGACGTATGAGTCAGCGAAATTCCCACCGGCCTAGTCAAAGAAACCTTAGGATCGGAGTTGGAAGCCCCGATCCGCTATTGCGTTTGGAATCAAAACTCCACCCGCACCGAACCTAAAAACGTCAACGGTTCGCCGGGGCGAATATTCAGCCGATTGCTGGAATGGTCGTAATAGGTTTTGTCGAGTAAGTTGTAGACATTGAGTTGCGGGGTGATTTTGGTGCCACCGTGTTTGAAACTGTAACTAATGCTGGCATCCCAACGCGCATAACCGGGCAATTGAAAGCTGTTGGCGTTGTCGCCTTGCCGCTGACCGCGAACATAAACGCCCGTGCCAAAGTTCAAACCTCGCAAAAATCCACCGTCGATATCGTATTTTGCCCAGAGGCTTCCGGAATGACGCGGCACCGATGCAAGTTGGTGGCCGGTATTGCCGGCATTGGTGCCTATGGGATTGAAGTCGGCATCGTAGACCGTGCCGCTGTCCTTGGTGACTTTGGTATCGGTATAGGCATAGGTGCCTATCAAACTTAAGTTCTCGGTCACCCTGCCGGTTATGTCGAGCTCCACGCCGCGGCTGCGGGCTTCGCCGACGGCAACGCTGTATAGGGGGTTATTCGGGTCGGTGGCCAGCGAATTTTGTTTGGTTATATGGTAATACGCCAACGTCGAACTCAGCCGGCCATCGAAAAACTCGGTTTTGATGCCGCCTTCGAATTGTGTCGCAGTCTGCGGTCCGAATGGTTGGCCGGAGGCGGAAAGCCCACCGTTATTGCTGCCGATCGATTCGACGTAATTGCCGTATAGCGCCAGCCACTGCCAAGGTTGATAGAGAATGCCGACGCGAGGGCTGAAAAATTCGCTACGGGTATTTTTCATCGAGATTGCGGCATGCGAATTCGACGATTCGCCGCTACCATTTTCCGCCCAGTCGTGGCGGCCGCCGCCCAGAATATGCAGTTTGTCCCACAGCGTAATTTGGTCCTGAAAATAGACGCCGTACCAGTTATCTTGGGATTTATAGTAAAAGTTCTTCGCGCCGGCCAGCGCCGACAGATCGACGCCGTACGCCGGGTTGTTGATATTGATGTCCAGGTCCGTATAAGTATCGGCATAGCCCGAAAATCCGCCGCCGTCCTGACTGTTAAAACGATTTAAATCGAAGCCGACCAGTACGTCATGGTGTGCAAATCCGGTGTCGAACTTGCCGGTCAAATCCAGATTGGTACTGTAAGTCATCCGGTGTATGGGGGTATGCCACAAGCCGCGAGAAAGCGTTTGATTGTCATCCGCCAGGCTATCCGCCCAGAGTATCGATTGATGGTATTGCGCGTCGATGTATTGGAAGCGGTTTTTCAGTTTCCAGTCTTGGTTGAACTGATACGACCAATCGAAACCCAACAGCACCTTATCCTGAGTATTCGGGTTTTGGCGATTGAACACCGCATCGCCCAGATAGCGATTGATCGGAAGATTGGCCGGACGATTGCCGATAGCCGGTATGCCGCTATCGCTGCCGTCTTCCACCCAGGTATCGTGCTGATATTCGATGTCGAGATTGGTTTCGAAACGGTCGTTAGGACGCCAACTTAACGAAGGTGCTACGAATACATGCTCCTGATGCGCGAAATCGCGAAAGGTATCGTTGTCTTTGTATGCGATATTCATCCGGTACAACAGCGATTTATCCGCCAATAGCGGTCCCGTCGCATCGACCGTGGTGCGGTAGAGGTCGTAAGAGCCGAATTGTTGTTGTACGGAATAATAAGGCGTGTCGAGCGGACGCTTGGGAGCCAGGTTGACCAAGCCGCCGGGCTCGATGCGGCCGAATAAGATCGATGCCGGCCCTTTCAGGACCTCCACCCGATCCAGATTGGCCGTTTCCAGATGGGTAATATAAGGTTGGCGCAGCCCGTTACGATAAGTACTTTGCCCGGCATCGAAGCCGCGGATCGTAGCATTGTCGTAAAAACTATAGCCCCCCGATTGCACGCCGCTGACGTTTTTCAACGCATCGCCGACCGAAATCGCTTGTTGATCGTCCAGCACCGCGCGCGGGATCACTTGGATCGACATCGGCGTTTCAATGATGGGGGTATCGGTTTTGGTCGCGGTACTGGCGATGGGACGATTGTAGTCGCGGCTATAAGGATCGGTGAGATCATACGCAGCCGTACCTGCCACCGTCACCGTCGGCAAGGTATTGGCACCAGACTGCGGCTCGGATGCGGCGGCTTTTTCCAAAGTCACCGTGCCGTTGCGGCTGGATTGCACCGCCACGCCCGTACCCGCCAGCAATTTCCGTAAAGCCTGCTCCGGCGCATATTGGCCGGATACGCCAGGAGAGATAACACCGGTGGTCAATTTACCGTCGGCCACCACTTGAATGCCGGATTTCAGCGAAAACTCCACCAAGGCCTTGTCCAGAGTCTGCGAGCGAATCCGGTAGTCGGCCGTTTGTTCTGCCTGGGCTGTCGAGGCCGGTTCTACAGCGTGCGCGGCATGGGATGCCGCCAGCGAAAGTAGCAACAGGCCGCCGGGCAGCCGCGCAGGTGTTTTGGACTTGCGCCGTGGCAAGCGGGTGGCGATAGGTCGTTGATCAGGCATTTATATCTCCGCAAGATAAATCGTCGTCAGGGTTGCTGGGCAATTCGGCCCATTAACCATCAAGGACGATAGCTTGTGAAAAATCCCTGGGGAGAACTGAAAAAATTATTCAAGGCGGATAGGCATGATCGAAATTATCTGCGATAGACAGGAAAACCTCCGTTGATCGGCACTTATTGTAGATGTGCGTGATTCTGCGCCTACGGCAGAACTTTTTATCCCAGCAACACCCAATAATCGGCAATGCGCCGGGCCCGAATCCCAAAGGTTTGTTCCAGTGCGGATACCGCATCGTCCAACTTGCCGATATTAAACACCGCCGTGATCGGCCGATTCTCCAACTGCCGGTCTGTGATGATCAAACGGCCAGGGCGATAACGATTGATTTGCGCCACCACCTCGGCCAGCGGCGCTTGCACGAAGACCATTTGCCCTTGGCGCCAGGCCAATTCGCGCGGTATGTCGGCCGTTTGCTTGGCGGAGAGCCGGGCGCCTCGATAATGCGCCGACTCGCCGGGCGTCAAGGGCGTGATCTGGTCGGGATGGCTTTCGGTGCTGGTTTCCACCCGGCCCTCGGCGACAGTGACCGCAACATCTTCCGAACGGCGGCCGACGCTGAACGCGGTGCCGGTGACTCGGGCGCGGGCGTCGCCGGCCACCACCCAAAAAGGCCGTTGCGGCGCGTGTGCCACTTCGAAAAACGCTTCACCGCGCAGCAGCGTAACCCGGCGTTGAGCGGGGGTCATTTCGATGCCGACCGCGCTGTCGGTATTCAACAGCATCCGGGAGCCGTCGGTCAACGTCACTAGGCGCTGTTCGCCGGTGGCGGTGTGATAATCGCTTTGCAGGTTTTGCACGAGTGCCGGTTGCAGGAGCACGGCGATCAAGCCCACACAAGCCGCCACGGCGGCCGCTACGCCAGCGGTTCGCCGGCCTCGAGGATGCTTGGTGGTGGTTGCCGAGTTGGCGGTTAAGGGTGCTTCGGCTTGCCGGCGAACGGCCTTGGCGGGGGCTTCCAAATCCGCGAACAACGCTTGCACCGTGTCCCAGGCCTCGGCATGCAAGGGGCTGGCGGCCAGCCACCCGGCAAACCGCTCTCGCTCAGCAGCATCGACATCGTCCGCGCGCAGCCGAAAAAACCAGGCATTGGCTTCGGTAAAGATGCTGTCGGAAGAGGATGCAATCGGGTTAATGGCGGGACTCCGGGTAGTCAGCGGCTAAAAGCTCGGTTGAGCGCGATTGTAAAGCAAAGCCCGAGCCGGTTCGACCAGGTATATCGTTAGCATGGGATGCTTGAATGTGGGGCGGCTGCGCCGAGTGCTGTTTATACAGCGCTCAAGTATTGGTCAAAAAACTTCGGCACAGCAGCAGCGCTTGGCGCAGATGATATTCGACGGTGCGCTCGGAAATATCCAGTCGCGCGGCGATCTGTTTGTAGCTCAGTTCGTCGGCGCGGTATAACAGAAAAATTTCCCTGGTTCTGTCCGGCAAGCTGGCGATGGCTTGTTGCAATTGTTCTCCCAGATATTGCCTGGCGACGATGTCTTCCGTGTGGGGTTTCGAGTCGGCGATGTCGGTATCCAGCGGCACCATCTCGCGATGTTGCTCGCGTTTGATACCGCGCAGATGGTCACGCGCCAGATTGGCGGCGATGGTAAACATGAAGGCATTCAGATCCAGAATGTGTCGTGGCTCTTGTTTCAAAAACCGTAGATAGGTTTCCTGCGCCAGTTCCTCGGCCACTTCCCGCGAGCGGACCTGCCAATACAGATATTTTTGCAGTTGCGGGTGGCTGGCGTGAAAAAAATCGGCCAATTCCTGACTGGTGGCGGTGTTGTGTGGTTGAGTCATGCCAAATCGAATTCATGCAAGAACCCTTTTTTCAGCAAGCCACATGCCATAGAGGCGAAATGCCGGCAATATGGGGTGCTCGGGTAGCCGGGGTCGTTGAATTGGGGCTAAAAACTAAGGCATATGACTGATATTATGCGCGATATGACATAGTTATTTTGTTAGGTTCGCTGCTGTTCGGGTTGGTCGACCAAGGCTGCAATCACCAAATCGCCGCTAACATTTAAAGTGGTGCGGCACATATCCAGGAAACGATCCACGCCCAAAATCAAGCCCATGCCTTCGGGCGGAATCCCGACTTGTTGCGTCAAAATCATGATCAATGGCAACGAGCCGCCCGGCACGCCAGCGGTGCCGATGCCGGCCAGGATAGACATCAACACCACCTGTACCTGCTGCCCCAGCGACAAATCCACGCCGTAGACCTGCGCCAGAAATAACACGGTGATGCCTTCGAACAATGCCGTGCCGTTCTGATTGGCGGTGGAGCCTATCGTCAACACAAAGCGCGCCACTTCCGGCCGCAGCTTTAAATCCTGTTCCGCTAGTTCCAGCGAGCGCGGCAAGGTGGCGTTGGAAGAGGCGGTGGCGAAGGCGTAGAGATAGACATCCCGGCATTGCCGAAAAAAACTCAGCGGCTTGATCCGGGTGAAAAAGCGCAGCAGCATGCTGTAGACCACCATTTGCTGTAGCAGCAGCCCGCTCACCACCACCAGTACGTAAAACCCCAAGGAAAACAAAATGTGATGCCCGAATTTGAAGGTCGATTGAAACACCAGCGCAAATACCGCAATCGGCGCCAGCTTCATCGCAGTATCGACGACCAGCAGACAGGCTGCATAGGTTTCTTCCAATAAGCCGACCCAGCGCGAGGGCTTGTCGCCATTAGTCGCCGCCAGTGCCGCACCAAAGGCCAACGAGAAAAACATCAACGACAGCATCTCGCCTTCCAGAGCCTGGGTAGCGCTGGCGAACGGATTTTTCGGGATGATCTCTAACAAGGATTGCACCACCGGCTTCGCTTGGGCGACGTTTTGCTGGATTTTATTCACGCCGCCGTTATCGCCCAACATCTGCGAAATATCCAGCCCCACCCCAGGCTGCGCCAGATTGACCAGTGAAACCCCCACCGCCACCGACGCCGAACTGGCCAATAGGGTAAAAAACAAAGTACGCTGGGCCACCCGCGCCAAACCATGATGATTACTGAGTTGATACACACCGAGCATCAAACCGCTCATCACCATCGGCACCACGATCATGAAAATCAGCCGCAAAAAGATTTGGCCGATGGGCTCCATCAAGTAGCGGTTGAAAATCTGCAATGCCTCTCTGTCGGCATAGCCATGACAGATCAAACCGGCGCAAGCACCCAGCACTAAACTCAGTAGCAATTTGTGATGATTTTTCATGGGGTTATTGAACAAGTCAGCAGGGATGGCTTGATCTTAGGGGTTTTGCGGAGACTTTGCTTGATTTATCGCCGCTAGGCTTTATTCATCGGTTGATAATGCATTGGTTGCATCACGATTATATCGATATAGTGGCTTATCGGATTGGATCAAGTGGTTTCAATACCCCAATTTTTCGTTTTATTATTTGAATACCGTTATCCGGCGGAGAGGATTCGACCATCAATGAAGTTATCGTATTGTCATCAACTGAGTACACTGCACTAATTATTTTGTCATTATAGAACCTTAAGTAGGCAATATTTGGATTAGTTTTGCTGACAAAAAAAGAATCCTGCTCAATTGCTGTTCTTTTGCCAAACCCATAAGCTGAAAGGATCAGTGTATAGACTAAAAACACTAGTATTCCGATGTTATGGTATTTGATCCCATAAGAATTTAATATGTTCTGAACGATATTTGAGCTACCTTTAAACTTTTGCTTCTCTTGTTCATTTTCATGCTTTATCTGCTCGACGTAGCTAATGCTCTTGTCTTTTCGAAACACCGGCAGAATTAGATACACTAAAGTATCAATAAGACAAATAAAGATAATTGGAACAACATCTTTCCATTGCTTAAATCCGAAAGAAATCAAGGATATTAGTAGCAAAAAATACATTGGGATAAGCCTAAAAAACACGATCTCTTCTACCGGATGTTTGGCAACATCAATCTTGCCAAACATTAAAAATAGCCCTTGAAAAATTCCAATAAAAATAATTAAAAAAGACAAAGATGCGACTATCGAGCTGAAAATATTAAATGCAGATACTGATATTAACTCGAGCGGTATATTGAAATATGTATTGTATCCAACTTCATATGCTGCCGCTATCGCATAGGATATTATGGGAATTAATGAAAGAAACAACGTTTCTGATATGACATTTTTAAATTGTATTTTTTTAGAATCTGTATCCATGGTTATTTTTTATTTGAGAATAATACCGAAGCCAAGCAGCGCATAGGATGGGTTGAGCGACAGCGAAACCCTTCAAATAACACCACAACAAACCAGATGGGTTTCGGCTTCCGCCTCTACCCATCCTACCAACCCTAAATGCGAAAGGCGGATCGCCTAACGGCACCCGCATTATTTAACACCCACCCTTCCCGCCAAACTATTCCCCTGCACCGCCTCGTTATACATATCAAAACCAGTCGCCGGCGGAATCGCGGCGTTGCCGGCTCTGGCGACGCGCCAAACTTGATATAAGGTCAGTTCGCCGCCAGCTTGCAATTTGGCAACACGGACGATGCGGTCCGGGTAGCGTTGGGTTTCCTTGATGTTGGCCCAGTAGCTGTCATCCTTAGGCTGGATTTTGGCGTCGGCCAAAAAGGTTTCATCGTTTTCCTGGCCTTCCGCCAAACTGGGGATACCGTCTTCGATGACCACATACTCGCTACCGGGCGCTGGCCGACCGGCACCGGCGCTTCGTTTAACGCGCACCTCGCTGACCACCACATCGCCGGGTGTCAAGGCTTGGCTCATGTTGATCAACTCGCTGCCCTTCGCGGTGATGCGGCGGAAGCTGCGTTGCACCTCCAGACCGGCGGCACGAGCGGCGACGGCTTGATACGGCACTTCAACAGCGACTGTGGTGTTGGCGATTTCGTCGGCATTGAGCTCAGCCAGATGAATTTCGCTAAGATCCGGGCTATCGCCAAAGCGGTTGAAGCTGCCCAGATAACCGCCGGGGATGCGTTGCAATGCGCCCAGCGCAAAACCGTCTTTGCTGCTGACCGAAATGCTGCGGGCGTTCTGCTTGGCCGCTGCCGCTGCTTCCTTAGATAACAATTCGCGGCTGTTGAAGATCACCTGCGCGGTATCGTAAGTCGATTGCCAGTAGCCGTTTTGCTGGGTTTGCAACAGCCAGCGTTTCAGTTTGGCTTCCAATGCCGGCGGCAAGGCCTGCGCATCGTTTAACGCGCCCAAACCTGCCGAAATCAGGCTGGGCATACCAAACCCAAAGCCCAAGCTGTTATACAACTCGCCGCGCTGTTGCTGATAGTTCGCTGGATCAAGCGCGTCCAGTGCCAGTTGCAAGCGCTTTATCAAATCAGTTTTCAGCTGTGGCCGGTCTTTGAATTGCTGGTTAAAGCTATGCCAGTTTTGATTTTCGTAAGCCTTGACGATACGAAGCGCGGCTATCAGATCACTCGCCTCGGCATGGACATTGGCAAGCAGTTTTTCGACAAAATCAGCCTGCTGCTGCCACGGTGCGTTGTAAGCATAACCAACCGTCGCGAAGCCGCTCAACACGAAACTATCCGCCGCGGCGTTGCTCTCGGCGTGATTGTTCAGCCAATCCATGCCTTTGAAATAGGCGTTATTCACGCCTTCTACTTGCAAGTCGTTGGCGTATTTCAAGGCTTGCAGGGCAATCAAGGTCACCGGCACCGTGGCTTCGCTATCGCTGGGCCACAAAGCAAAACCGCCATCGGCTTTTTGATTTTGAATCAGTTTACGCACACCCGAGGCCGCGTTCTGCTTGGCGCGTTGCAAGGTGTTTTTCAGCGGCCCCAATTGCTCGGGTTTAAGGCCGGCGCGCTCGATCAAATCCAGCAACACCAGATTCGGCACGGTGCTGTGCGCCAACTGCTCGGTGCAACCGTAAGGATATTGCACCAGCATGGAGGCCGCTTGGAGGGCGGCCCCGAGCAGACCGGAATTGACCCGTACCGTTACTTGCCGAGGCTGGAATTGCGCGGGCAAATCGACGCGCAGCAGCTTGTCCTGCTGAACGCTGCTATAAACCTGCGGCAGCGCGGCGGCTTTTAACGGAATTTCGAACTCTTCGGCACCGCCTACCCGCACCCCAGCCGGCGCAGTCAACTCCACCTTCAGTGCCGGCGCACCTTGCCGATTGTTGGCGCTTAAACGTAACGGCCACAGTTGCTCAGCTTTCGCAGCCAATTCGGCTTGGGGTGCGGTTTCGCCGCTTTGCAACGGCAAGGTGTCCGGCAAGCTGATGCTACCGGTCAATTTCACTGGCTGGGCCAAGTGATTGGTCAATTTGACTGCCACGTCCACCTCGTCGCCCTGCCGCAAAAATTGCGGGCCGACCATGTCCACCGCTACATCGGTGACGCTGCGGAACTGGCCGGTGGTTTCGCCGATGCGGCCCTCCTTATCGCTGGCGACCGCCGTGACCAGCCATTCGGTGACATTGGCCGGCATATCGACGTCGATAGTGGCATTGCCTTTCGCGTCGGTGACCACATGCGGAAACCAGCCGGCGGTATCGCGCATGGCTTTTTTCGCCAATTTGCTTTGGCTCTTCAACGCGCTGAGCGAGAAATTGGGTTTGCGCAGCAAGTCTGCGTAGCCGTAGCCTTGCAGATCGTCGGAATAGAAAGTCGCTAAATTGCTGCGTTGCAGCGGATAAAAAAAGTCGAAAATGCCGGGACGGAATTCGGCTTGCACCGCATACACGGCACGGTCAACGATGGACACCGCGATTTCGGTATTCGCTGCCGGGCTGCCATCGGCGCGTTTGACTTGCAGCTTGATTTTGATGGGTTTCAGCGGCTCGGTTTCGGCTTTTTCCGGTTCGATAGCAATCTGCAATCGCTTTTCCCACGGCACGATTCTAAAGCCCAGGGTTTGTTCCTTATACTTGCCGCCGGCCACCGGCACGGTCACGGTGTGGTAAAAACCGGTGCCGTATTCGGGTTTGGCGGTCACTTCAAACCAGCGGCTGCGGCCTTGGGCTGACGCGCTGCGGCTGTCGAACAAACGCGCGCCGGCCACGGTTTCCCAAATCGCGCCGCTCTCATTATTGCCCCAGGCCTTGGGCAATAAGGCAAACACCCTGGCTTGCTCGCCGGGGCTGAGGATGGTGGTCGGCGTGTACAGCTCCAGTTCCGGATTATCGGCTACCGCTTCACCGCCGCTGCCGGCGACGATTAAGGTGCTGGGTTGGGAACTGGCCGGATGGTTCAAGTTACGGCCATCCAGACTTTCCAAGCGCGCCACAGCGGTGAGCCGGCCAAATTCTTTCAAGGCCGGGATGGTGAGCTTTTGCTGACCGCGCTCGTCGGTCGCGAAATCCAGTTTCACCAGGCTGCGTTTGTCGCTGCCGGGTTGTTCCAGCATCACATCGATCACGCCGCCGGCTTTGGCGGCCGGTTTGCCGTCGGCATAGCTGGATTGCAACAGCAATTGCAAATCCTGATCGCCAACCGCCGCCACGGTTTTGTTAAAGCGCACAGCCGGTTGCGCTTCGGATAAGGTGGCGTAGATGCTGTCGGTCAAAATCGCATTGCCGCCGGCCGCGTCCTGAGCTCGCACCATTAAAGAATAAATCCATTCCTGATCCGGCTTTTCCTGGTCGGCGGCCGGCACGGTAAACTCGAAACTGCCGTCGCCACTTTCATCCAGCTTGGCGGCGGTTTCCCAAGGGTTGCTGGCATCGACGGCCTGGCGCTCTTCGATAGAGCTGTACAACCGTTGCGGTTGAGTCAATGGTGCGGCGGATTTGACCTGGCCGAAATAGTCATTGCCGGCGGCTAAACCCGCGCCGGCTTCGGTGACAAATTGTGGGGCTTCGAACTTTTTCCGGTACAGAAACACTTCGAATTTGACGTTCTGCGGCACGCCTCCGCTGTAGCGTTTGGCGCGGAATTTTAATTTAAACGGCTGACCGGCCTGCACGATCGGGCTGCGGTCCAGCCATTCCAGGTAAAACGTGGGCTTGATGTAATCGCGCACCCGAAACTCGCCACCGTAGGCTTTGTGGTCGATCTCTGCCAACAAGCGATACAAGCCCGGCGTCTGGCTGGGATCGAGATCGAAACTGCCGGAAAACGAACCGAAATCGGTAAGCTGAGTTTGGCCTTGCAAGCCGGTAGCATTGCCGTCGGCGCGAATCAGCGACACATCGGTTTGTTTGGATTGAAACGCCGGAATCCGCAACTGTCCATCCTGTAAATTGCGCACGATGCCTTTGTAATAAAAAGTCTCGCCGGGCTTGAAGATAGGCCGGTCGGTCATCACGAATACCGCGTCGTCCTTGGCTTGCGTCGGCAGAAAATCGGTAGCCGTCAGCGCGGTGCGCGCCGCTTCGCCAGGCTTGGCAGCCGGCGCATCCACTCGCACCAACAATTTGCCGTCCAACACCCCATCCGGACTGTTAAAGCTCAGTTCGCCGGCGGCGTTGGTGCTGGCCGGCAAGGTTTGCCAGCGGCCACGGCCATCGCGGTAACTGACTTTGGCGCCAGCCAGCGGTTGTAAATCGCGGTTCATGGCCCGCACCAGCAGTTGCTCGCTGGATTGCTTGACCTGCACCGCCAGGCTGCTGACCTGGATCAGACATTGCGCTTCGTTCTTGCCTTGCACCGCTTGCAGCAAATAAATCCCGTCCGGCAATGGGTCGAGCGCCACTTGTCTAACCTTGTAGCGATGCTCGCTCCACGTATCTTCGTTAAACCACCAGCCCAGATCGTGAGTTTGCTGACCGTTGCGCAGCAAATCCAGATAGCTCTCTTTCACCACCGTAAACCCTTTGGGCGGCGCGACTAAAACCTGCTGCGGCACCGACACCAGCGGCTTTTCTGTGACGGTGAGCACCGAGCCGCTGAAATTGGTTTCTTTCAAAGACTTGCGAAACTCGACATCTAGCATGCCGCGCAACAACTTCAACGGCGATTGCGCATTGTTCAGACCCTTCGCGAAATAGTGGCCAGGATTCAGCTCGCTGACCGGTTGCTCGTAACTGCGGCTGACGTTGAACTGGCCATCCAGAAAGCTTTCCAGGTTATTGGCTTTTAGCACCCGGATCAGCATGGGTTGGTCGGTGAGGGTGTAATCGAGGCGGATATTGGGGGCTTCGGTGTTGGTGAAACTGCGTTCGGCGGTTAAATAAAATGGGCTGCCGGCGAGAACACAAGATGGCGCGATTAACAACAGCAACAACCCGCCAGTAGCAAGTATTGCCAAAGATTTACGCGCGAGTGCGCTCATAAAATTGTGCATGTGCCCGTCTCCCGTTTAATGATTTTTAATGTACTGGATTCCTTTGCCTAACCCGAGACGCTCATGGTGCTCGTTGCTCGCTGTAGAATAGCCGCTTATGGACGGAAATAAACACTCATCATCAATTCCGACCGGATGAATACACTGGATTCGCCAGCTCAAGCCGATATAAATTCGTGGCACGGCTTGCGTTGATTTTTTTTACGTTAATTCCCCCAACTCCTGTTCTATCTGTTCGATGCTAGGTAAATTGGATTCCAGTTCCGCCGGCAATGCGTCCACTATTTGATACTCCGCCACGCCGATCGGCTTGTTGGTATCGCGCAAAGCGTATTCGGCCACGACCCGGTTTTGGGTTTTACACAACAGTAAACCGATGGTTGGGCCGTCGTGCTCTGATTTGAGTTGTGCGTCTACCGCCGTCAGGTAAAAACTCAATTGCCCGGCGTGCTCCGGCCTGAAGGCACCGGTCTTGAGTTCCACCACCACATAACAACGTAATTTCAGGTGATAAAACAGCAGGTCGATGAAGAAATCGTCACCGCCTATTTCCAGATGGTATTGCCGGCCGA
The DNA here is from genome assembly GCF_000365425.1 of Methylomonas sp. MK1. Classification (NCBI taxonomy): domain Bacteria; kingdom Pseudomonadati; phylum Pseudomonadota; class Gammaproteobacteria; order Methylococcales; family Methylococcaceae; genus Methylomonas; species Methylomonas sp. MK1. Next base: position 2,914,465 of record NZ_AQOV01000001.1, read on the forward strand.
CAAAGGCAAAACCGGCGCCAAGTTCGATCAGAAAACGGGTGATATGCTGAACTAGCGCGTTTTCGATTTCCCGCTCGTCGGCTTCCTGGCCGATGCCGAGAAAATCGAACAGGTAAGGGTCTTTCAAGGATTCGCGGGCCAAATCCGAATGGGGCTTTGGTAAATTGACTTCGAAATTAGTGACCGCATTGCCTTCCCGTTCCAGTAAACGGGTTTCGATGTGGATGTTCAACACATTACGCGACCAACCATTTTCGATAGCTCTTTCGGCATAGCGTTTGCGACTATCCATATCTTTTAATTTGCTGAGTAACACCAAGTTGTGGCCCCAGGGTAATCGTCCAACAAGCTGTTGGACAATTTCGACGTCAGGCCAAGCTTCCGCGAAAGCGCGCATGTACATCAAATTGGCACGAGAAAAGCCTTTCATATCCGGAAACGCGGTGCGCAAATCGTGTGCAAGCCGTTCGATTACCTTGGCCCCCCAGCCTTGTTGCGCTTGCCGCTCCAGTATGTCGCGGCCGATTTGCCAATACAGCAGAATCAATTCACGGTTGACGGATAATGCCGCGCGTTGCTGGGTGGAATGGATACGGGTTTTGAGTTCGGTTAGCCAGGCGGCGTAGCCGTTTGGAGTGTCGATCAGGGAAATGGAATCGGGGCTCATTCAAACCTCGCCCATCAAGTTGCGAATCAAGCGCCTACGAGCTTCGATATCCGGTTCGTCTTGCCAAGATGGAAGTTGCCCGATAACAATTTCGTTGAAAATTTGATGGATTCGTACCCGAGGGTAAAGGCCCGGTGCCAGGCGTCGTAGGTACCAGAAGAGGAGTAATTTATCTGGGTCGTCAAAACCTTCCCTCGCACAGCCTGCAATTAATCGAAGCCAGGATAATAATGTTGGTGAGGCCTTTTCGGAGTACTTACGCTCAAATACTTGGGCGACTAATGAAACGCCATAGCCTAAGCCGCCAGCAGCCTGGAGCGCAAATCGACGTCCCAACTGTATCGCTTTTACGTGCCCTTTTGCCCCCCGGTGGGCGTGAAGAAAATTTCCAATCACATTTAGCGGTTGACCCGATAGCCACTGTGGCAGTACATCTTGTAGAGCATTCTGCCAACGCTGCTCCCATGCACGAACATCTTCTATATACACAGTTTGCCCATTTATGGTCTGACTGCGTCTTGGCATTATTCGACTGAGATCAGAGGATTGAGGATCAACAAAGCCAAATAACATTCCTGGGTATCCGAGTAGAAGCTGAATATGATAATCAAGCAAATTCTTGAAGGACCAAACATCAAAAGCATCTACCTCAGGTAAAGAAGCTGCCAGGGTTGCGAGGGTTACGGGCGATAGTCCGGCTTGGGTGGCCAGTTCAATCCAAGCTTCAGTATCAAGTTGGTTCGTATTAGCCGCGTTATCTATTTCTGCGGCTACTGTTTTGAGTAGCAAAGCTTGCGCTTCTAACCTTTGGTCACGTTCTGAACGCAAAGCATTTCCTAATGTAGCGCCGAGTAATTTCCGGAGAGTATTGTCATCAACTCCACCAATCTTACGGACTAAATATTCACCAACATCTGAATCAACACCGGCCGTTGCAATCCGATCAATCACTTGGGTTATAGGGTCAACAATATCTAAACATTGGTCAGGTGATCCAAACAACTTCATCACATGTTCTAATCCATCGGGAAATGTGATCTGACCGCTACTGTTTCGACCAACCGAAAAGACTTTACCGGGAAGGTCTATAACGATCCCATGAGCATAATGTCCAGCCCTTCCGGCTCGGCCTGCAGCATTGAGAAGCTCATGAACGGCTAATGTTTCCGAACCGTCAGCCGTCCACCGATCATCGCCCGCAATGATGACTGCTTCTGCAGGCAGATTAATCCCTTGTGCGACTGTTGGCGTGGCAACCAGAGCTAGCAATCCATCGTTTCGACGAAACGCCGACTCCATAGCAAGCCGTTCAGGCAATAGAAGCAAGCCATGGTGTAAACCAACTCGCTGTAGGACTGGACGCTCCACCAAGTTGGTGTCGCCTAATTCTATCGAAGCCGCAATGAATAGGGCTTCTTCATTCGGCTGTAACATGACTGGACCTATGCCCACCTTTTCCAATTCGGCGGCTCCGTGCTCGGCAATCGTACTCGTCCAATCAATATTTTGGCTGAACACTATAGGGCGCATTCCGGCAAGCGCCGTTGCTCCAAGAAGCTTTCCTCCTATCTCGTTTTTATTTGCTGAAAGTCCCCAGTAATTATTTACACCTAGCGACACGCTTTCCGGAAGCAAAGGAAATTTTGCAAAAGTACTTGCCGTATTCCAAACCTGTGTATGGCAAAAGAGCCCGACAGGAGTAGCCGTAATGCCCCTTTTGTCCGCGACTCCTGGCTTTTTACCCGGTTTTGTTAACTGCCTTCTTTTAAGCTCCGCTTTGAGTGAAGACACTTGAGTATCTTCGTAAGCCACCACACCTCGCACTTGACGTGTTGGCTTCCATCCGAGATCAAGCACCCTTGCCGGTCTCTGCGTTATGGTTTCAAGCCACTGCCCCAGTTCACCACCATTGCGGACCATGGCGGAAATTAAAATGATGTCGGAAGTTGGAGAACGCTGAAGTAGCGACAATAATGCCCACATGGCATCGACAGCCCGACGCCCAGGAAGACGAGACGAACCATCGGCATTTGGACGTTCGCAGAGCTGATGGCACTCATCAACAACAATCAAACCAATATTGCTATGACCATCTGGATCATGCGTCAGATAGGCCAAGCATTGTTCTGGCGTTTGGACAAATACTTTTCCTTCGGCTAATTCCCCAAAATCTTCGAGAAATCTTCCTAGCACGACATCACGAGCTATAGGCCGAACGGTACGGGAAATTTCATTAGCCACTTGATCGACGAGCGCTCTTGTTGGTGCCAAGTAGACAACCGTTCTCCCTCTTATCAATTCAGTAGCGATTCGAAGTTCGGTAATCGTCGTCTTGCCTGCCCCCGTAGGAAAAGTAAGTACAAATGAAGTGCCGCTTTCAAGAAATCCCTCATCGATGGCTTTTATGTGATTACGCCAAAGAAACGGCCGTTGAGCAGCGAGGTGGCTTGTGAGATTTGACCATGTCGCACCATCAGTACCAGTTGGTGGATTTGTTGCGGTAACGGCAGAGTTAAGCAACGCTTCAGTCGCTCCAGAAAGAAGCTTGGCAAGATGGTATGGACCTGCTAACTGAAGCTGGAGTCTTACTGTTGTATTTCCAATATACAATGATTGATTAGCACTCGATAACCGCTGAATAACATCGTGGATTACTACAATAGGATTTTCCGCCGCCAATCCAAGGACTGTTTTTGCAATCATTTGAACAGCACGGGCAAGCGATTGCCATATAACATCGGCAGCTACATCCAAATAATCTCTATCGATTCTCTGCACTGTGACCAGCGGCATATTGGCAATTTGGCGAAGACTTTGCCCGTTTCCAGATGCAAGCGCAGCTATAAAATCGAGCAATTGTTCACATACAGGACTAGTATTTTCCTTATTGAATGCCTTGGCTGTTTCTGCGGCATCAGCTTGATGTCCGCCAATTAGGAAAAGTAACGCCGCAGCGACTTCAGGAGCTACTGAATATGGAGACAACGAAGGTAACGATTGCTGATTTTCTAAAAGTTTTACCTGTATGCGCTCAGCTTGATTCAGCGTGAAATGAGCCGATCCAGCTACAAAAGCGCAGGATGGGCGATGATTATCATCCTCGGGCAGGAATATCGTAAGACCTTCGTAAGTTTCAGCTATGCGCCGTAGTTCGAAAATCATGCTCTGCCAATTAGCAGGTATTTCTTCAGTACCAATTTTCACTGCACCAAGGCGAGCAGAGACTACGCTTGCATAGGCTTGCGTAAGTTGTTGAGGAAGTTTTTCTAAATCCAAGCCTTCAAGAGGAACAGCGAATTGGATGAAACTGGTTGTTTCAGCATCAAACATCGCTAAGCTCCTTGGGCAAACTTACGAAGTTCGATTTCAGTTTTTTCGGCAAAGGTTGTCATCCAGTCCCGCATTGACGGCAACGTTGTAGTTTCGCCCCTACGCATTTCATTGTCGCCTTTGACAATTTCCTCGAAGCCTTTGAATAACTTAGATGTACGCTTATTAGGTTCAACGGTAACACGCACACGATAACGGCGTTTACCATTCCAAGAGATACCGCGAATTAGATTTTGAGCCTCGGTACTGGAAATACCACCAGTGCCTAGAGTTGCAATTATGTTTGAGCGCAGTTCGTCCCGTCGTCCCCCCTGTTCATACTCCTTAATTTCAGGCCAAACCTCATCTCGAACCATATCGCGAGGATTCTCTGTTGCCTTATCTTCGCAGATCGTTAAAGCAACTACCGCATCGGTCGAACGATGGACAACGATGCTGTCCTGACCTTTCGCAGAACCCTGCGAGTGTGGAAGCGCCACAAGATCGTCGTCTTGCAAGTCAAGATGGGCAGCGAGCCACATCATCAGTTGAAACAGGAACCCATCGCGATGGTAAATAACTGTCGGGTGGAGGCGACGTTGGATGATATCTTCAATTTCGTCTTGGTCAAATTGGGCAGTGTCCTCTGAAAAAGTATTTCCAGTCACTAAATTACGAGCCATGTCGTATTCTTGAATAAGAACTAAAGCAATTGTCTTGGCTAATGAGTCGATATCGGTAATATCAAACTCTATTCCCTGGCAATAATCGTCATCGATTTCATTGAGAGAAAGCAAAAAATACTCCCTTATCCAATCCTAGTTTAGTAAACGGCATGTCTGAAGCTGTAAGCATTTAGGCACCTATGTAGAGCATGTCTACGGAAATAGCGACGCGGCAGGTTGTATTTGAAATCGTCCAGCGTGGCATCGGCACGCTCCATGTGGCTATCGATGATTTCCGCCATGTTTTGCCGCTGCAATTCCGGATAGAGTCAATTGAGGCTTTCGTAAAGGCATTTGGCTGACGGTGATGATGATGGTTTATGCGGCGCAGTCCGCGCACGTCTTTCCGGCATTTATTCATGAATTCCCGAACGATGGCGTCGTTGGTACCGGGTTGACACGGGCTTATTTCCGGCATTCAAAGTGTTCTTCCTGAGTATTTATCGACAACCTTATTGGGTTGAAGCTTAACCGTCTATATTACGGAACATAATTCTATTGGGATACTAACTTCCCTTCCAGCTTTGCCCCTGCAGAAGCATTCTCAACCCGCCCGGCATAACTCAAAATCGGTAAGCCATAAAACAATTTATCCCCCTCCTGCCGCATGGCGGCCTTGGCGGCTTCATAGTCTTGTTGCCAGCGCGGGGCAAATTCATTGGCTTCCTGCGCATTACCGGCGCCGCCAGCCAAGATTAGTTCGCGCACCGCCGCGCCGGGGTTGACGAAAGCGGTCAGTTGCGCGGATTGCCAGCGTGGTTTTTCGATGCCGCGTTGCCAATCCAAGGGGCTTAAGGACTGCTTGTTGCAGGCGTCTTTCATCCGCGTCAACAGACTTTCCGAGCTGGCCGCCAGGAACAAACTGCCGCCGGCGCATTCCGCGCCCAAGTCCGGGTTTTTTAAATATTGCGCATACGCGGCGCTGGCTTGCGGCTGTTGGGGATTGGCGACGATGATGCCCACCGCGCCGGTCGGGCTGTCGGCGGTGAAATCCCAAACCAAACCCACGCCTGCCGGTTCCGCACCGGGCGGCTGGGTAGAGGGGCCGTTGGCCGCCAGTGTTTGCCAGTCTTCTGTCGTTAAATCAGGCGATAAGGCCAGGCTGGCAGCGACGCCGGCAAAGGCATCATGCGGGATGCTGGCTAAAACGCCTTCAAACAATTGTCCGTGTAACTGGCTTTGCCAAGCCGCCGCCGGCAGATTCAAGGTACCCAGTTGGCCGTCTTTCAACGCAAAATCCCATTGCAGCGGATACGTCGCCGCGCCGGTCAGCACCGGCAGCAAATTATCGATAAAGGCTTCGGATCGCAGCGTTAAACTCAAGGGTGCAGCGCTACGGCGGCTTTGCGGGGCGATGCTGTCGATCACGTTCAATAACGCTTCCAGGCTTTGCGCCAGATAAATCCGCTCGCGGAACTGGGTAAAAAACAGTTTTTGCAAACCAATCCGGGCTTCCAGGATAGGTTCCGGCAGTTTGTTGAGACGATAGCCGCTGGTTGCCAAGATGCCGGCCAAGGCGGGCATGGCTTGATCGGCAAACTGGCTGTCGCTGCGCGAGTAGCTGATGACCCAGCCCTGGCTGGCATGGGCCATGTCGAAATGCAGCTCGGCATTGGCGGCGACGGCATCGCGCAGCAGTTGCGCTAGAAACTCGCCTTGCAGGCCTTCCAAATTGAGTTGCTCGGCTTTGACTTTCAGGCTTTGCAACAAACCGAAAAACAAACCTTGCACAAAGCGATTGCCGAGCAAGCTTTGGACTTGCGGCTGCGCATCCCACCAGTTTAAAAACGCTTCGCCCTCATTGAAGTTCAAGGTAAAAGCTACCGGATGTTTCTTTACATACCAGGTCGCCTGCTTCGGACAATCGGCCGGGCGCTGTACGGTGGCGTCCATCGTGGTGCTTGAGCCGACATCGCCGCCGGTCAAGGTCGGGCAATGGTCGTCGCCGGCGGGCACCTCGTCGTTGCTGCCGACCAGGGAAGTTCCGGCGTCCAAGTTGTTATTAGCCGAATCGCGCAATTTCACGGTCAAATCCAGCAAGGGCAACCCCGTGCGCATCAAGCGGCTCAAGGGTTGCCGGGAATAATCCTGATAAGCAACGATGCCAACGGTAGCGGTCAGCACCGCCGCCGAGGCAATCACGGTCAGGCGTTTTGCGGGGCTAAGCGGTTCCATTCGTACACTCCAAGGAAATAGGGGTTTTCAGCGCGGGGGACCCACACCGGATCGGGCGATTGCAATAATTCGGCGACGCTGACCACGCGCACTTGAGCGTCGGCGCCCTGGGCGCCGTTGTGGTACACCGCCAGATTTTCCGGATGGCCAGCGGCGAACAGCATCAGGTGATAGGGTTCGTCGTTGACCAGGGGTTTTTGATAAACCAACAGATCGCCGCTTTGCGCAGACGCCAAGTCGCGGGATTTCAAGCGAAAGTTGTAGCCAATCAGGGTTTCCGCGTCGGCGAAATGGCCGTAGCGCGGTTGACCGTTATTCAAGCCGGTTTGCCAGATTTGCGGATAGTCCGGCATGGTTTTGCGAGCCTGCTCGGATAAAGGCGGCAATTTCAGTTTAGGCGGCACACCGAGTTTGGCGGTGCGGGTCGCATCGCGTGGTTCCAGCGCGGTGCGGTAAGCAAATCTCACCAGACCGGCGCAGTCGCGTTGCTTGGGTTCCCAGAGCGGGCTAAGTTTGCGGGCTTGCAGCAAGGCTACGTCGGTGACGACTTTGCGCAGAGCTTCGGCATCTTGTGCCGGCAAGTAAGTTTGCCTGTTTAAATGCTCCACACCACCGCCGTCTTTAGGCTGCTGTGACAGCCCCCTCTCCCCTCGGGAGAGGGTTGGGGTGAGGGAGATCAAATGAGGTAAGGCTTTTATTTGCAAACCCTCACCCTGCCCTCTCCCGGGGGGAGAGGGTTCTATTTTAGCTTGTGCGGCAAGCCCTTCTGCAGCAACAGAGGGAGTTGCGTTATTTCCCGATGCAGAAGGCTCCAGGTAACCCAATTCTGCCGCGCTGTCCTCGGCTTCACCTTCCCGCTTGGGTTCGTGTTTGATGTATTCCTTTACTTCTATTGGCATATCCCGTTCGGCATCCTGCCCCGGCACATAGATTTTCGCCGGCTGGCGATTGCCTTGGATCACTACATACGCCAGGGTTTTGGTTTCGCCGGGCCTGGCCAGCGGTTTTTGCACCCGGCGCCGACTCTCGGAGGGCAAACCTTCGTCGAGAATGATATCCAGGTTCGCAAGGGTATGCTGCACCGCACCACCCGGCCAGTAGTTCGTGTCGATGCGGAACACGCCGAGCGGCGGGGCCGGATGCACATACAGATAAGGTCCGTAGCCGGGCTGATCGAAGTTGTCGCCGTTTTGATTTAAGAAAAAGATGCCTCCGCTGTTGGAATTGGTATCTGCCCAATAGACGTGACTGCTGTCCGGCTCGTAGATATGCAAATCGGTGTAGACGCCGTCGCTATCACTGGTTAGCACCACTTTCAAACCTATCGAAGAAATCACCGCATCGACTGTGGTGGACGCCTTGGCGAGGCCGGCGCTGTTGGCGCATTCGGCGATCACGGTATTTTTGCCCTTGGCGGCCGGAAATGCACGGGAAAAGCTGCCGTTGGCATTGCGCACGTAGTAACGCACGCCGTTGATATTGACGACGATTGGATCGGCGCTTGGGTCGGAACAAGTGCCGGCCACGGTAATCTGCAAGCCGCTGGTCCAGCCGCCAGCCGGCTTGCTAAGCGTCAGCTGCGGAGGCTCGGCGGGACTGGTCGATGCCGGGTGTTGCTGGCCGCGTCTGGCCAGAATGTCCGGGTCGTCGCTAGGCGCAGCGCGGCTTTGAGCCGATAAAGCCAACAGCACGGCGGCAATACCGCCCAACCAGCGGATATCGAACAAGAGGGGTGTCCGCATCAAGGCCTCCATCGGGCTACCGGATTTAGTAAGTGTTGGAAATGTAGCAAGCAAATCGGCTAACGGCAAATCTGCTGGACCGCTTCTCAGAATCTGATTTGTCGTGGCCCAAAATTTTGCGAGTCTATTTATTCATTCGACGCTGCCCTGCAAGCGGGTAATCGACGCATCCTTGGCTTGCGGATCGACATGAAACGCCAGCGCCACCGGTTTATGTAACAAGCCTTCCTCGCCGGAGGCGTTGGGGTTGAGTTGGCGTTTTTCCACAAAATCGATCATGCGTCTGAGGTGATAAACCAGTAATACGCGATTAGTTTCACTGCCTTTGTAGATTAAATACCCCACATTGTCTTCGCTTAAATCCGGATTGCGGGCAATCAGCGCTGAGAGTTGCACATCGCAAGCGCCGGCTAGGTTTTTCAACACCGAATCCGGGTGCTGGCGAATCAATTGCTGTAGATGCGCGACCAAGTTGCCGGCCAGTTGCTGCTGTTGCAGTTGTTCCAGTTCCGTATCGCTGCACAAAAAGCTTTCCGCGACCAAATAGTGCCGGTCGCGCTCACCATCGTTGGCAAACAAGGAGATTTTCGCTACCGCCTTGTCCTCCAAGGCATTGAGAAACTCTTGCGGCGAACGAATGTGTTTATCGATGGTTACCACCCACGGCAAGGCGCGACCCGTCGCTTCAAAGCGCGATTTGACGCTGCCGATCACGCCGGAGCGCGACAATTCCAATTCACGACCCACCGGCTTGACCAAAAAGGCATCGACCGCGGCAATCTGAGTGCGAAAGCCGGCGGCCTGGAAGTGTTTAATCGCGGTTGAATAGCGCGGCGAATAGGGAATACCGGTGCCATCGTAGAGTATATTGATCCGCAGCTCGCGAGCTTGTTGCGCCACCAAATCGCGCAGACGGTTGGCGAAGGGTTCGACGTAAACGTAGTCGTCGCTGTGGTGATTTGCGGCGGTCAGCAAGCGGTATAGATCGCTGAGCTTTCTGAATTCATCCAGAGAGGCAATGACAAAATTGTCGCCGCACAGCGCCGTGGCGATTTCCTCGACCGCGGTTTTGCCGGCACCGGCGCCGCCCATGCTCATCAGAAAATGCGGTTGGTCCACCGGAGTTTTACCGGCAAAAATCGCGTCCCTGGCCGCGATTAAAATGCGGGTGATCTTGGCTAAACGCTCGTAGGCAATTTCCACGGTGCGCCGCAAGCGCACTTCGTTACGGGCGGCGACCAGCATTTTTTGTTTCAGGGCTTCGTTGTCCGCCAATAAAAATAGATTGGCTTGCTCGCCTGCGCATTGCTTCAATAAATCCATCAATTCGGCTTGGCTGGGGGAACGCAGGCCGGTGAGCATGTTGACATCCAAGCAGAACAAGGGCGCAACGCCGTCTTCACGAATCGGGATTGCGTCGATCTCAAGTTTGCCCGGGGCGCGCAAATCTTCAGTACCCGGCAGATAGCCGATGATGTGCTCGGACACGCTCAAAGGATTGTCGGCAAAATGCTGGCCGGCAATCAGTTGTTCGGCGGTAATACTGCTCAGCGGCACCAGGCCGCCGGTCACCGTCACCAAACATTCAACGCTGTCGGCGGTGATGTGCGACAGAAACGGAATACCCAGCAAAAAGCGTTTATTTTCCGGCCATTTGCCGTAGCGGTTGGCTTGGTTGTGCAGACTTTTAATCCGTCGCGGATCCAGGGCGTGGGCAAAGGCGCGGCTCAACGCCCGATGTTGGCTACCGTGATCGTGCAGCACCAAAGCATCATCGGCAGTGAGACGGCGAAAGTCGATACCTTGTTCGTACACGGCCTTGAAGGCCGGCAAATTACCGAGCGTGGAGATGAAAAAATCCAGTGTCATGCGATTGCCGTAGCCAAAAGGCCGAATCACCCGCAGAGAATGGTAAAAGCTGGCCAGTCGTTCCGCGATGTCCTCACTGTGGATGACAAAGCCGTTGTTATCGAAAATCGCCGTGTCGGAGTTGCTGTCGCCATCCAACACCAATCTCTCGATAGCCACGCGAAACTGCTTGCGCTTATCGGCATCCGGCATCGTGCCGGGCCGGTGCGTGACTGTGGGCTGCTCCTTCCAGTCGCTGAACATCTCGCGATGAATGCGCGAGTATAAGCCGGTCATATAAGTGACGCGCTTGGTCTGGTCGTGCGAGACAGTGATTTCGAGTTCTTGCAGCAAGGTCGACAATAATCCGGCACCTTGAGCAATAGCTAACGCGGTACGCAGGCGTTTTAGCGGTCGGTAACCGGGAATGTGCCGGCAGGGGTTTTGCATGATCCACCCTCTTATTTTTATAGTTATTATTTTCTGGGAGAAAGATCTTAACTGGTTATTGACGGAGAAGGAATATTGGCTGAATGTCTTTCAACGGAGAACCGCTATTGTTGGCAGCTGAGTAAGTCCGTTGCGTTGCGGTATGGCGATCCGGCGTATGACGACGCTAGTGGGGATTCGGTACATCGATGCACAGATGATTCTGCTTGCCTGTAGCGATGTTAGCGGGCTTGGGCAGGATTCTTTAAAGCCCCTTGACGCCTGTCTGGCGAGCGCTTTTCAGGTACAATAAACTCATTTTTTATCTATCAAGTGGCTCCCGACGTGTCGAATAGCAAAAACGATGTCTCTACTTTTCAGGGCCTGATTCTGACCTTGCAGGAATACTGGTCGAATCAGGGTTGTGTGTTATTGCAGCCTTTGGATCAGGAAGTCGGCGCCGGCACTTTCCACCCCGCCACTTTCTTGCGCGCCATCGGTCCGGAGCCATGGAACAGCGCTTACGTGCAACCTTCGCGCCGTCCGACCGATGGCCGTTACGGTGAAAACCCCAACCGCTTGCAGCACTATTACCAGTTTCAGGTAATCATGAAGCCGTCGCCGGATAATATCCAGGAATTGTATCTGGGGTCTTTGCGGCATTTGGGCCTGGATTTGTTGGAACACGACATTCGTTTTGTGGAAGACAATTGGGAGTCGCCAACGCTGGGCGCCTGGGGGCTGGGTTGGGAAGTGTGGCTTAACGGTATGGAAGTCACCCAATTTACCTACTTTCAACAAGTCGGCGGCCTGGAATGCCGGCCGGTAAGTGGAGAGATTACCTATGGCCTGGAGCGGATCGCGATGTATCTGCAAGGTGTGGAAAGCGTCTACGATTTGGTCTGGACCCGTGGCCCGCAAGGCGTGGTGACCTATGGCGACGTGTTCCATCAAAATGAAGTGGAAATGTCGGAGTTCAACTTCGATCACGCCAATGTCGAATTCCTGTTCCAATGCTTTGATACCTACGAGCGCGAATGCCTGATGCTGCTGGAAAAAAACCTGCCGCTGCCTGCTTACGAAATGGTGTTGAAAGCTTCCCACTCCTTTAACCTGCTCGATGCCCGTCACGCCATCTCGGTTACCGAGCGCCAACGTTACATATTACGGGTACGCAACATGGCCAAGTCGGTCGCCGAAGCCTATTACAACCGCCGGGAAGCGTTGGGCTTTCCGATTCTCGCTAGACAGGGAGCGTAACATGACCGAGACCAATCATTTATTGTTCGAACTAGGCTGCGAGGAGTTGCCCCCGAAGTCGTTGAAAAAACTCAGTCAAGCCTTGCTGGACAACATTCTGGCCGGCTTGCAGGAAGCCGGCTTGAGCTACGATCAAGGCCGGGCTTACGCTACGCCGCGCCGGTTGGCGGTATTGATCGACGATCTACAAACATTTCAGGCCGACAAGGTCGTGGAAAAACGCGGCCCGGCAATTCAGGCGGCGTACGGTCCCGACGGTTCACCGAGCAAGGCGGCACTGGGTTTTGCCGCCAGTTGTGGCGCCAGCTTTGACGAATTGGAAAAGCTGGAAACCGACAAAGGTGCTTGGTTAATCTATAAACAAGCAGTGAAAGGCCAAGCCACTGCCGAGTTGATCCCTGACATTATCCGCAAAAGCCTGGCCAATCTGCCGATTGCCAAACGTATGCGTTGGGGCGGTTTCGACGCTGAATTTGCCCGGCCGGTGCATTGGGCCGTTTTGCTGTTTGGTTCCGAAATTCTGATTACCGATATTCTCGGTCGCACTACCGGTCGCGTCACCCGTGGCCACCGCTTTCATTCGCCACTGGATTTGAGCATTGGCAGTCCGCACGAATATCTGGATATTCTGAAACAGCATGGCAAGGTGCTGGCCGACTTCGAAGAACGCATGACCATCATCCGCGATGCGGCGAATCAGGCGGCTAACAATGTTGGCGGTATTGCCCATATCGAAGACGATTTGTTGGAAGAAGTGGCAGCGCTCAACGAATGGCCGGTGCCGGTAGTCGGTAATTTCGACGCGCGTTTTCTGGAATTGCCGCAGGAAGTGTTGATCACTACCATGCAGTCTAACCAAAAATATTTCCCAGTGAAGAATGCGGCGGGCCGGCTGTTACCGCATTTCATTACTTTCGCCAATATCGAGAGCTCTAACCCTGACTCCATTCGTCAAGGTAACGAGCGCGTGGTGTTGCCACGCTTGGTTGACGCAGAGTTTTTCTGGAAACAGGATAGGAAACAGTCGCTGGCCGAGCGGGTTGAGAGCCTGAAAAGCATCGTCTTTCAAAAAGATCTGGGCACTTTGTTCGATAAAACCGAACGCGTCGCCAGCTTGGCGGCCTTGATCGCCGAGAAGTTGGGCGCCGATGTCGAATTAGCGAAGCGCGCCGCACTGTTGGCTAAAACCGATTTGATGACCAATATGGTCGGCGAATTTGCTAACCTGCAAGGTACGATGGGCCGTTATTACGCGGCGGCCGACGGTGAGCATGCCGACGTGGCGCTGGCCTTGGAAGAACATTATTATCCCAAGCAATCCGGCGGCGCGACCCCGAGCGGCCAAATCGGCCAGGTGTTGGCGCTGGCGGAAAAAATAGACACCCTGGCCGGTATTTTCAGCGCCGGCTTGATCCCAACCGGCGATAAAGATCCTTATGCCTTGCGTCGAGCCACGCTGGGCATCTTGCGGGTGCTGATCGAAAACGGTATCGCCTTGGATGTTGTGGAGCTGCTGGATGCGGCGCTGGATCAATTCAGTCACGACTTTAATAAAGTCGAAACCCGGCAGAAAGTGATCGGCTTTCTGTTCGACCGCTTAAAAGGGTATTGTCTGGATCAGGGCTACACTAGCCACGAATTCGAAGCGGTACTGGCTGTCAATCCGACCAGCCCCTTGGATTTTATGCTGCGTATTCGCGCCGTGCAAAGCTTTAGAGCCTTGCCGGAAGCGGAAAGCCTGGCCGCGGCCAACAAGCGCATCATCAATATTTTGAAAAAATCGGATCAAGCGCCTACGGAGACCATTGGCGCCCTGGTCGAAGCGGCCGAGAAAAACTTATTGGCGGCAGCCGAGCAATCGGAAACCGACATTTTGCCCTTGCTGGCAGAGCAGAATTATCCGCTGGCGTTGAGCCGTTTGGCGCAGTTGCGCGATAGCGTCGATGCGTTTTTCGATAAGGTAATGGTCAATACCGACGACGAAGCGTTGCGCAACAGCCGTTTGGCATTGCTGGCCAAATTGTCCAATCAATTCCTGAAAATTGCCGATATATCCAAATTGCAATCGTGACCGAGCGTTACGTTATTCTGGATCGGGACGGCACTATCAATGTCGATTCCGACGACTTTATCAAATCTCCCGAAGAATGGCTGCCGCTAGCCGGCAGCCTGGAAGCCATCGCGCTGTTGAATCGGCACGGTTACAAAGTCGTGGTGATCAGCAATCAGTCGGGGATTGCCAGAGGCTTGTTCGATTTGGCGATGTTGGAGGCGATACACGCCAAAATGCTGCGCTTGACAGCTGAGGCTGGCGGACGCATAGAAGCCATTTATTTTTGCCCACACGGCCCAAACGACATCTGCGACTGCCGCAAGCCCCTGGACGGACTGTTTCTGCGTTTTGCCGCCGAAATGGAAGCGGACTTGAGTCGGACTTTTGCAATTGGCGACTCCTTGCGCGATATTCAGGCCGCCGAGTCAGCCGGCGCCAAACCGATTTTGGTCAGAACCGGGAAAGGCGAAAAAACCGCTATTGATAATCCCCACCTCAACGTTCCTATTTTCGATAATCTTTATGACGCAGCCACACACATCGTCTCGACACGCTGATTTCAGAGTCTATTTAGGCTCGACATTGTTGTTCATATACATAGTATTCTCGACGCTGATTGTCGGAGTAGCCATCTTGGGCGGATTTTTTCTGCCGTTTCCGATGCGCTATAAAATCGCCGATATTTGGATCAACTGCCTGCTGTATATGCTGAAGTTGTGTTGCGGCTTAAGTTATAAAGTGGAAGGGCTGGAAAACATTCCGCGCGATAGCGCGGCGATTATTCTCAGCAAACATCAGTCGGCCTGGGAAACGGTGGCCTTGCGGCAATTTATTTCTCCGCAAACCGCGGTTCTGAAAAAATCGTTGCTGCAAATTCCATTCGGCGGCTGGGCGCTAGCTACATTAAAACCCATCGCCATAGACCGGCAAAATCAGAAAGAAGCGCTAAAAATGCTGATCGATCAAGGCATTCAGCGCTTGCAGGAAGGCTTGTTTGTGGTGGTGTTTCCTGAAGGAACCAGAGTGGCGCCGGGAGCGCATAAAAAATTTAACGCCGGTGGCTCCATGCTGGCGCAAAAATCCGGTTTTCCGGTGATCCCCTTAGCGCACAATGCCGGCGACTATTGGCCACGCAACAGCTTTTTGAAATATCCAGGGGTAATTAGGGTGAAGATTGGGCCGGCCATTAGCAGCATCGATAAAAAATCGAAAGATATAAATGCAGAGGCCGAGGCATGGATCAATAAAGCGATGCAGGAAATCGACGAGGAACGAACTGAGGGGTAAATCGAAATAGGATATTAAAACTTGACCCACAAAAAAGGCCCGCTTTCGCGGGCCTTTTTTTCAAGCTTAAAGATTAAAGCGCTACAGAAGTAGAGCTAGAAACTTTTTGTTTTGACGCATCTGGATCGTCCATGCAACCGCTCAGGCCAACAATCATCAGGGTCATAGCTAAAAGAGATAATACTTTTTTCATAACATCCTCCAAATAAAAGTTTTTTATATTTTTTCGTGTACTGAATCTAAACAAAAAATTAAGCACGGCGAGATTTAAACATGCCTAAGCAGTTTGGCGCAAACTAAATCTGTTTGGAGGAAAAAAATCTGGAATATAAGGCCCACTCGCGTGGGCCTTACTCAGGAAGGAATATCCTGCCAGGGCTAGGATTATTTAACCCCTGAACCTTGTTGGCTAGGTGAACCATAGCCTTTTGGTTTTGGATTGCCTTGGTCTGGGTCGTCCATGCAACCGCTCAAGCTTACAATCATCATCACCATAGCCAAGACAGAAAATACTTTTTTCATAACATCCTCCGATTTAAAGGTTTTTTATTTTTGTGTGTACTCAAATTCAAGCACGCAAAATTTATAGCATGACAAAACCGAGTATGCAATACCCTAGATGTTTACAAAATATCGATGTCTTTCGGCAGATTGATCTTTATGTCCTTTCCTGCCCACTGTACGGAGCCTATTGCTTGCCATTCTCCGGCCAAGTTGCTGTTCCTGAGGTCTTTTTCCCACTCAAACGGTGCTCGAATTCTCTTCATTTTGACGATAAATTGTGTGCTATCCAACTCTAAACCGGTCTTTTTTCCCCAGAACGCCGTAACTTTCATGATGAATTTTTTCAAACGCAGCTCGTCGATATTCGGCGTTACCGCAATGTTGGCCCACATGGAATGCACCCGTCCCCAATTCGGCGCCAACAGGCGGCCTTGCCGATCAACAAACGGTAACCATTGCTCTTCGCCGTTGGCATCCAAGTAGGTAATGGCCAGTAAACGGTCGTAGCCTTCGAAATGGTCGTGCAAATACAAGGCATGCGGAGTGATACCTAAAAACGTGTGAGACATCATTAAAACAGCATTGCTCATATCCGCCAGCATGCTGGTTATCGGCGACTGGCGGGTATCGACATGCAAGCGGTACAACAAGCCATAGTGAAAGCTGCTGTTGAACTGAAACAAGATCAATACCAGCAACACTTTGCTGATTTTGTGTACGCGACTTCTGGCGGGTAGTGCATGCTCCGCCTCGAAAATTCGTTCATAAAAGCTCGGCGGCAGGCTTTCGGCTGATGTAGGCAGACAACTCACATCGCACACCAGCCGCGCACGCGAATCGGCAATTGCCCGATAACGCCCGCATATCCACTGATAAAGCAGTGGTAGCTTCATGGCCCAGCCTATAATCGCTGTATAACGCATCGAGATTAAAATCTGCGCGTAAGTATCAACGCCGGCATAAACCCGCCCGTCACTATCCACCGCGTACAAATCAGTCAGTAGCCGCTCTTCGCCCAACTCGGCTAGGGCCGGATAATCGATTGCAAACACTTGTGCGGGTTTGAAATCGACACCGTGCAAAACGTCGAAATGATTCAGCGTCAAAACCGTGCGATTGCACAATGGGCATTGTTGGTCGTAAAACACCGTCAATAATGGCTGTTTGGCGCGTAGAAACCCACCAATTTTTCTATACCAGGCAAATGGCATCACCAAGGCGTAGAAAATCAGCATCCCCATTCCGAACGGGTAGATATTGAAGGATAGGGTAATGCCCAGATGTAAGGAAATTCCGATCAGAAAGTACAGCCGTCTAAACTGGCGGCGATGGAAAAACAACAGGAAAGTAAACTGGAACACGATAATGGTATAGCCGATGATTTTCTGCAGAATCTCGATATTTAACAGCCACGACAAATCCAGTGCTGACATGTAATACGGTATCGAAGACGGTAACCAGGCACCCAAGCCGTTGCGCCAATGTTCGGCAAACATCTTGTGGATCGCCGAATCAAAGTATAAAAATCCCAGACAAATCGCGACCGGCAGATAATAGGTCAATGCAGACACTTCTGGAGCCTGGTATTGAGAATAATGCACAAACGGGCGCAGCAATTTTTTTCTGAGGCTATCCACAGAGAAAGCCTGATCCATCGGCATGAAGATCAGAAAAAAATTGGCGCCGATCATGAACAAATCAAAGCCGCCGTCGAAATCGCGCTGCATCGGCGTGAAATTGACGAACAGCAACCAAAAAATGTAATTTGCAATACTGGCCGTCTGGCAGCGGTAGCCGATGACCAAGCAAAACGCCACCACCGCCCACAGCCACAGGAAGAACGGAATCATCGGAAATTCGACGTCCATGAACGGGATGGGATCGAATATCAAGTGGTTGAAATACAGCAGAAAGAACACTTCCTGCAGTGTCACCAACCCGAACAATAGTCTGAAAAGGCCTACGCCGGTAGCGGGTACTTTTTTGGAATAAAGAACATTTATTTTCTGAACTAACAGTTTGTACATAGCGGGTCGGCAGGTCAAAAGGCCACGGATTATAAGGTATTTAAACTAGGCATGCTTCAGGCAAAAAAAAAAGCGGCTACGGGATCTATCCGTAGCCGCTTTTTCCAGAAAAGCTTTGTAAGCGAGGGGTGTAGCTTACTCTTCGTCTTTAGGCTCAGCAAAAACCCATTTTACAAAGAAGTATCCTGCAGCGATGATAACCAGCGCTCCAATCATGCCCGACGGTTCTTTCAGCATTTCTGTTAAATCTAAGATCGCTCCCATGGGTGCCTCCTACCTTTAGTTAGTTGTTATAAAATGTGCCATGTCTTTGGCGGTCGAGCTTCATATGTTACTTTAGCCACCTTCAAAGTCAAGCGATTCATGGCTATCGGGGAAACATCCGACCGTAATTGCCATCCAGGCGGATTATGGTAGTATGCCCTCTCAACCAGATTTTTGAGAATTATAAAAATAGTTAACAGTTACAAGGGGAATAGAGATGATTGGTGGCGTAATAATGATTTTGACGGCAATCTGGGTTTATCAAACCCTGATAAAAGCCAAAACGGGTAATGTTCTGATGTGGGTAGCCGGCTGTGCAATAGTGTTCTTGGTCATTCAGGTGATGTTCTACAACATCAACATCATGATCATCGACGGTTTGGACGGTAAAGATGTCGGCGGCGAATATGATCGCGACCTGACCAGCGTCGGCGATAGAAAAACCCAGGAAGGCGCAGGCGGCTGGTTCATGCCGGTTTTCTTCGAATTACTGCCGCCGTTTGCCGGCGTACTGGCCGTGGCTTTGATTCGTTGTCAGTTTATTTTGAAACAAGCGTTGACTCCGGCCAATCTGTTCAGCGGTATCAAAGAGTTGTTCGTCAGCATCAAAAACAGCTTCAAAACCTCCAGCAACTAAAAGGCTGACTCCGAAGCCCAAGGCCGCTTGGGCTTCGTTATCGACTGAAATTCCTCAGCCGCCGGTAACTGCGGATACGATGCTGACTATCGTTAAAATAAACAACACAGTCACAATCAGCCCGACGACAATATAGGCAGGCAAAGAGCCATGCTGAAAATCAACCTCTCTGTTCTTATTGCTTTGCACGCCGATCACGGCGGCAATTACGCTTTTTACGACATGCAATAGACTGGGTTTAGACATGATTTCCCTCAAAAATTGGTTTGATAACAATACGGACTAGCCCACCCGTACATTCACCCTTGCGACCATCAGGCAGTATGAACAGCACACAAAGATTACACCAGTTATTATCTCAGCGGATTTTGTTTCTGGACGGTGCGATGGGCACCATGATACAGAGCTACAAATTGGAGGAGAAGGACTATCGCGGCGCTCGCTTCGCCGACTGGCCTGTCGATCTTAAGGGTAACAACGATTTATTATCGATTACTCAGCCGGAGGTAATCAAGGCCATTCACCGCGCTTATCTGGATGCCGGTTCGGATATTTTGGAAACCAATACTTTCAACTCCACCCGTATTGCGATGGCGGATTATCGGATGGAGGATCTGGCTTACGAGATTAACGTCGCCTCAGCCCGCGTTGCCAAACAGGCCGCCGAGGAAGTCAGTGCGCTAACGCCCGACAAACCGCGCTTCGTCGCCGGTGTACTGGGACCCACCAATCGCACCTCATCCATGTCCCCGGATGTCAATGATCCGGGCTTCCGTAACGTCACGTTTGATGATCTGGTCGCCGCATACAGCGAAGCGACTCAAGGCCTGATCGACGGCGGTGCCGACATCATCCTGATCGAAACCGTATTCGATACGCTGAATGCCAAAGCGGCGATTTTCGCGGTCGAACAGACTTTCGACAGACTCGGCTACAAACTGCCGGTGATGATCTCCGGCACAATCACCGACGCCTCCGGCCGCACGCTGTCCGGACAAACCGCTGCCGCATTCTGGTATTCCTTGAAGCACGTGCAACCGATCTCGATTGGCTTTAACTGTGCGTTGGGTGCCCAGGAACTGCGCCAGTACATAGAAGAACTGTCCAATATCGCCGACACCTACGTTTCCGCTCATCCTAATGCCGGCTTGCCGAACGAATTCGGCGAATACGACGAAACGCCGGAGCAAATGGCCGCCGAATTGGCCGACTGGGCCGCCAGCGGCTATCTGAACATCATCGGCGGTTGTTGCGGCACCTCGCCAGACACCATCCGTGCCATCGTCGCCGCGCTGCACAAATATCCGCCGCGCCGGATTCCGGAACTGGAAAAACGTTGCCATCTGGCTGGGCTGGAAGCGATGAGCATCGGTCCGGAGACTTTGTTCGTTAACGTCGGCGAGCGCACCAACGTCACCGGTTCGGCGATCTTCAAGAAAATGATCATCGAAGAACGCTACGAAGAAGCCTTGGAAGTTGCCAAGCAGCAGGTGGAAAACGGCGCACAGATTATCGACATCAACATGGACGAAGGCATGCTGGATTCGAAAGCCGCAATGGTGCGCTTTTTGAATCTGTTGGCAGCCGAGCCGGATATCGCAAAAGTACCGATCATGCTGGATTCCTCGAAATGGGAAATTCTGGAAGCCGGTCTGAAATGCATCCAGGGTAAGGGCGTCGTTAACTCGATCTCCATCAAGGAAGGCGAAGAAGCGTTTATCAAGCACGCCAAGCTGGTGCGGCGTTATGGTGCCGCTGTCATCGTGATGGCCTTCGATGAACAAGGCCAAGCCGATACCATGGCGCGCAAGGTGGAAATCTGCACCCGCGCCTACAAAATATTGACCGAACAAATCGGCTTCCCACCGGAAGACATCATCTTCGACCCTAATATCTTTGCAGTCGCCACTGGCATTGAGGAACACAACAATTACGGCGTCGATTTCATCGAAGCCACCCGCATCATCAAGCAGACTTTGCCGCACGCATTAATCTCCGGTGGTGTATCCAACGTGTCGTTCTCGTTCCGCGGCAACAACCTGGTGCGCGAAGCGATCCACGCGGTTTTCCTATACCACGCCGTACAAGCCGGCATGGACATGGGTATCGTCAACGCCGGTCAGCTGGCGATTTATGCCGATATTCCCGCCGAGCTGCGCGATACAGTGGAAGACGTGATCCTGAATCGCACTCCGGAAGGCACCGAAAAGCTGCTGGAAATCGCCGAGAAATATCGCGGTAGTGGCCAGGCGGCCAAGGTGGAAACACTGGAATGGCGCGAGTGGCCGGTCAGCAAGCGTTTGGAACACGCGCTGGTCAAAGGCATCGCCGATTACATCGAAGAAGATACCGAAGCGGCAAGGCTCGAAGCCGAAAAGCCGCTGCACGTCATCGAAGGCCCCTTGATGGACGGCATGAACGTGGTCGGCGATTTGTTCGGCGAAGGCAAGATGTTCCTGCCGCAAGTGGTGAAATCGGCGCGGGTCATGAAAAAAGCCGTTGCCTATCTGATGCCGTTCATGGATGCCGAGGTCGACGGCAGCGAACGGCAAACCAACGGCAAAGTGCTGATGGCCACCGTCAAGGGTGACGTACACGACATCGGCAAAAACATCGTCGGCGTGGTATTGCAATGCAATAATTATGAAGTCATCGATTTGGGCGTGATGGTGCCAGCCGAGACGATTCTGAAAACTGCCCGCGAGCAAAATGTCGATGTGATCGGCCTCAGCGGCCTGATCACGCCGTCGCTGGATGAAATGGTGCATGTCGCCAAGGAAATGCAGCGGCAAGGGTTCACGATTCCATTGATGATAGGCGGCGCGACGACTTCGCGCGCGCATACCGCCGTAAAAATCGAACCGCACTACCAGTCGCCGACCGTCTATGTCACCGATGCATCGCGCAGTGTCGGCGTGGTCAGCTCCCTGCTCAGCGACGATTTAAAAGCCGATTTCGTGGAAAAAACCCGTGCCGAGTATGAAGTGGTGCGCGAGCGTCACAAGGGGCGACACGCTAAGAATCCACAACATAATCTGGAAAAAGCCCGGCAGAACAAATTCAATTACGCCAGCCATCAGCCGGTTAAACCTAAGTTCCTCGGCACCAAAGTAGTCGATAATTTCCCGCTGGATACGCTGGTTTGGTACATCGACTGGACGCCGTTCTTCCAGACTTGGGAATTGTCCGGCAGCTATCCGGCCATTCTTAGCGATCACGTGGTTGGCGTCGAAGCCACCAAGCTATTCGAAGACGCTCAGGAGATGCTGAAACACCTGATTCGCGAGCAATGGTTGACAGCCAAGGCCGTCATAGGCTTCTTCCCGGCCAACAGCGACGGCGACGACATCGTGCTGTATACCGACGACACCCGCAGCCAGCCACGCGAAACGCTGCACCATTTGCGCCAGCAAAACGTCAAGGCGCCGGGTCGGCCAAACTACTGTCTTTCCGATTTCATCGCTCCGATCGGTAGCGGCATTGCCGACTATCTGGGAGGTTTCGCGGTGACGTCCGGTATCGGCATCGAAACCAAACTGGCCGAGTTCGAAAAAGATCATGATGACTACAGTTCGATTATGCTGAAAGCGTTAGCCGACCGTCTAGCCGAAGCCTTTGCGGAATACATGCACCAAGCTGTACGCCGCGATTACTGGGGCTATGCCGAAGATGAACAACACGACAACCATGCCCTAATCGAGGAAGCGTATCAAGGTATCCGTCCAGCGCCAGGCTATCCGGCCTGCCCGGACCACACCGAAAAAGCCAAGTTGTTCGAATTGCTGAATGTCACTGAAAACACCACTATCGAACTAACCGAAAACTTCGCAATGTATCCGACTGCGGCGGTTAGCGGTTGGTATTTCTCGCATCCGGACTCGCAGTATTTCAACGTCGGTAAGATCGATCAGGATCAGTTAGAGGACTACGCGCGGCGCAAAGGCCTGAAGATCGAAGTGGCAGAACGTTGGTTGGCGGCGCATTTAAACCATTAACCGCTAAAGTAATGACGGATTTTATCCTGTTCGGCACTGAAGGCTGTCATTTGTGCGAAGAGGCGGAAGCGTTATTGGTAGCCGCCGGGCTGGATTTTACCAGCAGGGACATTATGGACAACGAGCAATGGCAGGTGGAGTATGGTGTGTTGATTCCTGTGTTGTGGCACGCCCAAAGCCAAAATCAACTGAATTGGCCATTCGATAGCCTACAATTAAAAGCGTTTAGCACCGCCATCGATACAGTCGAATACTAGCCAGCACGCCGGACGCAGTATCGGTTTAGCGGTAGTCAAATCGCAACTGCCGGAACGTCGCAACGCAAAGCGGCGAACGATAAAATCAGCTGGGCAAAGCCCTCAGAATGGCCGGATAGTCAAAGTTATCAGCCAAATAGGCCAGGGTTTTGCGCAATTCAGGATCCTGCGGCGTTGCTAGAGCTATCGCATTTGCTATACGTTCCGGCTCCAGACTCTCCAGTGCATTTTTCAATTCCTCGCGTGCCGATGCCGGCAAGCCGGTTAACATATCCGGCGTTAATAGCGCGACTGGCCGGTTTTGTTCTGGAATGCCCTCGTAGACATAACGCACGCCCAAGTGCTTAGCCAGACAGTCATAGATTTCGCTGAAGCGATAAGGCTTGCGCACAAAGTCGTTCATACCGGCTTCCAGTAGTTCGCTACGCTGCTCCAGGAATGCCGAGGCTGTGACGGCAACAATGACGACCTCCCGCCCGCCCGGCAATTCACGGATTCTTTTCGTAGCCTCCAAGCCGTCCATTACCGGCATTTGCCTATCCATCCAGATAAAGTGCGGTTGCCAGGTTTGAAATAGCGCTATGCCTTCCGCACCGTTGCCGGCCACCTTGCAGGAAAACCCGACCGATTCCATCAACTTGGCTAGCAATAACTGATTTTCAGGCTGATCTTCAACGACTAATATGCGGTAATCTTTTTGCCCCTCAACTAAGCCGATGACGGCACCGGCTTCTGCTTTATCGAAGCTGCGGTCAGCAATATCCGCCTGATTCACCTCAGCGAGCGGCAAATCTATTCTAAATAAAGCGCCTTGATCGGGGTGGCTTTCCAAGGTAAGCGTACCACCCATCAGTTCCACAAACTGGCGGGTAATGGTCAATCCCAACCCGGTGCCTTGGCTATCCCTTTGCTCGCCTAGTTGTACGAACGGTTCGAAAATACGTTGCTGATCAGCCGCCGGGATCCCCGCACCGGAATCTTCGACCTCGATCTGTAGATGCGAAATGCGATTTTTACGGGTGCCTAGGCGCAAGGTAACACCGCCTTGCTGCGTAAATTTAATGGCATTGCCCACCAGATTAATCAGCACTTGCCGCAAGCGGGCTTCGTCGCCGACAATGAAACGCGGGAACTGCGATGCCTGGTCTATCAATAGCCTCAGGCCTTTTTCGGCGGCGCGGACACTCATCATATCGGTAATATCGCGCACCATATTGCCCAAATCGAAAGGCGCGTTTTCCAGATGCAGACGGCCTACTTCGATTTTAGCCATTTCCAATACATCGTTAATCAAAGCCAATAAATGCTCGCCACTACGATTGATAATATCCAGGTTTTGCCTTTGCTCGTCCGACAGTTGGGGATTTTTCCGCATCAATTTCGAGAAACCGAGAATTGCGTTCAGCGGGGTACGCAATTCGTGGCTCATATTGGCCAGGAATACGCTCTTGGCCCTATTTGCCGCTTCTGCCGCATCGCGCGCTACTATCAAGTCGGCGGTACGTTGCTGGATTTCATCTTCGAGGTGTTCTTTATAGCGCCGTAATTCTTCCTCGTTTTGCTTGCGATCATTGATGTCCATGCGAATACCCAGCATGCGAATGACCTTACCGTCCGAATCGCGCTGAATACCGAAACCGCGCACATACTGCCAACGATAATTACCGTCGGCGTGGCGCATGCGCGCTTGATATTGATATTCCGTGAAATCCGGGGACAACACGCCGCTCATGTTGTCGCTGACTTCCGCTTGATCTTCCGGATGAACGCTTTCGAACCATTCGCGCCGATCAGCCATGCCGGTCCGAGCAGGATAACCGAGCATCGTGTAATAGGTCGGCGAAGCATACCATTGGTCGTTTTTTACATCCCAGTCCCAAATCCCAACCTGGGCGGCTTCCAATGTCAACCGCAACCGCTCCTCCGAGTCGCGTAAATGTTCCTCCGTGCGTAAGCGCTCAGCCTTATCGCGGAGCACGGAAATGCCAAAGGCCAAATCTCCGGCCAACTCCTCTAACAAACGAATCTCCGCTGCCGTGATCGCGTTTTGTTCTGCTGAATAAATCGTCAGCGCGCCGAAAATATCCGCGTTTTGATCGGCCAAAGGCAAGGCAATAACCGAGCGATAGCCGCGTAGCAATGCGGCGTCTCGTGCCGAAGCCATCAGCGTATCGGTGCAGACATCCTGAACATAGACTTTTTCGCCGCTGCAAATGGCGGCCGCCGCAGGACTGTGTGCACCCGCCACATCTCCGCAACTGTGATCGGTGGCTGCCAGGTAGCCGTCTTCAAAACCGGCCCAGGCCACCGGGCGTATTGTTTTGGGATAGCCATTTTCCAAGTAGCCGACCCACGCCATGCGATATTCGGCCTCATCGCAGACGATACGGCAGATTTCTTTGAGCAGGCTTGGTTCGTCGTCATTACGCAGCAAGGCCTGATTGCAATTGCTGATAGCGCGCAACTCGCGATTGAGCTTGTATAAGGCCGCTTCCGTTCGCTTGGCTTCGGTGATGTCCGTGCGTAAATAAAGATAATTGCAAACCTGATAGGCTTCGTCGTAAATCGGTGACGCGGTGATCTGTTCCCAGCGCAACTCGCCGTTTTTGTGGCGATTGGTCAGCGAGGATTTCCATAGTTTGCCTGCTGCCAATTTTGCCTGGCAGGCTTGGTATTCGTCGGCAGTTATTTCACTGGACAATAATGCGCGAGGCGTCATTTTGTAAGCCTCGCCGAATGTATAACCGGTAATGCGCGTGTAAGCGTGGTTGGTATAGGTCAATATGCCCTGAAGGTCGGTAATCTGGATGCCGGTCGGATTCTGATCCGCCGCTTGCGCCAGCCGATTGATTTCAGTGGCGAATAGGTGGCGTTCTGTAATGTCGCGATTAGTGATGCGCCGGCCTCGGTAGTTATTGTCCGCCCCGAACACGGCCTGGCAACAATGCGAGATCCAGCGTATTTCACCATCGCGGCGGACAATGCGAAAGTCTACTTCAGCGAGGCGTAAATGCTCGACATCGTGGCGATGATCGGTCATTAAGTGCCGGTCGTCGGCATGTATGATGCTCGGCAATAACCCGGCATCGGCGATGAACTCCTCGGCCGCATAACCGGTAACCCGTAAGCTGGAAGGTGTCATATACAAAATCTGCTGATCGTCGCCTTCCCAATATTCCCAGTCGAAGGTGTAGTCCGCGACGGTATGGAACTTTTCCTCTTCGGCCGCCAACTTGGCGGCAACCTGCAATTGCTTTCGCCACGCACCGACGATGAACCGGGCGCTACTAACCGAAATCAAGGCAAACAGAAGAACCAGTCCGGCCATTTCCAGGACTTCATTCCACCACTCCGCCAGAAAATCGTCCCTAGCCAGGCCGACGCTCACCCATAGCGGGTAGGCGTCCAGTTTGCGGAAAGATACCACCCTGGCGGTATTGTCGAAGCTGAGAGGCGTGTGAAAGACACCCGAGGTGTGTCCGGATGCGAGCATCCGGCGAAATTCCGGCGAAATGGTTTTATCACCAATCACGCTGCCGGGCTCTGCATGGACGGGATGACGAACGATCAAGCCCATGTCCGCATCTCTCAGGTTAATCGCCCCGCGACTGCCAATATCAACGTTGGAAATCGCTTTTCCCAGGTTATCCAATGAAACATTGGCAAAAACCACGCCGGCAAAACTGCCGTCGGCACGGTTAAGGCGGCGCGCAAAATTAAGCACCCAAACCTTATTGACATAAGACATCACCGGTTTATTGATAAATAGCCCAAGCGCCGGATTATCGCGCAAACTAGAAAAATAGAGTCGATCCGCCATGCTGAGCCGCGTATCTTTAGGCACATCCACGCCATAGACTAGCCAACCCTGCTCGTCGGTAGCCCTAAGCCCGATAACCCATGGCAAACGCGATTGTAAGCGCTGCATAAAAACCGACAGCGCCTCGGCATCAACGCTCCCCAAAGCCTGTTGCCGCTGGATTTCCTCCACAGCCACCAACACGCCTAAGTCGACCTTTTCGATAAGGCTATCTAAGTTTTGCGCGATAACCTTGGCCAGGTTCTGCGTCGTGATTTCGGCGCGCTGTTGATATTTGTCGAAGCTGCGATACAGCGCAAATCCCACGGTGACGATAACCAACAGATTAAGAAGTACCGCCCCGGCAACCAGCCGCCTGGAGATATTGTTTGGAAAATCAAGCTGACCTGACATAGCTGAACTCACAAGACTGTTGTGGTTTACGGGCTGCCCTGAGGTAGTTTCGGGCAAACGGTCTCATCGTATTCCTTCCATTCGCCAAAGCGCGCGGCTAAACGCGTAAGGAGCCGATCAAGCAGGCAGGCTGTAATCCCGTTCCCGAAAGAGCTTTAAACAAATCTCGACTACCTCGGAGTTATACAACACACCGCGATTGTCGGAAATTTCCTGTAAAGCGACATCCAAGCCCAAACCGGCGCGGTAGGGGCGATGAGACTTCATCGCTTCCACCACATCGGCAACCGCCAGAATCTCCGCTTCCAGTAAAATCTCTCCTTTTTTAAGGCCGCACGGGTAACCACTGCCGTTGGGGCGTTCGTGATGTTGCAAGACGATTTGCGCGATTGGCCAGGGGAAATTGATGGATTTGAGGATGTCGTAGCCAGTTTCGGCGTGTCGCTTGATCAGGCTGAATTCCAAATCGTCCAGCCGTCCGGGCTTGCAAAGTATTTCGGCGGGAATCCGAATTTTGCCTATATCGTGTACCACGCTCGCCAAGGTCAGCCCCTCTATCCGCTCTTCCGGCAATTGCAAGCCGCGAGCGATGGCGGTGGCGAGGTGGGCAACGCGGCGCTGATGGCCAGCGGTGTAGGGGTCGCGCGCTTCGATAGTGGCCGCAATCGCCGTGACGAAATCCAGCATGCCGGCGCGCAACTTTTTCTCGCTTTCCATGAGTTTACGGGTTCGCTCTTCCACCTGTTCCTCCAGATGGTTGCGCAGGCGGTCAAACTCCAAATGAGTGCGCACCCTAACCAATAATTCGTCGCGCTGATAGGGCTTGGTGACGAAATCCACTGCGCCCAAGTCAAAGCCGCGCACTTTTTCGTCGGTATCCATGATCGCGCTGACGAAGATGACCGGCACATCGCAAGTATTCGGGTTAGCCTTCAGTTGTCGACAAACTTCGAAGCCATCCATCTCCGGCATGCGAATGTCCAACAGCACCAGTTCCGGTGGATTCTTCAACGCGGAATTCAACGCCAATTGCCCACTGATCGCCGAGCGAACTTCGTAGCCTTCGTCCTTCAGAATATCCGTTAATAATTTTAAGGACGCCGGGGTGTCGTCAACGGCGAGAATCTTGCCTTTATGTGTCATAAAATTCTTTGATCGGTTTGCCGCAACGCTTTCAGGATACCCTGCCAAACGCAGTTTTCAGCAAAATATACCAATGTTTTCCGGGGCTGAAGCAATCTCGTGCGCCGCGCCGGAAGGTGGATTCATTTGGAACCGTTTTGGACGCCGCCCGATTCTGAATGGCGCCGGTCTAGCCGACTCCGTAGGACATTATAGTTTACGCCCCACGACCCGGCAGGACGCGGGTAAGTTTATTGAAACTGCCGGTATGCGGCTATTTTTGTAAATACTCTAAAGTTATCGGCTTGCTGTTCGATAACCTAGCATGCCTGCACGTTGCCTTAAGGCGACTGCTTTCCTAAACCAACCCGACGAGGCCACGTCATGCTTGATTCCGTCTCTTCCATCGCCGCACTGGCGACGCAAATGTCCACCCAAAAAACCGCTCAGCAAGTTGAAGTGGCCATGCTGGTTAAAGCCAAGGAAATGCAGGAGCAACAAGGGCAGAACGCCTTGAAGTTATTGGAGTCGGCCAGTGTACCCAGTAACGGGATCGATGTCCGGGTTTGAGCGGCACAAGGTTGGCGAAACTTAGCCGCCTTGCTTGTCCTGCATCGCCAAAGCCGCCTGATACAAGGTTTTTTTGCGCTGGCCGGTAATCTCTGCCGCCAGTGCGGCGGCGGTTTTGGTAGAACATTCTGTGAGCAATATGCCCAAAATCCGCCGCTGCTCGTCGGTTAATTCATCATCTTGCTCAACATGCTCGCGACCAGCTACCAACACTACGAATTCACCCTTGCGCATGTTTTCGTCGGTCTGTACTTTTTCTAATACTTTGGCCAGTTCGTCGCCGACAATCGTTTCATGCAATTTGGTGATCTCGCGGGCCACGACGATTTGATGCTCGGCCGGAAATACCGTGAGCATGTCTTCCAGCGCGGCCTGGATGCGGTGGCTGGATTCGTAAAAGGCCCATGTGGAAACATCAGCGAGTTTACTTTCGAAAAAGCGGCGCCGCGGCGAGCCGGTGCGCGGCAAAAAACCTTCGAAACTGAAACGGCTGGTCGGCAAACCCGCCACAGACAAGGCGGCGATCAGCGCACAGGCGCCGGGTATCGGACACACCTCCACACCTTGTCGCCTGGCCAATTTGACCAGCGGAAAGCCGGGGTCGCTGATCATCGGCGTACCGGCATCGGACACCAAGGCCACCGACTGGCCATCGCGAATTTTATCTACCAGGCCTTGCGAAGCATGGTCTTCATTATGTTGATGCAGCGATTGCAGCGGCTTATTGATACCGTAATGTTGCAGCAACATCTTGACGTGGCGGGTATCTTCGGCGGCAATCAAATCCACCTGCTTTAAGACGTCCACCGCCCGAAAGCTGAAATCGCCCAGATTACCTATTGGCGTGGCAACCACGTATAATTTTCCGTACATTTATTCTTCAGGCCCTATGCTATGTCTGATCGCAAATTTGCCGTCATTATGCCGCGTCGTGTTTTAAGCTGCTGGTTTTTCGGCCTGTTGTTGCTAGCGGCTTGCAGCGAACAACCGGTCAAAAACAAGACTCAATTGGAAGTGCGCCCGCAACCCAGCGCCCGGAAAACCAAACCAGCCGAACCACCGCGCAGTTACCGGATGGCCGATAATCAAAACAGCCTGCATCTGTTGGATGCCGACACCCGCCTGCAAGCCGGCGATAGTCAAGCCGCGCAAAAAGCCTTGGATAAGATCAACGCCGAACAGTTACCACCGGAGCTGTTCAGCAAATATAAATTGCTCCAAGCTCAAGTAGCGTTGAGTATGGGGGATGCGGAACAAGCCTTGAAAAAGCTGGAGGGTGTGCGGCCCGCCATACTGACCGATGCCGATCAAATCGCGTATTACCAATCCGTGGCCTTCGTGCATGCTCTGTTGGGCGACGTATTGCCCAGCGTCAGGGCGCGCCTAAAATTGGGCCGACTGTTGCAAAAACCCGATCAGCAAAAACAAAACATTATCGCCATCCTTGATGCGCTTAGTGTGTTGCCTCTGGAAACCCTTAGCGGTCCGTCACCTATCGTTGACGAACTGAGCGGCTGGATGGCCTTGGCTAAAATTCTTAAGCAACGCAACGTGGCCGGTTTCGACACAGCTGGACAAATCCAGCAATGGCGGCAAATGTTTCCCGGTCATCCGGCCAACGCCGATTATCTACAAGCCTATCTGAATCCACCTCCTGTCAATCAGCAAGCGGCCCAAGAACAGGAACAGCCAGCGCAACCGCCAGCCCCGGGAGCTACGATTGCGGTGCTGTTGCCCAGTTCGGGCTCTTATGCCAGCGCGGCTAAAGCTATCAGGGAAGGATTAACGGTAGCCCATCGTCTGGCCGCCAGCGCCGCGCCGCAAATGCCGCTAAAGTATTACGACAGCGAAAAAGACGATATAGCCAATGTCTATCGACAAGCGGTTAGTGACGGCGCCAAACAGGTAATAGGGCCTTTGGTGAAGGAACAGATCCAAAGCCTGGCTCAATCCGCCGAATTAACCGTGCCGGTGCTAGCGCTGAACCATGTGGAAAACCTAAGCAAAACCAATCTGTATCAATTCGGCCTCAGTCCGATAGACGACGCGGAACAATTGGTGCAAAAAGCCAAGCGTGACGGCCAACAGAACGCCGTGCTGTTGACACCGGACACCACCCAAGGCCAACGCGTGCGCCATTATCTAATGTCGGCATGGCAAGCAGTTGGCGGAGCTGTGGTTGGGGTGGAGAGCTACGATCCGAAACAACACGATTTTGCAGCCATTGTAAAAAGCTTACTCAGCACCAGCGTCAGCGTGAACGGCCAGAAACAATCATTGGCCTTGTTCGTTAGTGCAAGCCCGGAATTGGCTCGTGAGTTGGCGCCGCAATTAAAGTACTCGCAAAGTAGCGAATTATCGGTTTATGCGATGCCGAATATCTACAGTGGTCGGCAAAATCCGGTTCGCGACAGCGAATTAGGTAAGATTAATTTCTGCGATCTGCCCTGGGTGTTTGCCGACGCCTATACTGGCGCGCTCAGCCAACAAGCCGTGCAGAATACCTGGCAAAGTCTCAGCGATAGCCAGGTTAAACTAGTTGCTTTGGGCATAGATGCCTATAACATCATCGGCCAATTACCGCAGTTGGCCGGATCGTCTTACGCCGGCGCAACTGGTCGCTTGTCTTTAAACAACGAGAATCGCGTTACCCGAAAACTGGTTTGTGCTCAATTTAAAGGTGGTGTGCCGGTCGCCTCGGGATTTGTCGAATAGTATGTTATTCGGCAGAGCCAAGCCAGCCCACTTGCAAAAGGGCGATAGTGCCGAACAATTAGCCTCGGCCTATTTGCAAAAGCAAGGCCTGGAATGGGTGTGCAGCAACTTCCGCTGCAAAATGGGCGAGCTGGATTTGGTGATGAAAGACGGCGCGGCGCTGGTGATTGTGGAAGTACGCTTTCGAAAATCCGAGCAATTCGGCGGTGCGCTAGCCAGTATCACTCGGCAAAAACAGGCGCGCATCGTCGCTGCCACACAACACTATGTCATAATCAACAACCTGAGCAACGTCTCGATTCGCTTCGACGTAGTTGCTGTATCCGGCGACAACCGTCTGGAATGGATCAAAAACGCTTTTCAAACCTGAGTACTATGAGTTTACAAGACCGCATCATCGCCCACTTTTCCGACAGCATTCAAACCAAACAGGATGCGATGGCCAGCCTGTGCGAGCTGATCGAGTTCGCCTCGCAAAAAATCGTCGAAGCGCTGGTAAATGATAAAAAAGTGCTGACGTGCGGCAACGGCGGTTCGGCGGGCGATGCGCAGCATTTTTCTTCGGAAATGTTGAATCGATTCGAACGGGAACGTCCCGCTTTGCCGGCGATTGCGTTGAGCACCGATACCTCAACCATCACCTCTATCGCCAACGACTACCATTACGACGAAATCTTTGCGAAGCAGTTACGCGCGCTAGGACAGGCTGGCGACATCTTGCTGGTCTACACCAGTAGCGGTAACTCCGGCAATATTATCAAAGCCGTTAAGGTTGCCCATGACCGCGACATGACGGTCATCGCGCTAAGCGGCAAAGACGGCGGTGTATTGGCTGGCGCGCTGAACGAAGCCGATATCGAAATCCGCGTACCGTCTTATTCCACCGCCCGCATTCAGGAAGTGCATTTGTTGATCTCGCATTGTCTATGCGATTTGATCGATCATCAATTATTTGGTGGCTAAGGCCCCAGGCGCCCGTTGTCACTCAATCGGATAAACGGGCGCTTTGCATACTTTGTTACCTGACGTAATGTAGTTTTTGCCCCAACATTTCGGCAGTCACCAGCACTACCCCGCCGTCGCTGACATAAAATCTGTTTTTGTCGTCGTCAAGATTCTCGCCAATCACCGTGCCTGCCGGCACCTCGCAACCTTTTTCAACGATGGCTTTGGTAATCCGGCAATTTTGGCCTATGCATACTTGCGGCAACAGAATGCTGTCTTTGATAAGCGCTGATTCGTTTACTGTGACATTGGAGAACACCATGGAATGCTGAATGGTTGCGCCGGAAATAATGGAGCCGCCGGCAATCATCGAATCCACGGCTAGGCCGCGCCGGCCGTTGTCGTCGAACACAAATTTAGCCGGCGGCGTTTGTTCTTGATAGGTCCATATCGGCCAGGACGTATCGTATAAATTCAAATCCGGTTTGACGCCGATTAGCTCCAAATTGGAAGCCCAATAGGCGTCTATTGTCCCGACATCGCGCCAATAGCTTTGTTGGCCGCTTTGTAAATCCAAAAAGGGATAGGCATTAACAATATGATCGTCAATGACGGCGGGAATAATATCTTTACCAAAATCGTTGGTGGAATTTTCAGTGTGGGAGTCTTTAATTAATTGTTGCCATAAAAAATCGGCGTTAAAGATATAAATACCCATGGAGGCCAATGCGGTGTTGGTTCTACCCGGCATCACGGGTGGATTGGCCGGTTTTTCGACAAAGGCCCGAACGCGGCGATTGGCATCCACATCCATCACGCCAAAAGCGGAGGCGTCTTTTAAGGATACTTCCAAACAGCCTATGGTTAAATCGGCATTTTTTTCGACGTGGTCGATTAACATGGCCGCATAATCCATTTTATAAATATGATCACCGGCCAGAATTAAAATATGCTGGGGTTGGCGGGCCCGCAGAATATCGATATTTTGTAAGACGGCGTCGGCGGTGCCTTTATACCAGGAGGTCTCGTCTATACGTTGTTGGGCCGGCATGATGTCGACATATTCGCCGAATTCGCCGCGCATGAACCCCCAGCCTTTTTGGATATGCCGAATCAGCGAATCGGCTTTGTATTGCGTCATCACGCCGATTTTACGGATACCGGAATTCACGCAATTGGATAACGGAAAATCGATAATCCGAAACTTGCCGCCAAAAGGCACGGCGGGCTTGGCGCGCCAATCCGTCATATTCATTAAGCGCGAACCGCGTCCGCCGGCAAGAATTAAAGCAATAGTATTTTTGGTTAATTGATGGATATTGTGTGTGGGCGCTGACATGGTTAAATCTTTAGAAAAATAAACTGCTGGCCGAATAGGTTTTATAGGGTATATCAAGTTTTCCCAAGGCTTTTTCAAACCTAAAAATTACCGGCGAAAACTCAAAATACACGCATTTTTTCAAGCGAAGCAAACGCGCTTGAGTTGCTAATATCCGGAGTGATATGTAGTTCGATAATACTTACCGCGGACAAGTCGACAACGTGTTGTTCCGACTCCGCTGTGCACCCTTGCGGATTAAAATGCCATTGTTGGCGGACGATTTCGCGCAACGGCTGTCCGTTATCCGCAGAAATACGAAGGACGTATTCTTGTGTTCTGGCTATAGCCGATTCCAAAAAATCCAGTTGAATACATTGCACAGGCTGGGCCTGCTTAAACAGTAACCGGATAACTTGCGATCCCGGCATTCCGGCCCTCCACCCGCCGCTAAAGCCAGGCAGTAGCGCTGCTTCGATAGGGTGCTCCTGATCCTCGGACGAGACTTCAACGTCAACAAGTGCATCTAAATTCAACTGCTCTGTCATTAAACAGGCTGTGTCGAGCCGACTGTCACCGATAATTCGTTTTTGCATGGTTTACCTGGAGTAGGACTGTGTTAATCAGTCGAAATGATTTGAATCCGGTTTTTGTTTGTCGGGATTGATTGAAATCTTTAACTTGAGTGCGATTGCTCCGTAATTGAATAGGCAAGCACAGCATGCCTAGAGTCCGGCTGTTTAGAAATAAGGAATGTCGGCATGGCTCGGTCCCGGTGAGAGCTGAGTGTTTTACTGCGAATTTGCTTGGCGGCAATTGCTGATTTCAAATGGCTGTTGCTCCCAAACCGCAGCAGAAAAATATGGGCGCTTCCTTGCGCCCCAAGTCGAGAGGGAGGATTAACCCTTTAAAAAGCTGGCCATGATGCCAGCCGGGTCAATACCTTGATGCGGGAATTGCTCCCACAAACCGCCGCAACCTTCTTTATGCGTCGCAATATAAGCGTATTTTGGTGTGTAGCCACGCTCCAGCAACCAAGTACCCATGCGGCTGCCCAAACCAGTTTTGCGGTTGAAGGACTCAACCACCATCACTTTCGGTGACTTGCCGATTTTGGCCAGCATGTCTTCATCAACGACGTTCAAGGTCGGTTTGTTGATCAAGCCTACATCGACGCCTTGTTGTTTCAGACGTTCGACGGCATCCAGGGCCCGATACAAGGCTTCGCCGAAACTGACGATATAACCCGCCGTACCTTCGCGAATGACCTCGTCTTTGCCGGGCACGAATTTATAATCGCCGCCGAAGAACTCGTTGCCGTTGCTATCCAGAATGGTCGGCACTTTGGAACGGGTGGAGAAGATAAAACGCAAGCCCGGATCGAAGAAGACTTTTTCCACGCACGCTTTCATTTGCAAGGGATCTGCAGGGAAATACAGTTTGGTTTCGTAGCCGTCGCTCAAACCGTTATCGGCGAACATGTTGTTCAAACCGAAATGGCAGGTGTTGTCGGCCATGTCGTCGATACCGGAATGCGAGAAGTGGCTCAGCACGTTGGATTTGTTCAACCTGGCCATGGTGATTTCGGACATCAGCATTTCCAAGAATGCGCTGAAGGTGCCGAAAATACCTTGTTTGCCCGCTTCCATACCAAAACCGGCTGCAGCGGAGAAATTACCACGCTCCATGATGCCGGAGGAGATAAACACTTCCGGGAAGGCTTTATGGATCTTGAACAGCCCGCAAGAGCCTTCCAAGTCACTGTCCACTACCCGCACTTTGGCAACCCGTTCCGCTTCGCTCAAGCGTCCCAGCACTTCAACGCAAGCATCACCGAAGACGTTGCGGTTCGCATCCCATTTGTCGCTGGAACCCAAAAATACCGCGTCGTTTTTCGGTGCTTTGACTTCGCGCAACGCATCGGCAGCGGCTTGTTGGCCGTGCGATTCAAGATATTCCAGCGCCACTTTCACCGACACAACGTCGTGACCGTGGGTCGAGCCTTCCAAACCGACAATGCCAGGGCACATCGGGCGGTGGTTGATGACCGCAACCGGACCTGGAGTGTTAATGGCGGTGATAATGCGTTTGTACAAATCGTCCAGATCTTCGCCGTCGCCTTCCAGCACAGTGACGCCTTGACCGGCCAAGGTTTTGGCGGTGCTACAGCCTTTCAAATACTCGGATGGGTGGCCGGCGATGGTGACGTTGTTGTCGTCGATGATCAGTTTAACGTTCAGGCCTTGCGCCACAGCCAGACGCGCGGCTTCGGCGTCGTTACCTTCCTGTTGCGAGCCGTCCGAACCCAAGCAGAAAACGGTTTTGGCCGGGTTGGCGATGGCTACGCCGTTGACATACGGCCACATGTGGCCCAAACGACCAGAGCTGAATTTCACTCCGGGAGTGAAATCCAATTCCGGGTGGCCCGGCAAATGCGAATGCGCGGCACGGTATTCGATCAAGCGTTCTGCCGGTAAATCGCCGTTCAGGGTGGACATCAAATACTGGGTGGCGACACGGTGACCGGCTTCATCAAAGAAGACAGGCACAAAATCATTGGAACTATGGAATAGTGCATCCATGATCATGACTTCCGGCACGGTATCGTATGGACCGCCGGTATGACCGCCTACACCGCGAGCTGCACCGTTGGCTGTGAAATAGACAATCGCATCACGGCACAACTGAATGTTGGCTTTCAGGCTGGCACGTTGTGCATCGGTCAAGGTTGGGTTTTTTGGATCTAAGCTGATGCGCTGATAAGCGCCAAGATCGATTGGAAATTTGGACATAACTAATCTCATGGTGAGGACATTATTTTTATAGACGCG
This sequence comes from Methylomonas sp. MK1, assembly GCF_000365425.1. Taxonomy (NCBI): domain Bacteria; kingdom Pseudomonadati; phylum Pseudomonadota; class Gammaproteobacteria; order Methylococcales; family Methylococcaceae; genus Methylomonas; species Methylomonas sp. MK1. Next base: position 2,951,358 of record NZ_AQOV01000001.1, read on the forward strand.
CATCTAGTTGTTACGCTGTCATTTTTAAACGCGACATAGAACAAAGATAATATTTAGCCCCGGCAAATATCCGTTGCTAATTAACTACAATAACGCTGCTTTTTTACACAAGCCGTTGCTATTTTGTAGTCTTAAATTTGTTTTTCATGCCGTCATATCGAACCTTACACCCATTAAAACGGGCTTTGCAAGACTTATTAAATACCTACTAATCTGTATATAAATTGAAACGGATAGCCTGTATAGCTGTGAGACAAGTAACAGAATACGTTCTATGGAAAATCAATTAGTTATTCAAGCCGTTTCTACTATCTGGGGATTATAAGCTGCAAAAAATTTATTTTATTTTTTGCGGCAGCGCGGCTTTGCGGGACAAATTGAATGGATTGTAGTGTGTTGCCGAAACACGCCTCGCCTATACACAACCCCAAATCGCAAGCGGAAAAATATCAAACAGCTCATCGGCGGGATAAAAGCGCGGCCTCGGAACCATTAGCTTCGTTCTAGCTCCAATAGGTAAGTTCAAAGATGACTTTAGCCCAAGACAAGGGGGCGGCAAGGCATCGCAAAACGGCGCACGTGGTTTGTCCAAAAGGAAAGGTCACATTAGTTGTATTTATCCGAAACGTGGACTATGTTTCCAGCACCTAAAGTAAAACGACTGGTTGACGCTATATAGGACAAGCAAGACGGTCAAAGCCAATCAACTTACGGGCAAGGGGGGGCAGTCCGGCAACTTGATTTTCATGGTTCCCGCATTAAGGGCAGTGAGTGTTGGCCCAAACCTTATTAAACATCCGTGGGATACAGCTAAGTACTACCAGAGCGTCTTTATGATATTGATTATTAAAAATATCCCGTCTATTACGCAAGAAAGCGAGTTGGGGGATTTTGTCGCCCCCGCCCTCAAGTTTTGTCTGTTACTTCCCTTCAAGCTTGGCAATATTCTGAAAACGGACATCTTTTGTCTTAAAAATATCAAGACCAATGTGCTGTCGTTTCACGGCCGTATTTTTATTGACGATGAAAAAGCCGGTAAACTTGCCATCAAAAAACTGCATGGCAAGCGCTTCAAAAATAAAATCGTCGAAGTCAGAGAATATTTTATTCGTTCGCACAAAAACGACAGACGCTTAACGCAAAAGCCGGTATCGACAGACATACTCGAAAAGCGTAAAGGCGAACGGCGCTGCAATATCAAGCATGAAGGGCAAGCCGCCGCTTATACGAATGTATTCGATACCGAGAACATTTATCAAATTAGCCGCCGATTGCGAGATGACGCTTATGATTACTAAGTCACGGCACTGGCAGTCTAAGTTTTGTCCGCACGGCGAAGAGATAGCTGAATCGTGACCTTATAAAGCCTGGATCAAACAATACCTGTTTGCTCCACTCTACCCTCGTCAATTTTGCCTTCAAACCGATGCGCTATGCTCTGCATCACCAAAATCAACACCACCCCAGCCAAAATAAAACCAATCTGTTGCAATGAGGTTTTGATGTCGGTCTTCTGATGCAAAGACGGGATCAAATCGGCAACCGCGATATAAATAAAACTGGAGGCCGCCAAGGTTAAAAAGTAAGGCAAGATCTGATGTAGGTCACCCAGGCTGAAATACGCCAACACGCCGCCAACCACCGTGCTCAAGCTGGCAAGAACGTTGTAAAGCAAGGCCTCGCCGCGTTTGTAGCCGCTGTGCAGCAATATGGCGAAGTCGCCGACTTCTTGTGGAATTTCGTGCGCCGCCACCGCTAGACTGGTGACGATACCCAACTGCACGTCGGTTAGAAACGCCGCGCCGATCAGCACACCATCGACAAAATTATGGATGCTGTCGCCAAGGATGATAAACATGCCGGCAGGGCGGTGGCCGGCGGGTTGGACAGAATGACTATGGCCGTGGTCGTGATGCTGGTGGTCGTGCGATTCTTCGCCGTGGGCTTCGCAGGCGTGAGAATGGCAGTGCCGCCACACCAGTAGTTTTTCCAACACAAAAAATAGCAGGATGCCGGCTAGAATCGTCGCTGAGAGGCTAGACATATCCTCGACCGGCACTTCTTCGAAAGCGTGCGGGATCAAGCCGCAAAATGCGCCGGTCAATAAAGCCCCAATCGCAAAGCTGATGCCGTGCGGCAGCACATGCTTTTGCTTGTGTTCCGGCAGCAATAAAAAGACCGCAGCAGCCAGCACGCTAAGCACACCACCCAGTGCGGTAAACAAGATAATCGACAACAACACAGTCAAATTAGTCTCTCCAGATCAGGCTGGCCATGCGGCCAGTGGTTGCGCCATCACGGCGGTACGAGTAAAAACGATGAGGATCAGCGACGGTACAGAGGTCGCCGCCGTACACTTGTTCCACTCCGAGCTCAGCCAGTTTAATGCGCGCCAAGCGGTAAATATCGGCCAGCCATTTGCCCGACTGCCTGGCACGAAATGCCACCGCGGTAATCGGGTTGTCTTTAATGAAAGCGTCCCGCACCTCGTCGCCGACTTCGAAATTGTCCGGGCCTATCGCCGGCCCCAGCCAAACATGCACATCCTGACAACTCATCGCGTATAGGGTTTCGGCGATGATGCCGGCCTGCAAGCCGCGCCAGCCGGCGTGGGCGGCGGCGACCACTTCGCCCTCGTCTCCACAGAACAGTACCGGTAGACAATCCGCCGTCAGTATCGCGCACACCGTGCCGGATTGATCGGCAAAGCTGGCGTCCGCTTCCACCAGGCCCTCGGTTTCGTCGGCGTTTACCACGCGTGTGCCGTGCACTTGCTGTAGCCAGACCGGTTCGGACGGCAGTTGCAGCATATCCTTGATGATGTAGCGGTTGGTTTTAACGTGCTGCGGGTCGTCGTTGACGTGGCTGGCCGGATTCAAACTGGCGTAAGCGCCAGTGCTGACGCCCCCTGTGCGCAAGGTGACTGCGGCGTGTACATGCGCCGGCAGCGGCCAATCAGGCTTGATCCAATTCATTTTCGGCCAGCAGATGCAATAGGTTTTTCATATCTTCGGGGATGGGTTGCTCCCATTCACAGTACTCGCCGGTTTCCGGATGCTCTAAACCCAGTTTGGCGGCATGCAGGGCCTGACGCTTGAAATTGCGCAAGGCGTCGGCCAGTGCCGGACTGCAATCGGCGGGCATTTGAAAGCGACCGCCGTAAACTTGATCACCCACTAGCGGGTAATTGATGTGCGTCATATGCACTCTAATCTGATGCGTGCGGCCGGTTTCCAGCTTCACGCGAATCAGAGTATGGCGCTTAAAGCGCTGTTCCAGGCGGTAATGGGTAATCGCTTCTTTTCCGCCGCGACGCACCACCGCATTGCGTTTACGGTCCACCGGATGGCGGCCGATAGGCTCGTCCACGGTGCCGCCGGCTGTCATCCAGCCTTTTACCAGCGCCAGATATTCACGGTGAATGCTGCGCTCCTGGAGTTGCTCGACCAGGCTATTATGAGCCTGTAAGGTTTTGGCCACCATCAACAGACCGCTGGTGTCTTTGTCGATGCGATGCACAATACCGGCGCGCGGCAGAGTATCCAAACTGGGTACGTGATTGAGCAAGGCATTGACTAAAGTGCCGTCCCAGTTGCCGACCGCGGGATGCACGACCAAGCCGGCTGGTTTGTTGACGATGAGTAAAGAATCGTCTTCATAAATAATGTCTAGCGGGATTTCCTGAGGCGCGTATTCGATGACGCGCTCGGCTTCGGCATCCAGCTCGATTTCTTCGCCACCATCCAATTTCTCGCGGCCTTTCATGATCTCGCCATCCACCAACACCCGCCCGGCTTTGATCCAGGTTTGCAGTTTGCTGCGCGAATAATCCGGAAACACTTCGGCCAGACACTGGTCCAGTCGCATACCCGCCAGTTCCTCTGGAACCCTTGCCGTCAATATCGTCATAGTCGTTTTTAAGTTATACTCGCGGCCAGAACGCCGCCAAAAGCTGCAAAAAACCCGCAATATTACAACGTGTTGATAAACGTATGCGATTAGTTTTAGTAAAAACCGTTTTTATCGCCAGTCTGGCTTGGATGCTGCAAGGCTGCGAGACCCTGGACGCCTTTATGAGCAAGGATTCTTCCGCCGGCAAAGAGGAAGAGTACGCCGGCTGGGATGACAAGATGTTTCATGAAAAAGCCAAGGAAGCGCTGGATAATAAAAACTACCAAAAAGCCGTCACCCTCTACGAAGCCCTGGAATCGAGGTATCCGTTCGGCGATTACGCGGCTCAGGCGCAATTAAATGTTGCGTACGCTTACTATAAAAACGACGATCCGGAAGCGGGCTTGGCCGCCGCCGACCGCTTCATTAAAATCCATCCGCGTAACCCAAATGTAGATTATGCCTATTACTTGAAAGGCCTGATCAATTACAACCGCGGCATCGGCTTTATTGATCGCTTCCTGCCCACTGACTCGTCACAGCGTGATCCCGGCCCCGCCAAGGATTCTTACGATAATTTTCAAGAGCTGATTCGGCGCTACCCCAACAGCCAGTACGTCGCCGACGCCAAACTGCGGATGATCGCACTCCGTAACAATATGGCAATGTACGAAGTCCATGTCGCCGACTTTTACATGCGCCGTAAAGCCTATGTCGCCGCTGTAAATCGTGCCAATCACATCATCAAGGAATATCAACGCACGCCGGCGGTGCCGTTTGCCTTGCAAATCATGCAGGACGGCTATCGGCAGCTGGGTATGGACGAATTGGCCGCCGATGCTGAACGGATTTACACCTTGAATTACCCGGCCGGTGCGCCGCAAGCCAATTACAAGGATGAAGGCGCCATTCAAAAAGTGTGGGACGCCATGGGCCTGGATAAATAAAACTTGCGCCGTTTGAGCGTTTTGCGGCGCGCTTGCTTAAGATGGTTGCTGTTATATGCTGGCGCTGTCAACGCCGCCGAACCGGCGCCGCTGTTTCAAAACCGCTTTTTCCCGCTGTCGCAAAACACCGAGTTGGTTTGCGCTACCAGCCAGCAACAATTTACTCCCACCGCAGCGCTGGCAGACATCATCCGTTTTTACGAAGCCGACCATCCCGGCCTGCGTAAACAGGCGGTGGCGGTCCTGACCGATCATAAAAATCAGGACCATCTCGACGATTTGGCCGATTACCGCGAAGACTGCGCCAACAATACCGCCGGCGAACTCTGCGTACTGGAAAAATATTGGGACGATCGTGAAGCCGCCTGGCGGGCATTGGCCTTGTTCTACGACACCAAAACTGTGGTCAAACACAGCGATGACTATCGCTACGAAGTGCGGCGCTTCAACGCAGACCATCTGCGCTTGTTCGAAAAAGCCATTCGCAAAATCCCGGCCTTTTTACGGCAAAGTATCAGCAAAGCCAAACCGGTAGACAATCTGGAACAGGAAATTGCCGATAAACCGACGGTGATGCAGGAGCTGATACGCGATGCGTTTCAAGAAGACTACAAAAACAGCATCTGGCAGGATCACACCCACCCTTTGACGTTGATACCTGGCATAGGCTTTCGTTCGCAAACCGTGGCCCAGGTGTTCAGCGGCCAGAACCTTATCGTGTTTACCGTCAAGGCTTTCGACAAAGGCAAGGAAGGCGGGACCTATCGCGACATCGGCGTGCAATATCTGGTGGATTTTCGCTTGCCCATCGTCGTGCATGAAATCGCCCACACCATCGATAATTTTCATTTCTGGAACGGCCAGGACGATCTGTATTTTTTCTACAAATACCACAAGATGTCCAACGACGATGACATCATGAAAATCATTGCTGAGGCAAAATTGGCGTTGTGGCCGTCGAAATGGTTTGAGGCCTTCGAATATCTGGGTGAAGTGAACGAAGGCCGTTACGACGGTACCACGCAGGAAAAACTCGCCGAGTTGGTGGCGCAATACATCCTGATCCCGGAACGCTTGCAACAAAGTGCACCAGCCGCCTATCAATGGCTGCGTGAAGACATTTTTCGCGGCATCGAATATCAAGGTTACGACCGTTGCAATGTGCCGTTGACCAAGCCGCTAAGCTGGTGGCAGTACGCCACCGGCAAGATGCTGGGCCAGTAATGCTTTGTGCTATGCTGACCTGGAATTTTAACCTTGCTAAACCGCTGGCCAGCCATGAAAAAACCGCAAACCCTATCCCTGCAAGAACAATTGCTTAAATCCGGCCTCAGTAACGACGCCAAACTCAAACAAGTCAAAGCCGAGAAACGCAAACAAACCAAGCTGGAACGCAATAACGGCGTCGAAATCGTCGATGAGGTCAAACTCAGTGCCGAACAATTGCGTCAACAGCAAGCGGAACGCGACCGTGAGTTGAACCGACAACGCAAGCTAGCCGAGGAACAGAAAGCCCTGGCCGCGCAAATCAAGCAAATCGTCGACATGAACCGTATCGCTCAGGACGTAAACGGCTTGGCTTACAACTTCACCGACGACAACAAAGTCAAAACCCTGTACGTGGCTGAAAAAGTGCGGGAGGCCTTGATCAACGGCCGGGCCGGCATCGCCAAAATAGACGGACATTACGAGATTGTGCCGGCGGAAGTTGCCCGTAAAGTGCAGGCGCGGGATAAAGCTAGTATTGTAGTGTTGAACGAAGCGACGCAGGATGTGGCGGCCGCCGACGATCCGTATGCAGAATTTCAGATTCCGGACGACTTGATGTGGTGAAGCGCTAAACCTTGCGAAAAATCAAATCCCAAACCCCGTGACCCAAACCCAAACCACGGTTTTCGAACTTGGTTAAGGGCCGATAAATAGGCCGCTCGCAGAAATCGTTGCTGGAGCTGCTGTTTTGCAAACCGGTGCCGGCCGACAAAATCCCCAGCATATCTTTGGCGTAATGCTCCCAATCGGTGGCGGCGTGAAAATAGCCGCCGGCCAGCAATTTTTTGTTCAGCAATTCCACGAAACTGGGACGGACGATGCGGCGTTTGTGATGGCGGCGCTTTTGCCAGGGATCGGGGAAGAACAGATGCACGCCGGCCAGGCTATGGTCGGCGATTTTTTGTTCCAGAATCTCGATGGCGTCGTGATGATAAATCCGCACGTTGTTAATGCCGCGCTGTTCCAGCAACATCATCAAATGGCCGACGCCGGGCCGATGCACTTCGATACCTAAATAATTCAAATCCGGATTGGCCTCCGCCATTGCCGCCAGACTGTCGCCGTTGCCGAAACCGATTTCGACAATCAGCGGTGCTTGACGCCCAAAGGCTTGCTCGGCATCAAAACTGGCTTGCGGCGACAGGCAATACTTATCCCAATGGCTTTCCAGTGCCAGCTTTTGGCCGGCGGTAGCGCGGCCTTGGCGGCGGATGAAGCTTTTGATTCGGGTAGGGTCGATTTTTTGGGGTTCAATCATCGGAATAGCGACCGTTAAACGGGTGAAACTAAATATGGATTGCCGAGTATATCAGCTGAAGTTTAAACATCCGCTATGTCCAGGGAAGCGAAAAGCATTTCCTGTAACTATTGCAGCAAATTAGTGCCGCATTCCGTCAGCAAAAAAGTGTGTTTTTCGTCAACGATAAGCTGCCGAAAAACACATATTAGAAACGTATTTATCTAAGTTGTACAAACCGAATCAGTCGTCCTCTACACACAACTGGCCGGTAAATGGCGCGCTCTCATAAAGAATGTTGCCGGTAATTTCAAATTGTCCCCGACCGTCTTTAAAGGTTTTGCTGCCGCCAACCATTGTTAATAATTCTGTCGTCGCACCTTCAGGATTAAAAATCAGATCTTTAGTAAAAACCCGCCCCAGATCAACCGGCCCGGCACTCAATTTAATTGCCGACGCTCCGGTTAATTGACCCAGTCCATTTGCAAACAGCCCGGAGAATGCCGTTCCGGTCAGCTTCAGGTTTTTGCCTAATGTGGCGGTTAAGGTGCCGATAAAGCAAACTGGTGGCGCGCCGGGAGGTAGGGGTCCCAAAAAAGTTACATCGGGAAACTGGCGATCCCTGAATTTTAGAATATTGCAATCCGGGTCAACAGTGGACGGCTGTATTGTCCCACTAATATTTTTGCATATATATTGGTCTGCATATAAATTTCCGGATACTAGAGACATTAGCACCGCAATTGTAACTGTCGACAATTTCATGATGAAATCCTTAAGACTTTAAGATGGGAGAGGTGACTGATCTTGTTGCAGGTTATCATGACAAGTCATGCGCGAACTGCGCGATAGCATGCTACCAAGCATTTGATCAGTCTACGTTGAGCGCTTCACTAATGTAGTTGAGATAACACAAGTATCAAGCTATTCAACGAAGTTTGTATGCGAATGATCTACCTCAATTGCGTTAGCCGGGCTTGAGCGGCCATACCGAACGGGGAATCCGGCTCTTTTTGAAGAATTTGTTGCAACACCGATGCACTAGGTTGTGCCAATAACTCAATAGCCCTTAAGCGCACAGAGGGATGATGGGCATGCAAGGCCGCCAACTCCGTCAAATAAGTATTGGCGTCGTTTAACAGCTTCAGAACGACCTTTTCCGGATCTTCGGTAAACAAATCCCTTACCAATTCGCCGTATTGTTCCTGTAAGCGGATCAAGTCGCGGCGATCGAGTTTTTTCGGTTCGGTGGGATCATCGCAACAGGCCATTACCTTATGCTTCTTAAGTATGATCGAATATAAGTTGCTGCAATTCGAACTCGCAACCACCGCATCCCGACGCAGCGCCGGTGATGCGGGAGATTCTTTCGGGATCGACGATACCCTCGGCTAGCAGGGCTTTGATTTGCTGCTCGGTGGTGCCGCTGCAATAGCAAAGCACATTGTTCTCAGTGTTTGGTTGAACGGCGTTCATAATCTAGGCATTTAGCGTATCGAGGCAAGTTCCGTTACGGCGGTTTCCACTCAACATGTTTGGCTTGAAATGTTGGCTCAACAAGCCCTATGGGATTATTAACCCAACCTACATTCCGTATTTAAAAGTTACAAAGATAAAAAATCCAATTGAAGTTACTGCAACTATCAGTATTACTCTCTTTTGTAAACTCTCGAAATCCAAATTTGGGATTATAGTATTTAATAAAAAATAGACCCCAAGAGTAATCGCTAAAATCAGAAGTTTTATTACTAAGCGCTCTGATATTTCCACGGAGTCTCCGCTTACCCGACCTACGTTCCGTATTTGATTGTCACAAAAACCAACAACGCCATAAAACCAGCTAAAACGCCCCAACCAATTCTGTTAGAAACATTTTCAGCATCGTTTTCGGAATAGCCAAGTTTCTGCAAAAAAAACAGTAAAAGCTAAGTGGACCAACTTTAGAACAAATTTTATAGTTTGCTACATTACCTAATCTAATACGAGCTTACAAAAACAACCCATCAATCGGCGAAGAGGCCGAAGCAAAACGTTTACGCGGCATCCGTCCAGCCAGGAAGGCTTCGCGGCCCGCTTCAATGCCTTTTCTCATCGCCGATGCCATCAAAACTGGATTCTTGGCGGCGGCAATGGCAGTGTTCATCAATACTCCATCACAGCCCAGTTCCATCGCCATAGCCGCATCGGATGCAGTACCGACGCCAGCATCGACCAAGATAGGCACCTTGGCGTTTTCGACGATGGTCAAAATGTTGTAGGGGTTGCGGATGCCCAAGCCCGAACCGATCGGCGCGGCCAGCGGCATTACCGCCACGCAGCCGATTTCTTCCAGACGCTTGGCGGCAATTGGGTCGTCGTTGGTATAAACCATCACGTCGAAGCCTTCCTTGACCAGCAATTCAGCAGCAACATAGGTTTCTGCAACATCAGGAAACAAGGTCAGTTGATCGGCCAACACTTCCAGTTTCACCAGTTTGTGGCCACCCAACAATTCGCGCGCCAAGCGACAGGTGCGTACCGCATCGTCGGCGGTGTAGCAGCCGGCGGTGTTTGGCAGGATGGTGTATTTATCCGGTGAAATCACGTCTAGCAAGCTGGGTTCGCCAGGATTTTGGCCGATGTTGGTGCGGCGAATCGCGACAGTGATGATTTCGGCGCCGCTAGCTTCGGTGGCGAGGCGGGTTTCTTCCAAATCCTTGTATTTACCGGAACCGACCAACAGCCGTGACCGATAGTTTTTGCCGGCCAGCGTGAAATAGTCGTCTTGACCGCCGCCGATGGCCTGGACGATTTCCAGGCGGTCATCGTGTTGCAAGCGCTGGCTCGCGTGCTGAGTAAACGGCAGGATTTCTTTATTCAATTCCACGGCGATGCGTTTGCCGGTTAAGCCTAAATCGGCAATTACGTCGGCAACGGTGGCGTTCTCGCCATATTCGCGATTGTCGCCATTGACCTGTATTTTCATGCTTTAAACCTTGTGTGTTTTCGCGGCACGGCGGCGTTCTACGGCGCCGGCCAAGTGATGTAACAATTCCGCGCTGTCTTCCCAGCACAAGCAGGCGTCGGTAATGCTTTGCCCGTATGTCAGCGGTTTGCCTTCCTCGACATCCTGACGGCCACCGACCAGATGACTTTCCACCATCGCGCCGATGATGCGGGTGTCGCCGCCGCGGATTTGCCCGGCCACATCTTGTGCAACCAGCATTTGCCTTTCGTATTTTTTCGAGCTGTTGGCGTGGCTGAAATCGATCATGATATTGGGGCGAAGACCTGCTTCGACCAAGCCTTCAGCCACTTGCTCGACGCTAACTTCGTCGTAGTTCGGTCTATTGTTGCCGCCGCGCAGGATGATGTGGGCGTCTTCGTTGCCGCGCGTTGAGAAAATAGCCGAGCGGCCTTCCTTGGTCAAAGATAAAAAGTGATGCGGACTCATCGCGGCGTTGATCGCGTCGATGGCAATTTTAATACCGCCGTCGGTGGCGTTTTTGAAGCCGACCGGGCAGGATAATCCAGATGCCAGTTCCCGATGCACTTGGCTCTCGGTGGTGCGGGCACCGATGGCGCCCCAGGAAATCAGATCGGAGACATACTGCGGTGTAATCAGGTCCAGATATTCCGTAGCGGCTGGCACACCCAGGTTGTTCACATCCGACAATAACTGCCGGGCCATGTGCAGGCCTTTGTTGATGTTGAAGCTGGAATTGAGGTCGGGATCGTTAATCAAGCCTTTCCAACCCACCGTGGTCCGTGGTTTTTCGAAGTAAACCCGCATGACGATCACCAGGTCATCTTTCAATTCGTCCATGATGAGTTTCAAACGCCCGGCGTATTCCACTGCCGCTGCCGGGTCGTGGATAGAGCAAGGGCCGATAATCACCAGCAATCTGTCGTCGGCACCGGTCAGAATGTTGTGAATTGCTTCCCTGGTATGCAGAATGGTGGCTGCGGCCTGCTCGGTCATCGGGATTTCTTCATGAACCTGAATCGGCGCCACCACGTCCTTGGTTTCACAAATTCTTAAATCATCGGTGTTATAGTTAGTTGGCATGACACTCAGCAATACGCTTTCAGTAGATGGATTAATTGGCTATTTTAACCGTTTTGCCTGTCGGTGTTACAAACTAATGCCGAAACCGACCTGAGACAACCCGGACATGACAGACGACAGACCCATTAAACGCTGCCTGACGGTATGCCTGGCGCAATCGTTCGAATTTGCGCAATTGCGGGAAAAACTGCTGGATACCACCCGCGCCCAACTGTTCAGAAACGCCCTGGTGGTCGATTACAAAACCGGCTGCGCGATTGTGTTCGCCTACGGGGTAATGGTGTGTTGGAACCTCAATCTCGATGACCGGCGCGCCTTGCAGGACTTGTTGCTGGATTACGCGATCAAACCCGACGCCGAACCTCAGGAAGACAATTTCAGTTACGAAGTGGGCTGCGAGCAAGACCGTTTTCAGCATGATCACTTGGAGCTCCAATCCGCCGACTTCAAAGTGCTGTTGGCGCTGTCGCACGCGATGGCGCAATCGATCAAGTTGGCGGCTTTCGAAGGTCATGCCATCGACACGATCCGCGCCACCAGCCATTTACCGCAATCGCTGGCGCGGGAAGGCAAGATCAAACTCAACCGGAAAACCATGGCCATGATCCGCGGCCAGCTGTTCCTGACGAAGAGTGACATCATCCTGAATTACGACTTGCTGGATACCCCGGAATTTTTCTGGGAACATCCGGAATACCAGCATATTTACTCGATGGCCGCCAATTACCTGGAAATTCAGCAACGCACCGACGTATTGTCAAAAAAGCTTGAGACGATACATGAGCTGCTGGAAATGCTGGCAGATGAACAAAAACACCAGCATTCCTCGGCCTTGGAGTGGATCATTATCTGGCTGATTGCCGTGGAGATTGTGATGTCGATTTTGGACAAGCTTTTTTAGTTAGCCCGACTCTCAGCGTCCCAATTTGGCAACTGGTTTGTAGCAAGCTAACGCTTGCCCAGGAAAATCAAGGGTTGACGGTATCGACCGGCTGCCGCGATAATCGGCACAGAGATTGAACTCGCTCACAAAAATATTGGTATCCCCTGCGCCTCCACTTAGTCTTGCTGCTAAGTCTAAGAAGTCGTATCACTAAATTTACTTTAAGGACAAACCATGAAAATACTATCTGCCCTATTAGCGACGTTTTTGTATTCGGCTAACGCGACTGCGGCTCTTGAATTTACTTTTTCAGGCGATTTCGTCAATTTCAGCACCGGCAATTTTTCAGGGCAAGTAACCGTTGATGCCTTGTCACCGAGCTCCAGCGACGTTTTTCCGGCGTCAGGCAGCGAATCCGCCAGTTTACGTTTGGGCTACTCGCTAAGCGCTCCGCTTTCCATATTAGCTAACGGACAAGCGCTGGAGATCGATAACGACCATGCTGTCCTAAATATCGTCGACAACACCCCTATCAGCGAAGCTCAGATAAACAGTCAGGGATTTACCGCCACCCAAGTAATGCCGGGCACTTATGACATCCTGACGCTCCATATGGAATCGGCGAGCAACCAATACGATGAAGAAAGTGGTCTGTTGGTATCCGGTGCGGAATTTTCGGTGACAGCTTTTTTTGATCAGCTATTACTGGGCGGGGTAGACCTTGATCCCACTAAACTGCCCAGCCTGTTTGGCTTAGCATTTGCCGATAATTTGAAGTTTTTGGTTTTTGAAGTTAACCGAAAATTAGGCGACAGCGAAGACTTTCGGGGCGCCGGCGTCATTACCGCCAGTGACATTGTCGACACTCACGTGTTTACCCCCGTGCCGTTACCTGGCGCTGTCTGGCTGTTTGGTAGCGTTATCGCCGGATTAGGTTTGCGGATGCGCAAACCAGCTTAATTGCCTGATATCAGGATGAGTCAGCGCCTGTGCCAAGCGTTGCCAGGCTGACTCGTCCTTCGGTAAGCCGAAACGCAGACTTGCAGGCTCCTGAAACAAGCGGGTCAGAATACCCTGCCCAGCCAATAGATCGTGTAGCTTAGCCGCCTGTTCGCATTTCACCCATTGAAACAAATCGCATCCACCGCCGGGTGGCCAGCCGCAGTCGGTCAAAAGCTGTCTCAGGCGCAGGCTTAGCATTGCTAATGATGCAGCATTGGCTGATTGCCAGTTTTGATCGGCCAACGCCAGCGCCGCGACATAGCGGCCGGGATGACTGATAGTCCATGGCCCCAGCAACTCCGCAAGTTTCGCCAATAAATCCGGCTGGGTAATCACGAAGCCGCAACGAATGCCGGCCAAGCCGAAAAACTTACCCACCGAACGCAATATGATCAAGCCAGGCCGCACCGCTAATGGCGCTAGACTGTATTCAGCAGGCAGGCTGTCTATAAATGCTTCGTCGATCAGCAGCCAGCCGCCGCGCCGGCTAAGACTTTCATGCCAACTCAGTAGCTGTGGCCGGCTCCATAGTCGGCCGGTGGGGTTATTGGGATTGACCAGAATCAACACATCCAACTCTTCCAGACGGTCGTCAATTGCATCCGCCTCGACTCTGACAACTTGATGCCCGGCTTTTTGCCAACTGCCGGCATGCTCGGCATAGGCAGGATGCAGTACGCCAACCCGCGATTTTGGTCGTAACAAAGGTAATGATTGAATCGCCGCTTGCGACCCCGCTACCGGCAGCAAGGAGTCGTTTTGGTAGTAAGCCCGTGCCGCCGCAAGTAACTCGTCATCATCTTCCGGCAGGCGTTGCCAGCATTCGGCGGGTATAGGCGGCACGGGCCAACCGTTGGGATTGATACCGGTGGACAAATCCAGCCAATCTGTCAGAGCAATACCATATTGGCTTGCGGCTAGCCGCAAGCGTCCGCCGTGCTCAAGCAAGGGTATCTCCCGCGCCGATCACGATCAGCCACAACAGCAGCGTCCGGTACATCAGTTTGCATGCGCGCTTAATATCGTCGTTTTCCGGCGCTTGTGAGCCGCCGAACCAGGGTTTTTGTTTTATTTGTCCGTGATAGCAAGCCGGCCCGCCCAGTTGCAGCATCAAGGCGCCACCGCCAGCGGTCATCACCGGCCCGGCGTTAGGGCTATCCAATAAGCGCGCTTGCGTCCGCCACGCATTGATGGCCTGCGCGGTATTGCCGATCAAGGCATAACTCAAGGCCGTCAAGCGCGCCGGCAGCCAATTCAGCAAATCGTCGAAGCGCGCCGCTGCCCAACCAAAATTTACATATCGTTGATTTTTGTAGCCCCACATGGCATCCAGGGTGTTGCTGAAACGGTAGAGTAGGGCGCCGAAGGGGCCTAACAACACGAACCAGAACAAGGGCGCAAATACTGCATCGGCACCGTTTTCCAACACCGATTCGATGGTTGCGCGCCGCACATCGATTTCGGTCATGGCTTCAGTCTGACGACTAACGATTCTGCCAACCAGTTGCCGCGCTAAGGGTAAATCGCTATCCGACAAGGCGGAATGAACGGCCAGCGCATGTTGTTGTAAGCTGCGGGCAGCGATACAAAAATATAAAACCAGTACCTCGACAGCAATTTGCAGCAGCGGCCAACTCGGCAAAAGCAGCAACCATAGCAGACCAGGCATTAAGACTATCGCCACTGCCAAAAAACCGCTAACGCGCTGGCGAAAAGCGGCTTGCTCGTTGTTTAACAGTCGTATTTCCACAGTGCTCGCCCATTTACCGAACATCACCAGCGGGTGATACTCGTTCCTCGGCTCGCCCAGCCAAAAATCGATGGCTACGGCCAGCAAAATGCTGATGGTGAGAATCATGATTTGCGCGGGATAAGCAGGTATTGCAAAACTAGAAGAACGGCTGGGGTTAACAAAATTGACACGATCTCGATTGCGGGGCGATGAAAATCGCCCCGCTGGGTTGAATGCTTAGATAGCTTCGCGAGTGGCTTTGGCGGCCAGCAAGGATTTTACAGCACTGACCAGAGCGAAAATGACCACGCCATAGATCAAGGTATTCGTCAGGTAAGGCGGATAATACATCGCGACGCGCTCAATATATTGTGTGAATGAGCCGTTGGGATAGCGGCCGGACAGCCAGTAAAAGCTGCCGTTGGAAAACAAAAACGCGATGGAGGTAGCCGCTACCAGAGCCATCAAACGTTGTGCAACTGTGGCAACTGACAGCGCAGCGAATTGTCGGCACCATTTGCCACCCAGCCACATTGCGCCATAAGAAAACACCAGAAACTCGTAAGCTTTAGACACGCAAAAATCGCTGACGCCGAGTTTAGTGATCGCCAAATAATCAATCAGCACCGCTTCAGCTAGCAAAAAGGCGAACAAATAGCGCCCCCCTAGCCATAAGCCGGCGAAAAAAAACACCGCCAGCGAAGCGTCCGGCAACGCAAACGGCGTACCGAAATGGTGAAAGCGGGTGGCAGCCATCAACGCCATCAGCGCTACCGCGCCGGGTTTGACAGCCAGGGTTTGATTCAGATTCATAGGGTTCTCCAGAAAAGGTTTAGTAATTGTAATGGATCGAAAAATAGAAATTTCTACCGAAGCTGTTATAGGTGTTAACCGTTTGATAGCGTTTGTCGAACATATTATTCAGTTTGGCGCTTAACATCCAATTTTTGTCGATGCGATAAGCGGTGCGCAGATCGGCGGTCATGAAGCTGCCCAACCGCACGGTATTGGTACTATTATCGAAACGTTCGCCCTGAGCCAGCACGGCAGCACCAATATCGAAGTCGCCGAACGAGCGCGAGACATCATAGGACAAACTTTCCGTCACCCGACGCGGCAGACGCAAGTTGGTCTGTCTATCTTTGGGCGTCATCAGGTTCATGCTCAATTTGTTGTTCCAGCCGAAAATTGGCGTGGACACTTCCGCTTCTATGCCGTCTATCTGCGCCTTGCCGATATTTCTGGCGGTGGATGGCGTGCCACTGAATACAATCAAATCCTCGATATTGGTGTGATAAGCGCGCAGTTCCCAATTTGCCCAATCGTGACGTCCGGCAAAACCGGCTTCGAAACTGGTGGATTTTTCCGGCCGCAAACCGGCATTACCGAAGCCGGGGAAGTATAACTGATTGAAAGTCGGGGCCTTGAAGGCATTACCGAAACTGGCAAAAGCGCTGAGACCGTAATCCCAATTAAACCGCCAGCCAAAATTGCCGGTAACGCTGTCGCCGAAGGCCTGGTTTTCGTCCCAACGCACGGAAGCATTCAAAAAATGCTTATCGAAGACCCGGCTATGCAGCTCGGCAAATGCGCCTACATCGTAGCGGGATGTTTCTGCGTAACGCGTGGTGCTGTCGATTTCATCAAAACGGTAGTCGGTGCCCAGCGTTAATTGGTGATCCTTATGCAAGGCCAATTCATTCAACCAACTGGCGTTCCAGCGCGTGGTGTTGAAACGACTGATAAATTGGCCGTTATGCCGAAACTGGTCAGCATCGTCCACGCTTTGCCCTATGCGTAATGTGGACCGCCACATATCACTGAAATTAGCGCTGGCGGTCGCGCCCAACGTCTGATTGACGAACTCAGTGGTGCTACTGATGGAGTTGTCTATCTCGGTTTCGCCTTCGGCACGCAGGAAAAATGCTTCCAGTTCTGCGCCGTTGTCGAAGCGGTAACCGGCTTTGGCATTCAGACTGGTGTTGTTATAGCCGTCGCGGTCCGGATTATAGCCGCTCGCGACGCTGACACCGCTCAAAGCATTGATGCCCTGGCTACCCAATTGAGCGGCACCCAAGCTATACCAAGCCTTACCCCATTTGCCGTTGACGGCCGCCGAACCATTATACGTGTCGTAAGAGCCGCCACCGGCTTCCAACGCGATATTCGGCCGTTCGCTGTTGCCGCCCTTGCGGGTAAATATTTGAATCACCCCGCCAATTGCTTCCGAGCCATACAAACTCGACTGGGGGCCGCGAGTTATTTCCACGCGTTCAATTTGATCGATAGGAATAAACTGAAAGGCACTGGTGCCGGTAGTAACCGAACCAGCCTTGATGCCGTCGATCAGAACCAGCACATGATCGGCATTGGTGCCGCGCAGAAAGACGTTGGTATCCTTGCCGTAACCACCACTCTGCACCATATCAACACCAGACGTACCTTTCAGCAGCTCGGGTAGGGTTCTGACCTGAAGTTTCTCGATGTCCTGGCGCGTATAAACCGTCATCGCCGTAGCCAACTCGCTCTGCCGAGTTTCGGTGCGGGTAGCCGTGACGACTGTCTCGGCAAGGTTAATCGCCTCGTCGCTAGTCGCCGCCAACACCGTAAAAGGCGTACTCGCCAGAAATAAAGATTTGTATAAAATTGATTGCATATTGTCCTCTGCGCCCGCCGCGCATCCGGGTGAAAAAGGACAGAGGAAAAACGGAAAACGAAAAAGACGGAGGCAGGCTAGGCATGGACTCAGACCATTCCGTAAACAGCCCTCCGCTGTCTCGAATGATCTTCCGGGCCAGTCTCCGGGCTTATAAGTGGCTTTACGCCTGATCTACGACCTTCCCATGCAAAGCGCACAGTGGCAAAAACGCAGCTCTTTACTTATCTACCGTTGCGGGGGCAGCGTCGGCATGGGCGGTTAAAACCGCCGCACCGACTTCCTGTTTAAGCTTGGCCGAAAACGGCGCAAACACCTGAAAGAAGCGCGCAATTGTAGGGAGTCGGCCGCGATAAAGCAAGAATACCTGGTCGGTTACCGACAATCCGCATTGCAAATACCCCTTTCCGTGCTATACATTGGTGCATTGATTAATGCTGTTAACTTAGACTTCAACGAATACGGGCGGGACTATGGAAATTCAATCGAAATTGTTAGGCAACCAAGACATCAATCCGGACACTATCATCAATTTTCCGCGCGGCCTACCCGGTTTCGAAGATCAGACCCGCTTTAAGTTATTTCATCAGGAAGGCAGCGAAATAGTGTTTTGGCTGCAATCGGTCGATAACGCGGAGCTAACCTTTTCCGCGGCGCATCCGGCCAATTTCAACATCAATTACAACTTTACGGTAACCGATCCGGAAGAAGCGCTGTTGCAAATAGAGCCGGGCGACGAGTTGGTGATTTTAATTCTACTGCACAAGGACAACGAGCAGGATAACGGCAAGCCGACTATCAAAGGCTCAATCAAGTCGCCGATATTGATCAACGCCAACAAACGCATCGGCATGCAAAAAGTATTGGTGGCTATTGAGCAAAGCATCACCCTGACCGAGAAAGTCAGCGAAATAGACGTATCGGAAGCTTAAAAACGCAAATAACCGCCGGAGACTGAGCCGCCGGCGGTTATTTAAATCAGGCGGCCTGAACAGGAATGGAATGACTGGAATGGCTAATATGATTGTTGCCGTCGAAATACACCAAAGTCGGCTTGTAGTTCTTCAGTTCCTTCTCATCTAGGCTAGCGAACGCGCAGACGATAATCAAATCGCCAGGACACGCCAACCTTGCAGCTGCGCCGTTAATCGAAAACACACCGGAACCTTCTTCGGCGCGAATCGCGTATGTGGTGAAGCGCTGACCATTGTTAATGTTATAAATATGGATTTGCTCGTATTCCCTAATCCCGGAAAAATCCAAAATTTTGCCGTCTATAGCACACGATCCTTCGTAATCCAGCTCGGAATGCGTTACCCGCGCACGGTGTAACTTAGCTTTAAGCATGTTTATGTTCATGGTAAACAAGGTCGAATACTAGGGCCGGCGATTATGCCTGAAATTGGAAGCGCTATCAAATTTAAGCATTAGCTTTTATAGGCAAAAAAACCGTAACGTCAGATACTTGTTTTAGAAAAGTAGAGGTTATCGATTAGACGCGTCTTGCCCAGCCTGGCAGCAGCCAAAATCAGCAGATTAGAGTCGCTAGCGTAGGCAGGCAATAAATCCGCGCTACGACAGATACTGAAATAATCGACGGCAAAACCGGCTTGTTGCAGATTCTGCCGCTGCTGTTCAGCCACCGCCGGATAATCGTCATACCCTGCCAAAATATCATCGCGCGCTGCGCACAAGGCTTGATAGAGCTTAGGCGCTTGTTGTCTTTGTTGTTCGGATAAATAGCCATTGCGAGAACTCATCGCCAGACCGTCATCTTCCCGAACCGTTGCCACGCCTTGGACGGTAACCGGTATATTCAAATCAGCAACCATTTGCCGAATTAGCGTCAGCTGTTGAAAATCCTTCTCCCCCAGCAGCAGCACATCGGGCTGCACCATATTCAATAGCTTGCAAACCACCAATGCCACTCCGTCAAAATGCCCGGGCCGGCTGGCCCCGCAATGCAGGGCCGACAAGCCGCTGACTGAAATGCCGGTTTGCGTGGCTTGCGGATACATTTCCGTCACCGACGGCAAGAACAGTAAATCAGCACCGCTGGCTAGCAGTTTTTCCTGATCCTGCTGTTCGGTGCGCGGGTAGCTGGCAAAATCTTCGTTTGGCCCAAATTGGGTGGGATTGACGAAAATACTGACCACCACTTTATCGGCCTCTTGCCTCGCGGTGCTAACCAGTTTGATATGCCCGGCATGCAGATTGCCCATGGTCGGCACGAAACCGACGCTTTGCCCGTTTTGCCGCCATTGCCGGATTACCTCTCTTAACGCGGCGACGCTGGTGACTATTTGCATACGCTTAATAACTGTGTTCGGACGCTGGAAACTGCGCGGATTTAACCGCTTGATGATACAGGCGCACCGCCTCTTCTATGCTGGAGGCGTCGGCCATAAAATCTTTGGAAAAGCGCGGCCGCTTGCCTGTGCTGATATTCAGCATGTCGTACAGCACCAACACCTGGCCATCGCAATCAACACCAGCGCCGATGCCGATAGTGGGAATACTCAGCCGCTGACTTATTTCGGCGGCTAGCTGCGCTGGCACGCATTCCAACACTAAAAGACCGGCGCCCGCTTGCTCGATTTTTTCCGCATCCGCAACAATTTGCCGGGCTTGCTGTTCTTCACGCCCCTGCACTCTATAACCGCCTAAGCGATTTACGGATTGCGGCAACAGACCCAGATGGCCGCAGACCGGAATGCCTTGATCAGCTAGAAAGCGGATGACGTCGATCTTGGCGCCTTCAAGTTTAACCATTTGCGCACCGCCAGCCTGCATCAAGCTTGCCGCATTAAGCAATGCTTGCTCCGGCGTGGCATAACTGGCAAACGGTAAATCGGTAACGATAAAAGCCCGCTTTCTGGCCATTGCCACGCTACGGCTGTGATACACCATATCGTTCACCGTGACCGGCAAAGTGCTGCCATGCCCTTGAATCACCATGCCCAATGAATCGCCTATCAGCAATACGTCGATGCCGACCCGGTCTAGCAGTGCGCTGAAACTGGCGTCATAAGCAGTCAGACAACTGATTTTTTCGCCGGCTTTTTTCATTGCCGCCAGATCACTGATCGTCAGCATTTTTAAAGTATCGGCATATAAACTCATGCGGTTATTTTCCGCAAGCCGTCGGGCGGACAAGCCGCCAAGAGTTGCGACAATGAATCCAGGCCCGGAATCTTCAAATCGCTGCTGGCCACATCAGCCAAGGGGTACAGCACAAAGGCGCGCTTGGACAACTCAGGATGCGGCACAATCAGGTCCGGTTCATTAATGCTCTGTTGCGCGTAAAGCAATACATCCAAATCCAGCGTTCTAGCTCCCCAACGCACGCTACGCAGCCGGCCATGCTGGTTTTCAATTTGCTGTAATTGTTTGAGCAAAGCCAGGGGCTCCAACTCGGTAGAAATTCGCATTACCGCATTGACATAATCGGGTTGATCTTGCGGGCCAACCGGTGTGCTACGGTACAAGGGAGAAAAGGCAATTTCGGCCACGCCCGGCAAGGCCGAAATTTCCAGCCTGGCTCGATTGACATGATTGACAGAGTCTTCGAGATTGCTGCCCAAGCCAATATAGGCCTCGGCAGCTGACTTAGCTAGCGTCATTGCCGGCGGGGGCTGGTTTGCCTCGAGAACGGTAACGGCCTGTTTTTCGGTTACGGGGTTTACCGCCGCCGGATTTTGGCGGCGCGGTCATCCTTTCCCGCTCCGCGTCATCGGCTTCTTGAAAACCTGTCCACCATTCAACCAGTTCCGGATCGGCGCCGCCGGTTTCCGCACGTAGCCGCAAAAAGTCGTACGCCGCTCTGAATTTGGGCTGCTCCAGCAAACGATAAGGCCGGGGGCCAACCGTTCTGGAGAACTTGTTCTGCAAGAACCACACTTCGCGCATGGATTGCGTAATGTGGCGAGGTAACGCAGTGACCTTGATTTGTCTGGTCAGCACTTCGTTGGCGGCGTTCTGATAGGCCAGCGTTTCGTTTTCGCCGTGGGCGATGCGTCTTTGCGCAGCCAATTGCAGCGGTTCCCACAACAAGGCAGCTAATAAAAAATAAGGCGTCAGGGTTTTGCCGTCGTTGAAGCGGGTGTCGGAATTTTCCAAGGCCCGGATCAAGAACAAGCGCGGAAAATCGTGGTCTTCGCTGGCGAGGCAGCGGTCGGTATCCGGAAATAAAATCGCAAACAAGCCGTAATGTCTGAGCATTTCGAAGGTTTGCAGGCCGTAGCCGGACAGAAACAACTTGATGACTTCGTCGTAAAGACGCGCCGAAGGGATGCTCTTCAACAAATCGGCTTGGGCGTAAATCGGTTTTTCGGTGTCTGGATGTAAAGTAAAGCCCAGCTTCACGGCAAAACGGATGGCGCGCAGCATCCGCACAGGGTCTTCTCTATAGCGTACTTCCGGGTCGCCGATTAGGCGCATCACCGCTGCGGCATGATCCTGCATGCCTCCGGTATAATCGACCACGGAAAAATCGCGGATATTGTAATACAGCGCGTTGACGGTGAAATCTCGCCGCCAGACGTCTTGCTCTAGCGTACCGAACACGTTATCACGCAGTAAGCGACCGTCTTCATGCACCACATGCTGGTCGGATTCTTCCTGCTCGGAGCCGCGAAACGTCGCCACCTCAATGATTTCACGCCCGAAAAACACATGCGCCAGGCGAAAGCGCCTGCCGATAATCCGACAATTGCGAAATACTTGCTTGATTTGTTCCGGACTGGCGTTAGTCGCGACGTCGAAATCTTTGGGTTCCCGACCCAACAGCAAATCTCTGACACAGCCACCAACCAAGTAGGCCTCGTAATCGGCTTTTTTCAGGCGTTGCAATACTTTCAGGGCATTTTCACTGATTTGCGCACGGGAAATGCAATGCTCAGAACGCGGATAAATCTTCACGGCACTCGACCCCGCCGACTCATTGACCGGTTCGGCAACTTGCTCAACCGGTGAAAAGATTTTTTTGAAGAAACTAAAAATGACTTTATCCCTTATTTTAGAATGACGTGTGCCAGATTTTTCGAGGCTTCGGGCGCGAACGTCCTAGCGGGCTTATCATAACACCTCGCCAGATTTAAGCTCAATCCAGCACATTCTTTTACATTCCCTTGTGTTAAATGTAGAATTTCGCCATTCGCCGAATATTTTGGTGTAATAACATAAAAATTGGCTGTACTTGTCGCCCTTAGGCCGGCGACGGGGAATTTATATCGGAGAGTGGAGCGTATGTTTAAAAAAATTTTACTGGGTTTTGTAGACCAGCCTGTATTTACTAGTCTATTCGTCGCCGATTTCGCGTTGTTGGTTTTCCATAGACCGCCCTTTCTGTTTTCCATTGTCATGATCGGCGCGCTGGTGGGCATGAGCATGTATATGGGGCAAAAACTGGCGATTTTCGACAAATAATTGCGACAATCCTCTAAATCAAGTATCCCAAAACCCGGCGCGGATTCACCGTCCGCGCCGGGTTTTTTGCGTCGGCTGGCAGCCGCCTGTTACGACGCTTTCTTACTGTTGGCGATATGGTTTTTCGCCACAGCCATCGCTCTGCCCTTCAACGCCGGCCAGGCATTCGCCAGTGATCAGTTTTTTTATCCGCTCTATCTGCTGATCATCAGTTTTGTGTTTTACGGCTGGTTTTGGACCCACGGCGGCCAAACCCTGGGCTTGCGTGCCTGGAAAATCAAAGTCAGCACCTTGGACGGCCAGTCTCTCAACTGGCAGCAAGCCGGCATCCGCTTTATTGGCGGCTTGTTATCCTGGGCTTGTTTAGGTCTGGGATTTTTCTGGTGTCTATTCGATAAAAACGGCCAATGCTGGCACGATTATCTGTCAAAAACACGCTTGGTTTTTCAGGAAGAAAAGCGCTGACGGCAAAAGCGGATATGCTATATTCGGCGCTCGATTAATCTCTCACCCGGGAGCATACAATGAAAACAATAACAATACTTTTATCCCTGTTTGCCGCGTTCGCGACATCTACAGCCAGTGCCGAGATCAAACTACAGGACAATTCCAAGCTGCTAGGCAAATGGCAGGTCACTCACGAAGCGCTTGCGTTGGATCGCGAAAAGAAGCCTTTGCATGTGACTTGGGAATTTCAAAAAGACGGTACTTTGATAACTACCGGTGAAGATGCGCGGAGCGGGATTGGCGAAATGACTATCCCGATCAAATATAGCGTGGCGGATGGTGTGATCAAAAAACAAATCACGCCAGGCCGGGAAAAATACGAAGAT
Source organism: Methylomonas sp. MK1 (assembly GCF_000365425.1). Classification (NCBI taxonomy): domain Bacteria; kingdom Pseudomonadati; phylum Pseudomonadota; class Gammaproteobacteria; order Methylococcales; family Methylococcaceae; genus Methylomonas; species Methylomonas sp. MK1. The sequence goes on from NZ_AQOV01000001.1 coordinate 2,975,283, forward strand.
TGCGCTGTCGTGGAAATGGACGACAAAAATGTGGTGTTGAAATGTAAATTTCTTTATTTGTTCATGACTCGCAAATAACGGTAGTCATAAGGTTGGCCGACTCTCCACGGAACGGAAGCAATCGTTTTCCGTTCCGCAGAGGGGGCCTAATTCCAGCTAGCTGCCCCGCCTAACCGCGATCAGCGCGCCGCAAAATACCAACGCACTGGGCAACATTGCCATCAACATCGGATTCATGTCGTAAACCAGACCGACATGGCCGGCAATCCTGTCGAAAATGTTAAAGGTCATCCCGATCACGATCCCCATCATGATGCGCGCGCCGGTACTGGTGCCGCGACCGATACCGATCACGAACGGCGCCGACACCATCAACATCACAAAGGTCACAAACGGGTTGATCAAACGGCTCCAGAATGCCAACTCGTAAATTTGCGATTTTTGATTGTTCTGTTTCAGGAAGTCGATGTACATGAACAAATCGTAAAGCGACAGATTGTCAGATTTGACTACGGCCACTTTCAACAAATCCGAGTCGATGCTGGATTTCCACGCCTGTTCGGCTTGAGTGCCGGCAAATATTTGCTGGCGATTGATTTCGGATTGTTTGACGCTTTCCAGACGCCATTGTTTATCGCCTAAAAACTGCGCATGCTCGGCTTGCGTGATGCGGTTGAGTTTGTGTGCATCGTCGACATCGTAAATCCGCACGTCGGCCAGAGAGCCGTCATCAAGAATTTTCCGGACATTGATAAAGCTGTTCCCCTCTCTCAGCCACATCCCGTATTGGGAACGCATCACTACGCCGTCGTGCAGCGCGGTGGTTTTCAGCACTTGCGCAGCGCGTTCGCATGACGGCGCCACGAATTCGCCCACCAGCACGGCAACAGTCACCAGCAACAAACCCGCCAGCATAATGGTTCTGATGATCCAGGCGATTGATAAACCCGCGCCGCGCATCGCGACAATCTCGCGATTATTCGCCATCGAGCCCACCACGAACAAGCTACCCAGCAAAGCCGCCGACGGCACCAACTCGTAGAACACCCGTGGCGAGGTTAATGTCAAAAACCACAAAATCTGTTTCAAGCCGTAACCGCCTTGCCCCAAATCTTTTAACTCATCGCTGAAGCTGAACAGATTGAACAGCGTCAATAACAATATCACCGCAATCAGGGACCCCTTGACGACTTCCTTGACGATATAAATGGTCAATACGTTGATCATGCCAGCTTCTCCTTAAGACTTTGCGACAACCATTGCCAGCCATACAAGCGCATCAACATCAATAAACCCAATACCAGTAATAAAGCATCCACCCAGAAATATCCCAGCCAGGACGGTAACGCCCCGCTGATCACCCAACTGTGATTGACCCGTTGCAAATTGCCGTAAACGAAATAAATCCCAAAAGCCACCAGCATACTGCCGTATATGCCGCCGCGCGGCGACAGCTTGGCCAAGGGCACCGCCAGAAAAGCCAATAAAATGACCCCCAACGGTGTGCTGAAACGGTCTTGCAATTCGGCGACATCCCGCAATTCCGGCGACAGCCATAAATTCTCGGTGGCAGCGGCCTCGCGCCCCAAATTCAAAATGGTGACCTTTTTTTCGATCAACACGGCATATTCTTTAAACGCCTCAATGGTGAAATCCTTGTTACCGGGAACCCCTTGAATTCGCTCGCCATTTTCCAACACCAGATACAAACCGCCGGGCAGATTTTTCAACCAGCCGTATTCGGCATTCACCACGCCGGTTTTGTCGCCTTGTTTGTTTTGCACAAACACCTTATGCATCCGGCCTTCGTCGTCGACGTTTTCGGTGTAAAAAATCAACTCGCCGTCGCTGTACTCGCTGAAGCGGCCGGCGGCGATGCCGCGAATATCGGCATTTTGTTTATCCTGATGCATCAACTGCTCAGTTTTGGCCTCCGCCCACGGCGAAGCCAGCATCGATAGCGCCATACCCGCCAGACTTAAGGGCACAACCAGCATAAATATCGCCCGGTAAATGGTAAACACGCTGCCGCCGGCCGACGAAATCGCCGCCATCTCCTGCTCGCGATACATGCGGCCCAACACCATTAACACTGCCATGAACAGCGCGGCCGGCAAGAAGGTGGTAGTGGCGATGATGATTTTCAAACCCAATAAGGTCATCACCGTATCGTTGGCGATATTGCCCTCGATAGCTTGCGCCAACACCTTGATAAATTTGCGGCTGACGATGATCACCACCAATACCACCAATACGGCGGTGACTGTCTGAAACAGCTCCTTGATTATCATTTTATCCAGCACCGTCAACAGCCGGAAAGGCCGGCCCGCGCTGGGTAATCCTCGCTCAATGCTCAACAACTCACTCCTAATTTCTAAGGTATAATCGAACCACAGACCGCTGCACCCGGCGCAAACCCTCAATCCCAGACACTTACAGACTACTCTCATGGACTATTCTATAGAAAGCTCACCCTTAGACAAACTGCAAAGCGACTGTCTGCTGGTCGGAATCTACGAAAATCAACAACTCAGCCCGGCGGCAATCCAGCTGGACAGCCTATTCGGCGGCTTGCTGACTAAATTAATCGGCCGCGGCGACATCAAGGGCAAAAACGCCGAAACCCTGCTGATTAATAACCTGCCCGACGGCAATATCGCCCGCATCGTGTTGCTCGGCTTCGGGGAGCGCGGCAAAGTCACCCGCAAGCAATACCGTAAAGCCTTGGCCGCAGCCATCAAAACCGTCAAGGATAGCAAAGTCAGCGCCGCCAGCACCGCTCTGCTGGATATAGACGTCAACGGCGCGGACAGCCAATGGAAAGCCCGCCAAGTCGTCGAGGTATTTAACGACGGCTTGTACCAATACAGCGCCACCAAAAAAGTCGACGACAAAAACCCGCTGCAACGCTTAGCCGTCGTTGCCGACGACAGCCAAAAAGCCTTGGCCGAAACCGGTCTGCAACAAGGCATCGCTATTGCTAAAGGCATGGAATTGGCCAAACACTTGGCCGATCTGCCCGGCAATATCTGCACGCCCACGCATCTGGCCGAACAAGCCTTGGCTCTGGCCGGTGAACACGACAAACTGAATTGCGAGATTTTGGAAGAAAGCGACATGGAAGCGCTGGGCATGGGCTCGTTCTTGTCCGTATCGCGCGGCAGTCGCCAGCCGGCCAAATTGATTTGCCTGGATTACCAAGGCGGCGACAGCAACGCCAAGCCCATCGTCTTGATCGGCAAAGGCCTGACGTTCGACGCCGGCGGCATTTCCTTGAAGCCGGGTCTGGGCATGGACGAAATGAAATACGATATGTGCGGCGGGGCTAGCGTGTTAGGACTGATACGCATGGCTACAACATTAAATCTGAAACTGAACATCGTTGGTCTGATTCCGGCCTCGGAAAACCTGCCGGATGGCGCAGCCAACAAACCCGGCGACATCTGGACCAGCATGTCCGGCAAAACCATCGAAATCTTGAACACCGACGCCGAAGGCCGCTTGATTTTGTGCGACACGCTAACCTACGCCAAAAAATACAACCCCGACGTAGTGATCGACATGGCAACCTTGACCGGCGCCGTTATCGTCGCCTTGGGCCGGGTACCGAGCGGTTTGTTTGGCAACGACGACAAACTGTGCAACGATTTACTTAGCGCCGGCGATACCGCCTGCGACTTGGTTTGGCGCATGCCGATCTGGGAAGAATACCAGGAGCAATTAAAATCCAATTTCGCCGACCTGGCCAACATCGGCGGCCCGGACGGCGGCAGCATCACGGCGGCGGTGTTTTTATCCAAATTTGCCGAAGAATTCCGCTGGGCGCATATCGATATCGCTGGTACCGCTTGGCGCACCGGCGCCAATAAGGGCGCAACCGGCCGGCCGGTGCCCTTGGTTGCGCAATACCTGTTGAATCGCGCTACGGTTTAATGAAGGCGGGGCAGTGCATTAAAGTAAGGCGCCTTGTCACCCCCCTCTTTGAAAAAGAGGGGCTGGGGGGAGATTTTCTAAAATATCCCCCTTTTTTCAGATAGGGAAGTACCTTATTAGCAGCATTAACATAACTCCCCTTACTCAGCGCAGAACTTAACCGACATGACCGAACCCAGTCATTCGCCAGCCCTCCCCGAAGTCAGCTTCTACGTGCTGGCGACGCACGACCAACAGCAACGCCAGGATTTTGCCTGCAAACTGATCGAGAAAATCTACCGCAGCGGCCACTTTCCCTATGTTATGACCGACTCGGTGGAACAAGCCGAGCAAATCGATAAAGCGCTGTGGACGTTTCGGGCCGGCAGTTTTATTCCCCACCAAATCTATCGCGGTGAAATCCCGGCATTTGCCAGCACCATTCTGATTGGCGGTGAAAACATCCCGGACGGTTGGCATAAAATCGTCGTCAACCTGTCGAGTCTTTACCCGCCGACCGCGGCCCCGACCGAACGCATTCTGGAAATACTGGATAACAGTGAAGAGTGTAAGCAGGCCGGCCGCCAGCGTTACCGGCATTACCAGCAAGCCCAACTGGCCATCGCTACCCACAAAATGTAAGGTGGGCACGTGGCGATCTAGCAAAAGCGTAAGTAAGGCTTTTTCACGGTTATAGCCAGCTAGAGCGAAGCTCAGAATAGCGGAGTCCCAACTTGCACAACACATCCGGCTTAAAATGGCGCTCAAGCAACGCGGCCCGATTCCAGCTACTGAGCGACCAGAGGAAGTAGTTCACCGCTTGGCAATCAAGCATTGTCAATGTAGGCTACCGGTATAGCCCTTATCCGCCCACTCTCTCCATGAAAAGTAAAACGCTGATTGTTGCCGCCTTGCTTATAGCCATCGCCGCACTATTTTTCTACAGCCGCCGCCCGCAACCGGTTGATGTGGAGGTTTATACCCTTGCGGAAGGCGAGATGCGGGCAACGGTGGCGAATACGCGGGTGGGGACGGTGAAAGCCTGTCGGCGTGCTTATCTGGCGCCGGCTACGGGCGGGCAAGTGGCGAGTTTGTTGGTTAAGGAAGGCGACAAGGTTAAGCAGGGGCAGGTGTTGCTGGAAGTGTGGAATCAGGATTTGAAAGCTCAAGTGGTTTTGCAAAAAGCCCAAATCAATGCCAGCCGGGCCAGTGCCGAACAGGCTTGCCAGTTGGCAGGCGGCGCGGAGCGGGAAGCGGCGCGGATGACCGAATTGCAGAAACACAAAAATGTGGTTTCGGTAGAGCAGGTTGATAAGTCGGTGACTGGTGGCAAATCGCAACGCGCCGGGTGCAAGGCAGCGCTGCAAGCCATTGAAGTGGCTGAGGCGCAATTGGGCGTCGCCGAGGCGGCTGTACAGCGCACTTTGGTTAAAGCGCCGTTCGATGGCACAGTGGCGGAGGTGAATGCCGAATTGGGCGAGTTCGTCACGCCATCGCCGCCGGGGATTCCGACCTTGCCGCCTATCGATTTGCTGGATGTTAGTTGTCTGACTGTCTCGGCGCCTATCGATGAAGTCGATGCGGCCAGTATCAAGACCGGCATGACTGCTTGTGTGTCGCTGGATGCGTTTCCGGATAAGCGCTGTTCCGGCATCGTCACCCGGGTCGCGCCCTATGTGCTGGAAAAAGAAAAACAGGCGCGCACGGTGGAAGTGGAAGTGACTTTGCGCGATCCCAAAGATCTGGCGGAGTTGTTGCCGGGTTACAGTGCCGACATCGAAGTGTTACTTAGTCAAAAAGACCGCACGCTGCGTTTGCCTGCCGAGGCGATTCTGGACAATCACCGCGTGTTGTTGATAGACAAAGATAATGTGCTGCATGAACAAAGCTTCCAGCCCGGCCTGTCTAACTGGAGTTTCACCGAAGTACTGTCCGGGCTAAAGGCGGGCGACCAAGTCGTGACATCGGTTGGTAAGGAAGGTGTGGCAGCCGGCGTCACGGTCCGCGTCAAGCCATGATTCAACTCAGCGGCATTCACCGGGAATTTCAGGTGGGCGAGCAGACCGTACAGGCCTTGAACGGTATAGACCTGTCTATCGGTCCCGGCGAATATGTGTCGGTGATGGGGCCGTCCGGATCAGGTAAATCGACGCTGTTAAACATTGTCGCACTGCTTGACCAGCCCTCGTCGGGCCAATACTTACTAAACGGCACCGATGTCACCCGGCAAAGTGACGACGAGCTGGCGCGGATTCGCCGCGACAATATCGGCTTCGTGTTTCAATTTTTTCATTTGATCCCCAGGCTCACCGCAGCGGAAAACATCGAAATGCCGATGATTTTGGCCGGGGTCGATAGCAAGCAGCGCAAGCAACGCGTGCTAGAGGCGTTGGCCTCGGTTAATTTACTGGATCGGGCAGAGCATAAGCCCAATCAATTGTCCGGCGGCCAGTTGCAACGTATAGCCATCGCCAGGGCAATGATCATGCAGCCCGGTATCCTGCTGGCCGATGAGCCGACCGGTAATCTGGACAGCAAATCAGGTCAGGACATTATCGAGTTGTTGGAAAATCTGAATCGGCAAGGCGTGACTTTGATCATCATCACTCACGATCAAAATATCGGTGGCAGGGCTAAGCGGCAATTGCGAATTGTCGATGGACTTTTGGCAGATCGCTCGGTTTAGTTTTTCAGTTTGGGCGGTGCTGAAAATGCTTGGTAGCGATAACTTTGTCGTTAGAGTCTTCCTGGTTGTGCGATACTGTCCGCAGAGTTAAAGCGCCAGTGGCGCCGAGGAGGGATGATGGAGCGATATAGATTAAGTTTTTGTAATGCCATCAAGCTGGATGAGGATTTGGCGGAGTTTATTGTCGATGAGGGTGTGGAACTGAACTTGGCTCTTGTCGACGAATATCATGCTTGGATCGTGGCGCATTTGCAGAGGCCCTATCTGCTGCTGGTTCACAAAGTAAACGCCTACCACTATGACTTTGCCTCGCAAACCGCTATGGGCACTTTGCTCGGTATTAAAGCGGCGGCATTTGTGGTGTATAGCCATATCAGCCAGCTAACCACCCAAGTTATGTTGTCAATGCCGCGGGATGCCGATTGGGTTTATCGGATTTTCAATAATCGCGACGATGCGTTGATTTGGTTGGGAATGCAGCGGGAATCGAATGATCAGGCAATGTCCTTGACGGAAAAATTTTAAAATCCACCCTTAAGTCATTAATTCGTTAGAATCTGCGTCTTTATCCACAGATTGGGAAATTTTTTGTGACTCAGGCCAAATATCGTTCTATTTTTACGCCCGCCAGCGACGCGCAACGGCAGGAAAATTTTGCCGATTATTGGCTGTTTACCCAACAACATGGTGGTGAGTTGCTGGAAGCAGACCGGGATTTGGCTAAAAAACGCGAACGATTGGCGTATTTTCAAAATAATCCGGTGCGCTTGCACAAGCCCTTGGCGGACCCGGAAGCGTTTTATCGCAATTATGTGAAGATGGTGGACGAGCCAAAATCCCTGGACAAGCTGACCTTGTTACTCTGCGGTATATATAAATTTGCTCGGCACGAATGGGTGGGCATCAAAGGCGCTTGGGATGTGGTGCCGGATATGGCCAATTCGCACAGTGTAGAAGATAAGATTTCTCGCGTGCATCTGGCTGAAGAATTTTGCCATTGGCGTTTGTTCGACGAAATGCTCAAAACCTGCGGATTGGAGCGGGTGGTCTGGGAACCGTTGACCCCGTTTAAGGAAATGATCTACGAACAGTTTCCCAAGTTGCCGGGGGTATTGATGGATACGCCGGCCTTCGTCACGGAGTTGATGGGCGTCAGCTTCTATTGCCATCTGTATCAGTTATTCGACGAGTTATTGGCCGACGAGCCGGAAGTTCGGAATCGTCTGAAAGCTTTGTTGGACGAAATCACCATCGACGAAGTCGCCCATGTCGGCCAGCGCCGTAATTTCATCGGGCCATTGGGTATTAAGATTGCCCGCTATCTGGTTAAGCCGTTTTACATCATGTTTTATCAGGATATTCCGGAAGTCGGCGTACTGTTTGATGTTAAAAAAATGATCGCCCATGGCGAAGCGTTTGATTTTAATGAATTGCCGGACTACATGATCGCGCGCAGTTGGATTCCATCTTATTGCAAGGTTGCGACTTAAAGTCTGGTCTCGAAAGCGCCGGCCAATTCAGCAATAACATGCCGATGGTCAGGCGTTGCAAGCAACCCGGTATTTCATAAAGCAAGAATAGATGCCTGGCTGGTCTGGCTTAACGTAAAAACGGCAACATCACGCCAAACACTAAAATCAGCGCGGCTCCGACCAGGGCGGTTTGGCCGGGAATTTGTTCGAACAGCACGACGCTCCAGGCCAGGCTTAATACCGGGGCCAAATAACCGATGGAGCTGACCAAGGCCGCGGGCGCCGCTTGATAAGCCCGGGTCATGTAATGTTGCGCGCCGCTGCCCGACAGACCTACCAAGAGTAATAAGCCCCAGCTTTGCGGCGAGCCCGGCAGGCGATAGCCAAAGCGCGCAAAATAAAAGCCGTGTAACACCAAGCCGACGAGGCAAAAATAGAAAATCACCGTTTGCGGCGTATTACTGCGCCCGGCGCGCGCCACCATCAAATACGCCAGCGCCGACAGCAGGCCGGCCAGCAACGCCATGGCTTGACCAAACAGGTTATGGCTATTGTGCAGGTCAAATAGCAAAGATACTCCGCAAAACGATCCAATAATCGCCAGCCAAACCAGCAGCGAGTTTTTTTGGCCCAGAACCAGTGGCCCTAACAGCATCACGAACACACCGCTGCTGGCGGTCAGAAAAGCGCTTTCGCCGGGACCGATGCGGGCGATGGCGGAGAATGACAGCATCAAGGCTGTGCTACCGAACAAGCCGCGCAACCACAGCGAAGGGCGGGCGTCGCCGAACAGACCGATCAGTCGGCCGCCGATCAGCGCCGGGATTATCAGGATCAATAAATTGGCCAGGATGCGGATAAAGCTGATCATGCTGGGCGGCAAGCCGGGATCGAGTAGGCCAATCGCATATGCGCCGGCGTTCATAACCGAAAACAACACACAAGCGACCAGCATGTAGATTAGGCCGAGGCGGCTGTTAGACGGCGGCAAGATAGGTTTGGGTTTTTGAATAGATTGCGGCTGATTAGTGGCGGCGGGCACTGATGCTTGGTTTAAGAGAGGTAAGGGCTAAGTAGGTCGATAATCAGGTGTGTCGGCTCGGCCTGATGGCCTGCAAATCCAGAATATCTATGATCCCGCCGGCTTACCGACACACAAATTTAGTCGGAGCCGCGTCTATATTAAACCCTTAAGGTTTGGATGTGTGGTTTTTGGCAATATTGCCGGGGGATATTCCGAAATATTTGCTAAAAGCGCTGCTGAAATTGCTGGCGTGATTGTATCCGACGTGGGCGGCGGCAATGTCGATTTGGCAACGGCTGGATTCCAATAACTGATATGCGGTTTTCATTCGAATCTCTAATAATAAGCCATACGGCGTAGTATTAAAAAAGTGATGAAACAATTGCTTTAATTTAAATTGATTAGTGCCGACACGTTTTGATAATTCCGCAACAGACGGCGGGTTTTTATATTCATTTAATAGAATACTACGCGCGGCTTGGGCTATGGCCTTGTCTTTTTGCGAAAATACCGGCGAGCTCTTCTGATTGTCTTGCCATAGATGCCCCATTTCGGCGGCTAATATCGACATGGCTTGGCCGTGCATAAACAGATGTTTTACCGGATTGTCCGGATCGCAATTTAATAACTGTCGCGTGGCAATTAATGCCGCGTTCGAAATCGGTTTATAGCTTATTAAACTAATACCATTCTTATTAAAAAATCGCGTTGCGGTATTTTCGCCGAAATATCTAGTTAACCAGGATTTACTCATCGAAAATCGCACTTGAGCCATCGGATTATTGGCTTGATATTGGCGCTCGCCAATACTGGAGCTAAATGCAGTTATCGACGTATAGCCTTCATTAAAAGTAATTTCGCGGCCTTGCGCATCGACGAATCGCGACTGCCCTTGCATGCCCAACGTCACGACCAGACGAGGGTTATGCTGATCCATCCGGGTCAGGATAGCTAAATCCTGACTGGGCTGATAATGGGTTTCGATATAGTTCAGGTCCTGATCTAGGGGAAACAGAGTCGAGTGGCCTTTGCCCATTTCATGCGGTAGATACTCAGTCAGGCAATTGCCTTGCTGTTGGGAATGCAATTCGTCGTTTTTGATGCGCCAGCGTCCCGCCGTTTTTTTCGTCATCGTAATTTCTGTGTTGTTACCAATAAGAAAATTTTATTTAAACTATGTTATTTGGCTTAATTAATAGTTATTAAATAGGCTGTCGAGTTTTTTGGATGAAATAATCGAACAAATAGGCATGATCGGTTGCTACTTATAGCATAAAAAATATTACTTTTAGCATATGAAAGGAGCTTAGGCGGCTGCGGGTGATTCGTTAAAATCAGCACTGTGATAAACGCTTTCCATATTCGAACATTAATCGATAAATGTTCGGTGGATCGGGTTTTATATTTGCCGAATGTTGACTGGAATTATCATGAAATACGCCTTGCTGCCCCTACTGAATTTACCCAAGCCCTTTTTGGTTTCCTTGGCGCTACTACAAGCCAGTGCCGCCGTGATGGCGGAGGAAAAGACTGACGAGCTCGATTCCACCGAGGTAGTCGCCAGTCCCATTATCGAAGAAAACCATGTGGACGAGTTCTCCGGCGTGTCCGCAGTCGTGACCGAAGAGCAAATCCGCGATCAGAATGCGCTGGATTTGGCATCCGTATTGAAAAGAACCCCCGGTGTGCAAATCTCGCGCTATAACCCGGTCGGCGCGTTCGGCGGCGACCAGGGCGGCGCAGTTTCGATTCGCGGTCAGGGCTCTGGCCGTCCGGGTAGCGAGATTAAAACCTATATCGACGATATTCCTATGTATATGGCCACCTGGAACCATCCTTTGTTGGATTTGTTGCCCATCAATGGCATGCAATCGATTACGGTGTACAAGGGTCCGCAACCGCATATCAACGGCAACAATTTCGGCTCGATCAACCTGCAAACCAAAACTGCGGTCGAGGATGGCCTGCACGGTAGCGGTCGCTTGTCCGGCGGCTTTTTCGGTACGATTGCCGAGCAAGCGGATGTGCAAGGTAAATACGGCGATTTCGATTTTTCCTTGGCGCAAGGCTATGCCAAATCGGACGGTCATCGCCAAAATGGCTATGGCGAATTGCGCAATGTGATGGGAAAAGCCGGCTACCAGCTAAATCCGCAATGGCGCTCGGATGTGACGTTTCTTTACGCGGATAACAGAGCCGGCGATCCCGGACAATACGGAGTAACGCCGCCTATCGGCGAGTACGATACGGTTGCCGGCATGGTCGCCGCCAGTGTCAGTCATGAGCACGGCGATTGGCAGGGCAAATTTACCCTTTACCATAACGGCGGCGACGGTAACTGGTTGAGTCAAAATACTTACTTCACCGGTTTTGCCGACAACCGCTCGAATCTGCTCAGCCAATACAGCATGGACGGCTTTCGCTGGAAAGAACAGTTTTCGCCGTGGCAGGGCGGCACCTTACTAGCCGGTATCGACAATGAATGGCTGAACGGTAAAGTGACTAACCTGGGCACGCAAACCGGTAACCAAGTCTATCAATTTGCCACCCCCACTTTCAGGCTCACCAGTCCTTATGTGGCGTTGAATCACGATGTGGTGTTGAATAAAGACTGGGTGATGGTACCGTCTATCGGCGTACGTTTTTACGATCACAGCCACTACCAGTCCAAAGCCTCGCCGCATGCCGGTTTGTCATTTGTCTCCGAAGATTTAACCGTGTTCGGTAACGTCTCCAATGGTGTCAATTACCCGGGCATTGACGCGGCGGCTAACTCTGGGGCCTTGTCGAATGTGCCGTTAAATATGTTTTCCGGCGGCTTTTTACCGAATTTTTCAGCCGACGGCTGGCAAAACTTGTCGCCTGAAAACGTCGATCATGCTGAAGTGGGTTTGAAAGCCTCGCCGTTCAAAAGCACAAAAATCGATTTGAGCTTTTTCATCGATAATGTCAAGAACCGCTACGTATTCGATTTAACCCGGGGTGCGTATCTCAATTACGGCTCGTACTGGATGCGCGGCTTGGAAGCTTCTGTAAAACAAGAGCTGATCGCGGACTGGAGCATGTTTGCCGGATTGACTTTGCTCAACCCCAGCATCCCGAATTTGCCCTACACCCCGGAACAAGCGGTAACTGCCGGCATCAACGGCCCCATCGGTCCGCTGCGCTTTTCATTCGACCTGCAATACCAATCAAGAACCTGGGCGTTGAACAGAGCCCGGAATGTCGGCGAAGTGAATAACCAGCGTGTCGAAGCCTTTACCGTGGCAAACACCCGGCTGGCCTATCCTATTGCCGAGTTAGGCAAAAAAGGCGAAGTCTTTGTTAGCGTGGAAAACTTGTTCGACAAACGCTACGTCTATCGCCCAGGTTATCAAATGCCGGGCATTTGGGGACAAATCGGTATTGCCGCTAGCTTCTAGGCGATTTAATCCCCATCAACTCGACAGTGCCGGCTTTCGCCGGCACTGCTTTTTGCGAAATAGCCATGAAATCTCAATCTAGTTTCAACCGCTGCCTCCAATTGCTTTCCGCGCTGGTGCTGACCTTGCCGGGCAGCGTCGCCTTCGCCCAAGACCAACCGTTGCTCATCGCGGCAGCGCGGGTTTTCGATGGCTATACGCTCCGAAACGATGCAGCGGTGCTGATCAGCGAAGGCAAGGTTGCCAGGATAGACGACCGGGAAGCCTTTAACGATAGCGATGCGCCCCGGCTCGATCTCGGCGATGCAACCCTACTGCCCGGTTTTATCGAGTTGCACGCGCATTTAAGCTATCAACATGTCCCGGCCGATACCGTGTTGCGCCATGGCATCACCACGGTGCGCGATGTCGGCGGGCCGCTGCATCAACCCTATGGCGGCGACGGCAGTTTAAGGCTGATGACGTCCGGGCCGATTATCACCGCGCCGGCAGGCTATCCGATACCGAATCTGGGCGAATCCGATATTGCCTTGCCGGTAGCCGATGCAGAACAAGCGCGGCAAGCGGTGCGTAAACTGGTGAGCGGGGGGGCGATGCTGATCAAAGTGGCGTTGGAGCCGGGTGGCGAAGCAGGCGCGCCCTGGTCTGGCGGGCACGCTCACGCTCAATCCCAACACTCGCACACCAACACGCACGATAAGCCTCATAGCTGGCCGATGTTATCTCCGGTTGTGTTGGCGGCCATCGTTGACGAAGCGCATCTACTCGGTCGCCGGGTGGCGGCGCATCTTGCAGAGTCTAAAGGCGCACAATTGGCCTTGGATGCCGGCATCGCCGAATGGGCTCACGCGCCCTGCGACACATTGCCGGATGCGCAATTGCAGCGAGCCGTGGCACAGCAAGTCAGAATCGTCAGTACCATCGATACCCTGTCCAAATGCCCGGGCGTGAGCAGCAATGTCAGGCGCTTAGCCGAGTTAGGTGCGGAGTTTTTGTATGGCGCGGAAATCGCTCATCCCGACATTCCCTGGGGCATAGATGGCCAGGAATTGCTGTACCTGCAACATCTGGCGGGCATGACGCCGTTGGATGTGATACGGACCGCAACCTCCAAAGCCGGTCAGTATCTGAATATACCCTTGCTTGGCACCTTATTGCCGGGTGCGCCGGCCGATCTGATCGCGGTAAAAGGTGATCCGACGCAAAAGATTAAGTTGTTGGAATACCCTGATTTGGTGATGTCCGGCGGCAAGCTGATAATAAATTACTTCGGAAATTGATCTGTTCCGGTTCTATAGGGGCTGCGCTCAGCTTCTGGAAAACCTAAGCTCAAGGCTCTAATCCCGCGGTCTATGGAGCGCGTGCGTTTTAGCTGGGTATTGTTGGCGGTTCCGGCTAAACTGCCGGCTAAGCTTGTTACCCAATCGCCATGCTCAGTAAAGACTTACTCCTTCAGGCCGGCAAAGCCATCCGGACACAACCCCTGCGCGCCGCGCTGATTATTTTGGCGATGAGCATAGGCGTGGCTGCCGTGAATGTGTTGACTGCGTTGGGCGACAGCGCCCGCAATTATGTGGTCCACGAATTCGAATCGTTGGGTACGCATCTGGTCATCGTCCTGCCCGGCCGCACCGAGACCACCGGCGGTCACCCACCCCTATTCGGCGAAACGCCGCGCGATTTGACGCTGGACGATGCTGCCGCCTTGTTCCGCAGCCGGCACGTCGCGGCCATTGCGCCTGTCAGCATCGGCTCGGCGCCGGTGTCGGTCGGCGGTCTGGAGCGGGAAACCAATGTGATGGGCTCTACGCGCGCTTTGTTGCGCGTGCGGCACTTGACGATGGCCCAAGGCCAATTTCTGCCGGAAGCCGACGCCGATAAGGAAATTTCGGTGTGCGTGATCGGCAAAACCATCAGTGAGGAATTGTTTGCGCACCAGCAAGCGGTGGGGCAGTGGCTGCGCATCAACGACCGCCGGTTTCGAGTGATTGGCGTGTTAGCCAAGGAAGGCCAATCGATAGGCACCGGTTTTGACGAATTAATCATCGTGCCGGTGGCGTCCGCGCAAGCCTTGTTCGACAGCCATTCCTTGTTTCGGATTTTAATTGAGGCGCATTCGGAAGCGGCGATGTATAAGGCTGTCGAAGAGGTTCGCACTATCATCAAGCTGCGCCACGAAGGCGAGGACGATGTGACGGTGATTACCCAGGACAGCGTGGTGAATACCTTCGACAAAATCCTGACCGCGTTGACTTTTACCGTGGCCGGTATTGCAGCGGTCAGTCTGGCGGTGGCGGGCGTGTTGGTGATGAATGTGATGCTGGTCAGCGTTAGCCAACGCACCGCGGAAATTGGTTTGCTGAAAGCCTTGGGCGCCACCCAAGGCCAGTTGCAACGCTGGTTTTTATGCGAAGCGGCCCTGCTATCCCTGGCTGGCGCAGTGGTCGGCAGCGTGATAGGCCAGTTCGGTATCTTGGTATTGCAGTGGCTGTATCCGAATTTTCCGGTCGCTTTGCCGCTTTGGGCCCGATTGTCCGCCTTGGCGGTGGCGCTGGTCACCGGTTTGATTTTCGGGGTAATGCCGGCCCGTAAGGCGGCGCGGCTGGACCCGGTCGCGGCTTTGGCGAGGCGCTAAGATGAATTGGCTGGATTTATCGAAACTGGCGCTGCGCAGCATCAGCAGCCATAAACAACGCTCCCTGCTGACGGCGTTGGGTTTGATTATCGGCATTGCGGCCGTGGTGATTTTGACCTCCATCGGCCGCGGTATTCATAGTTTCGTGTTGGCGGAATTTACCCAATTCGGCACGCATCTGATCGCGGTCTATCCCGGTAAAACCACTACCTTCGGTTTGTCCGGCGCCACCATCAGCACGGTGCGGCCTTTATCCACCGCCGACGCTGCGAGTCTGGAAAATCTGGATCATGTATTGGCGGCGATGCCCATGGTACAAGGCAATGCCAGGATCGAGGCCGGCGCTAAACAGCGCCGGGCCAATGTGTTTGGTGTCGGTGCCGCGTTGCCGCAGGTATGGCAGTTGAAAGTCGATAGCGGCCGCTTTCTGCCCAATGATGGCCTGGATAATCCGCGCGCTTTCGCGGTGCTGGGCAGTAAGATGCGCACCGAATTATTTGCTAACGCTAGCCCCTTGGGGCAGCGCATCCGTATCGGCAGTGACCGGTTTCGGGTGATCGGCGTGATGCAGGCCAAAGGTCAGATGTTGGGGTTTGACCTGGACGACACGGTGTTCATCGCCAGCGGCAAGGCCATGGAGATGTTCGATCGGCAGAGTTTGATGGAAATCGACTTGCTATACAGCAGCGAGACCAGTGCGGAAACGGTGGAGCAAGCCATCAAACGCCGCTTGATCGCCAGACACGGTGCTGAAGATTTTACGATTGTTACCCAGAACCAGATGCTGGAAAAAATGGATTCGGTATTGAGTGTCTTGACCTTGGCGGTGGCGGCGCTGGGTAGTATCTCGCTGCTGGTGGGCTCGGTCGGCATTCTCACTATCATGACCATTGCGGTATCGGAACGGGTGTCAGAGATAGGTTTGTTGCGGGCCATCGGCGCCGAGCGCGGGATGGTGTTTAAGCTGTTTCTCGGCGAAGCGATGTTGCTGAGTTTGGTCGGCGGGGCTGGAGGTGTTTTGTTGGGCGTGGCGCTGGTAAAGCTCGCCGCCGCTTTCGTTCCCGCGCTACCGGTGCAATTGGCCTGGAATTACATCGTTGCGGCCTTTGCGATTTCCTTGTTTATCGGCATCGCGGCAGGCGTGGTGCCGGCCATCAAGGCCGCTAGATTGAATCCGCTGGAAGCGTTGAGAGCGGAGTGATCGCATAAAGCCCGTCCGCTCTTCCTGAGTCTGTCAACATGAGAATGGGCTAGGCCGCGAAGGATTCTGGGCTATGCTTATCAGCATTTGTAGCCAACGTTTTTCAAGAGGCCTTTATGCTGAATATTAGTAATTATTACGAGCGATTGGTGATAGACCGGCTTTGGAAGCTTGCTGAGCAGGCCGACGAGCCATTCAGTCAAGCATTTCAGGAAGACGTGGCTTGTCTGGCGCTGAATAAATTACCGCCGTGTTATGTGCGGAACACCATCGATAAAGGTATTAATGTCAGCGAGCAGCAATATCAGGAGATGGCCGGTGCTGTCGATATGGCGGTGGAGCAGGCGATACAGCAGGTTTTGCGCCGGCCTCGCGAGCACCGGAATGATTGAGTTTTTGCCATTAGCCACTGAATCCGCCGATTCTGTAAAACCATGAAAAACGCTTTGATTTTTTTACTAGTGGCTTGCGGTTTGCAGGCTTGCGACTCGGCTCCGGCCGATAAACCCAACCCGCCTAAAGCAGTCCAGCCGCCGCTTGTGGATGCAATCAAGCAGCCCATGGATCAGGCCCGGGACGCGGAAAAGCAGATTCTTGAAAGTGCGGACCGGCAGAAACGGCAGGCAGATGAGATGTAAGGTGGGCAGAGATTCGATAAGCGATGTTATTGAATCTCTGCCGCCAGTACCCTGCCGCTGGCGCGTGCAGGGCGGGCTGGACTTACTTCAGTTTAGGGCAGTCGAGATAGTCAGGGTGCGCGGAAATAACCACGGCAACGCGGTGACTTTGATCAGCCGTATTATCGGGGCCGTGAGCTTCGCCGATAGCTTTAGAGACCAGTTGCGAGGCTCTGGCGCCATTTTTAATCAGCAGTTCGCTAACGGATTTAGCTCGTCTTTCCGATAAGGCTTGGTTAGCAGCAGGTTTGCCCACTGTGTCGGTCGAAGCTGTTACAGTCGCTGTGGCATCGGGGTGGTCGTGTAAAAAGTGACCAATGTGGCCGATGGTGTCTTCCTTGGTTTTGAACGGCACGTGGCTACCGGTTTTGAAGTAGGCTACGGTTTCATGAATGGTTTCCACGTTGTGGTGATTTTGTGAATGCACCTCGGTTAGCCATTGGCAATACTCTTTTTCCGAGGCCAAAATGTGTGCAGCGGCTGATTTTGCAGCCTCTTGCGCTTTTAGACTCTCGTCGATGTTCCAGTAGTAATCGTTTTGCCAGTGTTTCAGCACATGGTTGGCCGTTTTTAAGTCTTGTTCAGCCGCTGACGCGTGGAGCAAGGCTTGACCGTAATGACCTTTGGATGCAGCATCAATTTCCGCACTAAGTCCTGCTACGTCTTTTTTCGGAGTGGAGCAGGCAGTTAACGATAGGGCCAGAACGGCAAGCGGGATGTATACGTATTTTTTTTTCATGATCTTATCCTCTAAATCGAGCGGTATCGTCCGCGTTACTTGCCATGATCCAGCGTGTCGGAATAGCCGTGATCCAGCGGGCCGAAATGGGTCCAGTAGCCGGGGAAATGCAGGCCGAAGTAACGGGTATCCTCGCTAAAACGGTCCCAGACGTATGGCGGAGAGATAAATTCATCGGTGGGTATCGGCGAGGTAATCAGCTCCGCCACGCCTATCACGGTGCGGCTGACGGTGTGCGCCACGCCACGTAACACGCCCCAAGTCGAGCCAAGCAGGAAGTTTTGGTCGTGAGTAATGTTGGTCACGTTTTTAGGGATTTCGATAAAACTGAAGGCGGTGTTAGCAAAGCCTTGGCTAACTCTGGAAGTGAAACCCGCCAAATAACCCGTGTGGTTTTCGTCCGCAATTGCCGTTTGGCTTGCTAACAATGCACCTGACAGCAAACAGGTGGTGAGGAATTTATTTTTATTCATGTTGGATACTCCCGTGGTGTTACAAATTTGATTCTACTGACGTGCTAAGCATAGCAGCAGAACGCCGAAAACACTGGAAGTTGGACAGTAACGCACGGCGCGGATAAATGCAAATACCTTATGAGGCTTGGTGTTTGTATTGCCAGGTTGGCAGGCCAAATTTATCGGGCGTCGATTTCTACGCGATTGCGGCCGTTTTTCTTGGCGCGGTAAAGGGCGTCGTCGGCCGCTTGAATAATCCCTTCCAGGGATGTGTCTGCGACTACCCGGCGCGAGCAGACGCCAATCGAAATGGTGGCAGCTATGTGCTGATTTTGGTATTGAAACGTATGCCGCATCACCGTATGTCTGATGCGTTCCGCCAACGTGGCTGCGGCATCGCTGGAAATATCCCGCAATAACATGATGAATTCTTCGCCGCCATAACGGGCCAGAAAGTCCTCTTGGCGCATTTCCGCATTCAGAATTTTCGCCAATTCTTTCAGTACCTGATCGCCGGCGAGGTGGCCGAAATTGTCGTTGGTGCGTTTGAAATGATCGGCGTCGCACATCATCACCGTCAAGCGGGTTTCGTTGCGTTTACAAAAAGACAACTCCTGTTGCGCGCGCAGCATGAAGGCGTTGCGGTTAAGGATGTTGGTCATCGCATCCAGATTCGCTGCCGCGTAAAGCGCCTGTTCGGATTTGGCTTCGTTGAAACGTTTGTAATCGATTTTAAGGTAGGTGTCGCCCAACAGGATTCTGTCGAGTAATTCGAGTTTATGTTTTGCGACGCGCTTGCCGTTGACGTAAGTGCCGTTGGTGGAGTTTAAGTCTTCGAGCAGGATATGCTGGCTTTGCACCCAAAGCCTGCCGTGGCGCCGGGAGACCTTAGGATCGGGAATCAGAATATCCACGGACGGTTCGCGGCCCAACACATGCTGATGATTGTGTAATTTGAATTGCTTGCCTTGTTCGCTACCGGATAAAACCACCAAATACGGCTCGAGCTCCGAAAGGTCGCGGCCGTTTTCGGATAGTTTGCCGACTAAGGTGTTGGACAAGATTACCTGGGTTTTGTCAGGAGGCGTGGTCATCGGTTGATTCCTAATCATCTCCTGGCGTGATTAATGAAATAAGCTTTTTAGATTGTTCGACTAGCCGCAAGATTATGTGGTCGAGCGGGTAAGGGCTGTAGGCGCAACCCTACAAAATGTAGTGTCTCAGATAGTCGGACAGCTATCAAGGTTAGCGATGTCGAGCTGAAGGTAGAAAAGCGATTTGAGGGTAGTGTGCGGCGTGGAATGTTGCTCGGCGGTAGCCGAAGCGCGGATCCGCTTCGGCTCGCTTGTGGTTTAAACGAAGGCTTTTTTGAAAAACTCCGGCATCGCCAAACTGGCTTTGTGGATGTCGCTGTTGTAATAAACGGTCTCGAAGCCCTTGTTGGCCGCGTCCTGTTCGCGGAACGAAGACAGGTCGGTTTTACTGGCCATCGTCGCGCTCCACCAGCCGGACGGATAAATGCATTGCGGGAAGAAGACGGTCTGCTGGTGTTCAAAGCCGGCGGCCCGCATTTCTGCGCGCATTTCCTTCAGGATTTTCATATGCAGCAAGGCCGATTCGCTTTGTTGTACCACGATGCCGTTTTCGCTCAAGGCTTTATAGCAATCTCTGTAAAAATCGGCGCTGAACAGGCCTTCGGCCGGGCCGACCGGGTCGGTGCTGTCGACGATGATGATGTCCACGCTGTTCGGCGCGGCGTCTTTTACCCATTTGATGCCGTCGATGAATTTCAGGTCGGCGCGCGGATCGTTGTTGGACTCGCACAATTCCGGAAAGTAGATTTCCGCCAAGCGGGTGACGCGCTCGTCGATGTCGATTTGCACAGCTGATTCAACGCCGGGATGTTTCAACACCTCGCGCAAGGTGCCGCAGTCGCCGCCGCCGATGATCAGCACGTTTTTCGGGTTGGGATGGGTGAACAACACCGGGTGGCTGATCATCTCGTGATAAAAGAAATTATCGCGGGTGGAGACCATGGTGCAGCCGTCAATCACCATCAGATTGCCGAACTGTTCGGTTTCGTAGATTTCCAGAAACTGAAATTCGGATTGCTCCTCGTGGAGTTTACGGGTGATTTTTAATGAAAACGCAGTACCGGTGGCGGTTTGCGCTTCGCTGAACCATTGGTCGTCGAGCATGATGAAGTCCTGTAAAAAGTCATATAACGTTCATCATTATACTTTAGAATTTCTACCTCTTTATGACAGTCCGAGTAGAACGCGTGCCAACACAACCCTGGTCGATTGAACAATCCAAGCAGCTTTACGCCATTCAGCAATGGGGTAACGGTTATTTTTCGATTAACGACCAAGGCCATGTCTGCGTGAAGCCGCAAGCCGATTGCGCCACGGAAATCGATCTGTTCGAGATTGCCCAGGCCTTGCGGGACAAGGGTTTGAACTTTCCGGTCCTGGTGCGATTTACCGATATTTTGCGTGATCGCATCCGCCAGCTACAGCAGGGATTCGATCAAGCGAGAGCCGCGCATCGTTACAAAGGGCATTACACACCGGTGTATCCGATCAAGGTTAATCAGCAAGGCAATGTGGTGGAAAGCATCGTTGCCGCCGAGCATATCGGTCTGGAAGCCGGCAGCAAACCAGAATTATTGGCGATTTTAGGGCTGGCCAAACCCAGCGGCACTATTGTCTGCAACGGTTATAAAGACCGGGCTTACATCCGCATGGCCTTGATGGGACAGTTGATGGGTTTGTCGGTGTTCATTGTCATTGAAAAGCCTTCCGAGCTGGAGATGATTATCGAAGAGGCCGCTAAACTGCAAGTAACACCAATGATCGGTTTGCGCGTGCGGCTATCGACTATCAGCGCCGGCAAATGGCAAAACAGCGGCGGCGAAAAATCCAAGTTTGGCTTGCATGCCAGCGAAGTATTGCAACTCATCGCCCGCTTGCAGCAATTGGAGATGCTGAACTGCTTGCAGCTGATGCACTTTCATATGGGCTCGCAGATTGCCAATATCCACGACATCAAGCTGGCCTTGAAAGAGGCCGGCCAGTTTTATCTGCAATTGCATAAACTCGGCGCCAACATTACCACCGTCGATGCCGGCGGCGGTTTGGGCGTGGATTACGACGGCAGCGGTTCGCGGCGCGAATGTTCGATCAATTACAGCGTCAATGAATATGCGGAAAACATCGTCCGCGCTTTTGCCGAAGTGGCTGAGCAACAGGGTTTGCCGCAGCCCAATATCATCACAGAATCAGGCCGAGCCATCACTGCTCACCACGCGGTGTTGATTACCAATGTCACTGAAGTGGAAAGCCTACAAGGCGCCGCTGCGCCGGTGGAAATATCCGGGCAAAATATCGCCGAGGCTTATCACAACGCCCAATTCAACATGGCTGAGGCTCGCGCCCAGTTCGTGCAGGGCGATTTGTCGCTGACCGAACTGGCTGAAGCCGAGAAATACTATGTGAGCTTATGTCAGCAAATTCAGCGCGAGTTGAACCTGGATAACCATCATCACCGGGAGATTTTGCAGGAACTGGACGAGAAGCTGGCGGATAAAGTGTTCTGCAATTTTTCCTTGTTTCAATCGATGCCGGACATTTGGGGTATAGACCAGATTTTCCCGATCATGCCCATTCACCAGTTGCACCAGCAACCCACCCGGCGCGCGGTGTTGCAGGATTTGACCTGCGATTCCGACGGCCGTATCGATCAATACGTCGATCATCAGAACATCGCCAACACCATGCCGTTGCATACCATCGCCGAAGATCAGGATTATCTGATCGGCTTTTTCATGGTCGGCGCGTATCAGGAAATTTTGGGGGATATGCATAATTTGTTCGGCGATACGCATTCGATTAATATCGAATTGGACGAACAGGGCTATCGCTTCGGCGACTTCATGGAAGGCGAGGATGTCAGCGAGTTGCTGGATTATGTGCATATTAATACCGAAGCTTTGAAAACCGCCTATCGGCAAAAGCTAGACGGCAGCGGATTGTCGGCCGGGCAAAAGCAGGCTTTCGAGCAAGAGTTGCTGGCCGGATTGAACGCTTATACCTACTTGGAAAAATAAACGCGGCGATTGCAGTTTCGGTACTGCAACAGCGTGGCGCTTTGTAAATCGCAGTGCGGTCTGTCAGGGCCAGACCAAGGCGCTATAATGGCTCCCAAAACATTAAAGGGGTTATGACATGCGGGTAGGCTTGATCGGATTGGGGGCAATGGGCCAGGGCATGGCGCGCAACCTTGCCAAGGCCGGATGCTTGACTGCGGTTTACAATCGGACCTCTAGTAAAGCCGAAACCTTAGCGGCGGAATTGCAAATCCAGGCTTGCGAGACTATCGAACAACTGGCAGGTCAAGTCGATATCGTGTTGGTCTGTGTGTCGGCGGATAAAGACGTGTTGATGGTGGTCGATGCTATCGCTAAAACCATCCGGCTAGGCAGCGTGGTGGTGGATTTGTCCACGGTCAGCAGCGAGACGGCGGCTGTCGCGGCGCAAAAACTTGCGGAGAAGAATGTCGCTTTTCTCGATGCGCCGGTGTCCGGCGGCGTGGAAGGCGCCAACAAAGGCACGTTGGCCATGATGGTCGGTGGCGACCCGAAAACTTTGGAACGGGTTCGCCCGGTGTTGGCGGCAATGACCGTACGTATCGAGCACATGGGTGGCGTTGGCGCTGGGCAAGCCTGCAAGGCAGTGAACCAAATCATGTGTGCCGGGATTAACCAGGCAGTGACCGAAGCCTTGGCCTTTGCCGAGGCTCAGGGGTTACCGATGGAAAAAGTCATCGATGTTGTTAGCGGTGGCGCGGCCGGTAACTGGTTCTTGCAGCATCGCGGCAAGACCATGACGCAAAACCAATTCCCGCCGGGTTTTAAACTAGCGCTTCATCATAAAGACTTAAAAATAGCCCAGCATATGGCTCAGCATGCCGGTGTCGGTTGTCCTTTGACCATTACTACACTCGCGGACTATGCCAAACTGATGGCCAAAGGTTATGGCGACGAGGATATTTCCGCGTTGTATCGATTAAAACAGAAACGAACTTCCAATTAGTTTACAAGGTGTAACGATGAAAATTACGGTGTTTGGCAGTGGATATGTAGGTTTGGTAACGGGCGCCTGTCTGGCCGAAGTGGGCAATCAAGTGCTGTGCATGGACGTCGACCAACGCAAAATCGACCAACTCAAACAAGGTGTCATTCCGATTTACGAACCGGGTTTGGACGAAATGGTCAAGGACAACGTTGCAGCCGGTCGCTTGAGCTTTACCACCGACGTCAAAGAAGCCGTGGATTTTGGTTTGTTTCAATTCATCGCCGTCGGCACGCCGCCGGACGAAGATGGCTCGGCTGATTTGAAATACGTGCTGGCCGTGGCGAAAAGCATCGCCGAACACATGAGCGATTACAAAATCGTCGTCGATAAATCCACCGTGCCGGTCGGAACCGCCGACAAGGTCAAACAGGCCATCAAGGATGTATTGGCCGAGCGCAATCAGGAGTTGGAATTCGACGTCGTCTCCAACCCCGAGTTTTTGAAAGAAGGCTCGGCGCTGGACGACTTCATGAAGCCAGACCGCATCATCATCGGCACCGATAACCCTAGAACCGCCGAATTATTGAAAGCGCTCTACTCGCCATTCAACCGCAGTCGGGAGCGGGTCATTACGATGGACATTCGTTCCGCCGAGCTGACCAAATACGCCGCCAACGCCATGCTGGCCACCAAAATCAGCTTTATGAACGAGCTGGCCAACTTGGCGGAAAGATTGGGCGCCGACATCGAAAACGTTCGCCACGGCATCGGCTCCGACAGCCGCATCGGTTACAGCTTTATCTATCCGGGCTGCGGCTATGGCGGTTCTTGCTTTCCTAAAGACGTGAAAGCTCTGGAACGCACCGCTCGCGATTACGGCTATCAAGCCGAATTACTCAGCGCGGTGGAAAACGTCAACGACCGGCAAAAGCACCGCTTATTCGAGAAAATCTCCACGCATTACCCAAACGGCGTGAAAGGCAAAACCTTTGCCTTGTGGGGCCTGGCGTTTAAACCCAACACCGACGACATGCGCGAAGCCCCTAGCCGGGTATTGCTGGAAGCCCTGATCGATGCCGGCGCGACAGTACGCGCTTACGACCCGGAAGCGATGGAAGAAGCGCAGCGCATCTATGGCGACAAAACCGGATTGGTGTATTGCGCGAAACAGGCGGACACCTTAAACGATGTGGACGCGTTGATCATCGTCACCGAATGGAAACAGTTCCGCAGCCCGGATTTTGATGACCTGGGCCGTTTGTTGAAAGATAAGGTGATATTCGATGGGCGGAATATGTATGAGCCGAGGTTGGTTAGGCAGTTTGGGTTGCAGTATTACGCGATTGGAAGGTAATACTCTCCCACTCTTGCTGGAGAGGGTTGGGGTGAGGAGATTTTGGTGTCGCTGGCGCGACGGCTT